>JAFGLF010000063.1 GCA_016928195.1 Elusimicrobiota bacterium
AATATTAAGAGGAGATTTACTTATGCAAAAAACAGGAGCCAAAATTTTTATTGATTGTCTTTTAAAAGAAAATGTGGACATAATATTCGGAATTCCCGGCGGTGTTATGCTTCCCATTTTCGATGAAATCTATGATGCAAGAGATAAAATCAGATTTGTCTTAGCCAGGCACGAACAGGGTGCAGGTCATATGGCTGACGGATATGCCCGTTCGACAGGTAAAGTCGGTGTTTGTATAGCAACCAGCGGTCCCGGTGCCACAAATCTTATAACCGCACTTGCTACCGCATATATGGATTCAATACCAATTGTTGCTTTTACAGGGCAGGTAGCAACATCACTTATAGGAAACGATGCTTTTCAGGAAGCGGATACAACAGGTATTTCAAGACCTGTAACAAAACACAACTTTCTGGTTAAGGACGTTAAAGAACTCGCAGGAACAATCAGTGAAGCATTTTATATAGCAAAGACGGGCAGGCCCGGTCCGGTGCTCGTTGATATTCCGGTGGATATTCAAAAGGCATTTACGGAACCTATTTTGCCGGAAAAAATAGAAATACGTTCCTACAAACCGGTTTATATGGGGCATATCGGACAGATAAAAAAAGCTGCCGAATTAATAAATGCATCTAAACAACCCCTTCTTTATGTGGGTGGCGGAATAATATCGTCAAATGCATCTTCGGAACTCTTAAAACTTGCAGAAAAAATTCATACACCTGTTACCACGACACTTCTCGCAATCGGGGGGTTCCCGCCTGATCATCCTTTGAATATTTACATGCCGGGTATGCACGGGAGTTATGCCGCAAATCATGCTTTTCAGAACTGTGATTTGATTATAGCGATAGGTGCCAGATTTGATGACAGGGTTACGGGAAAACTTTCTGCATTTGCACCAAAAGCTAAGATAATACATATTGACATCGACCCGACATCTATCTCAAAAAACGTCCGGGTTGACATACCGGTTGTCGGCGATGCAAAAAAGATTATTATTGAACTCTCGAAATATGTAAATAAAAAAACCAATAAAGAGTGGCTCAGAAAAATCTCGGACTGGCAAAGCAAACATTCGTTTTCATATAAAAAAGACGCTAAACTCCGCCCGCAATATATCATCGACAAAGTCTCCGAGATAACCAAAGGTGAAGCTATCATAGTCACAGAAGTCGGTCAAAACCAGATGTGGGCTGCACAATTTTATAAACCTAAATATCCGAGACATTTTTTATCAAGCGGAGGATTAGGGACAATGGGATACGGATTCCCTGCAGCTATCGGCGCTAAAATAGCCAATCCCAAAAAAACCGTTATTGACATAGCGGGAGATGGCTCTATACAAATGAACATTCAGGAACTTGCAACAGCAGTACTAAATAAAATCAACGTAAAAATATTTATTCTAAACAATGCATGTTTAGGGATGGTAAGACAGTGGCAGGAAATGTTCTATAAGAGAAGATATTCTGCTGTCTGTCTTACGAAATCCGACGGCTGTCTTTCTTCGCCGACTGCATCGGCTAAAAGACCTGAATATCTGGTCCCGGATTTTGTCAAACTTGCAGAATCATACGGTGCCGAAGGAATGAGGGTCAAGAAAAAAGAAGATGTAGAAAAGACAATTATAAAAGCATTGAAAATAGAAAAACCGGTCTTGCTGGACTTCTGGGTGGAAGAAGAGGAAAATGTTCTTCCTATGGTACCGACAGGCAAGGCACTGGATGAAATAATCACAAGCCTCGTATAGAAGACCGCTGATATGGAAATAGGTTGATAGGTAGATATATAAAAATATTTACCTATGTCAACATATAAACCTATCAACGTATTATTTTGCGAAGCAATTAGGAGGTATAATGAGACACACTATATCCGTACTGGTAGAGAATAAATCAGGTGTTCTGGCAAGGATCGCCACACTTTTTGCCGCAAGAGGATACAATATCGATTCACTTGCGGTAGGCGAGACTGATGATCCCAGTATTTCCCGAATGACAATTGTTGTCCGTGGGGATGAAAAAATTCTTGAACAGGTTGAAAAACAGCTTAATAAACTTATCGACGTTATAAAACTCAATGACTTTATAAATACCAAACATGTTGAAAGAGACCTTGTACTTATTAAAATCAAAGCGGATAAAAATACAAGAAATGAAATTCTGCAGATTGCTGATATATTCAGGGCAAAAATAATCGATGTTTCGACAACCACCGCAATTATGGAAATGACCGGTGACGAGGAAAAAATACAGGCACTCATCAATATGCTGAAACCTTTTGGCATAAAAGAAATTGTAAGAACCGGCATTATTGCAATGGCACGAGGAGCATAGATGGGGCAAAAATTCAGAATTAAGAATTCAGAATTAAGAATTCAGAAGTGGTTTTTACTCTTATCTCTTATCTCTTATCTCTTACTTTCTGTATTTATTGCTTGTGTTCCGAAAGCAAAATACTTAGCCGAAAACTATACACCGCCGGAAAAAATTGCTGTTTTACCTTTTACTAATCAGGCGATTGATCTTGACGGACCTGTTTTATTAAGATATCTATTTGACCAACGATTGTATAATTTGGGTTATGATACTATACTTTTTGAAGAAATAGACAGGAAACTTCATGAAATGGGCATTACGGACGCAGGACAACTGCCGACTACCACACCCAAAGAACTTGGAGAAAAGCTGGGTGTTGACGGCCTCATTTACGGAGAAGTAATAACATTTAACTATGTAACCCTGGGATTTTATTATTCACGAACCGTAGAAGCAAACTTCAAGCTTATTGATACCAAAACGGAAAATCTTCTATGGGAAGACGAAAGGAAGATTTCCATGAAAGAACTTCAATTTAAGGATGTCGGTAAAGCATTTGCTTCACAGCTTATAGAAAAAACACTTGACAAAGCATTGAAATCTCCGCTAAGACCGGAATCCGAAGCTGTTGTAAATATATCTCTCAGAACATTACCAAGGAGGTAAAAATGAAACACGCAGAACAAACACAGAACATAACGCGGAACAGACGCGGAAATGGAAAGTGGAAAGTGGGACTTCTTACTCTCTTACTCTCTTACTCTCTTACTCTCTTTACATCATGTGCTCCTTCTACAAGGGTAAAGAAAAAACAGGCAGTAACCATTGACAAACCGAAAGAAGTCATTGTTCCTCCTAAGAAAAAAATATCTGTTATTGATTTTGAAAACAAAACCGCATACGGACAGAGACGGCTCGGCACAGCGGCATCCGATATCTTAATGACAGAACTCGGTAAATCCGGAAAGTTTATACTTATAGAAAGAGCAAAACTTAATAAAGTTCTGGAAGAGCAGAAACTGCAAACAACAGGTCTTATTGATTCGCACACGGTTTCAAAAGCCGGAAAAATACTTGGTCTTGATGCTGTTGTGGTCGGCGCGGTCTCACAGTTCGGAATAAAAAAAGGCGGATCTAATTATCTATTGACACAGTCGAAAAGCCAGGTTGCGGAATGTACTGTGGATATAAGAGTCATAGAAGTTGAAACCGGAAAAATTCTTTATATCGATTCTGGCAAAGGCGTTGCAAAATCATCCAAAGGTTCATTCCTCGGTATGGGAACAAAAGGAGCTTATGACGAAACAATCGAAGGCGAATCTCTGCGTGCGGCAATTGCAAAATTCGTCGATAATATAGTTTTCCAGGTAAATGCCAGACCGTGGTCGTGCAGGGTTGCCGAGGTTGATGCTGATAATATATATCTGGACGCAGGACAGGAATCCAATCTGAAACTCGGAACAAAACTTATAGTATACAGCCAGGGAAAAGAAATCAGGAGCCCTGACACCGGAATGGTCATAGGCAGAACGGAAAAGAAACTCGGAGAAATCGAGGTTATTGATTATTTCGGAACCAATGGCTCTACGGCAAAACTTATAAATGGCAAAAGACCCCAGCGGGGCGATCTATGCCGCCTTATTAAGTAAAAATTGCCATCTTTGTTCTGTGTCCAGTTTTGTCCGCCAGCTTGCGGATAGTTTCGTGTCGGTTTCGTGGTTTTTATAAATGAAGAACATCTACAATTTTTTGTCCGCTTCATCCTTTGGTTTTATTTTCGTTCTTTCAGTTGTTATAGGATTGGGTATAGGTGTTTTCCTGGATAAAATTTTCGGTACACATCCTGTATTAACCGTAATCTTTACTGCAATCGGTATGTCGAGCGGTATTTATACTGTTTTTAAGGAGATAAGAAAATTTCAAAAAAAGTAGTTATACTCGCTTCAATAATCTTACTTGCGGTTCCGGCATGTATTTTTCCCGAAAAAAATGTCATTATCGGAATACTTGGCGGCGGCTTTTTAGGGCTTATTAATATTCTGGCAATTTTCTTTTTTACTAAAGAAAATTTTAAACTTCATACTTATTTTATAAAAACAGTCATAAAATTTGCTGTTATTCTTTCCTTGTTTGTCGTATTGCTAAAACTCGATGCAAATCCCATTGCTATTATCGGCGGATTTGCAATACCAATGATTGCTATGCTTACCGAGGTTATACGATGCAGATTGTCAAAGAAGCAGTAGAACTACATATACCTTATTTACCGACGGTAATTTTGATGTCCCTTCTTGTATGGGGCATACTCTTTATATTATCGATTATTGCAGTCAGAAAAATTTCCATTATTCCAAAAGGGATACAGAATTTCCTTGAAATGACATTTGAATGGATTCTTAATTTTGCGGACAATGTAATCGGACCGGAAGCGGGGAAATATTACCCGCTTTTCCTCGGCATCTTTCTTTTTATATTTACTGCAAATATTCTGGGAGTTATACCCGGACTAAACTCGCCCACGGCAAACCCGAATATTCCGCTTTCCCTTGCACTCGCTGTATTTTTTTACTATCATATACAGGGATTCATAAAGCATAAACTGGGCTATATCAAAAACTTTATCATCCCGGGGCTTCCCTTATGGATGATGCCTGTAAATATACTGATATTTTTTATAGAATTTATAAGCCATCTTGTAAGGCCTTTCTCACTATCATTAAGGCTTTTCTGTAACATTTTTGCAAAGGAAACGCTTTTGGGATGTTTAGCGTTTCTCGCGGTAAGTATTTATGCTCTTCCGGGTATAGGGAAATTCATATCACTTATGCCGGTATTTTTAAGGCCTATGATAATCCTGCTTGCTATCCTTATAGGATTTGTCCAGGCATTAATATTCTTATTATTAAGCATTATTTATGTAGGAGGAGCCGTAAAGTCAGAACACTAATATCAATTTCGAATTTCGGATTTTGAATTTCGAATTTATCTATGGAGGAAGATATGTTGAACGAAGTAAAATCCGCCTTGTGCGGACGCAGATTGGGGAAAATTGTTGGGTTATTGGGTTGCTGGACCGTACTTTTTCCGGCAGTCATTCTTGCTGAGGAAAAAATTGCATCCACCGGAGTAGATGTAATTATGGGAGAATACTACATTTGGTCTATTGCACTGTCTGCTATCGGTCTTGTCTTAATAGGCATTGCCGGAGCAATTGCTCAGATGTACATAATCCGCAAAGCACTGGACGGAATGGCACGTCAGCCTGAAGCAGGCGGGCAATTACAGCTTTCAATGATTATCGGACTTGCATTTGTAGAGTCTCTGGTTCTTTATGTACTTTTTATCAGTATATTACTTTTGTTTGCAAATCCGTTTGTTAAGTATTTTGCCCAGTAAGAAACGCGAATACACGCAAATAGATAAATGTAACGCGAATATTCGCGAATATTCGCGTTAGATTAGCGATAATTAGCGTTAATGAGCGAAGCGAATGATAGAAATTGATTTTAATATTATCCTTGTTCATGTTATAACCTTTTTAATAGGGGTTTTTGTGCTTTGGAAAATTGCATGGAAACCCCTTGTCGAAATTATGAAAAAAAGAAAAATTGCTATAGCGAAAAATCTTTCAGATTCCGAAATGTTAAAAGTTGAAACAGAAAAAATGCAGGCCGAATACAGCCGGATGATTACAGAAATCGACAAAAAAGCCCAGGAGATGATATTACAGGCAGAGATTTCAGGTGAACAGAAAAAACAGCAGATAATATCTTCCGCACGGGACGAGGCGAAAACATTTCTCGAAAAAGCTAAGCAGCAGATTATTCAGGAAAAGAAATCAGCTATTAACGACATCCGGAAAGAAATAGCTCCTATTGCAATTTCTCTTTCTGAGAAAATTTTAGAGACAACAATCGATAAAAACACCGGGAACCGGTTGGTGGAGAAGTTTTTAAAGGAACTCGATACTAAGAAAACATCACATTAAACCGGCAGTATGTATTATGAAAAAAAATAATCCTAAAAAATTCGCAAAAATACTTTTTCAGCTTGCAACTGAAACCAAACAGGTCGAAAAAATAAAGACTTCCTTAAAAAGCCTTAATCCGCTTTACTCAGAAGAAATAATGCTGTTTTTCTCAAATCCCTTTATAGACAGGGATAAAAAGAAAGACCTGATAAAAGAGTTTTATCCGGAATTGCCCGTACTTCTTCTGAATTTTTTATACATCCTTATAGACGAAAGCATTCTGCAGCTCCTTCCAAGAATAGAAAAAAGGTTTAATGACCTGTATCTGCAGTCGAAAAATACCGTGATAGCAAAAATTATTTCCGTTGATATTCTGGAGAAACCCGTTCTTGAAAAAATTCGAAAAATAATCGAACAATATACAAATAAACATGTATTGATTGAAACCAAACAGGATAAATCCATCATCGGAGGAATTGTAGCAAAAACGGATGATTTATTAATCGACGGAAGTATAAAAGGAAAACTTAATTCATTTAAGACACAAATGGAAACATTATGAATCCCAGAGAAATTACAGAAGCCATAAAATCAAAAATTGCATCCTTAAAACCAGACGTATCCATCGAGGAAACCGGCAATATAATTTCGGTCGTTGACGGTATAGCCAAGATACATGGACTGCAGAATGCCTTTGTTTATGAATTGATTGAATTCCCCAACCAAATATTAGGCATGGTATTAAATCTTGGACTCGAAGAGTATGAAGTAGGATGTATCTTATTCGGCAGTGAAACATCATTGAAACAGGGAGATCTGGTAAAAAGAACAAATCAAATTATGCAGGTTCCCGTAGGAGAAGAGCTCATAGGCAGAATAATAGACCCACTGGGCAGGGTACTTGACGGCGGTAAAGATTTAAAGACAACAAAAAAAAGACCGATAGAAGTCATTGCCCCGAGTATTGCGGAAAGACAGCCCGTTAAAGTACCACTACAGACGGGCATAAAAGCAATCGATTCGATGATACCGATAGGAAGGGGGCAAAGAGAACTGATTATCGGAGACAGACAGACAGGCAAAACCGCAATTGCACTGGATACAATAATTAATCAAAAAAATGTAAAAAACAGACCGATTTGTATTTATGTCGCAATAGGTCAAAAACAATCAATCGTGGCAAATATTTACGAAACACTGAAAAAATACGGAGCAGATAAATATACAATAATTATTTCGGCGGCATCTTTTGATCCCGCGGCCCTCTTGTACGTCGCCCCATACAGCGGCTGTGCCATAGCGGAAGATTTCATGTGGCAGGGCAGGGATGTTCTAATTGTTTATGACGATCTATCTAAACATGCACATGCATACAGACAGATAATGTTATTGTTAAGAAGACCTCCGGGAAGAGAGGCATATCCCGGAGACGTATTTTATCTGCATTCGCGTCTCCTCGAACGCGCATGTAAACTCTCGGATTCAAACGGCGGGGGCTCCATAACCGCGCTCCCTATAATTGAAACAAATGCAGGGGATATTTCGGCTTATATTCCCACAAATGTTATTTCAATAACCGACGGACAGATTTTTCTTGAAAACGGGCTTTTTCATTCGGGAATACGGCCTGCAATAAATGTCGGCTTATCGGTTTCGCGCGTAGGTGGTCATGCACAAACAAAAGCAATGAAACAGACTGCAGGCTGTCTGCGGCTTCAGATAGCCCAGTATAACGAGCTTTCCTCATTTGCACAGTTTTCGTCTGAACTGGATGAAAATACGAAATTCCAGATTAAAACCGGCGAACGCCTGGTCGAGATACTTAAACAGAATCAGTATGAACCTCTGCCGATTGAAAAGCAATTGATAATACTTTTTGCCGGCAGCTACGGTTATCTGCAGGATATTGAAGTCCCGGAAATTCAAAAGTTCGAAAAAGGACTTCTTGATTTTTTTGACAAAAAACATTCTGAAATATTGGAAGAACTAAAACAAAAAACCGAAATTTCGGAAGAGCTCAACGATAAAATTGCATCAGCAATAAAAGAATATAAAGGACAGCGAGTAAGTGAGTGAGCGAGTAAGAGAGTAAGGTTTTTGACTTTTTTCCTGCTCACTGCTAACTACTTTCTGGTTACTGGTGTTATATGGCTACACTTAGAGAAATAAAGAAAAAAATTAAAGCAACTCAATCGATACAAAAGACAACCAAAGCCATGCAGATGATTTCAGCTGCGCGGTTCCAAAAAGCGCAAGTTCAGGTGAACTCTGCAAAACCGTATATGGCGAATATCCGTAATATGATTTACGGAATATATAAAAAATCAGACAAACAGGTTATAGAACATCCTTTTCTGAAAAACGTTTTACAAACCCCGGACGCGGCAAAAAAAGGCCTTCTGATTATAACTTCCGAAAAAGGACTTTGCGGTTCTTATAACACAAATATAATGAAAAAATCAATGGAATATATCCATACCGAAAATATCAGCGCACTGGATATTGCCGTTATAGGGAAAAAAGGACGGGATTACCTGAAAAGAAACCGCATTCCTATAAACCATGAATACTTTTCCATCTACCGCCCAACAGGCAAGGATACCGCCAGTTCTATCATCGGAGGAATATCGGTACAATCGGCAATTATTTCCGATGAAATTATAAATCTTTTTTTAAACAAAAACCTTACGGAGTTCAGTATAATATACACCGAATATCAATCGTTATTTTCCCAGCCGGTTACTATAAAACAAATACTTCCCATTAAAGAACCGGAAAAAGACATTTTAAAAGGTAACCCGGCAGATTTTGGGTTTGATTATATATATGAACCGGCTAAAAACATTATAATGGACAGATTATTAAACAGATATATAAAATCGGAATTCTTCAGAATTATTGCAGAAGCATATCTGTCCGAAATTGTATCAAGAAGAAATGCTATGGAAAATGCCTCAAAAAATGCGTCAGATCTTATAGATGATATCTCGCTTCATTTAAACAAACTCCGCCAGCAACAAATAACCACAGGTTTAATTGAGGTAGTAAATTCAAGTGAGGCAAGAACCCAATAAACAAATATGGGGAAAATTATGAATAAAGGCAAAATCACCCAGTTAATAGGACCGGTTATAGATTGCGAATTCCCTGCATCAAGTATTCCGAAAATCCATAATGCCATAAGAGTTTCCGGGATAAAAGACAAAAACGACATAATCTTCGAAGTAGCCGCTCATATAGGCGATAATACGGCGAGATGTATCTCGCTTTCACCTACTGATGGACTGTCCAGGGGGATGGAAGTAATAGACGAAGGCACACCTATAAAAGTACCGGTAGGACAAGAATGTCTTGGTCGGATTATGAACGTATTCGGCGCTCCGATAGACCATCAGGGGGAAATAAAAACCAAAACATATAAATCCATACATGCTTCACCTCCAACAATAGTACAACAAAAAACAACACCCGAAGTATTTGAAACAGGCATAAAAGTAATTGATCTTCTGGTCCCGTATCAGAAAGGCGGCAAAATAGGCCTGTTCGGCGGAGCAGGTGTGGGCAAAACCGTAATTATCATGGAACTTATCAATAACGTTGCTTTACACCACCATGGTGTATCTGTATTCGGCGGTGTAGGGGAACGAAGCCGTGAAGGGAACGACCTCTGGCTCGAAATGAAACATTCAAAAGTTATTGATAACGCGGTACTGGTTTTCGGTCAGATGAATGAACCTCCCGGGGCAAGACTCAGGGTCGCACTTACCGCATTGACACAGGCGGAATATTTCCGGGATACCGAGAAACAGAATGTCCTTCTTTTTATTGACAATATCTTCAGATATGTTCTGGCAGGAAGCGAGGTTTCGGCACTTTTAGGCAGAATGCCCTCGGCGGTCGGATACCAGCCTACCCTGCAGACCGAAATGTCAATACTTCAGGAAAGGATTACATCCACCCAAAATGGTTCAATAACATCAGTTCAGGCGATATATGTACCTGCTGATGACCTGACTGACCCCGGCGTAGCCGCTACCTTCTCGCATCTGGATGCTTCAATAGTACTGTCACGCCAGATAGTAGAACTGGGTATCTACCCTGCCGTTGACCCGCTGGACTCTTCTTCAAAAATACTTGACCCTAAAATAGTCGGAGAAGAACATTACAACGTTGCAAGAAGTGTCCAGAAAATCCTACAAAGATATAAGGATCTGCAGGATATAATCGCAATACTTGGTATTGACGAACTCTCTGAAGATGACAAGATTACAGTTTCGCGCGCAAGAAAAATTCAGAAGTTTTTATCCCAGCCTTTCTTTGTTACCGAAGAATTCACCGGACATAAGGGTAAATATGTTCCTTTGAAAGAAACAATCAAAGGATTTAAGGAAATAGTTGAAGGCAAACATGACTCTGTTCCCGAACAGTCATTTTATATGATAGGACCAATAACTGAAATAACAGATGTTGCCGCTTGTTCTATACCCTCTATAGATTAAATGAAAACATTTTCTCTTGAAATCGTAACACCTGAAAAGGTTGCCTATAAAGGGGATGTCCGGCAGATATCCATTCCCGCATATGAAGGCGAAATGGGGGTTCTGCCCGGCCATATTGATTATCTTGCCATGCTTTCTCCGGGTGAGATCAGAATAAAACGTAATGATGATTTAGTGCTCTTTGCCATATCCGGCGGTTTTGCCGAAATTCATCCGAAAAATGTCGTAATTTTATGCGAGACGGCAGAATCAGCTGAGGATATAGATATTGAACGTGCCAATCTTGCAAAAATAAGAGCAGCCGAAAAACTAAAAGTATCAGACAAAAGCATAGATACAAAACAACTCCAGTTTGCCATACAGCGTGCAGCAGCCCGCCTGAAAGTAGTAAGCGATCTTAAGAAAAGAAAAAAGAGAAAATAAACCCTGCCTCCCATTTATAGAAAAAAATTTAAAAAATATGAAAGGGGGTTGACAAAATCTTAATAGTTTTATATAATATGTTATAATCTTATCTAGAGTGGCTGAGGGATAGGCCCTGTGAAGCCACAGCAACCGCCCGCCTAAATATGAAATTTTTGGCGGGGTCGAGGTGCTAAAGCCTGAATTCCGGGAAACCGGGAAACGATAAGAAGAAGAAATTTTAAAAACCTTCTTACTTATCGTTAGAAGGTTTTTTTATTAATAAAGAACGCGAATACACGCAAATGAAAACACACAACGCGAATATTCGCGAATATTTGCGTTAGATTAGTGATAATTCGCGTTTAGCGAACGGAGTGAGCTATGAGAACAATAACAGAAATTAACAAAAAAATTAAAAGTGGAAATGCCGTTATTTTAACGGCAGAAGAAATGATTGATCTGGTGGAAAAAGAGGGTGTAAAAAAAGCTGCTCAGAAAGTAGATGTCGTAACTACAGGTACCTTCGGACCGATGTGTTCATCAGGAATCTACATAAATATAGGCCATTCTAAACCAAGAATCAAACTGGGTGCAGGTGGATGTTATTTAAACGATGTCCCTGCATATGCGGGATATGCTGCGGTTGATATCTCACTCGGTGCCAGTGCGGTACCCGACGATGATCCGCGCAATAAATATCATCCGGGTGATTTTAAGTACGGCGGAGGACATGTCATAGAAGATTTTGTGGCAGGCAAAAACCTAAAATTAATTGCCAAAGCATACGGTACAGACTGTTACCCGAGAAAAAAACTGGAGACATATATAAACATTAAAAATGTTAATGAAGCTGTCCTTTTTAACTTAAGGAACTGCTACCAAAACTACAACTGTGCAGTCAATCTCTCATCTAAAACTATTTATACCTACATGGGTGTTCTCAAGCCAAAACTCGGAAATGCTACATATTGTTCCGCAGGCCAGCTTTCACCGCTGTTAAAAGACCCGCATTACAGAACAATAGGCATCGGTACAAAAATATTTCTAGGTGGAGGCGTCGGTTTCATATCATGGCAGGGAACACAGCATAATCCGACAGTTAAAAGAAAGAAAAACGGAACACCTTCAGCTCCTGCGGGTACTATTGCGGTAATCGGTGATTTAAAACAGATGAAACCTCAATGGCTGAGAGGGACAAGTATGCTTGGCTATGGTGTAACATTAACCGTAGGTATAGGCATCCCAATCCCTATCCTTGACGAGGAAATGGCAAGATTCACAGCAATAAAAGACGAAGAAATATTTACACAAGTCATCGACTATGGTAAAAATTATCCTGAGGTCATTCCTGGTTCTCTTGGAGAAGTGAACTATGCCCAATTGAAATCCGGACATATTAAACTCAGTGATAAGGAGATTCCGACCTCATCACTTTCGAGTTATTCAAAAGCATTGGAAATTGCCAATACTTTAAAGGATTGGATAAAATCTAAAAATTTCTTACTTACAGAACCGGTTGAAAAACTTCCTGAAGAAAGCTCAGGTTTAACCTGTAAATTATTGAAAGAAAAACCGTTAGAATAAGAAACGCGAATACACGCAAATGAAAACACTCAACGCGAATATTCGCGAACATTTGCGTTAGATTTGCGGTAATTAGCGTTAAGGAGCGTAGCGACTATGCCTACAAAAAAAATCGTATTAAAGTTTCCGCCGAGACTTGTTGAACAGCCCATTATCTACAAACTTGTTAAGGATTTCGATCTAGAATTTAACATTCTAAAAGCAAACATCATGCCCGATGAAGAAGGGCTTCTTGTCCTGGAATTAACAGGCGACGAAAAAAAATATAACGAAGGTATAAAATACCTTAAAAGTTTCGGCATTTTAATTCAGCCTCTCAGCAAGGATGTTGTTCTTGATAAAGAGAAATGCACCCACTGCGGTGCCTGTGTTACTGTATGTCCTGTAGGTGCATTTACTGTTGATGAAAAGACCAGAAAAATAGTGTTTGATAATACCAAATGCATCGCCTGCGAACTATGCATTAATGCCTGCCCGCTCCAAGCCATGGAACTTCATTTTTAACCACTAAAGCATCCCTATAGAAATTTATCTTAAATTTGTTAAGGGATTGCTATTTTTACTGATTTTTCGTATAATATTTGATTATGTTACCTGATAAAAAAGGCTATTTCGGCAAATTTGGCGGCAGGTTTGTCCCTGAGACAATCATGGCTGCACTTTTAGAGCTTGAAAATGCCTACAAAAAAGTCGATAAAACTTTCAAAAATGAACTTTCCGGCTATTTTAAAAACTATGTCGGCAGGCCCACACCGCTTTATTTTGCAAAAAGGCTTTCAGACAAACTCGGTTTAAAAATCTATCTTAAAAGAGAGGACCTATGTCATACAGGTGCACATAAAATAAACAATGCACTGGGACAAGTATTGCTCGCAAAAAAGATGGGGAAAACCAGAATTATCGCTGAAACAGGTGCAGGACAACATGGAGTAGCAACAGCAACAGTCTGTGCCCTTTTCAAAATGAAATGTGATGTTTATATGGGGGATGAAGACATAAAAAGACAGGCATTAAACGTATTTAGGATGAAACTTCTCGGAGCTAACGTTATTCCGGTACATTCAGGAAGCAAGACACTTAAAGATGCGATAAACGAAGCTTTTCGTGATTGGGTAACAAATGTCAAACACACACATTATCTTTTGGGCTCATGTGTGGGTCCTCATCCATACCCTATGATTGTAAGAGATTTCCAGTCTGTAATAGGTAAAGAAGCAAAAAAACAGATTATTGAAATTGAAGGTAAACTTCCGGATTACCTGGTTGCCTGTGTAGGAGGGGGAAGCAATTCAATAGGTCTTTTTTATCCTTTTTATAAGGACAAATCCGTAAAATTTATAGGAGTCGAAGCCGGCGGACTGGGTATTTCAAGCAACAAACACGCAGCAACACTGGTTAAGGGTGACCCCGGCATACTTCATGGAACAAAAAGTTTTGTTCTACAGAACAATTCCGGCCAGATAAAAGAGACTCATTCCGTTTCTGCAGGACTTGACTATCCCGGTGTAGGCCCTGAACATGCATTTTATAAACAGATACACAGGGCGGATTATGTTGCAATAGATGATAAAAAAGCAATTGAGGGATTTAAACTTTTATCTGAAACCGAAGGGATCATTCCTGCATTGGAACCGGCTCATGCAATTGCATATTTAAAATATTATCCAAAAAAATTAAAAAACCGATCCGCCAGCCGGCGGATTATAATTGTATGTCTTTCCGGCAGAGGAGACAAGGACATAGACATAGTTAAAAACCAATTACAAATTAAATATTAAAATGAATAATTTAGAACGATTATTAAAAAAGTTTAAAAAAGAAAATAAAAAAGTGCTTTCAGTTTTTTTAACCGCAGGGTTTCCTGATATAAAAACTACCGGAAATGCAATATTAAAAATAGCAAATTATGCAGATTTAATTGAGCTCGGAGTCCCATTTTCCGACCCTATAGCAGACGGTCCTACTATTCAGTATTCCTCCCAAAAAGCACTTAAAAAAAACATAGATATCAAAAAAATACTATCAACAGTGAAGAATCTCAGAAAAAAAGTAAACATCCCTATTATAGTTATGGGATATTTGAATCCAATATATAACTTCGGATTGAATGAATTTTTTAAACAGGCACGAAACTCCGGAGTTGACGGCGTAATAATTCCGGACTTAACATATGAAGAAAGTCATATAGTTAAAAACTTATCGAAAAAATACAGGATAGCATACATTCCTCTGGTCGCCCTGACTACCGATAAAAACAGGGCAAAAGAAATAGCCAGGACTTCAACCGGGTTTATCTATGTTACGGCGGTAACCGGAGTAACTGGTGCCAGAAAAGAAATATCACGCGATTTAATCCCTTTTCTTAAAACTCTTAAAAACAAAACTTCAAAACCGCTTATGGTGGGCTTTGGAATATCAAAACCTGAACATATTAAAAAAATAAAGAAATTTTGTGACGGCTTTATAGTCGGAAGTGCTGTAATTAATTTAATTCGCAAAAGAAAACCGGTAGAAACACTGATAAAACAATTAAAAAATGCTCTTACATAAAATTAAGGGTTCTTAACTCTTAATTCTAAATTGAGTAAGGGGGATTTTATGGCTGTAATAAAGAAACCTAAAGACAAGGTATCTGTACCTGACGGACTGTGGAAAAAATGCGACAGTTGCCAGAATATTGTCTATAAAAAAGAACTCCATGAAAATTTTTATGTCTGTCCAAAATGCAGTTACTATTCCAGGCTTTCCGCAATGGAAAGGATTTCACAACTTCTGGATAAACAGAGTTTTTCTGAAATGTTTTCGGATTTGGAAGCCGTTGATTCACTGTCGTTCAACGATACTCAGAAATATTCGACAAGAATAAAACATTCAAAAACCAAAACAAATCTTAAAGAAGCCATTATTGCAGGTACCGGAAAAATCAATAACAAAGAAATTGTCTTATGTGTTATGGATTTTGCTTTTATGGGCGGCAGTATGGGCAGTGTTGTAGGAGAAAAAATAGCAAGGGCAGCCGAATTCGCAGTCAGCAAAAAACTCCCGCTTATAATTATATCTTCTTCAGGGGGAGCACGAATGCAGGAGGGGATGCTGTCGTTGATGCAGATGGCAAAGACAGCGGCAGCTCTTGCAAAACTCTCCGAAAAAGGTCTTCTTTATATTTCAGTCCTTACCCATCCGGTAACAGGCGGGGTGTCGGCATCTTTTGCCATGCTGGGTGATGTGATTATCGCCGAACCCAAAGCCCTCATTGGATTTGCGGGACCAAGGGTAATCGAACAGACAATAAAACAAAAACTTCCTGAAGGATTTCAACTTTCTGAATTTTTACTTGACCACGGCCAGATAGATATGATAGTGGAAAGAAAAGACCTTAGGAATACACTTTCAAAAATTATCAATTTACTAAGGTAAGCATACTTTCCCGTATGAATCTTAATTATACACAAGCATTAAAGTATGTTGAAAATCTTGGTGAATTTGTTTACGATTTTAATTTAACCCGCATAAAAAGAATCTTAAAAAAACTGGATAATCCTCAGGATAAATTAAAGGTTATTCATGTTGCAGGCACTAACGGAAAAGGCTCTGTTTGTGCATATATTTCTGCAATCTTACAGAAAGCAGGTTACAGAGTCGGACTTTATACATCACCGCATATATTGGATATCCGGGAACGTATTCAGATAAACAGGGAAAAAATTTCAAAAAGTGACTTTGCGAAATTTGTATTTAACTACTCCCTACTCCCTACTCCCTACTCCCTGACTTATTTTGAATTTATAACAGCAATGGCTTTCTGGCACTTTGAACGTAATCAAGTAGATTTTGCAATTATGGAGGTCGGACTGGGGGGACGCCTGGATGCAACAAATGCTGTTGAAAACCCGCTTATCTCTGTTATTACAAACATTTCACTTGAACATACTCAGTATCTTGGTAATACAATAAAAAAAATAACAAAAGAAAAATCCGGAATTATAAAAAATAACGGGGTAGTCGCAACTGCTGAATCCGGCGATGCACTAAAGGTAATAAAAGATATCTGCAGAACAAAAAAAGCAAAGCTCATTCATTCAGGACAAATGAAATACGGGGGTTATAAAACACCTCTTTTAGGTGAACATCAGAAACAGAATATGCATTTAGCGGTAACAGTGTGCAGATTTCTGAATATACAAAAAAAATATATTGTTGCGGGATTAAAAAATACTTATTGGCCGGGCAGATTTGAAATTACCCGGCTCACTGCTAACGGCTCGCTGCTAACTGTAGTTTTGGATGTTGCTCATAATCCGGCAGGTATGACAGCATTGTATAATTCTATCAAAAATTATCTCGGCAGGAAAATAAACCCTGTTAGAAAGGGCGTCCCGCAAAACAGGATTTCTAACAGGGTAAACTTTGTTTTTGCGGTTTTCAAGGACAAAGATTATAAAAAAATGATAAAAATTATTTCACCTGCCGTAAAAAACGTATTTATATCAGCAGTCAAAAACAAACGTGCCCTGCATCCCGGAATTATAAAAAACGAGTTTCGAAACTATATTCCGGAACAAAATATATTTATTTGCACCAATATAAAAAGAGCAATAAAATCGGCAATAACGGCTTCTGAAGATTTCTGTATCACAGGATCAATATATACTATTGGAGAAGGAATAAAATGGCTAAAAATTTAGTGGGAATTGATATCGGCGGAACCAAGATACTTATAGTTCTTATTAGTGAAAACGGCAGGATAAAAAAAACCATCCATGTCCCAACAACCAGCGAACCGCCGCTTACCATATTAAACAGAATAGCGGAACAGTTAAAACTATTCAAAAATTTTAAGTCCATAGGTATCGGAATAGCCGGTGATGTTGACGGCAAAAACGGCATTTTAAGACTTTCTCCGAATCTTCCTAAATGGAAAAACATCAATTTAAAAAAATTCTTTGAAAACAGATTAAAAACTCCTACCATAGTCGATAACGACGCTAACTGTGCAGCCTATGGTTCCTACGTACTTGACGGGAAAAGAAAATTTAAGAATTTCATTATGATAACCCTTGGGACAGGCATGGGGGGAGGAATTATTATTGACGGCAAACTTTACAGGGGTGCTTCCGGAACCGCAGGTGAAATAGGGCACACTACTATAAATCCTAATGGGCCAAAATGTACCTGCGGAAACTACGGATGTCTTGAAACATATATCGGGTCAAAAGGAATAGTCCGCATGTGGCAGGCCTATAAAACCAGCTTTTATACAAAAAACATAACGCCCTTGATAATTGCCAATATGGCAAGAAAAAACAATAAAAAAGCACAAATGGTTTTTGATGAGTTTTCGGAATATCTCGCCATGGGGGTCAGCGGAATAATAAATATTTTCAATCCCGATATGATTTCCTTTTCCGGCGGAGTCTCTAATGACTGGGATATCATCAAAAAAGTATTTTTCAAAAAACTAAAATACCACTCATTCTCAACCCCGCTGAAACACGTAAAAATCATAAAATCGAAGTATTCTAATAATCTTGGAGCAATCGGTGCAGCACTTTTATCTTCTGGTAAAGAAAGGTGATACGGATATACGCTGATAAGATGATACGGAAAAAAATAAAATCTCCAATGCAGTTTTTACATATCACCATATCACCTTATTATCTTACCAGCTGTCTTTTACTTATTACCTTATTACCTTATCAACTTATTACCTGCCTCTATGCCGAACAGGAAATCAACATTACATCCGATAAAATGGTTTATGACAAGTCAGGCAACAAGGCGTTTTTCTCCGGCAATGTTAAACTGAATGCTGGAGATATTTTTGTAAAATGCAAATCGGCGAAATTAGATGTATTTAAAGGGGATGTTTATCTCAAAAGTGTTTATTTTACAACATGTGACCCGGAAAATCCGCATTACAGGTATTATTCAAAAAGAGTTCATCTGGTTCTGGATAAATATATAACAGCTTTTCCTGCCGTTTTTCTTTTGGATGATGTTCCGCTCGGCATTCATCCGTATTATTATAAATCCTTAAAAGATAAAAAACTGAGAGTTGAATTCACTCACGGATATACCAGAGAAGACGACTACTATACAAACGGAACTATAGGATATCAGTTCTCCGAATATTTCCGTAATAAACTTTACATTGACTACTACTCATATAAGGGTTGGGGTAAAGGGACCGAAGCAACCTATGTGGTTCCGGGACAGCTGGACGGCACTGTTTACGGATATATAATAAAAGAAAATGATACTCATGAGAAAAGATGGAATCTAAGAATGTATCATTGGCAGAATCTTACTCATGACTGGATTGCACAGGTAAATTCAAATGTTTCCAGTGATGAATCATTCAATGACAAATATACCGATGACTGGACAAAAATCGAAAGAGACATAAATTCATCCGTTGCATTTACAAAAACCGCACAGCAATCAACAGCCCGTATCTACTTTTCCAGATATGATGTTTTTGATCCTTCTACAAATAAGTACATTTTAACAGATCTTACAGCTCCTTCCGTTTCATACGAAACCAGAAAAATAAGAATAAAAGAGATGCCTCTTTATTATGAATTCGGTATAAACGGAAAAAGGACATGGAATAGATATAACGATTTCTATAAGATAGAAAGCGATTCAAACTTGGATATAACAAATCCCCTTCAGCTTACGAGAAAGGCAACACTTACGTCCTCAGTCGGGTTTGCCGAATACTGGGAAGACAGAAAAAGCAAAGAGGACAAAGAAGATGTCTTCAGAAGTGTTTATAAAACAGATTTAAACCTGCGAATACGCCCGACTTATTTTCTTTCTCACGAGTTTGGTCATCACTTTGAACAGGAACTCTACAAAAAAAAGGATGAATATCACGGCGTTCTTAGCAATAAGCTCAGAACAACACAATCGGTATATCTGGATAATTTAACATTACGGTTCTGGACAGGACTGGATATACGCAGAAAACTTAATGAAAAAATTATTGTATATAGAGACCGCCTGGATGATATAACCTCTGAAGCTGAATACGATACTTACGGATTTCTGAACCTTTATTACAGGAATTCATATAATGTTGTTAACAGAAAACCTACTTCTGTCCGGTATGAAGCAACTGTAAAATTTAAACATGATAGATATAGCCAAGATGAGTCAACAGAAATAGCATATTTAAAAAAAGGAGTTTCATACCATAATAGTATGCCGGATCATGTAACATCGTTTGCGGAATTAGGTATCAGACCGACAAAAAACTGGCAGTTTGCCTTTAAAACACAGTTAAGTTTCAATTATAACGATTTTTCCGACTTCAATTATTACGAACACCGTATAAATGTATACAGGGACCTGCACTGCTGGGAAGCACTATTTTCATACATTGACAGATATGACGACTATGAATTCTGGTTCAAAATAAGAGTAAAACCGCCCTCTTTGGAGAAAAAAGAAAAACGTTTTGAAAAATATGAAAGGAAGTGGTATCCGTGGCGGGAAAAGGGAAGCCAATTCATCTAAAACCTTTTAGGCAGGTGAAGTGGGATGACCTCACCACCTCCCTGTGTGTCGTTAGACACACTTTCAGTATGTAAGGAGATGGTGGGGTGAACTTTAAACTTGTTTCTAAATTCAAACCTGCAGGTGACCAGCCCGAAGCAATCAAACGACTTGTAGAAAGAACGCGAATAAACGCTAATCAAACGCAAATATTCGCGAACGATTCGCGTTTTTCTTCTCACCAGGTTTTGTTGGGCGTTACCGGATCAGGAAAAACATTTACTATTGCAAATGTAATAGAAAAACTACAAAAGCCCACCCTCGTAATATCACACAATAAAACACTTGCCGCACAGCTTTATTCAGAATTCAAGTCATTCTTTCCGTATAATGCGGTTGAATATTTTATCTCATACTATGACTATTACCAGCCAGAAGCATATATACCCCAGACAGACACATATATAGAAAAGGATGCCTCAATAAACGATCATATCGACAGGCTGAGGCTAAAAGCAACATCATCAATACTGACAAGAAACGATGTAATAGTTGTTGCTTCTGTTTCTTCCATCTACAACCTTGGTTCTCCTTCCGATTTTAGTGAAATGTGTATTATTATTGAAAAAGGAATAAAACGCAGCGGATACCGCGATCTTCTACTTAATGAACTTGTAAATATTCATTATGAAAGAAATGATATTGGTTTTGCAAGAGGTAAATTTCGTGTCAGAGGCGATATAGTTGAAGTTTTTCCCGCAAACATGGAAACAGCAATACGAATCGAGTTTTTTGGTGATGAAATCGAAAAAATTACCGAAATAAGCCCCGTAACCGGACACTCACTCGCCCACTCGCTCACTCGCTGTCTTATATATCCGGCGAAACATTTTGTAACACCGCGGTTGCGGCTGGAAAAAGCAGTCGAAAATATAAAAAAAGAATTAGAAGAACGTATAAAATTCTTCAAAGACAACGGGAAACTGCTGGAAGCTCAACGTATTGAACAACGTACAAATTATGATATAGAAATGCTGCTTGAAATGGGATACTGCCATGGAATAGAAAATTATTCAAGACATCTTTCCGGAAGACCGCCGGGGTCAAGACCGCCATGTCTAATAGATTACTTCACGAATGATTTCCTTACTATTATCGATGAATCCCACGTAACAATTCCCCAGATCTACGGCATGTATAAGGGCGACCGGGCAAGAAAGGAAACTCTTATTGATTTCGGATTCCGTCTTCCGTCCGCATTGGACAATCGTCCGCAAAAATTCGAAGAGTTTGAATCACTGGTAAATAACGTTATCTACTTATCTGCAACACCCTCTAAATATGAGCTAAAAAAAGTAAAAGGAATAATAATCGAACAGATCGTCAGACCCACAGGACTTGTAGACCCCGAAGTCATAATTAAGCCCATAAAAAAACAAGTGGATGATCTGGTCCCGGAAGTAAAAAAGCGGATAAAACACAAAGAACGTATTCTGGTTACAACACTTACAAAAAGGATGGCAGAGGACCTTGCAGAATACCTTTTTGAAAAAAAATTACGTGTAAAATACATACATTCCGACATTGATGCCCTCGAACGGATTGAAATAATGAACGATTTGCGCAAAGGTAACTTTGACGTACTTGTAGGGGTTAACCTTCTTAGAGAGGGCCTTGATCTGCCTGAGGTTTCCCTGGTTGCCGTCCTGGATGCTGACAAAGAAGGTTTCCTGAGAAGCGAAACATCCATAATACAGGTTTGCGGGAGGGCATCCAGAAACATAAACGGTTCGGTTATTCTATACGCAGATAAAATAACAGGTTCTATGAAACGTGCTATAACCGAAATGAACCGCAGAAGAGAAAAACAGATACTATACAACAAAATTCATAAAATCACTCCTAAATCAATCGTAAAAGCTGTCTCGGAACTTGAAGAATTCCAATACAAAGCAAAACGTGATTCTCTTACTATCCTGAAGGAAGACGGGATTAAATATGTCTCAAAGAAAAATATCCACGGAATAATAAAAAAACTTGAAAAAGAAATGAACGAAGCCGCGGATAATCTGAATTTTGAAGTTGCAGCCATTCTAAGAGACAAAATATTTGAATTAAAAGATATGCGAGTTGTCCCACCATCTGCTTACACACCGAAAGGTGTGTCTAGAGACACACAAGCAGGCGGTGGGATTGATAAGAAACAAAAAATATGATAAAATGATATAAATATATGGATATTAACACTATTGTTAAACTTGCATTAAAAGAAGACATCGCAAAAGGCGATATAACTACAAATACCTTTATTCCGAAATCAATCCGGCGAACTGCGAGATTTGTTGCAAAGGAAAGCGGTATTATTTGCGGGCTTGATATTGCTAAAATAGCTTTTAAACAACTTGACAAAAATATTATATATATAAAAAAAACCGGAGATAGCCAGTGGGTAAAAAAAGGTCAGGTATTAGCCGTAATAAAAGGCAATGCACGGGCAATTTTAACCGCTGAGCGTACGGCCTTAAACTTCCTACAGCATCTTTCAGGAATCGCAACTCTAACAGGAAAATATGTGAAAGAAGTTAAAAGTGAGAGGTCAAAAGTTAGAATCTGTGATACACGTAAGACTACACCATTATTAAGAAATCCGGAAAAATATGCTGTCAGATGCGGAGGCGGATGCAATCACCGTCTGAACCTTTCAGATATGGTTATGATAAAAGACAATCATATAAAATCAGTTAAAAATTTAAAGTTACAAGTTACAAGTTTAAAAAAACATAAACCTAAAATCAAAATCGAAATAGAGGCACGAAGTTTTAGTCAGGTAAAAAAATTCGTCGTACTTAAACCAGATATAATCATGCTTGATAATATGGAACTTAAAGAAATGCTAAACTCAATAAAATATATAAGAAAAAATTCAAACTGTAAAATTGAAATTTCCGGAAATGTCAGCCTGAACAACCTCAGGAAGCTGGTAAATATTAAACCCGATATAATTTCAATAGGAAAGATAACACATTCCGCACCCGCCCTTGACATAAGCCTTGAACTTCTATAAATACCGGTTATGAAATTAGGTGAAAACATAATACGTTTCTCAAAAATCGATTCTACCCAGAATTTTGCCAAAAAAACCGCCGAAGAATCAGAACCCGGAACTATAATTACCTCAAAAATACAAACTAAAGGCAGAGGCCGGTTTGAACGGAAATGGTATTCGCGAAAAGGCGGGCTTTTCTTCTCCATAATATTAAAACCGCAAATTGAACCGCAAAAAATCCCTATTTTAACCTATAAGATGGCTTTGGCTATACTGGATACAATAAAAGAAATCTTAACCTTAAAACAGCAAAAACAATTTTTAGTATTTCTTAAACGGCCGAATGATGTAATGATACTACAGAATCCGCCAGCTGGCGGAGAGAAAAGAGTCCGCCAGCTGGCGGAGAGAAAAGAACAGGAAGGGACAAGATATAAAAAAATAGCGGGGATTCTGACTGAAAGTTCTATACGTAAAAATAAAACCGACTGGGTTATCATCGGCGCAGGAATAAACATTAACAATATTATCCCCTTATCAATTAAAAATACAGCGGTCTCACTTAAAGAAATTGCCTTTAAAAAAAATATTTCCCTGGCTTTAGTTTTCAATAAAACCATAAAAAATTTCAAGAAATATTATAATTTATCCAATAATGAAGTACTGAAAAAGTATAAGAAAAACTCTTTGAATTAAGTATTTGTTGGACTTGTCCCACCACCTGCTTATTCACCACGCGGATTGGTAGTTTTTTTCAATAGTTATGTTGGGTACCGATACCAGAGACTTCGTCACGGTACGGGGATTACCCTGCGCCGCCCGCTCCGACTCGTCGTAGACGAGGCGAGAGCTTTGCTCTGGCGCAGGGGGTTGATTTTTTGAGAAAAGTTAGATATAATAGTAACATTAATATTCTACTAATTAGAGGTTTCCCTTATGACGGGATTATTGAATATAGTAAACAATTTAAATACCTTATGGCTTGTTATAATAATTGCCCTGGGATTATGTTTCATCACTGTATCCGTTGTACTTCTGCTTCTGGAAAGAGCCAAAAGAGAAACAGTAGAGGATTTTTCACAACAGGACAAAAAAATGATTATAGGGCTGGTGGAAGAAAGAATCGACGAACTTACAGCGAAAATGGATCTTTTCAGGGAAGATATAGAGAACTCAACACAAACCGTATTTAATAAAATTACCTCAAAAGTCGACGAATTAAAAACATCACATGATCAGACTAAATCACTAAGCACAGATAGTTTAACTCCGGCAATTTCCGGCCTTACTGAACGTATCGATGCCATTTCCCAAAAACTTGAAGAAATAAAAAAATCATTAAGCCACAGCAAACCATCCGGTATTGTAGAAAGCCTATCTATTCTAATTTCCAATCTTGGTGACAATATAGAAGGTATTGCTAAAAAAATGGATGTACTTCAGGAAGAAATCAATAAAATAGAAGCAAAAACTAATTTATTATACCCTGACAAAAAGGATGAATAAAAAATTTATTCCATATATAGGATTTATAATCGGCATTATTTTACTTCTATCCGGCGGGGGACTTTTATATTTGAAAGAAAAATATTTAAAATCTGCCAGAGGTACTGCTTATTTGGCAAAAAAGAAGGAAAAAGAGAAAAAGGTTAATGTTGTGGTTTCAAAAACAAGAAACATTGAATTCATGTATAGAAACTCCAAACCTAAAAAAGTATATCTTATAGGAGATTTCAACAAATGGCAAAAAACAGCTACTCCTATGACCAAAGACAAAAATCATAAATGGACAGTTATGCTCAAACTGCGTCCGGGAAAATACAAATACTGTTTCCTGGTTGACGGTAAATGGA
Source organism: Elusimicrobiota bacterium (assembly GCA_016928195.1). GTDB lineage: Bacteria > Elusimicrobiota > UBA8919 > UBA8919 > UBA8919 > JAFGLF01. The sequence continues at coordinate 25,179 of JAFGLF010000063.1, forward strand.
AAAATGATCCTAATAACAGAGAAACTACGAGATATAAAAACAGAAAAGTATCAATTCTCATAGTAAAACCGTTAAAATGACCCCACCACCTGCCTATACACCGAAGGTGGATGGGGTTATACATCAGCCTAAATGGCCGAAGGCAGGTGGTGGGGTGACTCTACTCGCAATAGATATTGGAAACACAACTATTAATATCGGGCTCTTTTCCGCCACAAAGACCGGCGGATCCGTCTCAGGCGGAGAAAACAAGATGATTTTAAGTAGAAGTTTTTTAACAAAAGATTATGGTAAAAATTACTCCACAATCGGCAGAATACCTCATAAAAATGCCATAATTTCGTCGGTTGTCCCTGATTTAACCGCCAAAGTTAAAAAAAATCTTAAAAACCCGTATATTGTCAGCTATAAAAATATACCTATGAAAGTAAAACTAAAAAATCCTGCACAGGCAGGTGCCGACCGGCTTGTAAATGCCGTAGCAGTAAAAACACTTTTTGGTTATCCGGCTATTGTAATTGACATGGGTACTGCTACAACAATAGATAAAATCTCAGCAAAAGGGGAATATGCAGGCGGGATGATTGCACCCGGGCTGGAAATGTCGGTAGCTTCACTTTATGAAAAAACAGCGAAATTACCAAAAATAAAGCTATCCCAAAAATTACTAAAGAATTTTTCTATAGGCAAAAATACTAAAGAAGCAATTCTTGCCGGTGTATTCACAAACCATATAGGATTTTTAAAAGAAGCAATTAGAAGGATCCAAAAATCCGATAAACGGCGTGCTAAAATCATACTGACGGGCGGTTATGCAGATTATTTTTCCGGATATATCGAGCATTCAATAGTTGATAAAAATCTTACACTTAAAGGCCTTAAGATTATTTTTGACCACTTAAATAAGTAAACATAAATTTTGGATTTCGAAATTCGAATTTCGGATTTAATGAAGGGAGGTATTATGTTAAACAAAATGTCGAAGACCCGCAGTGGCGGAAAAAAAATTCTGGCAGTTATCTCTATCTGTCTTTTTACATCCTGTTATGTTTTCTGCAAAACACCTGATTTTGACGCATTGACCACATATCTTGAAAAAAATTATGTAAAGTCACTTGCAAAGGATATGGGTGCCGTTATCGCAGGAAATATGTTTCACTCCGGCATAAATCTCGGTTTTCCGGGTGTTGATGTCGGCATCGGAATGTCAGCTGTAACAAAACCAAGTAAAGGAGACAAAATATTAAGGGATAGCCTGGGTTCAATCGGAAATTCCGATGATGTTATGTACGGTTTGCCGTTTATATATGCATCGATAGGGCTTCCGGCAAGGTTCGATATTATGGTCCGCGGATATCCTGAAACAGAAAATATCGAACTTTTTGGTGCAGGCTTAAAACACTGTATTGTAAGTAAGGAGCTTGGAGTTGTGGAGTTGGGGTTATCCACTATGTATTCATATAACTCGTTAAAATATACAAATTTCAAATCGGATGTTCATACGGTATCCGGTATATTTTCAGTAAAAGTCCCGGTTGTCGAACCATATGTAGGGGTAGCATTTGACAGTACCTCGCTTGAAACAGATCTTTCTTCAGCAGCATTAGCATTAATATCAAAAACAAATATTGATGTATCGGAATCCCAGACAAGATTTGTCGGAGGCCTTAATATTTCTCCGTTTCCATTTACCTACATTAATGTAGCAGGTACATACTCTGTAACCTACGTAGGTGTAGACCTTGGCTTAGGCTTTAAATTTTAAACATAATATAAACGTGCGAACTTGCTCTACCATCCCGACAAGTCGGGGTGGTGGGGTTGACTTTAAAGTTTTTTTGAGTATAATATTTTTTTTGAATCTTTTTTTAAGTAACTGCATCTAAATAGAACACAACGCAAATGAACGCAAATATTGAGACAACGCGAATAAGCGCGAAAAAAAATAATATAAATATTCGCGAAAATTAGCGTTTGATTAGCGACAATTCGCGTTAAGTGAAGCTAAAAAGGAGGAGGTGAAGTTTTTATGAAGTTGGAACCGCTTGGTGACAGGGTACTTGTCAAACCGTCTGAGGAAAAAGAAGTAAAAAAAGGCGGCATTATTATACCTGATACCGCAAAGGAAAAACCAATGGAAGGCGAAATAATCGCAGTCGGGCCCGGCAAAGTTGACGACTCAGGTAAAAAAATTCCTATGGATGTTAAGGTGGGCGACAAAATTCTTTACGGCAAATACTCAGGTACAGAAGTAAAATTTGACGGCAAGGAATACCTTATAATGCAGCAGGATGATATACTTTGCAAAATAAAATAGTTGAAAATTCTGGAGGTGGAAAGAAATGGCAAAACAGTTAAAGTTTTCGGATGAAGCAATGCGGGCACTGAAAGCAGGTGTTGATAAGCTCGCTAATGCCGTAAAAGTTACTCTGGGACCGAAAGGCAGATATGTCGTTCTTGACAAGAAATTCGGCTCTCCTACCGTAACCAACGACGGTGTAACAATAGCAAAAGATATCGAGGTAGAGGACCCTTTTGAGAATATGGGTGCGGAACTGGTAAAGGAGGTAGCATCCAAGACAAACGATGTAGCCGGTGACGGTACTACAACTGCAACTCTTCTGGCACAGTCAATTATAAGCGAAGGCCTCAGAAACATTACAGCAGGTGCTAATGCAATTCATATAAAAAGAGGGATCGATAAAGCTGTGGATGCAGCTGTAAAATACATAACAAAGGTTGCAGATAAAATACCTCATGATAATCTTGAAAAAGCAAAAGATAAAATCAAACAAATAGCAACCATCTCTGCAAACAATAAAGACATCGGTAACCTTATTGCAGATGCAATATTGAAAGTCGGAAAAGACGGTGTAATTACTGTTGAAGAAGGCAAATCAGCCGATACCACACTTGACGTTGTTGAAGGCATGCAGTTTGACAGAGGTTATATCTCACCTTATTTCGTCACAGATACAGAAAGGATGAAGACGGTACTGGAAGATGCATATATTATTATAACCGATAAGAAGATATCATCAATGCAGGACCTTCTGCCTCTTCTTGAGAAAATCGCACAAACAGGCAAACAATTCCTGATTATTGCGGAAGATATCGAAGGCGAGGCACTTGCTACACTGGTTGTCAACAAACTTCGCGGTACACTTAAATGTGCAGCAGTCAAGGCACCGGGATTCGGAGACAGAAGAAAGGAAATGCTTGAGGATATAGCAATCCTTACAAAAGGACAGGTAATCTCGGAAGAACTGGGGCTGAAACTTGACAAAGTAGGTACTGATATGCTGGGCTCTGCAAAGAGAATCGTTATTGACAAAGAGAATACGACGATTGTCGGCGGAACCGGGAACAAGGAAAACATCAAAAAACGCGTCAACCAGATAAGAAAACAGATAGAAGAATCAACCTCGGACTATGACAAGGAAAAACTGCAGGAACGTCTGGCAAAACTGGTCGGCGGTGTTGCGGTTATCAACGTAGGAGCTTCAACAGAGACAGAAATGAAGTCCAAAAAGTTCAAGGTTGAAGATGCTATGCATGCAACACGTGCAGCAGTTGATGAAGGCGTAGTGCCCGGCGGTGGTGTTGTACTGCTTCGCGCAATCACAGATGTCGCAAAACTCAAGGGTGAAGACGCAGATGAACAAACAGGAATAAACATTGTTCAGCGCGCACTTGAAGAACCAATCAGACAGATTGCAGAAAACGCAGGAACCGAAGGATCTGTAGTAGTTGATAAGGTTAAAAAAGAATCAAGTGCTACATTCGGTTTAAATGCCGAAACCGGTGAATATGTGGATATGTTAAAAGCCGGTATTATTGACCCTGCAAAGGTTACACGTTCTGCGATACAGAACGCATCATCAATAGCAGGTCTTCTGCTTACAACCGAATGTCTGGTTACCGACATTCCTGAAAAAGAAAAAGGACCTATGATGCCTCCGGGCGGAATGGGCGGAATGGGCGGAGGAATGTATTAAAAAACAACGCGAATATTCGCGAATGAAATACTCAAACGCGAATTAACACAAATATTAATTAAAAAAGGGGCCTCGATAAAATCGGGGTCCTTTTTTTTACCCCGAACTTGTTCTGGTATAGGGCTCTGCCCTGTACCGTGCCGAAGGCTCTGATACAGGGGTTGCTTTTTCTCAAATAATATTATATACTATATAAAGACTGATTACAGCGATAAGAAAGAAAATTACAGTGATTTTGACTTATCACTGTAATCTATTTTCAAAATCTCCGGAATCATACTCAAATGAAAATACTGATTGTTGATAAAAGAAACCTGATACGCAATGCTTTTGTTTCTTTATTGAAACAGATAAAAAATATAACCATAGTCGGTGAAACAGATAATATAGATGAATGCCTCAAATTATGCAAAAAAAACTTACCTGATATCGTACTTGCCGGGGAAATCGATGCTACATTAATTAAAGGTAATATTACACATCAAATAAAATCAAAATGTCCAAAAGTACATGTTTTGATAGTAACCGAGGAACAGCGAAATGCCATGCTTGACGATTTTGCCTCAGGTGCAGACGGCTATATATCAAGCTCCTGGAGTTCTAAAGAGCTTGAAAATGCTTTAAACCATTTCCACAGAGAAGGCATACTTATCCCGCGGAAAATGGCAATAAGACTGGTAAAAGAATTAAAGGAGAAACCGGGATTTCAGAGAGCGAGCCTTACACCTATGGAAGCAGAGATTTTAAGGCTGTTATGCCAGGGCAAACTGAACAAAGAGATTGCCGGCATACTTGGCAAAAATGAAAAAAGCATAAAAAACTACCTGCATGTTATTTACATAAAACTCGGTGTTACCCGTCGGTCAGAAGCCATCGCAAAAGTTTTCTCAGGACTAAAGGTCCTATGACCTTTAGCCTACCAAAAGACCTATGCCTCTCACCTTCCCTTTGGACATGTGCCTAAAAATAGATTGACAAAAATCAAAACCGTATTATACTTATAGTAGGAAACGATAAAGGCAAACCTAGAATGGCGGTTCAATAGTTCAATGGCTCTAATGTTCTCAAGAACTTAAGAACCCAAGAACATACGAACTGACTTTTCGGGGGCGCAAAACCACGAACCCGATGTATCGGGTAGCCGAGTTGCCGAATTAATTGTCATAAAATGACAATTAACAGGTAATTCGGTTTTTTTATGAAAAACGATTACACAGATTACGAAAGAACGATTACACAGATTAAAGTCAATGACTTAATCCGCGGAATCCGTGTTTTTCATCCGTGTAATCCGCGTTAGTTAACAACGAAAAAGGCAAACCCGTCGGTCCACGTGACCCAATCCCGGTTCAAATCGGGAACCAAGGCGGGGGCGCAAAGAATCAGACTCTAAGGAGCACGAATAGAGACATACGAATAGAGGCAAACATCCCGAATGGACACGAATTAAAGACTTTATTCGTGAAAATTCGAGACAACATTCGTGATGTATTATTCGTGATTTCAAGATGGCTGAACTGCCGAAAGTTTTTAAGACCGCAATAAGCGGGTGCCATGACTTTGCTGCCAATTCCAATAAAACTGAATCCAAATCAGCTTTAAGGCAGCTTTTTTACTTATTATATACTTATGCCGGCATAAAAATCAATCCTAAAGAATACATTATAAAGTTTATTCTTTTGGGCTTTCTGATCTCTGGATTTTCTTCATATGCTATTTGTGTAAACTCTTCCGTTACTTCGCCGAATCAGGCATCCTACAATGACCAGTGGATACCTATAAACGGAACTGCTTCAGAGGATACCGCAAAGGTTGAGGTACAGATTTACCAGCATGAATCATATACATACTGGGACGGCAAATGCTGGGTAGGGACATCCCACTGGCTCCCTTGCGAAGGGACAACCTCATGGGTTTACGACATGTCTACCTATTTTTCCGAAAACCTTACATATACAATAAGGTCCCGCGCAACTGATAAATCCGGCAACGTAGAAACATCCTCAAATGATATACAGTTCGTTATTGACAAAAAACCTCCTACCTCATATATCACATTCCCAGAAAACGGAAAATCGTATGACAATATTGAAAAAATTTACGGTAATGCGCAGGACTGGGGCTCGGGTGTTGCATTTGTAAGAATACGCTTAAAGGACCTCAGTGACGGAACCTATTGGGACGGAAATGAATGGAACACTAATGAGGTCTGGGTCAAGGCATATGGAGCCGCCACCTTTTCACTTACAACTTCTGTATGGAAAGTAGGCCATCAGTACAATGTAACAGCACAGGCGGTTGACTTCGGAGGAATTGAACAGGGAGTGAATACCGGCTACAACTTCGGCATAAATTCGGCATTAAAACTTTCAGTCAAAACATTAAAACCAAAATACGGTTATGGCGAACCTATTGATATTGAGATCTGTTTTGAAAATACGGCCAAATCCACTCATGTTGTAGAATTTCCGTCATCAAAAATTTACGACTTTACGATAGATTCAATATATAAATATTCGGATAACAAAACATTCACTCCTTCAAAAACCTTTATTTCATTCAGCCCCGGAAAAACCACATATACCGAAACGGTAACTAAACTGCTCCCTGCAGTGGCACATTTAGTAACCGTTGAATCCGAATATATCGCCACGGAAAAACTTACAGCAAAAGCCGGCTTTGAAGTTGTCTGGGATGTAACCCCGCCTTGCGTCACGCATCAGTCCGGTAACGTTGAACTGTTCAGATATTTTTCAATACCGGTCACCGCAAAAATTACCGATAATTCTGAAATATCAAATGCAACCATATACAGCGGAAATTACGCCTGGCAGATGACAAAAGTAACCGGGGACATCTGGAGCGGCAGCATACCTGCTGAATACAACACATCATCCTCGCTGTCATATTACATAGAAGCGGTTGACCTGTCAGGCAACAAGACAAAAACCGGGGTAATAACCATTACCTTAAAGGATATTCCCGTGCCGGAAATTGAAGAAATCAGCGTGACGCCTACAGAAGAAGATAATACCTATACTATAGGTATTACAAATTATCCTGATTTAAACGAGGTTTATTACAGGGTATATTATGACAAGGGGACAGGCACAATAGATTACTCATCTCCGGTAGGCACAATTGACTCTGAACACACATCAGTAACAACTCCTAAACTTAATCCGGAATCCGAATATAAGTTTACGGTTGTTCCGGTAGTTCCAGCCATGGAAGAACCGGAAAATCCCGAAGAAGAAACAGAATCAGAGGAAACTTCCGGTATAACTAATATTCCTGCGCCGGTTATCTTTGTACAGACATACTCGGCAGGTTCATCTTCCAATACCATAGAAAGTACCGGCAATACAATAACAACTATAAAAATACCTACAGAAGTTATTGTCTCCGACCCTAAAATATCAGTTACACAGCCGGATATCAACATCACGGAAAAAATCATACCGTTAAAACCGGTAAATTCAATCTGTGTTTCCAAGCCCAAAACAATAAGTTCAGAAAAATACACACCTTCAACACCGACACCCCAAAAACTTCCTATAACTATAGAATATAACGACAAAAATAACGACGGTTACCTTGACGGCACAAGCATAAAAGAAACAACCCTGGTAATTTTGAAATACAATGAAGCCGAAGAGAAATGGGAGGGGGGATTCGTAACAATTGTAAACACAGAGCAGAATTTCTGTGCTGCTTATGTAGACAGAATCGGAACTTACGCGGTCTTTTCCGCGCTTCAAATATATCCCGCAGGTGTTGAAAACCTGAAAGGTACCTGTACCGAAAAATTCGAGGCAAAAATAGAATGGACTCCTTCGCCTTCAACCACATCGGAACAGTATAATATTTACTATCAAAATGAATTTTACCGCGAGAAAAACTATTCCGCAAGATACCGCATATACTGGGATGCAGGAACCGGCACTATAAACTATTCAAAGGCAATTGCGGATGTAAACCCCGGCGCCTCAGCATCATCATGGACATCCCATGTGCTTGATACCGGACTTTATAAGTTTGCGGTAAGGGTAATTGATATTGAAGGTACCGAGGAAAAAAATACAAACTACGTAGTTGTAAGAGTCAATAAAAAAGGCGAGGCAAGCGCCAGCATAAGGATACCCAAGGACGGGAAACGGCTCAAAGGCAATGCAGTCACAGTTATCGCTGATGCAACGGCTAATTCCACAGCGGTACAATTCCAATACAAACAAATAAGTTCGGCTGATAATATGATTATGCCGTTTAACGGGAAAATCAAAGTAACCCTCCTGAAAGCCTCGGCATCATTAATTTCGGATATTTTCATCTGTGCCCCTGATAAACAGCTGTTAATAAAGAACAATCTGCTGAATGTCGGTACACTTGTAGAAACAGAATATCCTGCAGGAACAGAGCTCAATTTCTTTATACGTACTTATGCAAATTCATGGGGACTCGGCACATATGACCACTATTCTAACAGTAAATACTGTAAAATAAATATAGAGGACTCCGGAAGCTGGAAACTGTATTTTGAAGACCTGCCTGACCAGCAGGCCGATTGGGACTATAATGACGTAGTTTTACTGGTAGAAATAATATCTACCGGAGAAATAAAGGAAGTCGACAATCCCTGGATAAATATTTCTTCGCTTGACAAAAAACCGCCTTATGCCGTTTACTGGGACATCTCAAAACTCCAAAACGGAGAATATAAACTGCGTGCAGTTGCATATGACTGTATGAAACTTGCCGACCCTGACCCCCGGGAAATAACGGTATATGTGGATGATGTCAACTGGGACATATCGGAAGAAGGCAACCCGGACTTAAATCCTGATATTAATCATGTCAAACAGCAAAAAATCACCGGAACAGGAGATGTAGAAATATTCACTGCAGACGGCACCGGAGCAGTCGTCCCCGAAGGAACCATACAGGAAGGAACAATCCTGAATATAAGCGAAATCGAATCCATGCAGATCCCGTGTATAAATTCATCAATTCAGTCCATAGGAGTTTTCAGAGAATACGAATTTTCCAATGGTAAAACCAAATTCGAGAAATCCGTCATAATACACCTGCCGTATCCCGACGAAAACGATGACGGCATAGTTGACGGTACTGATATAAGAGTAGAAGACCTGGAGATATATTATCTTGATGAAGATAAAAATGAATGGAAAAAGGCAGATAACCGTTCAGGACTTGGAGACGGAACAAATCCCGGACAGGGCAGCGGCAGGGACAACTCCGCAAATAACGGCACTGATAATCCCAACAATAAAAACAAGAAAAGCAGTATATCTCTGTCTTCACAGCTGATCAAAACAATTACAGCAAATGTCAGTCATTTTACAAAATTCGGCATATTCGCCAAAACAGCAAAACTAAATCTTGACAATGTATTTATTTATCCCAATCCGTTCAAACCGTCTACCGGACATACATACATAACCTTTGACGGCTTAACCAGTAACGTAAAAATCAAAATCTATACGATTGCAGGACGGCTTGTGGACGAATTCGAAACAACTACCGACGGCAGTTACCACTGGATACCCGATATAGCATCAGGTGTATATATTTATTACATTGAGGACGAGGACGGCAAAGGCACCACAAAAGGAAAAATAGGAATAATAAGGTAACGACAATGACAAATTACAAATTACAAATGACAAATTACAGATACGTGACAGGAATTTTTAGGTGGTTTTTGACCCTATCTGTCATCTGTCATCTGTCATTCCTCATTTGTCTTTATGCTGCTGGAAGTACAAGTGCAGAATTCCTCCTTATCCCAAAAGGGGCAAAAGCTTCCGCAATGGCAGGAACATATACTTCCGGCGGGAATGATTCGACCGTTATATATTACAATCCTGCCGGTATAGCTTTAATTAAAGAAAAAGATATTTCATTCTCACACAGCCAGTGGCTTGAATCCATAAATCTTGAGAATCTCTCCTATTCGGCTCCTCTGAATAAAGCTTTTTCTATCGGTGTCGGACTGGAGTATCTAGGGATCCGCGGGATTGCAGGCATGGCAAACCAACTCTCGCCTATAGATGATTTCAGCTCCCACGATCTTTCAATGGTTACCGGTATCTCATATCTACTCAACAAAAATATTTCCTTCGGTTTGAATACAAGGTATATTGAAGAAAAAATTGACGATGAAAAAGCAACCGCAATCTCTTTTGATTTCGGAAGTATCTATAGACAGAGAATAAACTCTCATAAGCATCTTTCGATAGGCATAGCGGTTCAGAACATAGCATTAACAAAACCAAAATTCATTGACCAAACAGAAGATATTCCTGCAAAAATTGTTTCGGGGATATCATATAAACCTTTGGGCGAAGCATTATTATTATCATCGGACCTGGTACTTATGAAGGGTTCTAAACCTTCAATAAATACGGGTTCGGAACTGTTTGTTTACGATACTTTATGTATGCGATTCGGCTATAAACTTGACACTGCATTCGAAAATCACTCCCGTATTACCTGCGGTGCCGGGATAATCTTTGAGAATATGTCTATTGACTATGCGTATCTCCCGTTTGAATCTCTTACTGATACCCATACACTCTCAATAGGCTTTAAGTTTAAATAATGAGAAAATACTTGACGAAATTTTTAAATACTGATATACTAATAATATTATAGCCGGTATTTAGTGATATAATTCACATTGACAAAAAAGCATTTTTAACTATATAATTATAGTAAGGAGTTTTATATTGGAATTATGTCAAAAAACATAAAAACTAAATATTTATCCGGAATCACAGGAATCCGCGGACTTACCTTAGCAGAAGTCATGATTGCTGTTGCAATAGTCAGTATAGCTTTTCTTGCGCTTGTATCCGGATTTATTTACATGACAAAAGCTCTGGATGTTTCCAGAGCGAGCAGTATAGCCAATAATATTGCCCAGGGAAAAATTGAAAAAATAAAAAACCTGGATTATTACAGAATAATAACCACTACTTCGGTTCCGCCGAATTATTATACCGAAATTGATCCTCCTATTCCCTACGATAACGGATATTTCCCTCCTGAAGAGATAGAAATGAGAGGTTTATCCTTCAAAACTTTTACTTATATTCAGAGTGTAGTAGAAAAACCTGATGGGAGCATCGAAGAACTCCCTCCGGGTGACGATACAGGCATGAAATTAATTACTACAACAGTCGTCTGGGGCGAAGAAGGTAATAAAAAAAAGATAAAATTAAAGAACATGGTATCCAATCCCGATATGGTATCGACCGATGCATTGATCAACGGAACTGTAACCGATGCGGCCACATCCCTACCTATAACAGAAGCGGTTGTAAATGTTGCGGAAAATATGGGCTGGACAGATATAACTGACAGTAACGGTAATTACGGTCTCAGTGTGTTTAGAGGAAGTTATTTTCTCACAGTATCTGCTATAGGTTATTATACATCGAATATATCAGTAAGTATTACTTCCGGTCAGACGCTGGACGGCATAGATGTTGCTTTATCTCCAATGGTATCTGGATCTATTATGGGCATGGTCTGGATAAACGACCACCCTGTTATCAGCCAGGTTGTTATGTCAACCCAGACAACACCAAACCCGCCGGTAGAAAGATACATAGAACTTTATAACCCGACTACATATTACTATAAAATAGCAAGCGGCGGTGTTACTATGGTGGATATAGTTTACCAACATATAGGCGAAGTGGATATCAGCAGTATAGCTCTGACTTATGTTGTGGCAAATTCAAGCATCCCGCCGGAATCTTATTATCTTATTGCCAGCACACCTAACCTTACCGTATGTAATGATATTACACCAGCAGACGCTTATGGCGATTTTACCGGTGTCTGTGGTGGCTATTTAAAAGCTACTTCATTGGGATTACGTAGGAGGTCGGATAATAAAATGCTGGACATTGTAGGTTGGAATGGTACAGATGGTGCACCACCCTGGTTTGAAGATACTCCTGTAAGCGATATAAACCTTGGATTAGACACCGATGAGCAGTTCGTCAGAAGAACAAGTCCGGCCCCTATTTTTGCAGATGGTCTCGGCAGGGCATATGATACAGATGATAACAGTGTGGATTTTATAAGAGAATATCCGATAATTTACGGACCTAAAAACACATCAGAAGAAGAAACACTTGTTTCAGGGACACCCTGTTACGGAGCCATTGTTTCCGCAAATGACGGATATTCGACTCCAGACACTGCTTCAGAAGTTACTGATTATCCTACTTTTTCTGTTTTTGCAGGGTTTGAATTAATATCATCAACAGGGACATGGTCTGTTATATTTGCTTCAGGGCCTTGTTTCTTCCAGGTTTCCGGTGTGGTAGTTACTCCGGGTGCTACAACATATATCCAAAATGCCGATACAGACCCTGAGTGGCCCGAACCAAATTATTATTCTGTATTTTTAAGTTCGCAAACCGATGATGGATTTGTCAGCGGCAGGATTACGGATGGCAACGGAAACCCTATTCCTTCTATGACCGTATCTGACGGACTTACGGATTATACAGTAAACGGCGACGGGAACTATTTTATACAGACTAGTACCGGACTTCGTACTATTACAGCTAATCCTGATAATGATAATAAATCATATATATCACTTTCATCAAATGTCTTTATATATTCGGGACAGATTACTTCAGATATAAACTTTGTTTTACCTTATGGCGGTCAGATAAAAGGTTTTATTACGATGGACGGCGCAAATGCCTTACCCGGTATAGCCGTAGTTGCAATAGACGAAGCAACCGAAGCCTCCCATGGCCAAGATGTATCCAATAATGACGGTATATTTACTTTAATAAACCTAAGTACCGGTGCTTACAGAATTGAGTCTATTATAGATTCAGGTGAAACCTCCGAACCTGAATTTTTAACAGGCGACCTTGATATAGGAGAAGTTCTTCATGTTGGTACCTTTACAATTACAGGTGCCTATGGAACAGTAACCGGCAGTTTAACATATGACGATGACCCCATAGGAACAGGTGTTCTTATCATGGTAACCAGCGAGGTATTGAGTGATGATCCTCCTGCATTAAGCTCAGCTACACTTACTGAAGATGCAAGATACTGCACATCGGGTCTTGCAGACGGCACATATTCATTGCAGGTCCGCGGAAGTACTACTACAACATACAATGTTTATGGCTGGTATCCGACAATGACAGATGGTATTTCATACTATTCAAGGCAGGAATACTTAGGTATTACGGTAACAGCCGGTCAGGAAACTCCGGATATAAATTTAGCCTGGTAATTGCGAATAACACGAATACAACACCCGAATTCCACGAATAAAATTCAAAATTCATTCGTGCTATTCGTTACCATTCGTGCAATTAGGAAATAATATGAGAAAAAACTTTAAAGGTTTTACATTAACCGAACTTCTTATGGTAGTAGCAATAATAGGAATAATCGTCGGGTTAGGCCCGCACCTTCTTTTATCGATTAACAGGGTATTTTTTCTCAACAGGGCCAATATAGAAGTCCAGAGGGACACACGTAACACAATGTCGCTTATAAACCGTACTCTGCGTCAGGCATCGGCAAATTCAATTGTAATCGACCAGATAGCCGGACAACCGCCGTATTCACGCATTACATTTCAAAAAATTCAGGGCAACACTCTACGTTTTTATCAGGATAATAATAAACTGGTTATGTCGAACAACGGAATAGATCGGACCCTCGCTACGAACCTTCGATATCTTGCTTTTGCTTTTGCACAATCGGATAACCTTAGTATTGTATCAGTTTCCATAACAATGGAAAGAGGAACTTACGAAGGATTAACCAAAGCGTTAAATATGGAAATAGAAAAAGTAAGGGTAATGAACGATTAAAGGGCGGGAGGAAAAAATGAATAAAAAACAGTCGGGTCAGATGTTAGGGATAGCATTAATAGTGCTATCATTAATAATGGTACTTATAATACCTCTTGTCCAGCTTATACGCCAGGAATCAATATGGACAGTCGCTGAAAGACAAAAAACCATTGCTTTTCACCTGGCTGAAGCAGGCATTGACAGGGGTATATGGAAACTCAAGCAGTCAACATCAACATTTGCAACAGCCGAAAGAGGTGATATGATTGCAAATTACAACTTCGATAAAACATTCAATGATTTAGAAGGGGGATATTACAGAATAAAGTTTTCATCAGGCCCTGATGAAAAAGAGGTTACAATAGATGCTGAAGGAAAAGATACACGGAACAAAGAAACCCGTGCCATTAAGTGTGTTGTAAAAAACACAGCTATTCCCGGCGCCATAATTTCAGGCGGGAATATAGACATGTCGGGTATATTTGAAGTCCACTGGGGGCCTATTATGTCGCTCGGCAATATAGCCCTTTCAGGCGGAGCTGCAACCGATTATTACCCGAGGAAATTTTCAAAACAGGTAGTAACCGGTACAGTCGGTCAGGCAAGAGATGAAAACGGACTTGATCCGCCGAATACAGACGGTATTGAGTGGTGGTCGGATTATGATGTCCCGGACCTTCCGGTTCCGGACTTTGCCGCTATGCGTTCCTCTGCAGAAGCTACCGGCACATTAAATTATTATCGTAACTTAAACGGCACTGAATATGATGTTTACATAAACGGTGAAGGTACACCGACAGCGAAGCCATATTTATACGGTACAAATAGAGTTACTCACAACGGCGACAAACCCATTTCCGTAGGGGGCACAGGAATCGATATTAGCAAAATGAACTATACATGGTATTGGGATGAGGATGTGGACATTGTCGGCCCGTCCAGTTATGGGGATATCGATGCTAACGGACTTTACGGAACAATAGTAGTTCGCGGTAATTTGTCACAAAATACCGGTGATTATTATTGTTTTATAGCCAAGGTTCCTGCTGATGCATGGAAGGAATACCAAAAAATTGATACTGCCCAACTGAATCAGTATCCGGCAGATAACGGACTACATGAAAACAGGCCAACTTTCGGCTTTGGTACCGAAGGATATTTAGGTTGTCCTGCCGGACAAACACCAGTAGGTTTTCGCGGTTTTATTTATGTCGGTGAGGATTTTACAATTAATGCTCACGGTACAGCGGAATATTATGGTGCAATTTGGGTTAATGGTGAGATAGAAACATTTACAGGTGATAGAGCATCTTTGTTCTTTTGTGATGATTTGGTGATTCCTGCATTGAATGTTGTTCTCGTACGCCAATCATGGAAAGAAGTTAGTCCCACTGATATTACATGGGTAACACCTTAACGATTTACAGTAAAATTGAAGTATGCAGAAGGGTGACTCTTAAAGTCACCCTTTTGTCTTATTACAATACGAATTAACTCGAATAAGGGCAAATCCGCCGTGGCGGACGAATAAACACGAATAAAAAGGAGTTTAATATCAACGTGTTTAAAAATATCCTTCGGTTCCTACAAGTTAAAAAATGCAGAAAAGCAGAAAAAGTTCCTGATAGTATACTGTTTCTCCTTTTATGGATAACAAACAACTGCAATCTTAAATGTAAAATGTGCGACCAGTGGAAAACCTGCACACCCCATCCTTCCGGGGAATTACCGACTGAGGAATGGTACTCCGTTATCGATTCCGCGGAAAAAATGCATACGATGGTTATATCTTTAACCGGCGGCGAAATATTTTTACGTCCGGATGTCTTCCGGATCCTTGAATATATACGAAAAAAAGGAATCGCCTGCCATATATGTACAAATGGCACTACTCTAAACGAATCTGTAATATCCAAACTGGCAGATTCAAAGCCAAATTCAATTTCTATATCGCTGGACAGTTACCGTGCAGATATACACAATGAACTGCGGGGGACAAACTGTTTTGATACCGTCATAAACGGCATCCGGTTACTGAAAAAAATTATCCCTGACATAAAAACCGGCATAAACTATCTTATCTGCAGGAAGAACTTTCGCGATATGGACAGAATGATTACTTTTGCGGAAAAACTCGGCGTCGACCAGATAAAGTTTGCTCCTATTCATACTAACCTTCAGCACCGCAATAAACCGTTACAAACTTTTGAAGATTTGCTGTTCACAAAAGAAGATATTCCCGCACTTGAAATAGAAATAAAAAAACTTATTCATGCTTCTTCGCACTCAAAACTTCAGACCATATCAGCGACTTTTGCGAAAGGGATACCTGCCATGTATGACGGTCAAAGAAAAAAATTTCCATGTTATGCCGGCTACATATCCTGCTCCATAAATCCCTTGGGCATGGTTTCGCCCTGTATAGACATGACCGGAACAGAAAGTGTCAGGGAGAAACTCCTTGAAGATATCTGGCATTCTGCCTCCTTTCAGCAGTTACGGAATAAAGTAAATACATGCAGTCAAAACTGCTGGGATACTACAAATACCGAACTGAATATACGCTGTTCAACACAGGGGCTGATAAGCGAGTTCGGTCAGATACTCAAAGACATCCGATTCTATCTTAAATAAATACATCGTATTTCAAAACCAATCATCCATAATTTTCCAGTATTAAACTAATTTTTATTGAAAAACCCTAATGATGTATATTCGTGTAATTCGGGTGTTTATTAGTGTAATTCGTATACATACGTAGTAAAAAACCTTGCACTTTTCACTGTATTTTAATAAAATATAATGATAGGTAAATTTATGATAGTACGGCGTAAAGCACATATTCATAAAGGTGAATTCTGGAAAATAATACGTATGCTGTTATTCGGATTAAAAAATCCCGCCGGGTATATAAAAGAATGGGAGGACACATTTGCACGCTATATAGGTGTTAAACATGCAGTTGCAGTAGATTCCGGCAGGGCAGGGATGGAACTTATCCTTAAATCCCTGAATCTTAATCAGGGAGACGAGATAATAATTCCTGCATATACACTCAGGGCATTGGTTCATATCATTCAGAAACTCGGGTTAACTGCGGTTCCGGCAGACATAGACGTAGACACATTCAATATTGACCCGGATTCTATAATTAAAAAAATTACCGGACGCACAAAAGTAATTATTGCCACTCATATGTTCGGTTCACCGTGTAAAATAGATAAAATATTAAAAATAGCAAAGGAAAAATCCATATTGGTTATCGAGGATTGTGCACACTCGGCAGGTACCGAATTTCATGGACAAAAAACCGGTTCATTCGGATATGCATCATTTTTCAGCTTTGAAACAATCAAACCTATTAATACTTACGGAGGAGGAATGATTGTAACAAACCATGAAAATCTCGCTGAAAAAATACGTCAAACTATTTCGAATTATAAACCTAAAAAAACAGAACTTTTGAAAAAAATTATTGCTACATATACAGAAAAACTGTTTTTACCGACACCCCTGTCGTTCCCTGCATTATATTTACTGACTTTGCCGGAATTCAAAACAAAAATAGTAAACATATACAGATCCATTCAAAAACCGCCCTCAATGTCAGGCCGTTATACGGGTATGCAGGCCCTTTTCGGACTGGAAAAAATAAAAATTCTTGATGAGAGGAACATAGAAAAAAGAAAAAAAGCGGACTTGTTGAAATCCCTGCTTAATGAAAATATAAAACCACAGGTTACAGAACAAACAAACTATTATTTCTTTGTTGCGCTGTTAAAAGGAAATCCCCAGCGAATCAGACAAAAATTACTGTTTAAAGGAATAGATGCAGGTATAGAGGACGAAATTGCGGATAATTGCGCAATGGTACTTAATAATAATGATTGTAAAAATGCAAACCGCGTATTTAACAATGCAATTCAGATACCGTTATATGAAGACATTCCGGACAAAAAAATCAGATACATAGCGAAAACTCTAAACAGTGTCTGTTGAATGATGTTAATCCATGTAATCAGTTTTTAAAAATCCGCGTAATCTGCGGTCACTTATGAAAATTCTATTAATTGATCCGCCGTTCGGATTTGAGGAAATAGGCGGCAGCAGTAAAGATTTTAAAGAAGTAATGAATATCATCCCTTCCCTGGGACTGGCATATCTTGCCTCTGTACTTGAGAAAGAGGGGCATACGGTAAAAATTATTGATTGTACTCTGGGGTTAACTTACACAGATATCGAAAAGGAAGCTAAAAAGTTTACTCCTGATATCACAGGAATTTCTGCTACAACACCTACCTATAATAATGCCAAAAAATCTGCTTCTGCCGTAAAAAAAGCTGTACCTAAATCCGTACTGATAATAGGCGGTGCACATCCTACTGCATTGCCGGAAGAAGTAATAAAGGAAGGTACTTTTGACTTTGCTGTTCTAGGCGAAGGGGAGGAAACCTTATCCGAACTTGTTAAAAAACTCTATAATAAAGAGAACATAAAATCAGGAAACATTAGAGGAATCGCATTTCAAAAAGACGAAAAGGTTATTATAACACAACCCAGACCGAGAATAGACAATCCTGATTCCCTGCCTTTTCCTGCAAGGCATCTGTTACCGCCTTTAAAAGCATACAGCCCTACTCCTGCTTCATACAGAAAACTTCCTCTTGCAGTAATAATGACATCAAGAGGATGCCCCGCAAGATGCACCTTCTGCGATAAATCGGTATTTGGAGAAAATTTTAGAACACGCAGTGCAGACAATGTACTTGCAGAGGCGGAAGAGGTCATAAGGGACTACGGTGCCAAAGAAATCAGGTTTTTTGACGATTGTTTTACATTGAATCCGGCACGGGTAGAGGAAATATGCAGAGGTATGAAAAAATTAAAAATCCCGTGGACATGCCTGACAAAAACCACTTCGGTAACCCCTCAGATTCTAAGGATAATGTACGAATCCGGATGCTGGCAGGTGCTTTTCGGACTGGAATCAGGCGACGATACTATTTTAAAATATCTGGGCAAGGGGAATACCGTTGAACAGAACAGGAAAGCCGTTCAATGGGCAAAGAATGCAGGTATGAGCGTACGTGCGGATTTTCTTGTCGGCAGTCCGCTTGAAACAATAGATACCCTTAACAAAACATTAAAGTTTGCAAAAGAACTCCCGCTGGATTATGCACACTTCAACAAGTTTGTTCCTTTTCCCGGAACGGAAATTTATAAAAACCTTGTATCCAAAGGGAATAAACCGGACTTCA
The DNA here is from genome assembly GCA_016928195.1 of Elusimicrobiota bacterium. GTDB lineage: Bacteria > Elusimicrobiota > UBA8919 > UBA8919 > UBA8919 > JAFGLF01. The sequence goes on from JAFGLF010000063.1 coordinate 44,307, forward strand.
ACGGCAGCAGTTCCACTCTTAATCACGATGCACTTGTATATATTCCGGAAGGAATCAACAAATCCGAATACCGGCGGTTTCTTGACAAAGCATACAAGGAATTTTATTTAAGACCCGGCTATATTTTAAGACGCCTTATGTCGATCAGGACCCCGCAGGAACTGGCGGGGCAGATTAAAGGTTTTGTATCTATTATAAGATTATGAAAGTAATGTTTGTTTGTAGAGGTGCGGAACATATAGGAGTGGAATACCTGTCTGCTTGTCTTAAAAAAGCAGGACATATCACTGAATTACTATTTGACCCGGGATTTGATGATACATTTTATTTCAAAATTTCAATTTTAAAATATTTTAATAATTGGTCGCGTCTTATTAAGCGTGTCAAGGATTTTTCACCGGATGTCTTGGCAATATCTTCTGTATCGAATACCTATCCGTATATATGCAAGTTTATCAGGGAGATCAAAAAACATCATAATTGCTATACGGTAATAGGAGGTATCCACTCTACAGCCATACCCGAATATGTTATAAGAGAAGGATTGTTTGATGCCGTATGCATTGGTGAAGGTGAAAGGGCATTTGTCAAATTGCTGAATTATTTAGAAGAAGGCGAGGTTCCTACTTCATTGCAAAATTTCTATTTTATGAAAGAAAAAGAAATTATTAAAAATCCTTTGCATCCTCTGGTCGAAAATCTTGATGACTTACCTTTTCCTGACAAAGAACTGTTTTATAAGTGCGGGGTATTTTCATCGACGCTTATGGTTGCGTCCGGGCGGGGATGTCCTTTTAGCTGTGGTTTCTGTGTGAACGATAAACTGAAAGTTATATATAAAAACCTTGGGCACCATATTCGCAGATATTCACCGGAGAGAATGATAGAAGAAATAAAATATTTTACTTTACGCTATCCGATAAAAAGAATAAATTTTCAAGACGATATTTTTACGATGGATGTTAAATGGCTGTCCCGATTCAACAATTTATATACCCGATCCATCAATCTGCCGTTTCAGTGTAACACACATCCTCTTTTTGTTAACGACGACATCGGAAGACTATTAAGAACAAGCAACTGTATTAGTGTTTGTATGGGCATCCAAACCGCGGTACAGGATAAGCGTAAAGAATTACTAGGACGCTTTGAAACAAACTGGGATATTAAATCGGCCGTTGATATATTAAAAAAGAACAGGTTATCAGTTTGCCTTGAATATATATTTGGGCTTCCTGATGAAACGGTCGAAGATATCAAAGAAAACATCACCTTTAATTATAAATTAAAACCAAACAATACAAGTACTTTTATATTTTATCCGTTCCCGGGCACACAGTTATTAGATAACCTTCAGAGAACAAATAAGATTAATGAAAAAAATTTAAACAACGTGTATATGGGCAAAGGTTCATACCACTATACTTCTTTTATAGAATTATCGGAAAAATTAGTTTCAGAAACAACCGCTTCTCTTTTCCCGATATTATCAAAAGTACCGCCTGGATTAGGTTTTAACATAATAAATTTTTTTTCCTGTCGTTGTTTACAGTGGCTGGTAAAACTACTGCAGGTACTATTTTTACCTGTTAATAATCCTTTTCAGTTCGAAGAACGGGCTAAAAATTATTTAAAGATGTTGTATCCTTTTAAACGGAATTAATCTACAGGTAATCTTGTTCGGACTAAAAACAAATAATCGTGGAAAAATATACGGTTGAAAAAATGAAAAAGAATACGGTTCATATTATTATTTTGTGTATTATTGGCATCTGGTTTTTTCTACCCATACTGCGTAACATTACCTATTGGGGTATACACGATTGGGACGAACATATTTTAAGACACGCTGTCGAACGGGACAGCATTGTAAAATACGGTCAACTGCCGTTATGGAATCCCTATCAGGGGGGCGGCTTTCCTTCCCTAGGAAATTTCAAGTCAATCTGTGCGTCCCCGCTATTTTTATTTACGATTCTATTTGGTCCAATAGTTGGTCTGAAACTAATTGCTATAGTTTGTGCGATCATTGGTCTTATAGGAACCTTCAGGTTAGCACGGGAATGGGGTATTACTACAACAGGAGCATATCTGGCTTCCTTTGTTTTTATGCTTAGCAGTTATCTTCCATTAAGAATAGCAGAGGGTAATCCCGAAGACCTTGCCCAATGCTGGCTACCATGGACTTTAATATTTGCAAGCCGCGTTATGGAAGATAATAAAAATATTTTGAAAAACTGTGTTCTGACTTCTATATTTTTCTGTATCAGCTGTTTGCAGAGTGGTAGCAATCAGATAATGTTTAATATCTTTCTTTTTCTTATTTTATTCTTTCTGATATATTCTGTTCTGTTGAAAAAATGGAAGGGCATTCTGTATCTTGGTTTGATATTCGCATTGGTTTCGGTTTTATGTTCCTTCAGGTTTTTACCTGTACTTGAGACAAGCAAATATATATGGCATAAAACAAAACCGGATGAAAACCAACCTAAAAAAGCGGCAGTTATGTTTTACGCATTTCTTGGTCGCGATCAGGCATTGGATTCTCTCACCAGATACAGAAAAATTAACGACCGCAATGTGTATAACTGGGAAGAATTCGGCTGTTATGTCGGCTGGTCAGCTATTCTGCTGGCTATAACAGGATTATTCAAACTGAACAAAAGAAAAATTTTGCTATGTATCCTAATTGTGTTTTTCTCCTGCTTATACCTCGGCTGTAGCTGCCCTGTAAATTTATGGTATTATCTTCACCTTCTTCCGGTTTTTTGCAAGCTATATATACCCTCAAGATGTGCATATATAATTGCATTTATCATAGCAGTTTTAGCAGGTTACGGTTTCAGTATAATCGAAAATAACGTTAAACATCTGAAAATCGGAAAAAAATTACAATTTATTATTATTGTTATCGCTCTTGTTTTTATCCTGTTCGATTTTACCGTTGTTACCAGACCTATACTTAAAAATATATATGTAATTCCTCCTCAGAATTTTGAAAAAGGCAACTTTATACAGGATGCCAGAGCACGGATTGGGGCAAGGACGGCAAAATCAACTTACAGCAATTTATATCCGAAATATCTGTCAAACCGCGGTGAAATTGATGCAAAAGGACATGTGTCCATGACCAGAAACGCCTTGCCTGTATCCTCACCGCTTTACAAGGGAGAATGGTACTTAAAAGACAGCAAAGATACAGATTACTGTAAGCTGCGGAAATTCACCAATAATGCTTTTTGGATTGACATAAAAACTAAAAAACCTGACACACTTGTGATAAACCAGAATTACTTTTGCGGCTGGAAAGTGAAAGGAATACCTGATTCCAAAGTGGAATTTTATAATGGAAGAATCACCGTCCAGGTACCTCCGGGCGAACACAAATTAAAAATATACTATTTGCCGAGAACCGTGATATTGGGTTTCTTAATAACATCAGCAACCGTAATTCTATGTATTTTATTTTTTATCAGACAAATAAAATGGTTTGTTCATGGAATAGCGGTATTATCCGTTATATCATGCATTTACGCTGTCTCAGGTATTCAGGTAACACCTCAGATAAAATATGTCAGAGAGGCAATGAATTATAAATTCAAAAAAAACCTGGATACTGAATTGGAGAAATTAAATATTGCGGTAAATTATTATCCTGATAGTACATATATAAGAAACAGACTGTCGGAAATTTTATATATAAAAAGGGAACTGGATAAAAGTATTAAGGAACTCCAGTATATGTCTCTTCTTAGGCCGTATGACAGTTTTGTTTATAGTTCTTTTGGCAATATTTACAGACAAAAAAGGCAAAACAAAAAAGCATTTAATTCATATAAAAAATCCCTTTCTTTAAATCTATACAATGACCATGCACATTTCGGACTGGGTTTAATGTACGTCAACAGCGGTATGTATAAAGAAGCAGAAAATGAATTCAAAATAGCATTAAAAATCAACCCGTTTTTCACTCTTGCTAAAAAAGGATTGGAAGAAATATGGAAAATACCGGAAAAAAAATAATATTCATACTTGTGCTGGTTCTTATCTTCAGGATATGCTTTGTTTTTATCAATTCAAATTTTATGCATACAGACGAAGCTATTCATGGTCTAATGGCAAAACACATTATTACACGGGGAACCCTTCCCGTTTTTTCATATGAAGAGGAAATAACCGGGGTGCTGTATCTGTATCCCGCTGCTTTAAGTTTTATGATATTCGGTGTATCAAACATGGCATTCAAAATTATTCCGGTTATGATATCGGTTATTTTTGTCTATCTTATATATATTCTCGGGAGTATTACGGTAAACAGAAAAACCGGTATTATAGCAATGCTGTTTGCAGGGTTCTGTCCTCCGTTTTTAAACATGTGGAGCGTAAATGCATGCAGTGAATACATTACCATAATAACCATGGGCACCCTTATACTTATTTTAGGCATCGATATCATTTGCGACCGACATCTCAAGCCAAACACAGCATATCTTTTACTCGGTTTAATCAGCGGTATCGGATTCTGGATAAATCCGTTAATTATATCCTACATTCTGACGGTTTTTCTACTGGTTTTTATTACCGACAAAAAAATCTTTTTTAAACCAGTTTTTGCTCTTTTTATTACCGGATTTCTGATAGGCAACGCGCCGATGATTATATTTAACGCTTCATCTGCGGTAAGAGCCGCAGGAGGTCTGGATGACTCACAAAACTGGTTGTCGTATATAACTATTTTCGGAGAAACAAATGTTTCTATATTGTCAAAGATAGCCACACTACCGTCAAAACTCCGGGAAATCGCCGCTGTTTCCATTCCTATTATGATAGGCGGATTTGTATGGGAACTTGAATCAAGTATTATCAGGAAAATAATCGCCGTGATCTTAATGGCTGTATTCTGGATATCTGTTATATATACGTTATATAAAAGAATCATTGATACGGTATTAAACCGAAAAGAAATAAAAAAAATCGACTTTTTAATAATACAATTCATTTTGACAATCATGATATTTTCTGTATCGAAGTTCGGATTTTTAACCAAAGAACCCCGTTATCTCCTGCCCATATTTACAGCGATACCGATTTTCCAGGCAATTTTCTTATGTGAAATAAAATTCAAAACCAAAAAATTCTTCGTGGCATCTGTTTCTGGTATACTTTTACTGAATATTTATGGCAACATATCCTTTTCACGTACAGTTGATCCGGACCACTCAATGTGTCCATACGACAAAAAACTTATCAAATATTTAGTAGAAAATAATATAAAGACGCCGGCCAGCGACTACTGGGTAGCATACCAGATTACTTTTGCAACAAACGAAAAGGTTATTGGAATACCGTTCGGTCTTCAAAAGTTTGCTATGTATAAAAATCATATAAAACGTTTCAATAATATACATTATTTGATTTTTCCTAAAGTAACTTTACATGACCGGATTTTTAAATATTTCAGTTACGGACTGGACAGACCGTTAAGGAATGATGAGGAGTTTACGGAATATTTGAAGTCACATGGAGTATCAAATTTCAAAACTTACAAATTTGACTATTATACATTGTTTTATACTACAGATACTTCAATATCGGAAAAGTTAATTAACTCCGAATAGAATACTGATTTTTCACAAAATAAAAAATAATGAAAAAAACAATCAAATTAAATTTAATCGGTATTGGAATACTCCTATTTTTGACATTGGTAATGTTCGGCGATATTCTGTTTACTTTCAAATCTAATACTGTGTTGTCGGCAAAAAATGGGGATATTTTCCCGTTTTTCCTTTACTTGCGTGACTTCGGTTTTTCACAATTAAGGCAGGGTAATTTAGCATTATGGAATCCTTATATCTTCTCCGGGACACCATACTTCGCCGAGTTTGAGCCTGCATTATTATATCCGTTGAATTGGCTTTACCTGATACTGCCTCCGGCACGGGCAATCAATATAGGAATAATAATTCATTTTCTCTTAGCAGGCATCTTTATCTACCTGTGGACGGGTTACCGTAAACTGAGTGTGCCTTCCAGAATACTCTCCTCGGCTCTATTTATGCTGTGCAGTGCGCATTTCATGCATATATTTGCAGGACATCTTTCCAACCTCTGTACAATGATATGGGCGCCGTTACTGTTTCTATCCATAGATGCTCTTTTTGAAGACGATAAAAGCAGTCCGTTTTGGATAATGCTGGGTATATTTGCCGTTTCTATGCAGATTCTTGCAGGTCATCCGCAGTATGTATTTTATACAGGTATTGCCGCAGGGATTTATACTTTGTCGCGGGTGATAGACAATTACCGGAGAATACAAGAAGATAAGAAAAATAGTATTATTCAACATTTGCAGGTACCTGTTGGTTTGATAATTATATATCTCGGAGCTATTCTTATCTCTGCTGTCCAATTATTCCCGGGTCTGGATGTCCTATCCCAGACCACACGCGGCCAGAATACAACAGCTAATTACGGATTCTGTGCAAGTTTTTCATTCCCGCCGGAAAATTTTTTAACCTTATTATCGCCGAAAATTTTTGGCGATATGTTGAATATACCTTACTGGGGGCGATATAATATATGGGAGATGACTTTATTCATAAGCATAACCGGTTTGTTACTGGCAATTTGCGGAGCGGTATGGGGGGACAAAAACAAAGGGTATTTATGCTTATTTATGGCGCTTATTTGTTTAGTATTAGCTCTTGGGAAACACACGCCCTTATTCAAGTTTTTATATCATTTTGTTCCTGGGTTCAATGTGTTCCGTGGAAACAGCAAGTTCATTTTTCTTGTAGCGATGTTTCTAACGGTACTGGCTGGAGTGGGTCTTGACTGGCTGTTAAATTTGAAAAACTCTTCATCGGTAAAAACATTACGAAAGATATCTATCACTCTGATATTTATATCAATTCTTTTGTTTATCTCAGGAATAACGGTTAAATCATTATCTTCATCAATCACCTCGTCTTCATCAACATGGATAAAAATAATGAAAAGTATTTCCGAAACAAAAGAAACATATCTTTTTCCGGAAGCATATAACGACCCAAAAACCCTGGAAGTCCTTGTAAAACCTGCCGGAAATCTCTCAAGTAAAAGTTTGATGATATCAGCCGGAATTACCGCTATATTATCCGTCTTGTTTCTATTTATTCCGTCGGTACCGCGCATTGTTTATATGATAGGTGTAATCGGTATTATAGAGGTATTCCTTTTTACCAGGAACTACAGGTCAACCTTTGATATTAAAGATACAAAACCTTCCGTAGAATTAACAAAATTCTTTACCAGCCATCCCGGCAATTATCGCATCTTTAGATGGCCAATGGCAGATACAGGTCATCAGGACATGTCCTACGGCATACAAAATATCTGGGGACTTCATATACCATCTGAACGGTATGCAAGATTTATGGCTTTTACTCGGAGCAGAGACCTGGGTATAACCACCAGAGATATTGAATCTAATCCTCTTCTTGCTATGCTAAGATGTAAGTATTTAATTCTAACCAGAGAATTCAAAATACCTGCCTTGAAACCTGTCCTAGAAAAACCGGATTTAATAATATATGAATTACCCAATCAGTTACCGCGGGCAATGTTAATAGAAGACTGGCATCTATGTAACGGGATTCCACAAATTTTTAAAGAGATTAACAATAAAAACTTTGACCCTTCCAAAAAAGTAATTTTAGAAGAGCCCCCTGTACCAACACCAAAACCACCAAGGAAAAAATCTTCTCACTCCTATATTCAAAAGCGGGGCTCACCCGGACAGGTAGAAATAACAGATACCTCAACCGACAGTTTGACTGTAAAAGCAAAACTGGTCAGACCTGCAATTCTGGTAATGACTGACCCGTACTATTCCGGCTGGAATGTGTTTGACGAAACCGGCAAAGCGATACAAAAATATAAAATTATCCCGGCAAATTACATCTTAAGGGCCATACCGCTGGATGCAGGAGAACATTTACTGCGTATCGAATATCTGCCTGCATCCTTTCAAATAGGCAAACGGATATCTGTTATTTCAATTACCGTTTATCTGGCAATACTTATATTCTTGAGATATAGAAAATTAAAAAATAAAAAATTATGAAAGGCATTAAGGAAAAAACACTAAAGTGGTTGTTGCAATATAAATATTTCATTTCTCTGTGGCTCCTGGGCGGAATTTTTCTTTTTGTTAGTTTGGATGACCGTTATCTCTGGACCGACGAAGCAAGTACCGCCATCTTTGCGCGCAGTATTATCAGAGAAGGTATTCCAAAAGTCTGGGATGGCAAAAATCTCTTAATCCATTGGGACGGTCCCATTTTTAACGAAGAATTTATAGGAACGGAACAACCCTGGTTTTCATATTATTTAACCGCACTTTCTTTCTTAGTTTTAGATGAGAGTACTTTCTCTGCAAGACTGCCATTTGCAATTATCGGATTTATTACTCTTATACTTATTCAGTTTTGGATAAAGAAAGAAAATATACATAAAAACCTGCCTATTATCGTTACTATTCTTGCGGTAATGTCTCCTTCTTTTCTTTTATATTCACGACAATGCCGTTATTATTCATTGTGCATGTTGTTTCCCGTATTAATGTTAGTTACATACAGAAATTTAGCGTCAAAAAGCGTTAAGTCAATATTATCTTTTGTTGTGGTAAGTATTCTTTTCTTTCATACTAACTATCTTGTTTTTTTCTGTTTTAGCGGTGCGTTGATTATCTGTTTTTTTCTGCTTGAATTTGATGTACAAAAATTAAAATCATTAATAATTGCATTTATATTAGTTGGTTTCTTTACTATTCCATGGTTATTATTTAGCAAATCATGGGTTTTTTTGGGGGAACACGACTCCATGGGCTTTTTTAAAAATTTTCTTAAACTTATCATTTCTTTTTTCCGGCAATATGATAAGTTTGGCTGGTTTCCAGTTCTTCTGATTTTATGGATTCCTCTGGGAATTTATATAAAACATCGGTTCTCTGACATTAAAAAAATCGTTTTTTACGCATTATTTTGTATTTTATATACAATATTAATAACCTTTTTTATTGCCATCTCTGTAGATATTCCGCCTTTTGCAGAAATGCGGCATGCTGTAACCTTGCTTCCCATAATGCTGCTTCTGGTAGGATGGATAATCAGTGAAATATTTTCATATAAGTCCTGGTTGGGAAATACAATATTATTTATTGTGATTTTTACTAATCTTTTTTCCGTAAATTATTTTTATTCAACCCGCCAGCGGATAAAAAGTGCAATTTTTGATTATTTATACGAACTTGCTCATCCTGTGAAGGATCCATATAAAGAAATCGCTACCTTCCTGAATTATAACGCTAAACGGGAAGATTTAGCCATGGTGTGGCCATTTCATTCTGTAATACCATTAATGTTTTATACTAACCTGCGGTTTTGTGCTATAATAAATACCGAAAGGCCTCTATCTTATACCAAAAATATTAACCAACTTCCTGATTATCTGTATTCCGAAAATGTAATTCCCGAATGGATAATCGCTATAGATGGCGAACCGGACTCTGCATTAAAGATTCATATCTTGAAGCAACTAAACGAATTAAAAATAAAATATGATGTTTTACGACTAAATCTGACTTACTTGGGAGACACGGCTCGCCCCGAACTGCCGGAGCATCAATTTCGTACTTTTATAGGCAGAAAAAAAATAAAAATATATGAGCGGATTAAATAATAATAAAACCTGAATTCAAAAATGAAAAAAAGTGATTGGTTATTATTACTGTTAATGGTTATCTTAACCTTTACTGTTTATTTCCCGGCTATACGAGGAGGATTTGTCTGGGATGATTATAAATCCTTTGTCAATAATCCGCTCGTAGTAAGACCGGACGGCTTAAAACAAATCTGGTTTTCTACAAAAAATATGGATTACTGGCCATTGACCTATACAACATTTTGGTTAGAAAGACGTGTCTGGGGATTAAATCCGGCTGGTTATCACTTAATTAATGTAACACTTCATACCATCAATGCAATATTGATCTGGTTATTACTTACCCGGTTAGGAGTACGGTGGGCATGGTTGGCTGCTGCGATTTTCGCCCTGCATCCCGTAAATGTAGAATCGGTCGCATGGATAACAGAAAGAAAGAATGTGTTATCGGGCATGTTTTATTTTTTAACAATATTTACTTATCTTAAATTCGATTATGATAAGAACCGGCGATGGTATATTATATCAATAATTCTGTTTATTCTTGCATTACTCAGTAAAACCTCTACGGTAATGCTTCCTGTTGTTTTACTTCTTTGTCACTGGTGGCTGTATAACTCTATCAGAAAAAAAGACATATACGAAATTATTCCTTTTTTCGGCTTATCGGTTCTTATGTCATACGTAACCCTCTGGTTTGCACAAAACCGTTCTATACGCGGTGTCGAAATCTGGACAGCCGGCTTACCTGAAAGAATTATCCTTGCCGGGAAAAATTTCTGGTTTTATTTAGGTAAAATTTTCTTTCCTTATAAACTTACATTCGTCTATCCCCGTTGGACAACCGAACCCGATATGATTATTTCATACATCCCTGTTACAGCGGTCCTGATTACAGGCATATTATTGTGGCGGAAGAGACAAAAATGGGCAAAGCCGTTATTTATGGGATTCGGTTATTTCGGTGTGACTTTACTGCCTGTCCTGGGATTTTTTAATGTTTATTTCATGCGATATTCATTCGCAGCAGACCACTGGCAGTATCTGGCAAACATAGGCATTATAGCATTGGCAATAAGCGGTATTGCTTTATTTAGTGAAAAAATAAAATCGTTAAGTTATATAGCAGGAATACCTATAATTATAACTCTTGGAATACTGACCTGGAAACAGGAACTGATATATAAAAATGAGGAAACACTCTGGTTGGATACAATAAACAAAAATCCCGGAACATTTATGGCACACAATAATCTCGGAGTTATATATTCCAAACGCAACGAACATGAAAAAGCATTTAAGGAATATCAGAAAGCTATTGAATTAAATCATAACGACGCCGAAACACATATTAATCTCGGAAATTTTTATTTTGATTATCAAAAAAACTATCCAAAAGCACTCCTGGAATACAAAAAAGCAATTGCTCTAAAACCTAATGACGCAGGGATGCACTATAACCTCGGCCTTTTATATTACTCCGCAAAACAGTATAAAAAAGCATTGCGTGAATTCAAAATAGTTTTAAACCTGAATCCCGATTATAAACTGGCACAGGACAAAATAAATGAAATTATTGACAAGTTCTGATGTATCTGCGTAATCTGCGATACTGTTAAAATCTTGACTTCCTGTTTTTAAAAAGTAAAATATCCTAAACTACTGATTACGGTGATTATAACGGCGGATTGCAGTGATAAACGAAAAATACCGGAGATAAAAAAACTTATCGCTGCTATCGGTAGTTTATCGCTGTCATCATTCTTCTAAATATGCAAAGATTAAAACAAGCCCAGTTTGTACATCTCCATAACCATACTGAATATTCGCTTTTGGACGGTGCATGCCGTATACTGGATGACAGCGGTAATCCTAATATCCTGTTAAAAACTATGGAGAAATACGGTTTCTCATCGCTTGCCATAACCGACCACGGCAACATGTACGGTGCCGTAGAATTTTATAACGGATGCCTGAAAGCCGGTATAAAACCTATCATCGGCATGGAATCGTATGTAGCTTCGAAATCCCGCCTCAACAGAGTTCAGGGTGAACCCAACTACCATCTGACACTCCTTGCTAAAAACGAAACCGGTTATAAGAATCTTACAAAACTGACATCGCTAAGTTTTCTGGAAGGATTTTACTACAGGCCGCGCATAGATAAAGAACTCCTGCGGAAACATTCCGAGGGACTCATTGCACTCTCTGGCTGTCTGCACGGCGAAATCGCATCACTTCTGGATATAGATAATACTGCCGAAGCTAAAAAGGCCGCCGATTTTTACAAACAGCTTTTTAAAAATGATTTCTATATCGAAATTATGCGTAACGGTATGCCCCAGCAGGAAGAAGTCAACAAAAAACTGATATCACTTGCAAAAGAGCTCGATATTCCCGTAGTTGCGACAAACGACTGCCACTATCTTAAAAAAGAGGATGCAGAGGCGCACGAAATATTAATGTGTATCGGTACGGCTTCCACACTTGACGACCCGAAACACATGAGATTCGAGACAGACCAATTTTATTACAAATCTCCTCAGGAGATGATCCGGAATTTCGAAGACATTCCCGAAGCAATAAAAAACACACTCGTTATCGCCGAAAAATGCAACCTCCAGCTGGAGTTCGGCAAACTTTACCTTCCTGAATATAAAATCGAAAAAGGGTATTCGCTTGATTCGTATTTAAGAAAACTTTGTGAAAAAGGTATAATTGTCCGTTATGAAAAACCAACCGAACAAATCAACAAACGCCTTAACCATGAATTAAAAATCATATCGGATATGGGATACTCCGGATACTTTCTTATTGTATGGGATTTCATACACTACGCAAAAAAGAATAATATCCCTGTCGGACCGGGCAGGGGAAGCGGTGCCGGTTCTATTGTTTCATACCTGCTGGGAATTACGGAAGTTGACCCTCTCGAACACGGGCTTCTGTTCGAAAGATTTCTGAATCCTTCAAGAATAACAATGCCTGACCTTGATATAGATTTTTCGGATGAAGGCAGGGACCAGGTAATAGATTACGTCAAACACAAATACGGCAGCGACAAAGTCGTTCAGATAATAACATTCGGTTCTATGCTTGCAAAAGGCGTTATAAGAGATACCGGGCGCGTACTTTCCGTTCCCTTAAACGTAGTCAATAAAATCGCAGGTATGGTACCAAAAACTCTCGGTATAACACTGTCGCAGTCGCTTTCGCTGGTCCCGGAACTCAAATCCGTTTATAACTCCGACCCTCAGGTAAAAAAGATGATTGATGTCGCCCTGAAACTTGAGGGATTAAAACGGCATTCGGGGGTTCATGCTGCGGGAATAGTAATAGCCAAAGATGACGTAACCAATTATGTCCCGCTGGCAAAACGCGACGAAGTGGTAACCACGCAGTATGAAGGCAGGCTTCTCGAAAAAATGGGTCTTCTAAAAATAGACTTCCTGGGACTGCGCACCCTTACCGTTATAAAAAATACCGTGGAATTAATAAAAAACAGGCATAATATTAAAATCGATATCGAAAAAATTCCTTTTGACGATAAAAAAACATTCCAGCTTCTATCGGATGCAAAAGTGGGGGGAGTGTTCCAGGTGGAAAAAGCCGGCATGCGGGATTTACTGAAAAAACTTAAACCAAAACATATTTCCGATATTACCGCTTTAATCTCGCTTTACAGACCGGGACCTATGGGAAGCGGAATGCTTGACGATTTTGTCTCAAGATACCATAAGAAAACAAAAGTCAGATATGACCATCCTCTTATGGAAAATATATTAAAGGAGACCTACGGTATTACCGTTTACCAGGAACAGGTAATGGAAATAGCCACAACACTTGTAGGCCTCAGTCTTTCCGAAGCGGATATATTCCGCTCGGCAATGTCCAAAAAGAATATCGATTTAATCGAGCAATACAAAACAATTTTTATAGAAGGTGCCAAAAAAAGAGGCCTCAGCAAACCGGTTGCAGAAAAGATTTTCAACAATACGAAAAGTTTCGGCGAATACGGCTTTAACAAATCTCATGCTACGGCATACGGATTTCTTACATACAGGACCGCATACCTTAAAGCAAACTATCCCCTGGAATTCTTTACTTCTCTTTTATCCTCGGAAATAGGACATACAAAAATAAGCAAGGAAGAAGACAACAAAATCGTTCAGTATCTCAGGGATGCCGAGGATTTCGGAATCAAAATATTCCCGCCGGATATAAACAAGTCATTCCCGGAATTTACAGTAGAAAATGAGGGTATAAGGTTCGGGCTGGTTGCTATAAAAAATGTCGGAGCCGGAGCCGTAGATTCCATAGTAGCTGAAAGGAATAAAAACGGCCCCTTTACGACAATAAGCGATTTCTCAGCCAGAATTAATTTCCACAGCGTTAATAAAAAAGTACTTGAATCCCTGTGTAAAGCCGGCGCATTGGACTCTCTTCTTCCCAAAAAAACAAACATGCCGGAACGCGACACATTTTGCGAAAATATAGAACATATTATTGCCAAGAACTCCAATATCCAGAAAGAAAAGGAAAGAGGACAGTCCCTGCTTTTCGATCTTATATCGCAGAGTGAAAAAACCAAGGAAGGAATCCCGGAATTCAGGACCATTCCCAAGGAGAAACAATGGCATGAACACCAGTTCCTGGCATTTGAAAAAGAGGTCCTCGGATTTTACCTATCGGGACATCCCCTGGCAAAATATTCCGACGAAATGAAAATTTATTCCAAAACCAGTATTTCCGATATAAAGAAAAACCATGCCGAAACAGTCAGGGTCGCTGGAATAGTTGCAAACCTTAGACGTCTCATATCAAAGAAAAAAGAACAGTATGCCCGTTTCAAACTGGAGGACTTAGACGATGAAATCGATGTCCTCGTTTTTCCGAAATTATTCAACGAATGCGGACATGATACGTTGAAAATGGATGAAATGACCGTTGTAAGCGGGAGGTTAAATTCCGATGCGGAGCCCCCGGAAATAATTGCGGAAGAACTGGTTTCATTCAAAGAAGCCAGAAAAAAACTTGTCCGCCAGCTTACCATAACAATAAACAGTGTGGCTCTTGAAAAATCGACTCTTGAAGAACTTAAAGAATTTCTTAAACATCACCGCGGCGCAGCAAAGGTATCTTTCAACCTAATCGGCCATTTAGGCAAAAACCCGTCGGAACGCGTAAAAATTATGACAGATCTTGAAGTGGAACCGAATGATACGGTTATATCCGGTATAGAAAAAATCTTAGGTAAAAACGCAGTGGAATTCAGTTAAATAAGACTTTGACAGGATTCGCAGGATTTAGAGACGGCCTATTGTAAACTTGCTAAACAAGTTTACAATATATTTAAAACAATAGCTCTAACTCAAAACCCTGTCAATCTTGATTGGCAGGGTGAGGATAAGACTTTAATCCAGTTAATCCTGTCAGAAAGCAGTTGACATTTTCTGTAAAAAAAGTATAATAATCAGATATAAACCTATATTGTTGGAAAACGGAGGAATTATGTGTAAAAAACTTTCCATTCTTCTTATTTTTGCTGCTTTTTCTTCTCAGGCTTTACTTGCACAGATAGGCGTTAAGATACAACAAAAATCTGATTTCTATCAAATGCTGAAATCAACCGAAGCTTCCCAACGGCGAAGTGCTGTTGACAATATAGGAAGGAAAAAAAACTCCAAGGATGCTCCTGTATTAATAGAAATGCTCAATGATCCGGACCCGGGTGTAAAAATTGCAGCCTGTGACGCACTCGGCCTTATGCGCGAACAGAGTGCAACCGACAAGATTATCTCGCTACTTGACGACAAGGAACCCCAGGTAAGGCAAAGTGCATGTGTCGCACTCGGATATATAGGCAATCCAAAAGCAAAACCGGAACTTGTAAAAAGAGTAACCAAGGACTCCAGTGATTCCGTAAGAACACAGGCAATTCTGATTCTCGGAAACATGCGTGCCGAGGAATCAGTAGATACACTTATTGATGTACTGGAAGACAAAAATCTGGATGTACGTCTTCTGTCTGTTCAGGCACTCGGTAAAATTGAAGACCAAAAAGCATCGCCTGCTGTAAAAAAATGCCTTATGAACGCCATTTCGGAAATGAAGGGAGAAACCGACAATTTCAGACTTGGTCAGTACAGACGTTTAATCTCAGAATCTGCAAAAACCTTAGGGAACCTTAAAGATACTTCCGCAGAAGGCGAACTAAAAGAACTTCTGGACAATGATGACAGCTCAATCAAACTTTCTGCAGCCAGTGCACTCGGACAGCTCGGCAATAAATCAGGACTGTCAATTGCCGAAAAATTAACAAAAGACGACAATATTATGATAAGAACCCAGGCGGTTCAGGCATTGGGTAATATTGGCGATTCATCTTCCATACCTATCCTTGAAAAAATATTTGAAAACGATACAAACAGAAATATCAAAGAAGCTGCCCGTAACTCGCTTTACCGTTGCGGATGGAAACCTCCAAAAAAAACAAAGAAAACCGCCAAATAAAAAATAAAGAGGATTAAAAAATGAAAAAAATTAAAATACTGTTATATGCTGATACGCTGATACGTAAGTATGTAAAAAGACTTATTCTTATCATTTGTTTCTCACTTATCAACTTATCAACTTATCAACTTATCAACTGCCTTTATTCCGAAAATACTTCAGAATCCGATTCGTTTTCCGTTTTCTCAAAAACACCGAAACCGGTCGAAATAATAGATATACCTACAGCCGAAGTTGTCGAATATACAAGTTTCAAACTGAGTTTCCGTATGCATGGTTCAGGCGGAATCATTCCGAAAATGGTCTTCGGCGTTTTCAAACCTATCAATATAGGTATGTCATGGGACATAAACAATCTTATAGGTACCGGACACAATGAAATAGATACCCAGCCGCCGGCAATATTTTTCAAGGCAAGAATTTTTTCCGGAGGAATGATTATACCGGCAATTGCTATCGGCTACGACGGCCAGGGCTACGGAACATATAACGACGACACCGATAAATACCAGTACCGGGAAAAAGGAATCTATCTGACATTGACCAGAGAATTTTTCATACCCGGACTGGAAACATCATTCGGATGCAATATTTATGATTTTGACGATGACGGGCTATTCGGATTTATCGGATTCTGCTATGGTATTGAAAACAAAATTCTTTTTCTCGGGGAATACGATAATATAAGTTCAGCACCCGAAAACCGTGCCAATCTGGGTGCAAAAATATTCATAACCGACAAAGTAGATGTAGGGGTTGCCGGAAGAAACCTTTTCAGAGGCCCCGAATCAGAAAGAATAGCAATAATCAAATATAACGGCAAATTCTAAAAAGCGCGGATTACACAGATAAAGAACACGGATTACGCAGATTATAGTCAACGACTTAATCCGTGAAATCCGCATCTTTTAATCCGTGAAATCTGTTTTTTTATGGCGAACGGACAAACTATTCTTGATTTCGAAAGACCTGTTTCAGAACTTGAAACAAAGATCTCAGAACTAAAAAAAATGTCTACAGACCATGGACACGATTTTACTTCTGAAATCAAAACACTCGAAAAAAAATGCGAAAAACTGAAATGTGAAATCTTTTCCAACCTGACATCCTGGCAAAGAGTTCAAATTGCACGTCATCCCAACAGGCCGCATACACTCGAATTTGTAAATTTAATAATGACGGATTTTACCGAGATACACGGCGACAGGACCTTTGCAGACGATAAAGCTATAGTCTGCGGAATTGCCAAGATTAATAATACGCCGGTTCTCGTTGTCGGGCATCAGAAAGGAACCAATGTAACCGAAAACATGATACGAAACTTCGGCATGCCTAATCCCGAAGGATACAGAAAAGCACTCAGAATATTCAAACTTGCCGAGAAATTCAATAAGCCGATTGTTACTTTCATTGATACACCGGGCGCATATCCCGGAATAGGTGCCGAAGAACGGGGGCAATCGGAAGCAATCGCAAGAAATCTGCTTGAAATGTCACAGATAAAGGTTCCGATCGTCGTCTGTGTAATCGGAGAGGGCGGTTCGGGCGGAGCGCTGGCAATTTCGGTTGGCGACCGTATTTTAATGCTTGAAAACTCCATCTACTCCGTTATTTCACCCGAAGGCTGTTCTGCAATATTATTCAAAAACGACAGATCAAAAGCACCGCAAGTGGCAGAATCACTAAAACTTACCGCTCCTGACCTTAAGAAACTCAGAATTGTGGATGAAATTATTAAAGAACCTAGAGAAGGTGCGCATAAAAACGCAGAAGAAACCGCAAAATCGCTGGCTTCAGCAATAAAGAAACATTTATGTGAACTGAAAAAAATGCCGGTTGACAAACTTCTGCAGGAAAGATACAAAAAGTACAGATGTATCGGCGACTTCATGGAACCAAAAAAAAAGAAACACGGTTGAAACATAGTAGAAACACAATAGAAACATAGTAGAAATACAGTTGAAATATAGTTGTTACAATGAGTTTCAATGTATTTCCCTGCCCGAATGACCGTGTCAGGCGGGTATAAATTTCTATGAATTTCATTTAAATGGGGGATTGATGATGGACAAGTACAAAGATGTTGATGTGTTGGTCTGGGATGCGGTTTTCGGAGATGATGCAACAAAAAAGCAGTGCAGATATCTCATAATGAAAAAAGCACAGGAAAAGGGATTAGGACCTGCTTCAATCTATGAAATTTACAAAGCAAGGGGAAAGGGCGAAATTTCAGGATTTACGGTTCCGGCAATAAATATAAGAGGTATGGCGTATGATACCGCAAGAGCAGTATTCCGTGCGGCAAAAAAGACAAAATCAGCTGCAATAATCTTTGAAATCGCAAGAAGCGAAATGGGTTATACGGAACAGAAACCTTCGGAATTTGCTTCTGCAATACTGGCTGCAGCACTAAAAGAGGATTATAAACATCCTGTTTTTATTCAGGGCGACCATTTCCAGGTAAAAGCAAAAGGTTACAAAACAGACCCGGAAAAAGAACTCGGCGGAATTAAAAAACTTATTTCCGAATCGATAGAAGCAGGTTTTTATCATATTGACCTTGATACATCCACACTGGTCGATCTGTCAAAACCTACGGTAAAAGAACAGCAAAGGTCTAATTTTGATGTTGCAGTAAAACTTACGAATTATATCCGTTCGCTTGAACCAAAAGGAATTATCATAGCACTCGGCGGAGAAATCGGGGAAATCGGCGGTAAAAATTCAAACGAAGAAGAACTGCGTGCATACATCGGCGGTTATAACGAAACGTTAGGTTCCGGAAAAGCCGGAATTTCAAAAATTGCTATCCAGACAGGGACCGAACACGGCGGAGTACTGGACGCGAACGGCAATCCTATAAAAGATGTAAAACTCGACTTCAACACACTTCAAAAACTTTCTTCTATAGCCCAAAAGGACTACGGGCTTGCAGGCTGTGTACAGCACGGCGCTTCCACATTACCTTCGGATATGTTTGACAAATTTCCCAAGACAGGGACAGCGGAAGTCCACCTTGCAACCGAATTCCAGAATATGGTATTCGACCATTCAAAGTTCCCGGCTGAATTGAAAAACAAAATACACGAATGGCTCAAAACAAACTGTGCAGGAGAAAAAAAGGAAGGGGAAACAGATTCCAAATTCCTTTATAAAACAAGGAAAAAAGCATGGGGACCTTTCAAAAAGGATACATGGTCGCTTGACAAAGGAATCAAGAAAGATATTATGGCAGCCCTTGAAGACAAATTCGTGTTCCTTTTCAAAAAACTGAATGTTGTCGATACGGAAGATGTGGTCAAAAAATATACAAAAGTAGTCAATGTCGAAATAAAAAAGCCGGAAGTTGCCGGCGGCGAAAAATTTGACGGCGCCGACTAATTGAAGAAACGCGAATTTTCGCAAATCTAACGCTGATGGTCGCGAATAACTGTTTTCTATTTTATAGACTTATTCGCGTGTATTTGCGTTGCATTTTTTATTTGCGTGTATTCGCGTTAAAGCGAAGCGAAATATGAGCGAGCTCAAACTCATTACCTGCATAGTTCAGCGCGGTAAGGCCGAAAAGGTTGTTAAGGAAGCCATTAGAGCCGGAGCTGAAGGTGCAACCGTTTTCTATGCAAGAGGAACAGGAATAAGGCAGAAACTCGGTTTCTGGGGAAAAATAATCACACCTGAAAAAGAAGTTATATTAATAGTAACAAATGATAAAGTAACCGACCCGGTTTTTAATGCACTTATCAAAGCCGGCAAACTGGATAAACCGGGGAACGGTTTTGCATTTGTTCACAGTGTTGATAAAGCCGTCGGCTTCCTAACAAACAAATGATACCAGCGATAAAGAATGAAAGATATCAGCGATGAACGAAAGATGACAGAGATAAAAAGGTGTATCGTTGATATCTTTTGTGTGTCTCTATAATCAGTATTTACTATCGTTGTTATCGGACGTTTATCGCTGTAATCATCCTTTTAAATATGAGGTTATCCTTTCTTATCTTCCTAATAGCCATAACCGGACTTTGCCTGTACGCTCCGGATTTACAAAAAAAAGCAGCAGGCGGCATCGGGGAAAAAATCAAATCATTTCAGCAGCTACAGACCAAACAGCAAAAAATCGATAAAGACCAGATTGAAAATCTTAAAAACCTTCAGCAAGAACTCGGCTTCAGTCCTGAAAAACCAATGGTTGAAGTTGATGTTAAATCCCCGGTATTAGACAAGTTTGCAAAAAAAATGATGGTAAAAAAAGATAGAAGCAAAACCCTGCCGCAGATAGCAGAAGATTTTTATCTAATCTCCGTATCTTATATCAAATCACTTCTTTCGGAACACAGCAAAAACATCACAATAACCGCATTTTTTATTGCATTTATTGCATTCATCTCAAAATGGGTTGAAATTTATAAACTTGCTTACCTGCTGGGTAAATTAGGCTGGTTTTTCTCAAGGTTGGTACTTTTTATTCTTTCTCTGGCTGCAATTTTAATTTATTTTACTATGAAAAAAAATCTATGGATGGATGTAGGAAATATACTGTTTCTTGCACCTCTGCAGGTACTTATAGCTTCTTCCGTGGCATTTAAAACAATGGATGCCAACTTTCCTGTATGGAACCGCTTGTTCGGAAGTTTCACCCTGCCGGCAATATCAGGAATAATAACCTCTTCCGCATACTTCCTGTAAAAAGTTACAAGTTACAAATTACAAGTTACAAATTACAAGTTACAAATTACAAGTTACAAGTTACAAATTACAAGTTAAACCTTAACTTTAGGCACTTGTAATTTTAGGCACTTTAAACTTTGTTTACCTAAACTTTAGGCACTTGTAATTTTAGGCACTTTAAACTTTGT
>JAFGLF010000064.1 GCA_016928195.1 Elusimicrobiota bacterium
CACTGCTGCACTGAATGATTTTATTGATATGGTAAAACGCAGGGCAAAAACAGAAAAATAACAATCCTGGAAAAAACGCAAAGAGCAGAGCGCATAGCGTTAATGAAAATGCCTAAAGGCTTTTATACTCTATGCGCTATGCACTATGCTCCATGCCCTTTGTACGGCTTTCTATCCTGTATGAAGCCTCATGTATATGGCTGCTTCGGCACCTGGGGCATTTCCCCGGAGTATTAATTTTGGATCTGTCCTTGAAGACAAAGCCACAACCAAGACATTCCGCAGGTTCAATTATGAACCTCTGTGGTCTTCTGACGCTTTTTCTCACATGATCAAGGTGATCGCGCACTTCTACCATGGATATGTGCAGTTCGGAGGAAAGCTCCAGAAGAGTATAACTGCGGTTGGCGAGAAGCTCTGATATTATCTGTCTTTTTGTTGGCATGGATAAATATGGTTCACGTTATAGGGTTTAAGATTTACGTAAAGATATATAAAACCGCGTAATAAATATTCCATAACTTCCAATATTCAAAAAAATTTTTTGAACCAATTTATATCTTATCGGTATATATAAATGTAAGATAATTTTAATTCTTTTGCAAAAGTGATTTTTCAATAAAACGGAATCCGGGACTCTTTTTTGAAATCAACCATTAAAAATTGGCAGATATTTGTTCAATGTAGGAAAAGTGATAGTTCCAGAAAGGAATTGTTCACCCACATATGGAATCAATATCAAAGGCGGCTCATTTTTTTTATCCGAAATATGGTTAAAGATCATGCCGAAGATCTTTTTCAGGAGGTGATGTTAAAGGTTTTCGAAAATCTGGATAAATATAACCCTTTGTATTCATTTAACTCATGGATATACGCCATTGTCCGGAACCATTGTCTTAATTTTATAGATAAAAAAAGACTTCCTGTGCAAATCCTTGAAAGCGGAGATGAAAGCAGGCTGGGTGAAAAAGAAAATAATTCACCGGAGGTTCAGTCGCTCAATAAAGAACTGACCCAAAAAATAGAAAACATTCTTAGCTCCTTTACTAAAGAAAATCGGCAGATAGCCTTTTTATATTTTTTCGAAGGATTGAAAAATCGTGAAATAGCACAGATTATGGATGTCCCCACAGGAACGATCAAATCACGGGTACATAAAATCAGGACGATCTTAAAAAATGATTTGGAGAATTATGATGGATGAGCAAAAAATAATGCGACAATACTATGATTCTGAGCTGGAGAAGATTAAGGTGGTTGCCCCTCCCCCAGGTATTTTGGAAACAGAGCCTCAAGGGCCTAATCGACCAGTCAGGTTCAGCCTGGAGAACATGTTCGGCTGCCTCGTTACAGCCGGATGTCTTTTATCTGCTCTTGCTCCGGAATCATGGTTTTCCTTTGGCAGATTTCTTTTTTCATTCCGTCTGGGTTTTTTATTTTAAAGAGGTGAATCATGGAAAATGTTGCAGTCAAAAAACGCAGAAGATGGTGGTTGTCCGGATTGCTTGGTATTATGGTACCCGGGCTTGGCCAGGTGTATAATGGGCAGGAGACCAAGGGTCTTCTCTACTATGTTGCATTATCTGTCTGGGGCGGAATTTTTATGAGTTCATTTTATTACCTGATAAAACCGCCTGCAACTTTCGGACATATTGTAATAATAGGCCTTATGGCCCTGGTTTCTCTGGTTTTCTGGTTAATTATCGTTTTTGAAGCTATCCTTTCGGCAAAAAGAATCTCAAATAATTATGTCCTTAAAAGATTCAACAGGTGGTACATATATATAATAATAATTGTGATTATCCAGCTGGTAGATATTTCGGTTGAAGCTGTAATTGTAAGAAATACTATCTTCAAGGCGTTTAAAGTCCCGGCAGGAAGCATGATGCCGACAATTTACGTGGGGGACCATTTTATATGTGACCTTAGTTATTATCATTTAAATAACCCGGCAAGAGGCGATATTATAATATTTAAATGGCCGGTGAATGAAAGTATATTTTATATAAAGCGTATTATAGGGGCTCCCGGTGATACCATACAGATAATCGATGATGATTTATATATAAACAATGAAAAAACAGAGCTGGATTATATTGGAAAGTATGTCGGCGATGACGGGAAAGGATCAGAAATATATAAGGAAACTTATGGAAACTCAAGTTATCAGATTCTGGAGCAGATCAAAAAACATGAGAATTATGGCCCTGTGAAAATCCCGGAAGGGGAGTATTTTGTGATGGGAGATAACAGGGATAACTCCAATGACAGCAGGTACTGGGGTATGGTAAAACGTCATCAGATATATGGAAGGCCGGTTTTTATCTACTTTTCATGGGATATAAAAATTCCTGCATGGAAGATTATTAGTCGATTAACATCTATTCGGTTTTCAAGGATCGGGGATATTTTAGAATAAAACAGTTTAGGGTTCATGGTTCAGGGTTAAAAAACGAGAAACCAAAAACGATCTTTTTTTTTATTACAAAGGATGAAAAGTAAAGATAGACAGTAATAAAAGCCTGAAGGTTAATATTTTAGAAGAGCAACAGTAATCCAAATCTTGAATTTTGGATGTTGAATCAATAAAACCAGTATTAATAACCAGTATCAGGCATATGATTTTAAGTCTTTCACTTGACCCCTTGAAGCCTAAAACCCTTGAACCCTTGATTCCTCGGCCCCTATCTTTTTAATTGATCATTGAAAAACGATATGTTATTAGAACACTTCA
>JAFGLF010000065.1 GCA_016928195.1 Elusimicrobiota bacterium
GGCACCGTCACCCAAACCTGCAGAACCTGTCAAACCTCCTGAGAAGCCGGCACAAGTATTCAAATCGTCGCTTGACGAGACTGTAAAAATGGATAAACCTATAAAACCGGCAGTACCGCCTAAGGGTACTCCGCAAGCTGCTATGCCGACACCTCCGCCATATGCCGGTAAAACTTCATCTTCTGTTGAGGAAACCATAAAGTTAGAACCATCTCCAAAAGTCCCAGTGCCACCTAGGGATACTAAATCTGCTGTTAATATACCGGCGAAACCGGAACCTGCGAAAATTCGGATTAGAAAAGTATCCAGAAAGAGAATTCATCCTATATATAAAGTTTTTCTGACTTTACTTTTTATTGTTATAGTTGTCTTTTTCTCAAAAAATAAGATTACAAAGGTTCTTGTTACAAATGCCGAAGAAAAACTTTTAATTCCAAAATATAAATCTGCTGCAAATAATTTTAAAATTATATTGAAATATGAACCAAGAAATACCGCTGTCAGATTCAAGCTTGCACAGACATATTATAAAATGAGGATGCATACCGAAGCTGAAGAGGAATATAAAAAAATACTTAAGATTAAACCTGATATGTTTCAGGCAATGGTTGAACTTGGCAAGCTGAATATT
This sequence comes from Elusimicrobiota bacterium, assembly GCA_016928195.1. Classification (GTDB taxonomy): domain Bacteria; phylum Elusimicrobiota; class UBA8919; order UBA8919; family UBA8919; genus JAFGLF01. The sequence goes on from JAFGLF010000065.1 coordinate 632, forward strand.
CAGGCCGGCATGTTTAAAGAAGCATTATCTTATCTGAAAAGAGCAAGGTCGGTATCTCCGGAAAGCCGTGATGCAAAAATATATCTCGGAATCGGTTATGAAAAAAGCAAAGAGTATGATGAAGCAATAACTGAGTTTAAGAGTATATCACCTAAACTGGAATCCGAGGAATTGCCCAATGAAGCTTATTTATCAATGGGAAAAGCCTGGGGCGTAAAAGGTTTCCATAAAGAAGCTAAAGAATTTTTAAAGAAGGCAAAGCTTCAAAAAATCGCAGTCGAATATTTTGAAACAGGAATTGTTGAAAATGAAATAGACCCGGATGAAGCCATTTTGAATTTTACCAAAGCAGTTGTAAAGAAAAGTGATTTTCTGGAAGCCCATGAATGGCTTGGGCTTATGTATAGGAAAAAGGGATTGTATAATTCTGCAATTGACTGTTATCAGAATGTTTTAGCTATAAATCCTAAACTGGCTAAAGCGTATTTTAGTCTTTCGCAATTATATGCACTTAAAGATGATAAAACAAATGCCCTGGTATCGCTTGAAAAAGCGGTTAAATTGGATAAGAATTATATTAAACTTGCGAAGAATTCATATGAATTCCGCGAGATGCAAAACAGCTATAATTTTAAAAGGATTTTGAAAAGAAGGTAACTGTATTATACAGCTTGCTGTGATTTAATCTACCATTCTTTGAAAGCATCCTTTTTCTTTTTAACAGAAAATAGATTAAGAAGGAGTGTTTATGAAAAAGAATTTAAAAGTACGGCAGTTTTGTACATCACAGGGAACACAGCACAGGATAAGTGAGTTGCCGCCTATTGTATTTTATGATAAATGCAAAGAAGCATTTCCCGCAGTAATATTGGATAAACAAAAGATATTTCAAACAATAGAAGGTTTTGGCGGGGCGTTTACTGAGGCTGCTGCAACAACTTTCTATAAAATGAATTCTCTGGTTCAGGAAGAAATCCTGAAAGCATACTTTGATCCTAAGAACGGGCACGGCTATTCCCTTTGCCGTACCCATATAAACAGTTGTGATTTTGCGTTAGGGAATTATGCGTATACCGAAGTGGATGGTGATGTTAACCTGAAACATTTTTCAATTGATCATGACCGTCAGGCATTGATTCCGTTAATTAAGTCTGCAATGGCCGTTAAAGGTGCTGACTTCAAGCTATTTGCTTCTCCCTGGAGCCCGCCTGCATGGATGAAAACAACGGGTAAGATGAATGACGGCGGTAAACTTAAACCCGAATACCGTACCGCCTGGGCTAAGTACTATGCCAGATACATTAAGGAGTATGCCAGGGAAAAGATCCGGATTTGGGGTTTAACTGTTCAGAATGAACCGAATGCTGCGCAGAGGTGGGATTCCTGTATGTATACAGCAGAAGAAGAGCGTGATTTTGTTCGCGATTTTCTCGGGCCCGTATTAAGGAAAGAAAACCTTTCAAATGTAAAAATTATTATCTGGGATCATAACCGGGATTTAATGTACCAGCGTGCAAAAGTCGTTTTTGACGACCCGAAAGCCGCTAAATACGTATGGGGTACTGGTTTTCACTGGTATTGTGATGATAAGTTTGAGAATGTTCAGATACTGCACGACGCATATCCGGATAAAAAACTCCTTTTTACCGAAGGTTGTCAGGAAGGCGGACCTCATACGGGATCATGGGCTCTTGGCGAAAAATATGCTCGTTCTATGATTAATGACCTTAACAGATGGTGTGTCGGATGGACAGACTGGAATTTAATCCTTGATGAAAGAGGCGGTCCCAATCATGTCGGAAACTTTTGCAGTGCACCTATTATTGCCGATACCAAAACAGGAAAATTGCATTATCAGAGTTCTTATTTTTATATAGGGCATTTTTCACGTTTCATTAGACCAGGTGCGAAAAGGATAGTATGCAGTACAACTCGTGACTCGCTTGAGGCAACTGCTTTTATAAATAAAGACGGTACAATTGCAGTAATTGTACTTAACCGTACCGAAAACGACATTGCTTTTACATTAAACTTTAAAGATAAATCCGCAGAAACAGATATACCTAAACATTCCATTAAAACATTCCAGATATTATAAGATAATAAAGATTATAAATTGGCGGGAGGTATATAGTCCCCGGATTTCTTTGCTGCTTCTTCCAGCCGCTGTTTTTGATCCGCAAGAACCTTAAATAAAATATCAGGTGTGTCCAAAACTTTTGTTTTATAGATTTCGGTAATACGATCGATCTTCTTAATATTTTCCTGGACCCTTAAAGTAAACTGTTCTATATAATCCTTTTCTGTGTAGTTTTTATTCAAAACATCTTTAAACAATTTTTTAAGATCCTCATATTTCGGGATATAACCGGTAGGGGTTTTAATAGCTTTAACATCCCCATGTAAACGAAGTTCAGCCCATTTAAGCCAAACATGTTTATCTTCTTTTGTATTTAAGAATTTTCCTTCTTTGTTTCTCAAAAAGTAATTTACCGAAAAAATAACAGGGGTCTTATTTAATCCTTTGCCGAATTGAATATGGTTTTCAATATATTTGCCCAGCGGAATGGAAACAAAATCTATATTTGACATAGGATTAAATGTTTTAATTCCTTCTTTGCCTAGAGTAGCCGCAGTGGTTTCAGACTCCAATGCAGCACCTGCTATTATTACTCCGTGATTCCAGTCAAAGGATTGTTGAACAGGGCATGTTGTGTCGGAATCCCGCCCGCCATAAATTATTCCTTGCACTTCGACTCCCCTGGGGTTATCCAGTTCCGGATCACAGTTTTTTAGTCCGGAGAGCCCTATTGTATACCTTGCATTTTTGTGGGCATGCGGTATAGTATTACCCTTGGAATCTTTTTTCCCATCGAACCATTCTCCTGAATAATTGATTCCTTTTTTGGGTATTTCTCTTCCGTCTCCAAGCCAGAAAAGCTTACCCTTTTCTGCCATAAGGACATTGGAGAATATAATATCACCGGGTTTATTAAGTACATCCCATATTAGAGGATCACCCGCGGGATTAACATCCTGGATTATCCCAAAAATTCCGCATTCTATGTTGACAGCGCGCATCATTCCATTCATATTTTTTATATATGCTAAATCGTCTCCGACTATGGTTTCACCGCCTAACATAGCGGTTGATGTTTTACCGCACATACTTGGAAATGCACCGGCAAAGTAGGTCTTGCGGTTATTCGCTCCATAGATTCCCATAATTAACATATGTTCTGCCAGCCAGTTTTCTTTGGAAGCTTTATAAATAGCCATTCGCAAGGAAAGTTTTTTAAATCCCACAGTATTTCCTGCATACTGGGTATTTGTACTGTAAACAATATAATCTTCCAAATCGATATATATGCGTTTTTTATCAATATTTTTACTTACATTGTTTTCCAGAACTCCGGCACTATGAACAACTCTAAAGTATTCTTTTGGTGTTTTTCTTTTAAACTCCTCGTAACCTCTTCTGTAAAGTATTATTTCTGAATGGGCAACGTAAGCAGAATCGGTTAGTTGACATGCAGCTATAGAGAATTTTGAATTTGTCGGCCCAAGACAAAAGAAACAGACAAACAACTCCCTGCCTTCCATGATATTTTTTAAAATATCATGAATCTCGTTTAAACCTTCTTTTTTTTCTATTGCATTAAGAGGGCCCAGATCTATTCCTGGCGGGAGCAGGTATTTTGTTACTTCTTTATCTCTGCCCTGGTCGTAATATCCGTCAAAATGAATTGTATGTCCGGAAATGGCAAGTGGAATTTCTTCTTTATTTTTTATTGCGGTGTTTCTTATATGATCTGCATCTTCTTTGGTATCAGTACAGACGAAGACTGAATCGGGATTACAGTGTTTGACATATTTGGTTATGAAATTGATGAGTTCAGGATTGTTCAGATTTTCAAGTTTTTTATAGTTTGTTTCCCCACATTTTGTTTTAAGTAAGTTCAATGATTCTTTTTCCATAATAATTCCTTTTTATTTTTTAGAAATTATACGAATTATTGCTGAATTGTCAATCCTGTATAGCATTTTTTTAAAAAATTTTTTAATGAGGTATGGATATATAAAAAATTGACATTATAATTTTTTTTGATATAATAATAAAGAACGAATTATGCGAATGTGTACCCAAACCACACGAATGAATATAAGATCGCTGAAACAATGGTATAAAAAAAAGAAAACTGAAATCAAAAAACGGCTTAAGGAGTTTAAATCGCCTAAAACCAATAAAAAGATTTTCGAAGAACTTTGTTTTTGTATACTTACTGCAAATGCTTCTGCAAGGATGGGATTAAGATCCATTTCTGCAATAAAAGATAAGATTATAACAGGAGATAATTTAGAAATTCGGAGTTTTTTAAAAGGTAACCATAGGTTTTATAAAGTTCGGCCGAAATATATAGTTCATACTAGAAAATATTTAAAGAAAACCTGCGGATTAAATATTAAAAAATTATTAAAACAATTTAAAAGTCCTTTAGCCCGTCGTCAGTTTTTTGCCGAGACAAAAGATATAAAAGGAATAGGATATAAAGAAGCCAGCCATTTTTTAAGGAACATCGGTTATAGCGGGTATGCTATTTTAGATAAACATATTTTGAGCTGTTTAAAAGAACTTAAGGTTATAACTCATAAAGATAAGGATTATCTTGAAGTAGAGAAAAAGATGAAAAAATTTTCCGGGAAAATAAAAATCGATATGGACGAACTGGATTTACTGATGTGGTCATACAAAACAGGAGAAATCCTAAAATAAGAACAAAACGCGAATATACGCGAATAAGAGAATAACGCGAATGCACGCGAATACAAAAATTAGCGACAATTAGCGTTAGATTCGCGACCATTTGCGTTTAGGAGCGAAGCGAAAAAATGTCAAGCGAAGCGAAGATCCGCCGCGGCGGAAAACCAATCTTACAGGTAGCACTGGACTTTGTTAATTTAAAAAGAGCATTAAAACTGTCTGATGAAGCTGTGGCGGGCGGATGTGACTGGCTTGAGGCGGGGACACCTCTTATAAAAAGTGAAGGGCTTGGTTGTATTCGTGAATTGAGGAAAAAATTCCCTAATATAAAGATTGTTGCAGATATGAAGACAGCTGATGTCGGCCGTCTGGAAGTAGAGATTGCCGCAAAGGCAGGTGCAGATATAATTTCGGTTTTAGGCACTTCCGATAATGAAACTATAAAAGAAGCCGTTTCTGCCGCAAAAAACTACGGTGCTGAAATTATGGTTGATTTATTGGGAATTCCTGATGTTGTAAAGAGGGCAAAGGAAATTGAAAAATTTGGGGCTGATTATGTAGGTACTCATATACCTATTGATGAGCAGATGAAAGGAATCCGCCACGGGCGGACGTTTAATGTGCTTAAGAAAGTATCTTCGGTTATAAAAATTCCTGTTGCAATAGCAGGGGGAATAAATTCGGAGAATGCGGCAGATGCGGTACGAGCCGGGGCTTCAATAGTAATTGTAGGCGGAGCCATTACAAAATCGAAAGACGCCGAATCGGAAACCAGGAAGATGAAAAAAGCAATTTCTCAAAAAATAAAGATAAAAGCAGAATTTTTTAAAAGAGTATCCGAAAATGATATAAAAAAAATACTCAACACTGTTTCCACGGCGAATATTTCCGATGCGCTTCACAGGGGGCTTCCGGTACAAAATGTCTTTCCAGTTACATCGTCGCTAAAAATGGCAGGTCCTGCCGTAACAGTAAGGACCTATCCCGGCGATTGGGCTAAACCGGTCCAGGCAATCGATTTTGCCAGTGAAGGCGATGTAATAGTCATTGACGCAGGCGGTGTTCCTCCTGCGGTTTGGGGAGAACTTGCCACAAATTCCGCATTAAATAAAAAACTCTCAGGTGTTGTTATATTCGGGGGAATAAGGGATGTAGGAGATATAAGGAAATTGAAGTTTCCGGCTTTCGCATCTGTAGTTACCCCACAAGCGGGCGAACCTAAAGGTTTCGGTGAAATAAATGTTCCTGTAACAATTTCCGGGATTAAAGTTAAACCCGGTGATTGGGTAATCGGTGATGACGATGGAGTGGTTGTTATTCCGCGTGAATCAGCCGTGGAATTTACTAACAGGGCAATGGATGTTTTGGAAAAAGAAAATCGCTTAAGAAAGGAAATAAAAGATGGTTCCAGCCTGTCAAAAATTACCGAACTTTTGAAATGGGAAAAGAGAAAATAATCAATCTAGTAACTTTTTCATATACAAGTAACCGTAGTATTTTCATAAAAAGTGCAGGATTGATTTTTTTGTTTTTATGAGTATAATAAAATATTCAGATAAATTATGAAGATTTTGATTATACGGTTAAGTTCTATAGGGGATATCGTTTTAGCGACACCGCTGGTTAGGTGTCTTAGAGAAAAATTTCCGGAGGCACAGATTGATTTTATCCTTAAAAAGGAATATTCGGAGATTCTTTCTAATAATCCCCATATTTCCAATCTTATATTGTTTGATGGTAATATATCAGGGTGTTCTAAAAAAATAAGTTCTGAAAGATATGATATAGTTATTGACATTCATAGAAACTTCAGGAGTTTCCTGTTAACATTGTTTTCAAAGGCAAGAGTATTAAGATATAAAAATAACCTGCTTAAAAGGTTATTATTGGTTGAAGCAGGGGTCAATTTGTACAATAATGATATGGTGTCTGTTCCGAAAAGATATTTGAAAACTGCGGAAGGTCTTGGTGTTCCCGATGACGGTAAAGGTCCGGATTTTTTTATTGACAAAGAGATAGACAATAAATTTTCATATCTGCCGGAAAATTGTATTGGTATTTGTCCCGTTGCTGTCTGGAAAACTAAAAGATGGCCTGCCGGTAATTTTATTGAATTTGGGAAAAAAAAGGCAGCGGAGTCAGATTGTGAAATACTGATTTTTGGCGGTAAAAATGATTCTGAATATTGCGAATGCATTAAAGATAAAATCGGCAAAAAAGCAAGAAACTTATGCGGATTATCGCTTCAGGAAACGGCTTCCGCTGTTAAAAGATGCAGATTTTTGCTTACAAATGATACAGGTATTATGCACATTGCCGAGGCATTAAAAGTTCCTGTTGTTGCGGTTTTTGGTCCTACGGTGGAAGAATTCGGATTTTATCCGCAATCGGATAAGTCAAAGGTTATTTCGAAAAAATACTTATGCAAACCCTGTACCACAAAAGGTTCCGATAGGTGTCCGGTTGGAGACTTTAAATGCATGAAGGAAATTTCTATTGAGGAGGTTTTTTCCGCCAGTGCTTCTTGTTTATAATATACTCGTAGGATTTGCTTTTGTATTTATTTTGCCGTATTTTGCATGGCGGTATAAGCTTTCCGCATTTAATAAAATTGCAGTAGGGATTAAACAGCGGTTGGGAATTTACAATATTGAAAAAGGCAGTTATATTTTACTGCATGCATCATCGGTGGGCGAATTGAAAACGGTTACGGAATTTATAAATAAGTTGAAAAAAGCCTTTCCTGGAAAAAAGGTTTTAATATTAACTATGACACCGTATGGTTATAAATATCTTCTTGATAAACATATCGGCGATAAGGTTGTTTTTGCCCCCATAGATATTCCGTTCTGTGTCGAAAAACTGTTTTTGCGTGTGACCCCCGAAATGCTTATACTTGTTGAAAGCGAGCTTTGGCCGAATTTGATCTTCTCGGCAAAGAGAAAAGGCGCAAAGATTATTTTAATAAATGCCAGGATGTCAGACAAGAGTTTCAGAAGGTATCTTTTTATAAAAGAGTTTATGTCTGAAATCTTAAAAAGGGTCGATTTGATATGTGCAAGAGAGGAGTCAGATAGAAAGAAATTTATTGCCCTTGGATATGACAAATCAAAAACGATTAAAACGGGAAATATGAAATACGATAAAATGGAGCATAAAGAACAAAAACCGAAAAAAACAAAAGAAGATTTTGGATTTTTAAAAGAAGATCTGGTTTTTGTTGCCGGCAGTACCCGGGAAAAAGAAGAAGATATAGTTATAAGTATTTATAAAAAGCTTGTTGCAAATTTTAAAAATCTTAAGTTAATCGTTGCACCGCGTTATCCTGAAAGATGTAATGAAATCGAAAAAAGTCTGCAGAAAGAGGAAATATCATTTATACGCAAATCCAAACTTTCAAATACTAATAATGGGCAAGTAGCAAATAGCTGTCTGTTGCTTGATACAATGGGCGAGCTCGCAGATGTTTACTCTGCAGGTACGGTTATTTTTATCGGAGGTAGTTTGTTTGACGGTTCCGGCGGACATAATATGCTTGAACCCGCTGAACTCGGAAAGACAGTTATATTCGGTAAATTCGTAAAAAACTTTCAGGAATCCGCCGAGGCATTACTTTCAAATAATGCGGCATTCCAGATAAAAGATGAAAATGAGTTTTTTAACACTGCTTTTAAATTACTGAGTAATAATGATTTAAGGGATACAATGGGAAAAAGGGCAAAGGATACCGTTATAAGTCAGCGGGGTGCAACAGACAGAAATTTAAAGATAGTAACAGAAGCACTATGCGGGAACAGTGGATAAATCGGGAATATGGAAACCCGCCTGAATGACGAAGGCGGGCAGGTATGTAAAAATCATTTAACCGTAACAGCATACTTAATAATCGGAATGAAGCGAGGAAAATATGATTATAGCGATTGCAGGAAAGGGCGGGGTCGGCAAATCGGCAGTGTCTTCTTTAATTATAAAACATTTGGTAGAGAATAAAAAAACTCCGATTCTTGCCGTTGACGCTGACCCGAATTCAAACCTTGGATATTATCTGGGTATTGAGTGTAAATCTGCAATTTCCGATTTAAGAGAAAATGAATTTAAAAAAAATCCTTCGGGAGTTTCAAAAGTTGATTGGATTGATTTGAAAATACAGGAGTCTATTTGCGAAACAGGCAAAGGTTTTGATTTGCTTGTTATGGGAAAACCCGAAGGTCCCGGCTGTTATTGTGCGGTAAATAATCTTTTAAGAGATTTTCTGAAAAAGATAAACAGGCAGTATGCATTTGTTGTTATTGACAACGAGGCGGGTATGGAACATCTCTCCAGAAGAACAAACAATGAAGTTGACGTGCTTTTTATAGTTGCCGAGCCGACGGCAATCAGTTTTCTTGCAGCTGAGAATGTAAAGAAAACAGCGGAGACAATGAGTATAAAAATTAAGAAGAAATACCTGCTGGTAAACAAATTACATAAAGAACATAAGAACCAGCATAAACTTGACGGTTTGGAAACGATAGGCAATGTTAAATATAATGAAAAATTTTTTAATGATTTTGAAAACAAAAAAAATATTTTTAATATAGATAACCAGGAAATAAAGAAAGATATTGAAGATATAATGAGTAAAGCCGGAATCTTGTAGACATACGAATAACACGAACCCGTCGCGGTGGGACAAATTACACGAATTGAAAATATTTGTGTAATTCGTGCTTTTGATTCGATAAATTCGTATATTTCGAACGAAGTGAGAAATATCTAATGAAAACCGATCTTATTATATTAAGTCTTTTTATAGTTTTGGCACTGAACGGCTGGTGGGTGGATAAGAATTTTGATTATCCTTATCCTCCCCCGGTAAACATAGTTACAGAAAAAACAGCTCCGCTTGATTTTGCCGGATTTTTATTCGGAATGAGAAGAATTGTTGCGGATGTTAACTGGATTCAGACAATTCAGTATTATGGCGGCGGCGGCTATGAAGACGAGGTTACGGAAGAGGAGTATAAAAAATATGCTGATGATCCCAAAAGAAAAGGTGAGTACGGAAGGTACAGATATCTTTTGGATATGTGCCGTAAGTGTGTCCGGATTGACCCGTATTTTAAATTCGTATATGCATACGGCGGTACTTCGCTTGCATGGAACCTTACCAGGTATGACGAAGCTATAGAACTCCTGAACGAGGGTATTGAAAATAACCCCGATTTTTATCCGTTTCATTTATATGCTGCTGCAATTGTTTTTTTTAGAGAGGGTAAATTTGAAAAAGTTATTGAAAAACTTGAAGAAGCGGTAAAATATCCCGATTGTCCGTTTAAGGTTAAACTGATACTCGGTAATATTTATAATAAACAGGGAAAATATGAGAAAGCTGCGAATATATGGGTTGACGTATATTTTACGGCAAAAAAGACCGATGAAATAGAAACCGCAAAGTATAAACTAACTAAACTTATTACGCAGAAAAGAATATCTCAGGAGTTTATGGATGAGTTATTGACTGCAAAAGAAAAAAGCATTAGTAAATAATTCAGATGAAACAGGATATGATTGTAAAAAAATTGTTCGGATTAACAATAGTGTCGTTTTATTCCATTTTATTGTTTGCTTATGGATATACTTCCGAAATAGTGATTTCCGCTGATAGAAACAGCGCTACAGGTATAGAATCCGTTTTTTATTACATGCAGTCTGAACAGGATATTGATATAGAAACCTCGTCACAACAGGAGGCTAATGTATTAAATCTCCCCACAGGTGTTTCTACGTTTTCCTATACAACTACCGTTTTGGAAAAATACGAACTTAAGAAAAAAGCGCAGGCACCCGTTCTTAAATTTTCCAAACGATTTGGACAAAAGTTTCATCCATATCTGAAACTAGGTATTTTAAAATCGGAATTGGAAGGGTATGACAGAAACTGGGAAAGCGATTCCAACGGTACTCTTGCCGGTGCCGGTATGAAGTATGTTCTTTTGCAGGATACGGTTGTTACTCCTGCATTTGCGGTTAACATCGGAGTTAATTATGAGAATGCCGAAATAAAAAAACTGAATATGACGGATGTGAATCTTAAGTTAAAAACAACTGAAATAGAAACTTCACTTTGGGTTTCGAAAAAAATCAAACCATTTGAAGTATGGGCCGGTTTTCAGCTGTCATGGCTGAACGGCAGTTTTGAAGGAACGGATGTGAATGGGGATTCAGCCAGTGTTTTATTTGGGTTATCATATGATTTTCTGAAAAATATTGGTATTACAGTCGAGCTTTCCTTAATAAATCTTAAAGATAAGAATTTTTGTTCCGGTATAAAAGCCGGATTTTAAATATAATGGGAAAAAGCTGGTTTAAACTTGTAATTTTTGATCTTGACGGTACCCTTGTTAATACACTTGATGATATAGCTGATTCAGCCAATGAAGTTCTAGAATATTTTGGAATACCTAAAGTATCAAATAGACAGGTGAAATATGCTGTCGGTTGTGGGGTGGATAATTTTTTTATCAATCTTACAAAAAAACCCATAGATATTGAAGATGCAAAAAAGCAATTCACAAAACACTACCTTAAAAACCTGATAAAAAAATCAAAATTATATTCCGGAATGCTGAATGTCCTGCAGGAATTAAAAAAGAAAAAAATCCATATGTATGTTGTTTCAAATAAACCGCAGATATTTTCCGAAAGATTATTGGAATTACTCGGAATAAAGAAGTATTTTAGAAAAGTAATAGGAATAAACGGCAGGGAAAAAAAGCGTCTGAAGCCTTCGCCGTACTATATAAAAGAAATAATTGCACAAAGTAAAGTGAAACCCGGTCGGGCAGTGATTATAGGAGACGGTAAGACCGATATTTTAGCCGGGAGAAATTCCGGAATAAGTTCCTGTGCCGTTTTATACGGTTTTAGAAAGTATATGGAATTAAAAAAATATTGTCCTGATTTCTATATAAAGAAACCGAAGGATATTTTAAAGATAATAGATTCCTGTTAAGAAACAAATGAAAACCACGACATTATAGAGGTAAATCCCTGCCCCGTATAAAGCTTTGCTTTTGTACGGGGTGAATGTAATCAGTGCTTAAGATGATTATTGATATACATACCCATGCTTTTCCGGATAATCTTGCAGGAGAAGCAATGAATAAGCTGGCATACAGTTCAAAGGTAAAACCGTCTTTTGACGGAAGTATCTCCGGACTTTTGAGTTCAATGGATAGGGCGGGAATCGAGAAGGCTGCTGTTTTGAACATAGCAACAAAACCGGAACAGGTTTTCAATATAATTAAATGGTGTTTGAAAATTAAGAGTGACAGAATTGTTCCGTTTGCAAGTGTCCATCCGGATAATGGGGACATCAAGGATTTAATTAAAAGAATAAAAGGAGAAGGATTGCTGGGAATAAAACTCCACCCAATGTATCAGGACTTTTATCTGGATGATGATAAAATGTTTTTTATTTACGAAGAAGTTGCTGTGAATGGCCTTATACTTATTTTTCATACCGGACTTGACATTGCTTTCAGAAGCGACAGACGGGCAGAGGTAAAGCGGTTAAAAAGGGTTATTGGAAAAATTCCCGGACTAAAAATTGTTGCAACACATACCGGAAGCTGGCAGATGTGGAATGATGTGCTAAGTGAAATCGCAGGGCTCGATGTTTGGCTTGAAACATCAATGACTTTAAAGTATATTGAGGATAAAAAAATATTTCTGGAAATACTGAAAAAACATTCTCCTGATAGAATTATGTTTGGAACGGATGCGCCGTGGTCGGACCAGAAAGAAGAAGTGGAACTGATAAACGATTTGGATATTTCAAACGAACTGAAGTATAGAATTTTTTCCGAAAATGCACAGAAACTTCTGTCTTTATAGAATCATTAAAATTTATATTGATTATAATATTACACAACATATGTTATATATAAAAAAAGTTATTAAGATATTGAAACAGATAATATTGTTTTTTTGTATCATAGGTATTATTGGATCGATTGTACTTTACATAAATGGTGTATATGGCCCATTCTATAATACAACTCCCCTGAAAGCCCCATTTTCTTTTGCCGATAGTTCTCCGCAGGTATTCAAATTTAAACCTGAAAAATCAGAAGATTATATGATTGAAATACACTTAAGTAATAAGTACTCAGACGGAAAAATAGAATCTATACTGGGAAAATATTTTGAGTCCGGGAAAGGTGCTCCAATAGATGTGGGTTGGAATGTAAAAAGAAAAGACAAAGTTATTGCCAGCGGTTCTAATAAAGAATATGGGTATTCTCATATATTTGGACGGGATTATACTGGTATTGTCATAGGCAGGTTTTTTGCTAAAAAAAATAAAAAATATGAATTATCATTATTAGTAAATAGTGTTAATCCTGAATGGGATATTTGCATGCCGCACGTTGAGGTGGGTTTACATCCCGCAAAGTGGGAATATCTTTCGGTTTTTCCAATAATAAGTAAGTATATATTTATATTCAGTATGGTTGTTTTGTTTATAATAGTCTTGGTTGAGCTTATTGAGAAGATAATATACAAGATACTAAAAAATAGAGAAACTTAAAATATTAAAGATACCGATGTTATATGACAAGTATCATATAACATTTGTCATAGGAGAAAAAAATGAGAATAAGTATTGTTTTTTTAATGGTTATTATTTTGTTTGGTAGTGTCTGGGGAGGCATGCCGATAGTTCTTAATTCCAATGAATATAAGGTAGAATATGATTATGGCTACAAATTGGATATAAAATATATTGATACTGACAATCCGGGAAAAGCAGAATTAATAAAGCTGGATTTAACTACAAGTAAAGGAAAATATAAAGCACCGGATTCTTTGTTGAAAAAACTCAGTAAAACTGAACGGCCATCAGCAGCATTTGTAATAATAAAGCCATATGTTTTGCCGACCATTGTATTTTTAAACTATGATTACGATAATGAAAAATATACAGAGAATAAGATATATATAGATAAAGGTTGGACTTTTATAAGATATGATAAGAACCCATGAAAGATTTAAGGAGAAATAATAAAAGATGAAAAAGATAATTTTATTTATATTTTTTATGGTTTTGGTTATTTTTTCCGGTTCGGCGAAGTGTGAAGAGAATAAAGTTGATGAACTGTTTCGGACATTGGAATTTGATGAGAAAATTAATCCGGATTATTCACTGAAAATTGATACCGATGA
>JAFGLF010000066.1 GCA_016928195.1 Elusimicrobiota bacterium
AGAAGGATTATATTTAGACCAGGCATCCTTCAGTCATCCATTTCCTAAGATGTTTAGAGATAAGATAGTATTTGATGACCCCGAAAAATTATTATCGATGATTTATAAAATAATAAAAGGGAAAGAGAACCCCGTAAGAGATATACCTGAAAATGTGTTGAAAAGTTATGATATGTATAATGATAATCTTGGGGTTGAACGTTTTAGACAGATTCTAACAGGCTGAAAAAATACATTTTGATCCAGCTTATGAAAAAGAGTTAGAGGTAGAATAAAAGAAGTCGGCAAGTAAAGATAGAATATCTAAATAGGATAAATGAGAATTAGTGTAATAATTCAGGCAAGAATGTCATCATCGAGGTTGCCGGGTAAGATTTTAAAAAATCTTCCTTATAATAGCGGTATTACGGTTTTAGGACAGGTAATTAGAAGATTAAGATGTTCTAAGGAAATAGATGATATTATAATTGCCACTACAATTGAGAAAGAGGATAATAGAGTTGTTGATATAGCAAGAAAAGAAAATGTGAAATATTTTAGAGGTAGTAAAGAGGATGTTCTGTCAAGATACTTTTTCGCAGCAGAAGAAAATGGCGCTGATATAATTGTCAGGGTCACAAGTGACTGTCCTGTGATTGATCCGGAAATTGTGGATTTAGCAATAGAAAAACATATAAAAGCAAGAGCAGACTATACTTCAAATTTTTTAAAAAGAACGTATCCTCATGGTCTTGATGTGGAAGTTTTTAAATTCGATACTCTAAAGAAAACTTATAAAAATGCTTGCAGGGATTATGAAAAGGAGCATGTAACACCATATATTTTCAACCGCCCCAGTACTTTTAAAATATCTCAGGTAGTGGCACCGGATGAACTTTATGCGCCTGATATAAGAGTAACGCTTGATACGGAAGAGGACTATGCGTTGTTATGTGCAGTATTCGATTATTTATATGATCGTAATAAATATTTTAATGCTTATGATGTAATAAATATTTTTAAACAAAAACCGTGGTTAAAGTTGATAAATAAAAAAATAGTTCAAAAAAAAGTGTCTAATACGTTGAAAGATGAAATTACCGAAGCTATTAAAATACTGAATCTGCAGGATTTAAAAAAGGCGGAAGAGATTCTGAGGAAATATTCTTAAAAATGAAAGTAGTTATTTTAACCGAAGGCGGTAAAAATATAGGTTTCGGACATATAACAAGATGTATATCTTTGTATCAGGCATTTGAATATTACGGTATAACCCCTAAATTCTGTGTAAACGGTTGTAAAAAAACCATAGATTTTCTGGAACGGAAAAACTATAAATTATATAACTGGATTGAACATAAAAATGAATTATTTGCTGACCTGTACAAAACCGATATTGTAGTAATTGATTCTTATTTGGCAAATAAATCTTTATATAATAAGATTTCGAGATATCTTGATGGCGGTATATTAGTGATGATTGATGATTATAAAAGGATGGAATATCCGGGTGGTATTGTAGTTAACCCTTCGGTTTATGGAGACAAACTGAAATATACACAGAAGAAAGGAATAACATATTTACTTGGTAAGAACTATATAATTCTGAGAAAAGAATTTTGGAATGTACCCAAAAAGAAAATTAACAAACGAATAAAAAATATGTTAATCACATTCGGCGGAATGATTCATCCCGGTTTAATGCGTAAATTGGAACAGCACTTCAGAAGGTTTAATGTTTATTTGATAGAACCTAATAAAAATAGGTTTACTGCAAAAGAAATGCTTAAATTGATGTTAAAAGCAGATATTTGTATTTCCGGAGGCGGTCAAACCACCTATGAACTTGCAAGAGCCGGTGTCCCTACGATTGGGATCTGTTTTGCTGACAATCAGGAGTTTAATTTGCAGATATGGCAGAGAAAAAAATTTATTGATTATGTCGGGTGGTATAAAAACAAAAGCCTGTTAAAAAAAATAACAAGTGCTGTTGATAGATTTATGTCTCACGAGGAGAGAATAAAGCGTTCAGTTATAGGTAGAAAATACGTGGATGGTAAAGGTGCAAAAAGAATAGTGTCCGGGTTAATCGAGAGATTTGGACTTAACAAAGGATTACTAAAATGAAAATTGTTATTGCCACAATTAAAAGTTGGAATATAAAAGAAGCTAAAAAATTTATTTCTAAGAATAAGGGATTGGAAATTACGTTAATAACCGATGAAAAAAAGTTGACCTATAGAAAAATAAGAAAAATAAATCCAAGATACATATTTTTCCCTCATTGGTCATGGATTATTCCTGAGGAGATTTATAAAAATTATGAATGTGTCGTTTTTCATATGACGGATCTGCCGTTTGGAAGAGGCGGAAGCCCTCTTCAGAATTTAATTGTAAGGGGAATTTACAAAACTAAAATCACAGCCATAAAGGTAGTTAAAGGGATTGATGCGGGAGATATTTATTTAAAACGGCCCTTGAGTTTACAAGGTTCCGCCTCTCGGATTTTTAAAAATGGATCAAGGATTGTTTTTAGAAATATGATTCCATATATAATAAAGAAAGAACCGGTACCTATTCCGCAGAAAGGAAAGGCAGTTTCATTTACCAGACGGCGCCCCGAACAGGGAAATATAGTAAACCTGACAACGAAAAAGAAAGTATATGACTATATAAGAATGCTTGATGCGGAAGGCTATCTATCAGCGTTTGTAGAAACAGCTGGTTTGAAAATAGAGTTTTCCAATGCCAGATCGGGAAAGAATTGTATTTTATCCGATGCCAAAATAAGTATAAAAAGGAAGAGGAGGATTAAGATATGAAAAAAATTTTGGTAGTAGCAGCCCATCCGGATGATGAAATTTTAGGATGTGGTGGAACGCTCGCCCGCTTAATAAAAGAAGGGTATAGAGTCGATACTCTGATATTAGGAGAAGGAATAACTTCCAGGGATGGTATTAGGATTAAGGGCAAGAGAGAGCAAGAAATAAAAATTCTTAGAGAAAAGCTTTATAAGGCAAATAAAATGATAGGGGTTAACAAGGTTTTTGTTCGCGGCTTTCCTGATAATAGGTTGGATTCAATACAATTGTTAGATATTATTAAGCTTATTGAAAACGTTAAGGATGAATTTAAACCAAATATTATATTTACACATTATTGGGGGGATTTAAATATTGATCACCAAATAACATATAAAGCTGTTTTAACTGCCTGTCGCCCGGTTAAAGAGGAAACGGTAAGAGAAATATATTCTTTTGAAGTTCCGTCTTCTACAGAATGGAATTATCCCAATGTATTTAAACCAAACGTTTTTATGGATATTTCCAAGACACTGGATATAAAAATAAAGGCGTTTCGCTGTTATGACACGGAATTAAGAAAATTTCCTCATCCAAGATCTGAGGAGGCTTTAAGATATGTCGGAAGGCGTTGGGGTAGTGTGGTGGGATTGAATTATGCAGAGGCTTTTAAAATTGTAAGGATGATTAAATGAGATATCAAAAAGTAGCCATTTTGACTTCCAGGCAAAGTTGGCTTGTTCCTTATTTGAAAAAGTTTGTAAATATTTTAAGGAGTAGAAAACATCAGGCAAAGTTATTTTTTAATCAAAAAAACATTAATAAAAGTTTTAATATTGTTTTTGCATTAAGTTATTTTAGCATATTAGATAAAGAATTTCTAAATAAACATGAAAATACCTTTGTAGTTCATGAAAGTAATCTGCCGAAAGGGAGGGGATGGGCTCCTTTATTTTGGCAAATACTGCATAATAAGAAAAAGATACCCATAGTTTTATTTAGGGTTTCTGAAAAATTAGATAGAGGAGATATTTATTTAAAAGATTTTATGTTTTTCAGAGGTGATGAGTTGCATGATGAGATAAGAGAAGAACAGGCAAACAAGACAATGGAAATGTGTTTAAAGTTACTTGAAACACGACATAAATTGAGACCTAAAAAGCAGACAGGGAAGTGTACTTTCTATAGAAAAAGAACATCTCGTGATAGCGAATTAAATATAAACAAAACGATAAAGAAACAGTTTAATTTACTACGATTGGTAAATAATAATCATTTTCCCGCATTTTTTTACTATAAAGGACATAAATATATTTTAAAAATCTCAAGGTAAAGGAGAGAAACAGCAAGTGAACTTGGGAGTGAGAAACAAGAAACGATCGCCGGTTTTTATTGTTGCTGAAGTCTCCGCTAATCACGGTCAGGATTTTGCCAGGGCAGTTGCTATGATCAGGAAAGCAAAGCAGTGCGGTGCTGATGCGATAAAGTTTCAGGCGTATACGCCTGAAACAATGACGATTGATAACAACAATAAGTATTTCAGAATTAAACATCCTAAATGGGGTGGACAAACATTATATCAATTGTATAAAGAGGCATATACACCGTGGAGCTGGTTTAAGAAGTTAAAAAAAGTTGCTGACGATATTGGAATTTTATTTTTTGTTACCGCTTTTGATAAGGTCTCTGTTGATTTTTTAGAAGGATTAAATGTTCCGGTACACAAAATTGCTTCTTTTGAATTGGTGGATTTACCTCTGATAGAATATACAGCCAAAACAAAAAAGCCGCTTATTATGTCAACCGGGATGGCAAACCTTTCCGAGATAAAAGAAGCGGTCAATACCGCAAAAAAGGCAGGGACAGGAGAGATAACTCTGTTAAAATGTGTAAGTAGTTATCCGGCAAAGCCGGAAGAAATGAATCTTAAAACAATACCTCATATGAAAGAACTGTTTGGTTTGCCTGTGGGGCTTTCTGACCATACACTTGGAACCGAGGTTTCGGTAGCTGCTGTTTCACTGGGCGCAAGTATAATAGAAAAACATTTTACATTGTCAAGAAAACAAAAAACGCCAGACAGTTTCTTTTCAATTGAACCTGAAGAATTGAAAAAACTTGTAACTACTATAAGGGTTGTTGAAAAAGCGTTAGGTACAGTTCGTTACGGATTAACCGCAGATGAGAGAAGGAGCCTTGTATTTAGGCGGTCTCTTTTTACAGTTAAAGATATAAAAAAAGGAGAAATGTTAACAGAAGAAAACATAAGCTCTATCCGTCCTGCTGATGGCCTTAAACCTAAATGCCTAAGAAAAATATTAGGGAGAAAAGCAGGAAGGGATATAAAAAGAGGGACTCCACTGAAGTGGGATTTAATAAGATAGAAAGTATATTAAGAAAGTGAGCGAGGCATGAGTTTAGAAACTTGGATTTTAGAATAATGTTAACCACTGTCGAAACAAAAATTAAGAGTATTTTGACGTATTTGTTGCCGTCATTATTGAGTTTTGTTGTGCCAATTGTTAGTTTCCCGATAATGACCAGATTTTTGACACCGGAAGATTTTGGTATTGTTGCACTTGCGCTTGCTTTTCCCGGTTTAGTCACAAGTCTTATTACTTGTAACATTCAGATAGGCGCACAGCGCTATTATTTTGAATATAGAAGAGATTCTTTTAAGGTAAGTGCTCTGATAAATAGTACAGTGTCGTTTTTATTATGTGTTTTTGTAATTTCATCAGTTTTTATTTTTATAATAAAGGATTTTATTTCCAATATAGTCATGGGAGGTTCCAAATACGGTCTTGCAGTTTTTTTTTCATATGCAACTGCATGTTTAAATATTCTTGTTAATTTTTATCTCACAATGTACAGGAATATGGAAAGACCGAAAGAATTCTCAAAGTTTACAATAATGGGAATGTTGATTAATTTAATATTAAGCTTGGTCTTAGTTGTGATTTTTCGTTTGGGGTATATGGGGATAATATATGGTACCTTCGCTGCACTTTTATGGAATTTTTGTATACTTTTCTGGCAGTTTCAGCAGGAATTTCCTTTTTGTCTTGACAAAAAAATATTCACTGATAATCTTAAATATGGTTTTCCTTTAGTGGCAACTTATTTTTCCGGCCCGGTTTATCAGTTTTTGGATAAATATATGATATGCGCTATTATTTCTTTATCCAGTACTGGTATATACAGCATTGCTCAGAATATTTCAAAAAAGTTATTTATTTTTATATCGGCTATACAGTCGACCTTTCATCCGATTTTTATGAAAGATATGTTTGACAGGGGAAAAGAGGGTGCTGTTTCCATAGGGAGAAACTTTACGATATTTACATATATATCATTATCTGCTGTTTTAGGCATGGTGTTATTCGGTGAAGAAGTCATTTATATTCTTGCACCCGAGACCTATTATAACGCTATAAATGTTATGTTAATACTTTTGTGCGGTATTTCCATGCAGACATTTGGAAAAATTGTTGATATTCCATTGGCTTATGTAAAGAAAGCTTATTTAAGTGTTCCTATAACCTTTGCCGGAACCGTTATAAATATTTTACTTAACTTATTGTTGATACCGCACTGGCGTGCTGCTGGTGCCGGTCTTGCTACAACGATAACCATATTTTTTACAAATTCCATATATCTTATGGTTTCACAGAGATATTACAATATCGTCTATGAAAAAAAGATATTGGCTTTATTTTATTTGAACGTATTTTTAAGCGCGGTAGTAATTATTATTTTTAGAGAAATAGGCGGGTTGTTAGTTATTAAGTATTGTTTAAAAGTTATTTTTTTGGTACTGTTTGTTGTTTTGGGAATAAAGGCAAACATAGTTACAAAAAGAAATATAAGAGCCGCTTTAAATATATTTATGTTAAAGACTAAATGTGCCACAGCGTAATGCACACTTTTATAACAAGACTGCGATATATTTAAAGCATTGGTAGTTTATAAGGAGGAGATTCTTGATGCTACAAAGAGATAAAAAGTTAAAAGAACGGCTGAAAAATGGAGAGATGGTTTTTGGCACATGGAACACCCTTCCTTCCTCCTCACTGGTAAATGCCATGGGATGCAGCGGGATAGATTTTGTGGTTATTGATGCAGAACACGGGCCTGTAGGAATGGAAACCGCCGAAGACCTCGTAAGAGCCCTGGATGTAACCGGAACCGCATCCGTTATTCGTGTTCCTACGAGTAATTCCCATTTAATTTTGAGAGCACTTGATATAGGTGCACACGGGATTCAGGTCCCGCATGTATCAACGAAAGAGGAAGCTGTGCGGGTTGTTAAATGTTCAAAATATTATCCTCAAGGGCAGCGGGGATTTAGTCCTTTTACACGTGCCGGCAAATATGGAATAGATGCAAAAGGTTATACAAAACGTGCCAATGAAGATACTATGGTGGTTATTAATGTGGAAGGAAAGGAAGGAGTAAGGAATCTTAATGAGATAGCCGGTGTTCCTGGTATTGATGTAGTATTTATAGGGCCTTATGATTTATCGCAATCACTTGGCAGAGCAGGCGAGGTTGAAGATTCTGAGGTTATTAAAACCATACGTCAGAGCGTTAAGATTGCAAAGAATAGAGGTATATCAGCCGGATCATTTGCCCGGGATGAAAAATATTTGGATATATTAATTGATTGCGGTGTTCAATATATAACATATACGGTAGATTCCGCACTAGTTTCAGATACGTATAGAGAGCTATATAAAATGTTTAGTGATAAAATAGGGCTTCACTAAAATCGTTTCGCCCTTGATTACATTGATTAAAAGTCAGATTACACAGATTAAACCTCGACTATAACATCTGTGTAATCGTAGTTCAGAATCTGTGTAATCAGATATAATGAACATTATATCTGAGGTAGTTTAATGAATGTTTTATTTATCTATCCAAATATAAACGGTAGCCATATAGACTACTATTCTTTTGGACTGGCTTCTCTTGTAAGTGTAACAAGAGCAAACGGTCATAATGCACGGGTTGTAATTATTAGTAAAGAGGACAAGTATTCAGAAGTTTTGAATGAGATTTCAGAATTCAAGCCCCGGATAGTAGGATTTTCTTCCGTTTCTTCACAGTTTGATTTTGTGAAAAAAATTGCAGAGTTAGTAAAATCAAAATTTTCGGAAATTGTAACGGTATGTGGCGGTGTGCATCCGACCATTAATCCGGAGTGTGTGTTGGAAACAGATTTTCTGGATGGAGTTTTCGTCGGAGAGTCTGAAGGTTCTTTTGTTGAATTTTTGGATAAAGTGGAAAACGGAGAATCTTATAAAAAAACTGATAATTTCGCTTATATTGAAGATAGCAGGGTCATCCTCAATCCGTTGAAACCTTTCATTGCCAATTTAGACAGCTTGCCCTATCCTGACAGAGAGGTGTATCCTCTCGACAATACTATAAGGATGGCAGGTCTTGTACCCTTCCTTTTCTCCAGAGGATGTCCTTTTTCGTGTTCCTACTGCAGTAATCATGCTATTGCGAAAAGGTATAATATGGATAAAAACCGGCCTCGCTATAGGACACCGGAATCGAGTATTTGTGAAATTGAGGAAACAAAGAGACGATTGCCCATAAAGTCGGTTTTTATTATGGATGACATATTCGGGTTGAATAAAAAGTGGAGACAGGAATTTTGCAAAAAATATAAAAAAAGGATAGGAATCAGGTTCATATGCTTGTTGCGTGTGGATGTGATTGACGATGATTTTATACGGTTATTAAAAGATGCAGGATGTTATCAAATATCAATTGGAATCGAATCCGGTAATGAACAAATCAGAAATAATGTTATGAACCGAAAAATGTCAAACGAGCAAGTTATGAAAGCGGTTAATATTATACGAAAATACAGATTGCGGATAAATACAATAAATATGATAGGTGTACCCGGCGAGGATGAGAGGATGATATGGGATACAATTATATTAAATAGAAAAATAAAACCGGATTCAACCGGGGTTAATATTTTTTATCCATATAAAGGCACCAAACTCGGTGATTATTGTTTTGAAAAAAATATGGTTAATGAAACCCTTTATAATTCGTTTTCTAATGAGAGAAGAGAAACCGTGCTTAATTTTCCAGAACCACATAAAGAAAAGATGATTTATTATGTACAAAACTGGGAAGCGTTGGTGTATCCTTTTGATATAAAACGCGCATTGTTAAGATGGTATAGGGGAAGATTAAGAGGATTGCTTAGTAAAATATTTATCTGGAAATATCTTCGCAGATTAAAACATTTTGTACTTTTTCGCAGAAATGCGAAATAAGTACCCCCTTGTCAGTTTTGTGACAGTCCTCCCGACTAGTTTTGTGGATAAATCTTCGATTTACTCACAAAACTGGGGGGCAAAACTAAGGGGGGGTTAATTCAAATTATATTTCAGAGAGGAAGAGATGAGACGGTTAAAAGATAATAATAAAGTTTTTAATTTTGAGATATTAGACTGTACCATACGCGACGGCGGATATCTGAACGATTGGAATTTCGATGAAAAAA
This sequence comes from Elusimicrobiota bacterium, assembly GCA_016928195.1. Lineage (GTDB taxonomy): Bacteria > Elusimicrobiota > UBA8919 > UBA8919 > UBA8919 > JAFGLF01. The sequence goes on from JAFGLF010000066.1 coordinate 9,319, forward strand.
TGGTAAAGGAGTTATACCGCAATGTCTCCAAAACAGGTGTTAGTTTTATTGAAATCGGTTTTAGAAACCTGGCAAAAAAAGGTTTGGGTAAATGGTGTTCTACACCGGAGAAACTTATCAATGATTTATTTAAGGGTCTTTCGGGGATAAAAATTTCACTGATGGTTGATTTTGGCAGGGTTGATTTATCAGCCATTCCTAATGCTAAAGATAGCCGTGTTAAAATGTACAGAGTAGCATGTCATAGAGACAAGGTTGTTGAAGCAATCGGTTTGTGTGAAAAGATTAAACAAAAAGGATATTTGACATCTATACAGCTTATGGGAATTGTCGGATATACTCAAAAAGAGGTATCAGATATAATCAGACCTCTTTCTAAATCCTCCATTGATTATGTTTATTTTGCCGACAGTTACGGTTCCCTTTTCCCGCGGGATATAAAACGGTATATCGGATTTCTAAAGCCGACCGGTAAGAAAATCGGATTTCACGCACATAACGGTCTTCAACTTGCTTTTGCCAATACACTTGAGGCTATCAGTAATGGTATTGATATTGTTGACGGAACGGTTTACGGGATGGGACGCGGTGCCGGTAATCTTCCGCTTGAGGTTTTAATAATCTATCTGGAAAAGACATTGGATAATAAGAAGTATAATTCCATGCCTCTTATGGATTTAATAGACCGCTACTTTATTGAGTTACAAAGTGAGTTGAAGTGGGGATATAGTTTGCCTTATATGCTGTCGGGAATATTTGAGGTTCATCCGAATTATGCGAAGAAATTGGTAGATTACCATGAGTATAAAGCAGATGATATAGTTAAGGTTCTGGAAGTGATTAAGGATTTAAATCCTGTGGGATTTAACAAGGATATTATGGAAAAAGTAATAAACAGCGGGTTTGTTAGTTCTGTTGATGAATTGGAAGATTCGAAACATGATGAAGTAGAATTAAAAAATCTTCTAAAGAAATATCCAATAAAATATAAAGACAGGCATGCAGGCAGGGATTTTTTGATACTTGCCAACGGTCCCAGTTTAAAAGAACATAAAAAAGAAGTGGACAAGTTTATTAAAAAATATAATCCTGTGATTATGGGGGCTAATTACCTCGGCGGATTGTTTAAGCCCGATTATCATGCATTCAGTAATAAAAAGAGATTCATTAATTATATTGATCAGGTTTCCGAATCTTCGAAATTACTGCTTTCCAGCACTTTTGATAAAGATTTTATACAGGATTATACCAATAAAAAATATGAAACAATGGTTCATCTGAACCGGGTTTCGAATTGTTTCAAAATAAAAGAAGATGTTATTACTTCAAACTGCAGAACCGTTTCTATTCTCTTGATAGGTGTGGCTATTGTTATGGGGGCCAGAAGAGTTTTTATTGCAGGGATGGACGGATATAAAAGCAAAGAAAATTTTCTTTCAAAAAATATTCACTTTTATAAAGAATCGGAAGAGGCAGAGAACTTTAGGTTATTGATTGAAAAACATAACTGGAATGAAGCATTGCTTAAAAGTATAAATATATTTCTGGATAAACAGGGCAAGGAAGGACTGCATATTATAACTCCGACAAACCATAAATATTTTTATAACAGCATATATAACTGGATAAAATAGAATGAACAGATTAGACATAATGACGGATTTGCTTGTAAAAAGAAAACTTTTCAAGCTTGTGTGCGGAGCGGGCAACGAGGATGCCGAAGAGGTGAGAAGATTGGTATTCGTTTATGCTCTTGCAGGTGCAAAATGTTTTGATGTATCCGCAAATGTTGAGGTCGTCAGACATGCCGTTAAAGGTATTGATGAGGCAATAAAGTATGCGAGAAAGCTTAACAGGAAAATAATTATACGTCCGTTTATTAATGTAAGTATCGGAATGCGCGGTGACCCGCACGTGCGTAAGGCGGTTATTACCGATAGATGTTCTCAATGCCGCGCATGTATCGGTGAATGTCCTACCGATGCCATAACTGAAGATCTTAATATAATAGAAGAGAAATGTATAGGATGCGGAAACTGCGAGGCCGTCTGCAGTAGCGGTGCGATAGTTTTTTTCCATAAGGATAAAAATTTGAAGAAGCTTCTGCAGGAATGTAAACAGTGCGGTGCTGAACAGTTTGAACTGCATGCAGCCGTTCCTGATTCCAGGTCGGTTTTTGAAGAGTGGGCTATGATTAACGAGGTTATTACTGATAACTATGTAAGTATGTGCCTTGACAGGCTTCACCTGGGGGATTCACAGCTCAAGAGACGGATACAGAAAGCGCGTGATGTGTCGGGAAAACGTTTCATTGTTCAGGCAGACGGTGTGCCTATGAGCGGCGGTAAGGATGATTATAATACTACACTGCAGGCTATCGCAATTGCAGATATCGTTATGAAAAGCAAGATAGACGTTAAGGTTCTGCTGTCGGGAGGAACCAACAGTTTGACAACAAAACTTGCCGATATGTGCGGGGTTTCGTACAACGGCGTATCTATAGGAACATTTGCCAGAAATCTTGTTAAAGATATTATCAGGCAGGATGATTTTATGAATAATGGTGAAAAAATTATCCGTGCGGTCGGAATTGCCGATAAACTGATTACGGCCAATATCGGGGAACAGATATGGTAAGAGTCGCTGTTAATAGTGATACTATTGATAATATAGAGTTATTTGTTTTTGATAAGGACGGAACACTTATTGATCTTTATACCTACTGGTGTAATATGATTGGATTAAGAGCACAGGGGATATGTTCATTTTATAAACTGGATGTATCAGAACATAAAGAAAAACTGATGTTTGATATGGGAGTGGATATTCGGAAAAAAATATTACGTCCTGAGGGCCCTGTCGGTATATTACCCCGGGCAGTTGTTCAGAAAGCAGCGGAAAATTATCTGACAAAATTAGGATGTCAGGATGTATTCAATATATGTTTTCGGATTTTCAAGGAGGTTGATGAAACATCACTGTCTTTGCTGGATAAGTTTATTAAACCACTTGATGGAGCCGTCGAGTTGTTAAAACGGATAAGACAAAAGGGCGGTAAAATTGCCATAGCAACAACTGATAAGACCGAAAGAGCTGAACTTGCTATAAAATTTTTGAATATCGGTAATTTAATAGACCTTGTTGTCGGAGCAGATAAGATAGAACAGTCGAAACCTGCGCCGGATATGCTTAAACTGGTTGGGAAAACCCTGGGTATTGATGCTATATATTCCATTATGGTCGGGGATGCTAAAACCGATATCCAGATGGGCATTAATGCAGATTTTAAGGGTTCCATAGCTGTCTGCAGCGGAATAACAAAAAAAGAAGAGCTTGCATCATTAACTCCTTATGTGGTTGATGACATAAGAGAAATAAAGATAAAATGAACCCGTTGAAAAAGACATTAACGGTTCTGATTACACAGATTTTAAGGGATGATTACACCGATTTACCGTCGGTCTTTAATCTGTGTAATCTGGTTTTTAATCTTCTAATCAGAGATTATTGGGGTTTTTCAATAATCTCAAAATAAAAAATATATGAAGATAATAGGCATTATACCATCGCGTCTGAAATCAAGCCGTCTTCCGGAGAAAGCTCTGGTGGACATCGAAGGGCTCCCCATGATAGTTCATGTTTTTAAACGTGCTCAGCTGAGTTCATTACTGGATGAGGTTTTTGTTGCTACTGATAGTAAGGAAATATATGATACCGTTAATAATCATGGTGGTAGGGCAGTAATGACATCCTCAAAACACCAGACCGGCACGGACCGGATTGCCGAGGTGGCGGCAGATATGAAAGTTGATATAGTAGTCAATATTCAGGGTGATGAACCGCTGGTAGACCCAAAACATATAGACAAAGCTGTAGAGCCGCTTATTAAAGATAAAAAACAGCAGATATCCGTATTGGTTGCTCCTTATTCGAAGAAAAACAGTTCCTCTGATATAAAAGCTGTTCTTGATCTGGATAACAATATATTATACTGTTCTCGGACGGATCTGCCGAGTGCCGCGCGCTCTGCGGTTAGCAAGATGTGGAAAATGTCTTTTATTGTACCGTTCAAGAAAGACTTTCTTGTGAAATATACTTCATGGGAACAAGCGCCGCTTGAGAAAATTGAATATAATGAATACTTACGGGTGCTGGAGCATGGTTATAAGATAAAAGCGGTCCCGGTTGACAATGTCCATATCAGTGTTGATACTCCGAGTGATCTTACTGAAGTGAGAAGATTAATGAAGCTTGATAAAATAAAAAGGAAATATATGCGATGAGAAATCTTTTTTTGATTGAAAATGAACTGCAGTTAAATAAAAATAATAAAATAGATCGGCATAATTCCATAATGGTTAATCTTGATAACTTTACTTTTGATTCAAAAAAAATTGATGGTGAGTTGACTCTAATTCCCCTGTCTGATCAGACTGATAAAGAATTATTTGAAAGAAAATATCTTGATTTAGTTGCATCATTTGGTAAAAAAGCGGAATCAATTTACTGGTGGGCGACAGTTTTTTCCGGGAAAAATCCGTTTGTATCGAAGCTATTCAGCAGGTTATATAAATTAAAATGTTTTGATGATACAATAAGAAAAATTGATAGCAGGGATGTTGTTGTTGTTTGTAATGACCCGGTTCTTGCTGAACAAATAGGATATAATTACAAAAAGGTTTTTTTAGTACATTTTTCTGCAAGCCGAATCCGGTATCATATTGTCAGAACCGTCAGGGTTTTCAAGGGAATTTTGAGATTATTGTTTATTGCTTTTGAGCAATATAGATGGCTGTTATATGTAAGATGGGCTTTAAAGGAAAAAATAAATATTATTAAAAAACAGAGTGATTTGGTTGTGTTTAGAACAATCGGAGACCACCGTAATTACGTATCCGGCGTATATAAAGATTCATATTTTAAAAACCTGCCGGGTTTTTTTTCGTCGGCCGGTAAAAAAGTCTTATTTTTTGTTAATTTTTTTGTTGACCTTTCATATGATTCTAAAGATTTGATTGCCAAATTTAAACAGGATAATGACAGATTAATTATTCCGACTAATTTTTTTCTTAAAGGGATTGATATAATAAAATGTCTGTTTTTTGTATATTTCAGACGGCCCGTGGTAAACAAACATATTTTTCTGGATGACTCCGATATAACGCATCTTATTTCTGCTGAATTATCGTGGGATATCAATACAGCCCATTATTTTAATTCATTTATCTATTATTTTTGCTGTATACGTTTAGCAGAATCCGTTTCTGTTGAAAGATTAATTTATCCGTTTGAGAACCATCCATGGGAAAAAATGGGTATTCTGGGACTCCGCCGCGGTAATCCGGGTATAAAAATTATAGGGTTCCAGCATGCCTTTATTGCAAGAAACAGTTTTAATTATTTTCCTGCAAGAACAGAGAAGGAAACCATGCCTTTTCCTGACAGAATAGTTACTATGGGGAAGCGGACACAGGAAATTATGAAAAGATTCGGGAATTACCCCGACACAATCTTTGCCACAGGTTGCTCCCTGCGGCAGGACTATCTGTTTCAGTTGAAACCTTCTCCGAGAAATACCTATGGTGATATTTTTGTCCCGTTTACTATCACAATTGAAGATACTGTAAAAGTATTGCGTTTTTTGTTTTTAGCCGGACTGGGCAGATATCCAAAAAAGGTCTATCTTAGATTTCATCCGTGGACTCCTGTCAATGTTGTTATAGATTCGCTGGGATTTGATATGCCGTCCAATTTTATAATTTCGGATAACCCACCCATGCATACTGAGATGGAACGGTGCGGTGTTGTTCTATATACATGGACAACTGTTTGTCTTGAAGCACTAAAAATGGGACGCCCTGTTATTTATCTGGATGTCAATTATCCCCTTGAGGTTGACCCGCTTTTTGAGTGTAACCATCTTAAAGATATCTGCCGTAACCCGGGTGAACTGATTGGGAAAATGGAGAAAATACGGAATATTGATGATAATATGTATAAAACTGAACTTATGAAAGCACAGGAATATCTTAACGATTATTTTATACCGGTTAATGAGCAAAATGTCCGTAACTTTATTGAATGAACAAGACAGTATTGATATTAGAACTTAACAGGGATATTAAATTATTATGAAGATAAGCATTGTAGTTATTGTTAAAAATGAGTCAAAATATATCAAGGACTGTATGGGTGCTTTGTCCGGACAGAGTATCCGGGATTTTGAAATAATAGTTATTGATAACGGTTCAAGCGACGGAACCGGTGAAATTATAAATTCTATGGAAGATAGGCGAATCCAATATTTTTATGAACCTTTGAATCTTGGAATGTCGGGACTTAGAAACCGCGGTATAGAAAAAGCGTCAGGGACATATATTTTTTTTACGGACGGCGACTGTGTTCCGGGCAAGCATTGGCTGGAAGAAGGTCTGAGAATACTGGAATCCGGAAAATATGTCGGTGTTGAAGGAAAGACGTATTATGATACGCAACAGAAAATCACGATTTCCGATTATAACACATGCCAACTGGTTGCCGGAGAGTTTATGACATGTAATATAGCATATAGCCGTGATGTATTGGAAAAAGTGAATTGTTTTGACCCTGCTTTCAAATACGGATATGAAGACAGGGATTTGGCTTTCCGTGTGATGAAGCACGGAAAAATTTATTTTTCACGGGATATGCTGGTATTTCACCAGAAAAAAAAACTGAGCATAAAAGCATTGTACAACAGAATAGTAAAGCGTTCTGAGGATAAGATATATTTTATTAAAAAGCACGGCTGGGATAGAGGGTTATATAAAAATATCCTGAGTCCACACTCATGGTTTACTATGTTGTGCCCTCCATGGCTGGTTTTGAATGAGAGTTATGATTCATTTTATGATGTATTACTGGTCTTTCTAAAATATATTTTTTTAGTTTATCAGAGAATAGTTATCTGGAAGACAGCTGTTAAATACGATATTTTTATTATATGAATAATTTAATGGAAGACAGAGGTGCTTTTATGGAATGGAAAAAGAAAAGAGTTTTAATTACAGGAAGCGGGGGATTTATCGCAAGCCATTTGTTGGAGCGATTGGTTGGATTGCATGCATCGGTCAATGCTTTTGTACGTTATAATTCCCGTAATGACTGCGGGCTTATTGAGCATTTACCGCCTGTTGTAAAAAAGAGTATCAACATTATTGCCGGAGATCTACGTGATTATGATGCTGTTTACGATGCAATGAAAGGATGCGATACGGTTTTCCACCTAGCTGCCCTTATCGCTATCCCCTATTCATATGTTCATCCTAGAGAAGTTATTGAGACAAATATTATGGGCACCTACAATGTACTAAATGCTGCAAGAAGATTAAAAGTAAAAAAAGTTGTTCACACCTCAACCAGCGAAGTATATGGTACAGCAGTAAAAGTCCCAATTTCAGAAGACCATCCTTTACAGGGGCAGTCCCCGTATTCTGCCAGTAAAATAGGTGCGGATAAAATTGCAGAGAGTTTCTATTGTTCCTTCGGCCTTCCTGTTGCAACAATACGCCCGTTTAATACCTATGGTCCGGGGCAGTCTGCAAGGGCTATTGTTCCCACCATTATTACACAGGCATTAAAAAATAATGTGGTTTATCTCGGCTCACTTACCCCGAAACGGGATTTAACCTATGTGACCGATACCGTTGAAGGTTTTATAAAAGTTTCTGAATCTGAGAAAGTGATTGGAGAGGTTATTAATATAGGTTCAGGTTCTGAAATAGCGATAGGAGACCTGGCAAAAAAAGTTGTCGGACTTTTGGATAAAAATATTAAAATTGTTTTGGAAAAGAAACGCATCAGGCCCAAAAACAGCGAGGTGGAACGGCTTCTGGCAGATAATAAAAAAGCCAAAAAACTGTTGGGCTGGACTCCCAAGGTTTCTCTTGAGCAGGGGCTTGAAGAAACGATTAAGTGGTTTAGAGATAATTTGAAATCATATAAAACAGATATTTATAATGTATAGGAGGTAATCCTGATGAAAGCGGTTGTTCTGGCAGGAGGGAAAGGAACGCGTCTTGCTCCGTATACAACGGTTTTTCCTAAGCCTTTGATGCCTTTGGGGGAAAAACCTATTTTGGAAATCGTTCTTAGGCAGCTGAAATCGCAGGGTTTTAAAGAAGTTATTCTTGCTGTAGGACATTTTTCCGAGTTGATAAGAGCATATTTCGGCAATGGAGAATCTTTAGGAATAGAAATAAACTATTCAGAAGAAGAAACTCCATTGGGTACCGCCGGTCCGCTTTCCAGTATAGATGGGCTAAAAAAAACCTTTTTAGTCATGAACGGAGATATCTTAAGTTCGATTTCGTTTTCAAAATTGATTGATTTTCATAAGAAAAACAAAGCTATTGCTACCATAGCCGTTAACCGCAGATGTCATAAAGTAGACTATGGTGTTATCAAGGTTGAAAAGGGCGGAGTTGTCAGGGACTATATAGAAAAGCCTGAATTGGACTATGATGTGAGTATGGGTATTTATATTTTTGAGGAAACAGTTCTTAAATATATCCCGAAAAGTAAGCATCTCGATTTTCCGGATTTGATAAAAGAGCTTTTAAAAGAAGGACATAAAGTCAGTGCTTATAAAAGCGATGATTATTGGCTAGATATCGGTCGGCATGACGATTATGAAAAGGCTCAGAAAGAATTTGAAGATATAAAGGGAAAAATATTGAATGTCAAATAAAGAAAGGTCTTTTAAAGGCAAAAGTATTATTGTAACCGGCGGCAGCGGTTTTGTCGGCCGGTCGCTGGTTAGGCGACTGAAAGATGAAGAAGGAAAGGTTTTGGTCTTGGACAAAAAAAATGGTTTTGACCTTTGTAATCAAAAAAAGTTTTCTTCGCTTAAAAAGCTGCGCAATGTGGACTGTATATATCATCTTGCGGCGGTAAGTTTTGTTCCGTATGCGTGGAAGAACCCGCGTGATACTTATTATGTGAACCTTACGAGCACTTTAAATGTTCTTGAGTTTTGCCGTAAAATGGAGATTAAAAAGCTGGTTTTTATGAGTTCTTATGTATACGGACAGCCGGAATATTTACCGGTCGATGAGAGTCATCCGGTTTTACCTGCCAATCCGTATGCAGGGAGTAAAAGAATCAGTGAACAGCTTTGCGAAGCATACTCAAGAGATTTTGGGATAAGGTGTGTAATCCTGCGGCCGTTTAATATTTATGGGCTCGGGCAGGATAAAAGGTTTTTGATTCCTGATATAATAAAACAGATTATCAATAACCGAAAAGTAGTATTAAATGACAGCCGTCCTAAAAGAGATCTTTTATATCTGGATGATATGACAGAGGCTTTGTTAAAAGCCGGACGGTATAACCCGGTATCCTGTGAAATATTTAATATTGGATACGGGAAAAGCTATAGTGTGAAGGCAGTGGTGGAATACGCTGAGAAAGTTTGGGGAAGAAAAATTAGTATATTATATCGCAATATCCATCGTAAAAACGAAATTATGGATATATACGCAGATATTTCGCATGCCAAAAAAAAGCTTACTTGGGAACCTAAAATAGGATTAAAAGAAGGACTAGAAAAGATGTTTACTGCAATTGGCTTGGTTCCTAAAAGGATGTAATAAAATGTTACTGATTAACCCAATGGTTGACCCGACATCTCAGCCATCAATTGTAAAGGATTTTACTTATGCCAGTTTCCCTAATGCATTGGCATATTTAGCATGTTATTTGAAAGAAAAAAATAATGACAAGATTAAGATTCTTGATGAGCAGCTTACTCCTCTGACGGAAGAAATTATCAGGGAGGAAATTGAGAAAATAGATGGGCCTAAAATTGTTGGGATTACTTGTTTAACTGTGACCTTTAAAAGAGTGCTTGAACTAACCAGACAGATTAAAAGAATTGCTCCCGAAGCATTAATAGTTATTGGAGGAATACATGCAACCGCTTTACCGGATGAGTGTTTAATTAAAACTTCTGCGGATATTGTAGTGAGAGGCGAGGGGGAACAGACCTTAAGTGAACTATATAGAGTGGTTCAGGAGAAAGGCAGTTTTAAAGGTATAAAAGGAATTTCTTTTAAGCAAAACGGAGAGATTATACATAATCCTCCCAGGGGACTTATTGAAAACCTTGAAGAAATTCCTCCCTTTCCTTATGATTTATTTGAAAATAATATAGAACGATACAAAGATTTTGGCACCATATTCAGTTCCCGGGGTTGTCCTTTTGACTGTATTTTTTGTTCTCAGCGGCTTATTTCCGGTAAGAGGTATCGGTTTTTACCTGCTCATCGAGTTATAGCAAAAATTAAGTTGTTAGTGGATAAATATCATCAAACTAAAATATGGTTTATGGACGATAATTTTGTAATTAATAAAAAAAGAATATTTACTCTGTTGAATGAAATAATTGATTCTGGGTATCATAAAAAGGTGTGTTTTATTGCTCAAACCAGAGGGAAGGATCTGAATCGGGAAGTTGTGATGAAGATGAAGGAAGCTAACTTTGTTTCTATAGCGTTTGGAGTAGAAACAGCATCTGAACGTTTGATGTCTTTTTTAGATAAAGGTGAAAAAGTCGAAGATAACATTAAAGCAATAGAAATGGTCCATGAATCCGGGATTTTAACAGACGCTTCATTTATCTTTGGTTTACCCACCGAAACAAGGGAAGATAGAAGATTAACATCCATGTTAGCGCGTTCTTTACCTCTTGATGGTGCCCGGTTCAATATAGCGGTTCCTTATCCCGGTACAAAATTCTGCGAAACAGCAAAACTAGAAGGCAGATTGAACGCCTTAGAGGATTGGAGCAACTGTTCAAATCAACATTATATGCAATCTGATAACATTCCATATTCGCCGGTTGGTACCAGCCAGATCGAATTAATCTATGATACATTAATGGCAAATTTATCGTTTAGTCTCAGACCAAAAATATTAATTAAAATATTTTTTACCTCTGCTTTATCTGGTGGTGGGGTTATTTCTCTTCCTAAAAGGTGGTATTTTTCTCCAAAAGTTGTGGTTGCTCTGGTTAAATTTGCCATTGTAATAATGAAAAGATGTATGGCTGTAATTTTCAGAGGAATTGTTTACAAATTTTTCAAAACTGAAAATAAAAATACAGAAGTAGTTTCGTAAGGATAATTGACTATGCATGTAAAGGTAATAAGTTATCTTGAAAAAATGTTAATGAGTAAAGCTTTAAAATATGGTATAGGTATTTTTATGGTTGTCTATTTTACTATTTCTTTTTTAACATTAACCAAAATTCCTTTACATAGTCGGGACGAAGTTTGGTTTTCCGAGGTTTCTTATTATTTTATGCAATATGGTTCTTTTAATTCACAGATGTTCCAGGGGCTTAAAGAAGCTGTTGGGGGATGGGTGGGGCATGGTGCCATTTTTTATATTGTAGATACTATAAGTTTTCACTTGATAGGTACTGGATTATTTCAGGCCCGTTTGCCTGTATTTTTATTGAGTTTTGTTATTTTGTTTTTGGTGTATAAAACAGCTAAAAAACTTTATAATCAAAGAACGGCTGTTTTGTCTTTTATAATAGTAGCAATATCCTATATATTTTTTAAATCAAGTCATGCTTTTGAAGCTCATATCTTTTTATTATTTGTTCAACTGTTATGTCTCTATTTATTCGTTATGTTAAAGGAAAATACCGCCAACAAATTCTTGCCCTTTCTTATAGGTCTTCTGGCTATGGCTTCCCTGGAAATTCACTGGATAGGCACTATTATACCGATTGCAATACTTATATTGTTTATTTATGAGAAAAGGTTGAGCGTTCTAAAAGACCGGCAGTTCTATTTTTTCATTTTTGGATGTCTGGTCAGTTTCCTTGTATTTATTTATTATAGAATATATGTTCAGGGATGGAACCAGTTTGTTTACAAATACAATCTTTACTATGGTCTTAGTGAACCGTCGAGCTATTTAAAGAGTTTGACGGAAGAAATAGTTAGGTATAGAAAATATTTTGCCACTCCATATAGAGTTTTTGAGTTATTACCTATGTTTATTGCTATTTGTTATGTCCTGAAAAGAAGAACTAAGAGCGATTTTTTATTACTTATTCTTATTATTACATATATTGTTTTGATGGCTCTTGTTGTTAAGAATAAAAATCCTTACTTTATTTTATTTTTTCCGTTTATTTATGTTTTGATTGCTTCTGTAATAGATAATTTACTTAGCAATTTAAAACAATTAAATACAATATCAAAAACTTCGCTGTTGTTTATAATATTGATTATTCCCTTTTTTCTGTGTTTTGATTTTCGCCTTATCCGACAATATTGGGGGGCTGATTATTCGAAATATATTAAAGAACTTAAACAGTATATCCCTTCTCATAGTTCTGTGATGGGACCAATGCCTTTATGGTACGGATTTTATGACCAGCTCTATTATGACAATTTGCACTACATTGAACGGGCATTAGAGAGAGATACACATTATAACGACTTGAAAGGTACTCCGGACGAAGTATACATGATAAAACATCTTGCGTTTATCTCATTCCTTAAAGAATTAAAAGTCGAATATTTTATTCTTGACGAGTCTTCTAAAGAATATTTAACAACTCAGAAATATATGAAGTTTGATGACAGCGAGGAAAAATTTATGCTAATAACAGATGTGAAAAATAAACATTATGTGGGATATTACTTCCCTAAAAATAAAAAATATTATATTACAAAAATATATAGGATAAAATACTAGAAGCTTATTTGTTAAAGCACCAGAAGAAATTATGAAGATTCATGAATACAAGAGAAATTATGATTTAGAAACTACGCATTGGTGGTTTGTTGGAATGCGTAAGGTTTATATTTCACTTGTGGAAAAATATATTCCAAGATCCAGTGAAGGATTGAATATGATTCTAGACGCTGGTTGTGGAACAGGTGTAATTTTGGAGGATTTAAAGAGACTGGGGAAAGTTGTCGGGGTTGATTATTCTCCGGAAGCGGTTAATTTTTGTAAGATGCGGGGGCATACAGAGGTAATATGTGGGGATGCTGTGAATATATCTCTCAGCGATGATTCTTTTGATTTGGTTACTGCTTTTATGCTTCTCGAGCATGTTTCTGACGATGTTTTATTATTAAAAAAATTAAAAAAAGTTTGTCGTCCGGGAGGAAGAATTATTATGTTTACTTCAGCTTTCAATATTTTATGGAGTGAACATGATGATGCAAGTGAACACTTCAGAAGATATAGAATCAAAGAGTTAAAAGAAAAGATAAATAATCAGCATTTGAAGATATTGAAAATATCTTATTTTAATTTTTTATTATTCTTGCCTTATTTATGTTTAATATTAGGTAGAAGGTTTTTAGGAATTTTTTTAAAGAGAAACGCCGTCGTACCGCAAAGAACACTGTTTGCTTTGCCAGAGTTGATTAATTCCTTATTAGTGAAGTTTTTACAGTTCGAGGGTTTGTTGTTGAATTGGATTAACTTTCCCTTTGGTGTGAATATTGTTTGTATCATGGAGAAGGAAAATTGAGTAAACTTTTGATTGTTAATGCTGATGATTTTGGTTTGACTGAAGGGATAAGCGATGGGATTATTGAATGTCATAAGAATGGAATCGTTACAAGTACAAGTATTATTGCATCGGGGTCTGCCTTCGCAAAAGCTGTTGAGCTAACGCGCGGATGTCCAAATCTTAGTGTGGGAGTGCACCTGGCATTGATTGAGGAAAAACCGGTTCTAAGTCCGGCAAGTATTCCGACTTTAGTTGGTAAGAACGGCAGGTTTATTAAGAATTATAAACAGTTTTTTTTCAAATATATTGCCGGGAAAATTAATATTTCGGAAGTATGGGATGAATTGGAGGCACAGATAGTAAAGGTTAAATCAACGGGAATAAATATCTCTCATGTTGATAGCCATCAGCATCTTCATATGCTGCCAGATATTTTCAGAGAAGTTGTATTTTTGGCAAAAAAACACGGGATAACCCATGTCCGTATCCCTCGGGAAAGGTCTTTCAATCTGAAATGCTGGGGTTTGCAGGTTATGTGCATGTTGAATAGAACGGTGCTGATTCATTCCGGACTTAAATTCCCGCAAGCATTTTATGGGATGCGTGATTCAGGACGCATGTCTTTTGAAAACTTTAATAAGATAATCAATGGTTTGAAAGAAGGTTATAACGAAATTATGGTTCATCCTGGTAACGAGGACATGAACTATCTGGAAAACTACAAGAAGCATTGGTGTTATCATCCTGAAGATGAAAAAAAGGTTTTGTGTGATAGCAGAATACCTGTTTTTTTAAAGGAACAGGGAGTCAAACTTATAAATTATAATTTCTGAGTCATTAAGACATCCTATAAATACCAGGATGTTTGATTACACAGATTAAAGGGCAGATTACACAGATAGAACCAGTTTGCTAATCTGTGTAATCAGATGTAATGAATATTATATTAGGAGAGAATCATGAAAAACGTAAAATATTCCGTTGTAGTTCCAGTGTACAGGGAAGAAGATATTATAATTAATTTTTTCAAAGAACTTAATAGTGTAATGAATACCCTGAAAGATCCTTATGAGATTATTTTTGTGGATGACCAGACAGACACAAATACTGTTAAGAAGATTAAAGAGGTATGTGACACTAATCCACAGGTTAAGTTGGTTAATTTATCGAGAAATTTTGGACATCAAGTTGCTTTAACGGCAGGAATTGATCTGGCTAAAGGTGATGCTGTAATAATGTTGGATGGTGACCTTCAGCATCCGCCATCCTTATTGCCCGAGCTGATTGATTACTGGAAAGACGGTTACGATGTCGTTTATACGGTTCGTCAGGACCATAAAGGAACAAGTTTTTTTAAACGGATTGCAGCATATTTATTTTATACTATTTTAAATAAAATTTCTGATATTGATGTAAAGTTTAATTGTGCTGATTTCCGTCTTATGAGCCGCAAGGCCGTAGAGAGTTTAAAAAAATTTCGTGAACATTCACCGTTTCTACGTGGTTTGGTAAACTGGATGGGATATAAGCGTATAGGGATTCCCTTTGAGTCCGCTAAAAGAGCAGGGGGGACTTCTAAATATTCCTATAGTCGGCTTTTTAAATTTGCTATGGACGGGATCATCCCATTTTCAGAATTCCCGATAAGAATAATTACAGTTTTCGGGTTGATAGTTGCGGTATGTAGTTTTATTTATATATTTGCAATAATTTATTACTATTTTTTTTCTGGGGTAGTTGTGCCTGGCTGGTATACGCTTATTGGTGCTATATTGCTGCTCGGTGGGGTGCAGATAGTCATGATTGGAATAGTTGGAGAATATATCGCAAAGATTTTTTATGAAGTGAAAAACCGGCCGCTTTACCTGATTGATGAGATTTATGGCTCATGTGAGGACAAATGAAAACACTCTTAAAAACTGACAGAATATTGATTATTGGCGGAACAGGATTCATCGGGCAACACCTTGCCCGGAAATGTTTGGAATATACCTCTTCCGTTACCTGTCTTGGTTTTTCCGGAAAAAGCAGTTCGGATAATTTTATTCAAGTCGATATTACTTATAAAGATAAGCTTGGGAAGTCTCTTGTCGGCAGGAAATTTGATTATGTTTTTAATCTGGGCGGCTATGTTGACCATACCGCATATTTAAGAGGCGGAAGGAAAGTGGTTGATTCACATTTTACCGCATTGATGAATATAATTGATTCAATTGAGCACAGTACTTTAAAAGGTTTTGTCCAGGTAGGTAGTAGCGATGAATATGGCGGAGTCCCTGGACCGCAGAAGGAATCCGTTCGCGAAGAGCCCATATCTCCATATTCCTTCTCAAAGATGTGTTCCTCTCATTTTGTACAGATGCTTTCTGTTATTGAAAAGTTTCCCGGTGTAGTTCTGAGATTTTTTCTAGTTTATGGACCCGGACAGGATGAAGAGAGATTCCTTCCGCAGATAATAAGAGGATGTTTGAATAATGAGGAGTTTAAAACGTCGGAAGGTAAACAACTGAGGGATTTTTGTTATGTCGGTGATGTTGTTGATGCCATGATAAAAGCGGCGGTATACCAGGAGGCAAAGGGCCATATCATTAATGTTGCGTCCGGAATTCCGATAAAAATAAAGGATATGATTAAAACTGTTGTAAATCTGACCGGCGGCGGTAAACCGCTCTGGGGAGTTCATCCCTACAGGCCGGGAGAAAATATGAGATTGTATGCGGATACAACTTTGGCAAAAAAGTTGCTGAAATGGGAAGCAAAAACATCGCTTGAAGACGGGCTAAGGAAGACAATAGATTATTATAAGATTGCTGAAAAACATAGCAATCTTTGATTACACAGATTAAAGGGCACCTGCCCGCAATGCTACGCATAGCGTTGCAGGCGGGGATTACACAGATTAAATACTTGGTGGAAAATCGGTGTAATCATTTTTCAGAATCTGTGTAATCAATTTAAAGGAACTTTAAATGGAGAACAGAGATTCTCTTACAGAACGAATAATAGCCTGTTGTTATAAAGTGCATTCTGAATTAGGACCGGGATTCAATGAGAAGATATATCACGCTGCTCTTAAATTGGATTTTACTCAAGATGGTTTAAACTATGAAACAGAAAAACATTTTAAAGTTTGTTACCAGAATAAAAAAGTAGGTAGTCTTATTATAGATTTGATTGTTGAAAGTAAAGTTATAGTTGAAATTAAAGCAATAACAGGAAATATACCAGATGTTTTTAAATACCAGGTGCTTTCTTATTTAAGAGCATCGGGTCTAAAAGTTGGTTTATTAATTAATTTCGGTAATAAAAGTTGCCAGATTAAAAGACTTGTGTTTTAATCTGTGTAATCGCAGTTTCCGCCACTGTATCATCGGCGGATCCGCCAAAGCAGTAGTGGCGGAAGAAATCTGTGTAATCAGGTATAACGAAGTTATACCGGGAGAGAATTATGAAAACAGTTATATTGTGCGGAGGGTTGGGTACAAGATTAAGCGAACAAACATACCTAAAACCTAAACCTATGGTAGATATAGGAGACAAACCAATGTTGTGGCATATAATGAATATTTACGGAGCATATAATTTTACTGATTTCATTCTGGCTACAGGATACAAGGGCGAGGTAATTAAGGAGTATTTTCTTAATTATTACCATTTTCAAAGTGATTTGAAAATATCATTAAAAACCAAAGAAGTACAGGTTATAAAAAAACATCCGATAGATTGGAATGTTCATCTGGTGGATACAGGTTCTAATACTATGACAGGAGGCCGGCTTCTCCGTTTAAAAGATATATTAAAAAATGAAACATTTATGCTGACATACGGTGATGGAGTTAGTAATATAAATATAAAAAAGCTTGTAGCGTATCATAAATCACATGGTAAAATAGCAACCGTTACCGCTGTAAAACCGATTGCGCGGTTCGGGGGAATGTCATTTGACGGTGACAAGGTTGTTTCATTTAAAGAAAAAACACAGACAAGTGAAGGATGGATTAATGGAGGATTCTTTGTATTTGAACCCAAGGTTTTTAAGTATTTACATGGAGACGATACAATCCTTGAACGGGACCCACTTGAAAATCTTACAAAAGACGGACAGTTAATGGCATACAAGCATGAGGGCTTCTGGCAATGTATGGATACTATGAGAGACCGTGATGTGTTAAATGAGTTATGTGAATCTGGAAGGGCTCCATGGAGAATCTGGGAATGAGTAGTTGTAATAAAATGTAAAATCTACAATCTACAATCATAAATCTTAAATCTAAAAAAGGGGGGGTAAATGTCCGGAACAAAGATTGAAGGCGTTTTGGTAAAACCGTTGCGTAAGATACCCGATGAAAGGGGCTGTATTATGCATATGCTCAGATGTGATGACCCGCTGTATAAAAAATTCGGTGAGATATATTTTTCGATGTCTTATCCGGGTGTAATAAAAGGCTGGCATTTTCATGAGAAAATGACGTTAAATTATGCCGTCATAACAGGCATGATAAAACTTGTCATTTATGATGACAGAAAGAATTCTGCTACCAAAGGTAATCTTATGGAATTATTTATCGGTGAAGAAAATTATTGTCTGGTTAAGATACCCCCGAAAGTCTGGAACGGGTATAAGACTATCGGCACAAAAACCTCTATTCTGGCAAACTGTCCCGATATGGCGCATGATCCTTCCGAGATGAAGCGGCTAGACCCATTTTCCGATAAGATTCCTTATAATTGGAATCTGAAAAATAAGTAGTTGCTCCGATATTACATCGGAGATTAACTTTAGGAGGACCACGTTTGAAAAAAAAGAATATACTTATTACGGGAAATACGGGATATATCGGAACGGTAATGACCGGCTTTTTACAGGAACGTTCATATAATGTCACGGGCTTAGATTGTAACTACTATAAAGGATGCGAATTCCTCCCGCAGGAAGTGTTGCCGTTTAAACAGATTCTTAAAGATATCCGTGATATAAATGAATCTGACTTGGAAGGAATTGACGTTGTTGTGCATCTGGCAGCTCTTAGTAATGACCCGTTAGGTGAACTTAATCCTTCATGGACCGACGATATTAATGTTCGTGCATCGGTTAAACTGGCTAATCTGGCAAAAAAGGCAGGAGTAGAAAAATTTATTTTTTCGTCTTCCTGCAGCATTTATGGAATAGCACCTCCCGGTAAAGCTTTGACAGAGGAGGATGAAGTCAATCCGGTTACGGCATACGCAAAAGCAAAAATTAAATTTGAAAAAGAATTGTTTAAGTTAGCTGATAGCAGGTTTCATCCGGTTTTTATGCGTAATGCGACCGTTTACGGATTATCGCCGATGTTGCGACTCGGGTTGGTTGTCAATAATCTGGTTGCATGGGCGTATTGTACCGGAAAGGTTGCCATAATGAGCGACGGAACGCCGTGGCGGCCCATAATACATATACTGGATTTTTGCAGAGCATTTTTGACTGTAATTGAAGCACCGGCAGAAAAAATACATAATCAGGTTTTTAATGTAGGCCGAAATAAGGAAAATTACCAGGTAAAAGATATCGCAAGGTATGTACAGGAAATAGTTCCCAATTGCCGTATTGAGATTTTAAACCAGACGGGAAGCGATGAAAGAACATACCGGGTAGATTTTTCCAAAATAGAAAAGGTTTTACCACAATTCAAACCCTGCTGTGATGTCCATATGGGTATCGAAGAATTATATAGGGCGTATAAGGATAATGGATTAACAAAAGAAGATTTAATGTCGAATAAGTATTTTAGAGTAAGATGGATTAAAAATTTGATTGAAGCTGGCAAAGTAGACAGTAATCTTAAAAAAAAGTGAGGGAAGCTTTTTATGCCTAAAGTTAGCGTAATAATGAATTGTTTCAATGGTTCAAAGTATCTTCGTGAAGCGATAGACAGTATTTATGCACAGACATATAAGGATTGGGAAATAATATTCTGGGATAATGCTTCAACGGATGATAGCCCTGAAATCGCAGGAAGCTATGACAACAAGCTAAAATACTTTCGCGGAGAAAATACGGTTGCATTGGGGCAGGCAAGAAACTTGGCTCTTGAAAAAGCCAGCGGTGAGTATATAACGTTTTTGGATTGCGATGACTTATGGCTGCCCGAAAAACTCGAAAAACAAATTGCCATTTTCGAAAAGGATGAGGATGTTAACTTTATTCACAGCAATTTATTTGTGCTTGATCATATAAAAAACTCTGAAACGGTTGCATACAAAAAAGAACAGCCTCAGGGATATATATTTGAAAAAGCACTGGCAGATTATGCAATTGCTATAGTAACCACGATGGTCAGGAAAAAAGTTCTTGACCAATTAGATGAACTTTTTGATAGTAATTTAAATTATGCAAGTGATTATGATTTATTTCTACGCATATTTTATAAAACCGAAGTCAAATATTTGAATGAGTCATTAGCGGTTTATCGCATACACTCTGACATGTTCAGTATTAAATCGGTTGTAAAGAATGATGAAGAAATTAAGTATGTAATCGAAAAGTTTAAATGTAGATATAAAGGTTTCGAAAAAAAATATTCAAAACCGCTTAGAAAACTTGAAATACGACTGGAATACTCGCAGATGCGGTTGGATATGGACACTGGCAATTTTAAAGCTGTCCGTTATCATAGGGCAATCCTTAAGCTATTAGATATAAAGTTATTACTGCTGTATCTTTCTTCATTTCTGCCGAAAAAATTATGGTTTGCTTTAAGAAATGTCTGGAATTTGTTAAGAAAAGGTAAGGTAAGAGATAAACATGTTGAGGACACCTTGACGGCTTACAGAATTAAGAGTATAAAGTCACCGAAAGTAACAGTTATTATGCCGGTTTATAACAGCGAAAAATATTTAAAAGAAGCTATAAATAGTATTCTTGGGCAGACCTTTACTGATTTTGAGTTCTTGATATTCAACGATGGGTCTACGGATAGAAGTGCGGAAATTATTAGAAATTATAAAGACCCAAGGATTGTTTTTTTTGATTACAAAAAAAATTCCGGGCATACGGGACACCTTAATGAAGGTATCAGGGTGGCAAAAGGTAAATATATAGCAAGAATGGACAGTGATGATATCAGTCTTCCTCAGCGGCTGGAAAAACAGGTAGATTTTATGGAAAGGAATCCTGATTTTGGTGTATGCGGGACTCAGGTAATGATAATGGCTTCATCGGGGAATTATGTTACTTCTCTGCACCTTGAAGATAAAAAATTGAGAAGTGAGTTATTTTTCTATAATGTTTTTGCGCATCCATCCGTAATTATGCGAAAATCAGTTTTAAGAGACCATAATTTGTTTTACAGACAGGATTATTATCCCGCAGAAGATTATAAAATGTGGGTGGATGTTTCGCAGTATTCGAAATTAGGGAATATTCCTGAAGTACTGTTAAAATATAGGGAGCATCCGAATCAGATAACCCGTCAGGACAACACCGTCGTGCTTAATATTTTAAAAAAGTTTTACAAACAGCGTTTATATGAGGTGGGGATAAATTTAACCCAGGAGGAACTTGAGATTCATAATTTAGTATCAGATGTAAGGTTCAGAAAAGTGTTGCCGTGGATAAATGAGGCGGGGAAATGGTTTTTAAGATTAAAGCGAATAAATCAAAACAAGAAAATATATCCAGAGCCGGCATTTTCGCAAGTACTTGCAGAAAAATGGTTCGATGTTTGCAAACGGCAGAGATGTTACGGGATATGGGTGTGGAAAATATTCATACAATGGCCATTATTTAATTGGGATGTGCATTTAAGCACTATAGAAAGTATGAAAATATTCGCTAAGAATTTGATAAGGCTTATTATTAAAATTTCGAAATCTGTGAGGCCGGCATTAAGTGCTTTATCCCGAAAGGTTTAACGTTGACAACGATTCTTTCGTCAGGGTGTTTTGGATATAGATGAGATATAATAAAATTCTTTTAATTTCTCCAAGATTTCATAAGGGCAAATTTTCACTATCTATTACTCCGCTCGCCGGGCTTGGTTATATAGCCGAATCTCTGAAGAATGCCGGTTTTGTCGTCGGTGTTTTTGATATGAATCTGCGGTATAGCTATAAAGACCTGCAGGGTAAAATATCCGATTTTAATCCTGACATCATCGGTTTTACGGTTATGACTTTCGGACACAGGGATGTATATACGGTAATAAATAGAATCAAAAAGTCATATCCGGAAATTAAAATTGTTGCAGGAGGGCCGCACATTTCTACTTTGAGAGAAAAGGTTCTTCGGGATTGCCCTTCGATTGATTATGGAATTGTTCTTGAAGGCGATTTTAGCATGATAGAATTATGTCAGGGAAAAGATTTAAAAAGTATACAAGGACTTGTTTATAGAGAGAACGAAAAAATTTTAACGAATAGTTATGAAGAATTTATAAAAAATCTTGACCAGCTTTCGTTTCCGAAGTATGAAGCATTTGAGTTGCAAAAATATCCTGTTAAACAGATAGGTATCGTGTCTTCAAGAGGATGTCCGTTTAGTTGTACATATTGTCCTGTTATTGCCGCAATAGGAAAAAAGTTCCGGCAGAGGAGCGCCGAAAATATAATAGCTGAAATAGATTACTGGTACGGTAAAGGGTACAGGGAAATACTTTTTCTGGATGATAATTTTACGCTATCACGTGAAAGAGTAGGTAGAATATGCGAATTAATAAAAGAGAGAAACTATAAAGGGATTAAATTTAAATGTCCTAACGGCATTCGAGCTGACCGGGTTGATTATGAAATACTGAAAGCGATGAGGGAGGTAGGGTTTGATATGATAGCTTTCGGTGTTGAAGCTTCAAGCGATAAGGTTCTGAAAAATATTAAAAAAGGCGAGAATATAGCAACAATAGAGAAAAGTATAGAAAATGCCTGTGATTTAGGGTTTGATGTAGATTTATTTTTCCTGATAGGTTCACCCGGAGAAACCCTTGAAGATGTTAAAAATTCTTTTTCACTGGCACTTCGGTATCCGATTCGGAATGCCCATTTCTATAATATTATTCCCTTTCCGGCAACAGAACTGTATGATTGGCTAAAAGAAAAAGGTTATTTTGTTCGGTCTCCGGAAACAGTACTAAATAATGCCTCACATTTTATAAATGAACCGTCTTTTTATACCCCTGAAATGTCGGTTGAAGACAGAAAAAAAGCTTTCAAAATGGGGCAGACTGTTACAAGAAGTGTAAGAAAAAAATTTCTCGAAAGAAAAATAAAAGGGCCGATAATATTTAGAAAAGTATTCAGCTGGATTTATACAACCTATTTGATACAAAGAATGATTTTTAGTAATAGTATGGTTATACGATTCAAGGAAGGATTGAAAAAAAGATTTTTGAGGTAATTTATGGGAATAGTAAAAAAAATTATAAAAGCAATTGTTTTGTCAATATGTGACCCTAAACAGTTTTTCAAAAGGGTTATTTCCAGAATTATGCCTTCGCCAAAATCTCCTGTTCGGAAAAAAATCAATGGAGTTTTATTTAATTTTGATTTTAACATTGACCCGGTAATAAAAAGGATGTACTATGGTATTTATGAGGTTGAAACTGTAAGAATAATGAGGAAATTTTTGAGTAAAGGTGATACTTTTATTGATGTAGGAGCAAATATCGGTTACATTTCAGCCGTTGCTTTGGGAATTGTAGGGGAAACCGGCTGTGTACATAGTTTTGAACCTGTTCCCGAATACTATGGTAAATTAAATGATATTGCTTTGGCAAATAAGGAATATAAAATTATGACAAACCAATACGCATTATCCGACAGGAAGGGAATGGCAAATATAAATATTACAAACATCTCGGATATCGGCTGGAATACTATGGTTCCATGTGGATTTATAAGTAAAGAAACAATAAGAGAAACGATTGAAGTACCAACCTATAGGCTTGATGACTATATTAAGGAAAAAGCATTGGACAATATTTCATTAATAAAAATTGATACGGAGGGTTTTGAGTTTCCCGTATTAAAAGGTCTCAGCAGGTACTTTGAAACTACCGGATCCCGACCGGTTATTATATGCGAAATTGCCCCTATCGCATATCCACTATTGGGTTATACACTTGGCCAGCTCTCTGAATATATGAAAAAATATGGCTATCATACTTTCGATATGGTTGGCAAGAACACCGCTGAACTGCCGGAATATCTAAGAAAACATGATTACTGTATTTTTAATAAAAATATTGAAATTGACATTACACAATTAAAAGAAACTACAGATGTACTGTTTATTGCGAAAAAATAGTAGTATAAACTAAAAATGAATATTCTTTTTATATATTCTTTATATAACATAGCAACAACAAGAAAACCGTTAATAACGCCGGAAACGATTCAATTTGGAATATCATATATATCGTCCTTTCTAAAACGGCATGGTCATTCGACAAGATTAATGGTTTTAAGCAGGATATCAGGAAAGAAGAACGAAAATATGATAAATGAATATATAGAAAAGTTTAAGCCGGGCTTAATTTGTTTTACCGCAGTAAGCAGTGAATATGAATTCATCTCCAATCTGGCAAGATATATAAAAAACCGTTTTCCTGAGATTTATCTAGTCATTGGTGGTGCCCATGTTTCTTTGAATCCGGAAGGGGTTTTGGATAATTTTGATGCCTTGTGTATAGGTGAAGGTGAAAATCCAACGCTTGAACTGGTTTCTCAGTTAGGAAAAAGTATACGGCCTTCTGGTATTCCGAATCTCTGGATTAAGCAAGGGACAATGATAGAGAAGAATCCCCCGCGTCCGTACTTGCAAAATCTTGACGTTTTTCCTTTTCCTGACAGGGAGATGTGGCAGGAATGGATAGACGAATCTCCGTCGACAAGATATGCTGTTATGCTAGGGCGTGGGTGTCCATTTGAGTGTACTTATTGCTGTAATCATGCGTTGAAGAAGTTGTCATCTGGCACATATACGAGATACAGGTCCCCTGATAATATTGTTAGTGAATTGAAAGAGCTCATTATCAGATTTCATGCAAAGAAGGAAATATATTTAGAAGTTGAAACTATTGGCATGAAAAAGGATTGGACGCTTGAATTATGCAGAAAATTAGAAGAGTTTAACAGCACGTTGGAACAGCCGTTATCTTTTGGTGCAAATATAAGAATTATGCCGAATTTGGACCTCAAAACCATTTTTGATGCGTTTAAGAGGGCTAATTTCAGGTTTATTAATATCGGGCTTGAATCGGGAAGCGAAAAAATCCGTCGCGAGATACTTAATCGTAACTACTCAAATAATGATATCATAAATGCTGTTAAACTGGCACGGGAATACGGATTACAGGTATCATTTTTAAATATGGTAGGGCTTCCGGGCGAGACGATGGAGGATTTCGAAAAAACTATTGAAATAAATAGAAAATGTCTGCCCGATTGGACGAGTGCCTCGATTTTCTATCCTTATCCGGGAACTGATTTATATTCTTTATGTAAAAAACAGGAGTTGTTAAATAAATCGATTGATAATACAATGGAGAGAGGAAAAGCTGTGTTGAATCTCCCGGGATTTAGTAAAAAAGAAATAGAAAAAAGTCAGATATGGTTCGAGTATAACATTTATAAAGGATATAGACCGTCGGTACGATTACTGTTAAATGTATTCAAGTTAAAAATGAAAACGAAACCGTATTTGTATTACACATATAAGAAATTAAAAAATATTTTTATTTCGTGAGGTGGTAGATGAAAACCGTATTTAATAATATACTGATACTTATACCTGCATACAACGAAGAAGGAAGTATTCAGAATGTGATACAGGATTTGAAGAGTTGCGGTTATAACAATATATTAGTGATTGATGATAACAGTGTTGATAAAACTTATGAAATAGTAAACAAATTAAACGTGTATGTAGTAAAGCATCTGTTGAATAGAGGAGTCGGATGCGCCTCTGCTACCGGGTTTGAAATTGCCAAAATTCTTAATCCTGAAATTGTTGTTACATTTGATGCAGACGGTCAACACGATGCCGATGACATTATAAAACTGATTGAACCGATACAAAAAGGTGAGGTGGATGTTGTTATTGGTTCCAGAATGCTGGCTAAATCTGGTATGCCATGGAAAAGAATAATTTATAATAAAATAGCAAATATAGCGACACTTGTTATATATGGTTTTACACTGTCTGATACACAGTCCGGACTAAAGGCCTTTAACAGAAAAGCGTTTAATTTAATAGATATAGAGACATCAAGAATGGAATTTTGCTCAGAAATAATACATAAACTAAAAGAAAAAAAATTAAAATTTAAGGAAGTAGAAGTAAAATCAATCTATACGGATTATTCCTTATCTAAAGGACAGGGGCTCGTTAATGGTATTAAAACTTTTATCAGATTAGTCCTGGATAGGTTGTCGAGGAGGTAATGTTATGGGTTTCCAGATAGTTTTAACATTATTAATATCGGTCGCGATAATAAGATTAATTGTTCAGTTTTATGAAAAGCGTATAAACTCATTTTTCTTTTTCTTCTTTATGTCTATATGGTGTTCAGTCATTTTCCTGGCATGGAATCCTGCTTTCCTAAATAAAATAGGAGGTTTATTAGGCATCCCGCGCGGTGCAACCGTTTTGGTTTATATCGGCCTTTTTTTACTGTTTTATTATGTTTTTGTCAGTATAATCAGATTTTATATATTAGAACAGGATATTAATAAATTGGTTAGAAAGAATGCCGTTGATGAATTTTTGAAAAAATATAATATGAAAAATAAGGAATAAAATTTCATGAAATATTTTGTTAAACCACCATTGATCACTATGGAAGATAATAAATATAAAACATTTTCGGAGCTTGCCCGGGTAAACCATAAATATAAAACATATTCGCATTACAATTATTTGCAGCCCGGAATTGTTTCATATATTAAAAGGATGCATTTTGAAATAGCTCTTAAACTGACACAGGAATATTTTAATAAATGCAATGTTATTGACTTTGGCTGCGCGGATGGTGCTTTTTTACCATCTTTAGCAAAATATTTTAATCATGTTGTTGGTGTTGATAAAATCCCGGTTTTTATAAATATTGCTTCTAAATTATGTAACGAATTGCAGTTAAGTAATGTGGAACTGGTATGTAATGATGCCTTGTCAATCCGGGATTTAGGGCCGAAAATTTCAAGCAAAAAATTCCATATTTTGTTTTTGTTGGAAATCATAGAACATATAGGAGATAGAGGCAGTTTGTATGAATCTAAAAATAATTTTTTGAAGGAACTGTTTGCATTAATAGATAAAAATGGCCTCATGGTAATTTCAGTACCTAAAATGACAGGCATATCTTTTCTGATACAGCAGATTGGGTATATACTATTTGGACTTAAGCGGGAATCAATATCCATAGGTAACCTGATAAAAGCGTCTGTTTTTAATAATACTAATGCTTTAGAAGAACAATGGGATGGTGAGCATCTTGGGTTTAACCATAACAAGTTTGAGAAGCACTTGACAGGTGAATTCAATATTATCAGGAAAAAAGACATATTTTCCCAGATTATATATTTAATCGGTAATCGTATCTAATAGCGAATGGAAGTAAAGTATTCTATGTTAAAAGTATTATTGATTAGCGCGCCGTATATTGATTTTTATGGACCCATTAAATTTGCTGCCGGGCGGTATTTTCCTCTTGGACTTGGGTATATTGCTTCATTTCTTAGACAAAAGGGATTTCAGATATTGTTATATGAACCAGAAGCACAAAATATGGATTACAAGGCAATAGGCAGAGTGTTGAGTGAGGAACGACCCGATGTAGTGGGAATTAGCAGCGCTACTCCAAACTTCTATAATGCAGTAGAGTTGGCTAAATTAGCTAAAAGTGTTTGTAATTGTACTGTGGTATACGGAGGTGTACATGCCAGTGCTATGCCTGGGTTTATTGCCGAGAAATATCACGAGTATTTTGATTATGTGGTAGCTGGTGAAGGTGAATATACCATTGCTGAATTATTAGAATGTTTAAAAAACAAGCAAGTGCCGTTTAATATTCCCGGTCTTTGTTTTTGGCATGACGGAGGTATAATACAAACACCAAAACGCCCGCAAATTTCAGATATAGATTGTTTACCTTATCCGGCAAGAGATCTAATTCCTCAAAATTTATTTGGGCCGAATATGCATAATACGCGTTATAAAAAATGTTTTACAATATTAACCAGCCGCGGCTGCCCGTTTAATTGTTCGTTTTGCGCTTCCTATTTAACCATGGGAAAAAAATACCGGATACACAGTGCTGAATATGTACTGGGGGAGATAAGTTTTTTGAAAAGACAATATGGTGCTGAACAGCTTATAATAAACGATGATACTTTTACACTTGATCAAAAGAGGTTAGTAGATATTTGTGAAGGTATGATAAAAAGAGGTCTTAATCTTAAATGGTTTTGTTTTTCACAAATTTCAGCTATAGATAAAAATATTTTAAAACTAATGCACAGGGCAGGTTGTTATAACATCGGTTTTGGCATTGAGTCTGCCTCCCGCCGTATTTTAAAATTAATCGGTAAGCCTGATTTTTTAGAAAAATGCGAAGAGATTATCCCTGCCGCTAATGATTTAGGAATGAAAACACAGGCATTTTTTGTTTTCGGCAAACAGGATGAAACTATTCAGGATATTGATGAGACTGTAAAGTTTGCTATTCGTCTTAAACCAACCTTGTCATTTTTCAATATGTTGGTGCCTTATCCAGGTACGAGAGATTTTAACTATTTTTTTAAAGATACACCTTTAAATAAGATTGATTGGAAAAAGTTCGTTGCAATAGGAACTAAGTCTGTTGTTTCTAAAGCGAGTGGTAATTCAATAAATTTAGAGAAAATGTTATATAAAGCTAATTTGAAGTTTTATTTCCGGCCGAATCAATTATTTCATCTTTTATCCAAGATTAAAACGTTATATGAATTAAAGTGTTATGTTAAAGGCGGTATGGGCTTATTTTTGCAGATGTTGGCTTGGAAAACATCCGAATAAATATTTATTGTAGTATTGCAATAAGATTACCAGTATGAAAGTAGCACTTGTTTATCCTCCGATTCCAATTGTTACAGGAAGTCTTACACCGACCTCAGGACTTGCATACCTGGCATCTGTATTGTTGCAAAATGGTGTACAGGTTAGCGTTGTTTCTTCGGATGCCGAAGGATTGGATGTAGATGGGACTGTTTCCAGAATTTTGGCTTTATCTCCTGATATAGTGGGTATTTCCATATCAACACCGACGGTCAACAGTTCATTAAAGATAGTTGAAAGTATAAAAAAGCATAAGAACAATATAAAATTTATGGTAGGAGGTCCTCACCCGACTTTATTCCCGGCGGAATTCTTAAGTAAAAACGTAGATTTTGTTATAAGAGGGGAAGGGGAAAAAACATTAGAAGAAATTTGTCGTCATTTTAATGAGAATATATCGTTAGATGGGATAAGAGGTCTTTCTTATAAGAAGAATGGTCAATATATTCATAATCCAAGTCGTGAACTTATTAAGGATCTTGACACTCTTCCTTATCCGGGCTGGGAATTATTTCCTATAGAACAGTATAAAAGTGATTTTAGGAAAAAGAAATTAAGTTTACCCGTTGTATCTTCAAGGGGTTGTGTGCAACGTTGTACATTTTGTTACAAAGGTATTTTTGGTGATACATATAGGGCAAAAAGTGTAAAACGTGTTGTAGATGAGATTGTATATTTAAAGGACAAATTTAATATAGAGGAGTTTGCAATAGTTGATGATAATTTTAATTTAAGGCCGGAAAGAGCCATAGAAGTGTGCAAGCTTATTATTGCCAGGAAGATAAACCTTCCATGGACCTTGCCTGCAGGCATACGAGCTTCTGCAGTGACAGAAGAATTTTTAGAAAAATTAAAGGATGCCGGTTGCTACCGTGTTGCAATGGGGATAGAGTCCGGAAATCAGCAGATACTTAACTCTGTCAAAAAAGGTATTACTTTGGAACAGGTGAGAAGAGCCGTTAGACTTTTTAAAAAAGTCGGAATAAACTTAGTCGGTGATTTTATGATAGGAAATTTAGAAGAAACAGAGGAAACTATAAGCCAGACTATTGATTTTGCGATTGAGTTGAGTCCTGACTATGCACAATTTACAAAAGCCATTCCTTATCCCGGAACTGCAATGTATAATCAGTTAAAAAAAGAAGACAGGATTATCACAAATAACTGGGATGATTATGATTATTTTCTTAAATCTAACCCGACGTTTGTACATAAGAATTTGTCTTCGGAAAAAATAGACGATAAAATCAGAGAAGCATATAAAAGGTTTTACTATAGACCAAAATATATACTTAAACATTTATCGGAAATTAATTCAAGCAGGGATATGCTCAATCTATTCAGGAATATTTTCAAATTTTTTAATATACTTTTAAAATAAATAGTGAAAATTAAAACAATTATGATTTTAGATTTACCAAAATTACCGGCAATTAAATGAAAGAGAACAATAGGCATACATTTATTATCGTTGCATATAAAAAATCTCCTTATCTGGAGGAATGTATTTTATCTTTACAAAAACAGACCATAAAAAGTAAAATTATTATATCAACATCCACACCTTCGCCATTTTTAAGTAAGCTTGCAGAAAAATATCATATTCCGTTAATTATCAATAATTGTGCCGATGGGATTGGTTCGGACTGGTCGTTTGCATACAGCAATTGCACAACTAAATATTTAACACTGGCTCATCAGGATGATTTATATTTGCCGAAATATACAGAATCTTGCTTATGCGCAGCCGATAGACAAGACAGTGATAATCTGATAACATTTACAGATTATAGCGAGCTGATAAAAGGTAGAAGCGTAAATTCTGGTTTAATTTTTTTTATCAAGAAAATAATTCTATCAGTTTTTTTGTTAAAAAAAAGTATAAAATCTCTTTTTGGAAAAAAGACCATTCTTTCCTTTGGTAATCCGATTTCATGTCCGAGTGTTATGTATAATAAAGAGCATATCGGTTCATTTGAGTTTTCAAAGAATTTTCTGTGTAGTCTGGACTGGGATACCTGGCTTAGATTATCCTCAATGGATGGTAGTTTTATTTATGTCAGAAAAAAATTAATGGTTCATAGAATACATAAAGATTCAGAGGCTTTTTTACAAACAAAAAACAAAATACGAAAAGCAGAAGACGAGCTTATATTTAAGAGGTTATGGCCGGCATCTATTGCAAAGTTGTTTGCAAGTATGTATTACATTGCCTCAAAATCTGGCAGGCTCAATTGATGTACAGGAGTTGATGTACTACAAATATATGACACAGAAAAAGATTTTGCTTATAATGTTTTTAACAGCAGCAGTTTTAAGAGTAGGTCTCAATATAATTAAAGAAAGAGCATTTTTCCACAGGCCTTTTTTATATGCAGATGATAAAATAATGACAAGTGATGAGATATGGTATGATCGTGCTGCAAGAGCTTTTTTAAGGGGTAAAGGAATACTTAGTATGGACCGGGGTTCTGTTGATTCTGAAAAATTTCCTGATTTTTTCGAAACTAAACCGATAGATGAAATGTATTATGCACATATGAGCATACCACCATTGTATCCTTTGTTTTTGGCG
The DNA here is from genome assembly GCA_016928195.1 of Elusimicrobiota bacterium. GTDB lineage: Bacteria > Elusimicrobiota > UBA8919 > UBA8919 > UBA8919 > JAFGLF01. The sequence continues at coordinate 40,486 of JAFGLF010000066.1, forward strand.
GTATGTTACTATATTGGTGGTATAAATACTCTGGCTTATTTTATTCCTCAGTTGTTTCTCGGTTGTTTAACTTGTTTGCTTATATATTTCTTGGCAAAAGAGTTGTTTAATGAAAAAACGGCTATAATAGCTGGATTTATTATAACTTTTCTTCCGGATTTAATTTTTTGGACAAATTTTATTCGTACCGAAACCCTGTTTATTTTTCTAATTGTTTTGGGGTTTTTACTCATAATTAAAGGGAATATCAAAGGAAATATTTTTTTAATTTACATAAGTGCGGTTGTTTTTGGACTAGCATGTTTAACAAGAATAACCTTTATTCCCTTTTTACCTTTTCTTTTCTTTTGGCAGATATATTTCTTCAAAATTGGTAATAAAAGGAAACCTGGCGTGAGTATTATAATGATTTTACTTATTTTTATGGTTTTGTTACCATGGTGTATGCGTAATTATATTGTTTTTGGAAAGTTTACTCCATTTACTACTGAAGCAAATACTGTATTGGTTGCAAAAGAGATAGCAAAAGGTGAAACGGATTATCCTGAAACTGAGCGTTATTGTTTTTTATATGACTCTGTTATTTTAAGAGTAGGTGTATATATTAAAGATCATTTTAAAGAGTATTTTTTAGATTCATTAAAAAGATTCATAGTTTTTTGGAGTCCTATTACCGCTAAGATGAAACCGATAGCCAAGATATATAAAGGTTTGACATGGATTATTATTTTCCCGTTAGCTTTTTGGGGAATGATTGTTTCAAGAAAGGAGTGGAAAGAAGGCGGAATAATTGTTGTATTCATTTTATTTTATGCGTTACTTCATGCGGCAAGTTTTGTAGATTGTGGTTTAGTATATCGTTATCCTATACAGCCATTTCTTTGTATTTTTACAGCATATGGTTTTTGGCACATTTATAAAAAAATTAGACATAAAGAATATTCTGATTCTGAAAGTAATTTATGAATATTTTGGGCATATCGGCATTTTATCATGACAGCGCTGCCTGTTTAGTTCAGGACGGTAAGATAATTTCTGCTGCACAGGAGGAGCGTTTTACACGCAAAAAACATGATTTTTCTTTTCCGAAGAATGCCATAAATTATTGTCTGCAAAATAGTAACCTAAGTGCAAAAGATTTGGATTTCGTAACTTTTTATGATAAACCATTCATAAAATTTGAGCGTATTCTGGAAACCTACCTAGCTTTTGCGCCTTATGGGATACAGTCCTTTATTAGAGCGGTGCCGCTATGGATCAAACAGAAACTCTGGATGAAGGAGGTTATAAGCAGGGAACTTGGTTTTGATGGAAAAATAATCTTTACTGAACATCATGAATCACATGCTGCATCCGCATTTTTTCCGTCTCCTTTCCAGAAGGCGGCATTTCTTACTATAGACGGAGTAGGTGAATGGACAACCACAAGTTACGGCATGGGAGAGGACAATGCTATACGTATTATGTCAGAGATTCATTTCCCTCATTCTTTGGGTCTTCTTTATTCAGCATTTACATATTATACAGGATTTAAGGTGAATTCTGGTGAATATAAACTTATGGGATTGGCGCCTTATGGGGAACCTAAATATAAGGATATAATACTGTCCGAGTTAATAGATTTAAAAGAAGACGGGTCATTCAGACTGAATATGAAATATTTTAATTACTGTACAGGTCTGACAATGACAAACAAAAGATTTGATAAACTGTTTGGCGGACCGCCGCGTAAACCTGAATCCAGATTGACCCAGCGTCATATGGATATAGCACGTTCCATACAGGATGTTACTGAAGAGGTAATGCTGCGAATAGTACGGCATACCCACAAAGAGACAGGGTGTGAAAATCTATGTCTTGCAGGGGGCGTTGCGTTAAATTGTGTCGGCAACGGAAGAATATTACGAGAAGGACCGTTTAAAAACATTTGGATACAGCCGGCTGCAGGTGATGCAGGGGGTGCGTTAGGAGCAGCTTTGTTTGTCTGGTATCAGTATTTAGAGAACAAAAGAGTTGTGGATGGTAAAAGAGATTTGCAGTATGGAACATATCTTGGTCCGAAATTTGAGAATGATTATATTTTAGATTATTTAAAAAAGAAAAGCATTGCTTATACAGAATTGAGAGATAATGAGATCCCGGAAAAAATTGCCGATTTAATTGCTGAGCAGAAAGTAATCGGCTGGCTTCAGGGACGTATGGAATTCGGACCCAGGGCATTGGGAAGCCGTTCTATTATTGGAGATGCACGTTCCGAAAAGATGCAGGAGACAATGAATTTGAAAATAAAGTTTAGGGAGAGTTTTAGGCCATTTGCACCTACGGTAATAAAAGAAAAAGCTTCGGATTATTTTGAAATGGATACTGAAAGTCCTTATATGCTTCTGGTGGCACCTGTCAAAAGGGAAAGATGTAAGGAGGTATCTGCTTGTGACGAGGAGAAACTTTTTGGACTTAAAAAGCTGCAAGTTGTGCGGTCAGATATCCCTGCAGTTACCCATGTGGATTATTCTGCACGGGTTCAGACTGTTAATGAAGAGGACAATCCTTTGTATTACCGTATGATAAGAAAATTTGATGAGAAATACGGTTGTCCTGTTATTATCAATACCTCGTTCAATGTCAGAGGTGAACCCATAGTTTGTACTCCAGAGGATGCATATTTATGTTTTATGCGGACCAATATGGATTATCTGATTATGGGTAATTATTTATTGGAAAAGAAGGGACAAAAGCCTTTGGAAAAGGATATTGACTGGCTTAAAGAGTTCGAATTGGATTAAGCCATTTGGAAGGCTGATTACACAGATTAGGGGACACAGATTACACAGATAATGCTATTATTTATTTGGTAATCTGTGTAATCGTCTTTTAGAATCTGTGTAATCAGGTTATACTGGAGGTATAACCATATGTTTGAAGAATTAAAGAACATTAAAAGTGGAAAAAAAGAACTCCGAGAATTCGGTATAACAATAAGTATTGTTTTAGGATTATTTGGAGGAGTATTCTTATGGAAACAGAAGGAATCTTTTGTATACCTTTTTATAATATCCGGAATATTTTTATTTTTTGGATTGGTCTTTCCAAAATTTCTTAAACCTGTACAGAAGATATGGATGGGACTGTCTGTAATATTAGGATGGCTCATGACAAGATTAATTCTGAGCATCTTGTTTTTTTTGGTAATTACCCCTGTAAATTTTTTAGCGAGAATATTCGGCAAGAGATTTTTAGAAACAAAATTCGATAAAAATACAGACAGTTACTGGATTCCGAAAAAATCTATCAAATTTGACAAAAAGCGTTATGAAAATCAATTTTAATTTTTCTACAGAAAAATTATCCTCCCTGACAGTTTTACCGAGGTAGGCAAAACTAGGGAGGATTATCAATTAACAGGAGGGTTTTGTATGGGTAAGCTTGCAATTGTTAAAGAATTTTGGGATTTTCTGAAAGTCCGTAAGAAATGGTGGTTAATGCCGATAATCATTTGTTTGGTACTTCTAGGCTTACTGCTTATTTTTAGTCAAGGTTCCGCGGTAGCCCCATTTATTTATACATTGTTTTAATGAAATTATTGAAAAATCCAATCCGCGGCGGCGGAATTACACCGATTAAGACACAAAATTACACAGATTAACTCCCAGTAACGTCATCTGTGTAATCGTTTTATAAAATCTGTGTAATCAAGAGCGTTGAGATTTTTTAGTGCTCTTATTACTATGAAAATTTCTTTTATTGTCACATCACTTGACAAAGAAAAAGAGCTGCAAAGCTGTATTCTTTCCATAGAAGAAGCTCATAGGTACCGCAATGATGTAGAAATTGAGATATTGGCGATTGTTCAGAATACACAAAAAAAGAAAGCCATTAAAACAGGATATCCGGAATTATCAACTTTTTATTATATACCGCAGACAGGATTGTCTGCGGCAAGGAATTTTGCTATTAAAAAGAGTAAAGGAAGTTTTCTTGTATTTTTAGATGATGATGCTGCAGTGAAAGAGGATTTTATAGATGTATTGATAAAAAATACTAGCAAAGCAGATGCTTTTTGTGGTAGAATTCTTGACCCGGTAAATAAGCAGGCATTTTCGCGTTATTTTCTGAACATAGAGAAGAAATATCTTAAACGGTTTGATTTCAGATATTTCATGGGCAGTTCTCATGTTTTGAAGAGGAGTATTTTGGAGGAAATTGGTTCATATGATGAGAATTTCGGTGCAGGTTCGAAATTTTATGGTGCAGAAGAAAGCGATATATTTTTTAGGTTACTAAAGCAGAGTAAAAGAGTTTTATACATACCGGATTTAGTGTTTTATCATCCTGTACCGCATAAGATGTCGGCTTCCAAATCATTTGATTATGCTTATGCCGTAGGAGCAATGTTGACAAAACAAATAACCACCGATGCTAGACATTTCTTTACATATGTATTTCTAATTGCTGAGATAATTTTTAAAAGTTTAGTGCGAACAATACAAAGTCTTTTTTTTTGGAGCAGTATACGAATTAAAAATGAACAGTTTCAATATCGTTCTGTGTTCAGCGGAACAATTGGGGGGGTTATAGGTTATCTCAGAGGCAGGACAGAAGGTAAAATATGAGAGATTTAGAATTAATTTGTCCGGAATGTAAAAGCGGCTTAATAAGTAACAATACACAATTATCCTGCAGTAATAATCATACATTTTATATTAAGAATGGTGTTTTTAACCTATTGCCTAAATCACTGGACGAAGTTACATGCAATGATGCTTATTACCACGCAGCTCAGAAAGAGACATGGGTAGAGCAAAACCAAATAGACGCGCAGAGGAATCTGTTTTTTCATAAAAGGATAGTGAAATTTATTTCAACCAGGAGTAATGAAAAAAGTAATATATTGGAAATCGGCGGTGGTGTTGGTTTTGATTTAGAGTTATTTTTAAACACTAAAGTTGCTTTTAGTAATTATATATTTTCAGAAATATCTAATGAAATGTTGTCTTATGTAAGTGAAAGGATAAATAATAATATAATTACATACTGTTGTATTGATGCTAAGAATATACCGTTTAAAAAGAACCAGTTTGATTTTGTATATATGATAGCGGCATTCCACCATTTTACGGATACTCATAAAGCACTGGAAGAGATGATACGTATAACTAGGAATGGTGGGTATATTCTTTTTGGTATCGAGCCGAATAAACGGTGGTTCCGACTTGTTTCTGTAATGAAAGGGTTTTTTAGGAAAATCCTACCGCAAAAGAGGCATTCCCCTGCTGATGAAAAGACGGAAGGATTTACCGCAAACGATTTTAAAGAAATGGGAGAGTCCTGGGGGCTAAAACTGATAAAACTGGAGTCGGTATGGTTTTTTTGTGGTTTTATACACTACGGACTGGAATTTCTATACAGGATGTTTCATCTGAAGAAAAGAGTAAGATTGCCGCTTTTCCTTGAGAAAATATTCATATACTTGGACAAATGTTTATTTATTTTTCCTGGTATAAAAAATTTATGTTGGCATTATACAGCAATATATCAAAAAAATTAGAATCCTTTTGGGTTTTAGGTGGGTGGTAGAGTGAGGATAGGTATTAATGCGAGATATTTACAGAAAGAGACATCCGGAATAATAAACTATCTATTGAATCTGATACTAAATTTAAAAAAGATTGACAAAGAAAGTAAGTATACATTATTTTTTGGTAATGATAAACCCATTCCTGCGGAAGTTCTGGGAGATAATTTTAGGTCAGATATCCCGCGAATGCCGACTAATAGCCAGATTATGCGGGTTTTATGGGAACACTTATATTTACCGTTGACGATAAAGAAACTGAAAATAGATATTTTTCACGAGCCATCATTTATAGCCCCGGTTTTTAAGAAATGTCCAACGGTAATCACAATATACGACCTTGCATTCTTGTATTATCCTGAATGCTTTACCCGTCGTAATGTAATGTATTTTAAAGCGATGCTTACTGGAAGTATTAATAAAGCTGATGCTATTATTGCTATTTCCGAAAATACAAAGAGAGATATAATAAATCATTTTAAAGTTCATCCTGATAAAATTAAGGTTATTTACGGAGGGGTTGATAGTTTTTTTCGCATAGTTAGTGATGCAGAGAAAATCAGTCACATTAAAAAAAAATTTAATATAAACAGAAGTTATATTCTTAATGTATCACTGATTAGCCCCAGAAAAAACCTTATTTCTTTGCTTAAATCGTTCAAAAGATTAAAAGAAGATAAAAATATTGATTGTCAACTGGTAATTGCGGGTGAAAAAGGATGGCGGTACAAGGATATTTTTAAAACAGTATCTTCATTGAACTTAGATGATAGTACTGTTTTTACGGGTTGTGTATCCAATGAAGAACTTTTACATTTATATAATAATGCGATGCTTTTTGCATATCCTTCGCTGTATGAGGGTTTTGGATTGCCTGTTTTGGAAGCCATGGCATGCGGCTGTCCTGTTGTTGCCTCTAATACATCTTCGATTCCCGAGGTTTGTGCGGATGCTGCCATGCTTGTGGATCCTGAAAATATAGATGACTTAACAGGAGCAATATATAAAATGATTACAGAGGATTCGGTAAAACAGGTGTATAAGAAAAAAGGTTTAGAACGCATTAAATGTTTTTTATGGAAAGAAACGGCGCAAGAAACATTATATGTCTACAAAAAGATAATATGAAATTAGAAAAAAATACAGTATATAAAATACTAAAATTGTTTATTATTTCACTTCCTTTTGTTTCTTTCGGTCTAACTATAGGGGAAGAGACTCCTCGCACTTTTTGTTTATCATTTTTAATAATACTCGTTTTAGGTGTATTAATTTTTGTTAAAGGGCGAGGACTTATATTAGACGCTACAGCAAAAACATTTCTTATTTTCGTTGTTATTGTCCTTATTTTTGTGTATTACAGAGTATACATTGTAGCCGGGCTTGATAAGAGCAGCCATGAGTATGTTAAGTACTTTACGCAACCGGTAATGTTGTTTTTTGTAGTAATACAGTTTTTAGTACTACGCAGTGTTTTAAGGGATTTAGATAAAAGGGTAATACATAAACTTATCTGGTTCTTCATAATTGTATCCTTCTATGTCGCAGTGTATTCAATTTATCAATTTTTGGCGTTACACTATGATTTGCCGTTTACTGATATACTAAGAACATCGAAAAGTTATCGTGCTATTACTTCCGAACTCATGAAAAGCGGCGGTTGGCTCTCCTTACCGAGAGCGTGTGCATTTATGCCGGAACCTTCCTTTTGGGGTACCTACCTTCTTCTACCAATAGGTTTAATGTTGCCGTTTGTATTCGGGTCTAAGAACAATAAAATAAGGTGTATGTTTTTTATATTCTTAATTGCCATACTGCTGTCCTTTTCTCGTACTGCTTTTATGGGGTTACTATTTATTGGAGCAATTTTTGTATTTTATAGAATGAAGTATAGAAGCGAAATGGTTAAAATAATAAACATGTGCATCATAATAAGCGTTGTGGCGTTTATTTTAATAGTATTATTTGCACCCATGGAGAAATGGTTTTTTCAACGGACAATAACACTTGGTGATTGGTCGGCATTAGCTAGGATTGAAACGCAGATACAGAGTTTTCAGCTTTTTTTAGAACATCCGGTTATAGGAATTGGATGGGGGGGCACACCATATTTTTTAGAAGGCATACACATAACCACATATAATTTTTACCTGCAGATATTGTTAGAAACAGGAATTATAGGGTTTTTTGTTTTCATGTTTTTTCTGTATCAGGTATGGAATAAATTAAAAATATTCGAAAGTAAAATACAATCATCCGAAGATAAAGATATGAAAAATTTAGCAGTGGGTTTTAAGTTGTCTTTTCTGGCTATATTGATTAATTGGTTAAATCATACAGCGTATAATCTTTCTTATATATGGTTCATAATAGCTTTGCTCACAGTTTTACCTAACATATATCGAAACACGGAGGGAAATAAGAAATGAGGGGTATTATAGATATTTATAGGAAAATAGTAAAAAAGATTATCAAAAAAACTTTCTATTTATGGGAATTTTTTGGTTTTCATATTACACCAGTACATTATTATGAACCGGTTCCAAACACAAGAGAACTAAATGATGAATTATGGGATGTATTATCAGAACTTCCCGGCATAGATATAAATGACCAAAGACAGGTCGAGCTACTTACTATGTTTTCATCTAAATATGCTGTTGAGTACAATTCCTTACCGGCGGAAAAAACCTTAATAAATTATGAATACTATGTAAACAATAAATCGTTCGGATCTGTTGAAGGAGAAATTTTGTACAGTATGATAAGGCATTTCAGACCTCGGAAAATATATGAAATCGGTTCTGGATTTTCTACTATGTTATCAGCCCAGGCTTTATTGGAAAATGAAAAGGAGGATGGGCATAAAACAGAACTGATTGCTTTTGATCCATTTCCAAATGATATTATAAAAAAAGGATTTCCAGGTTTATCAAAATTAGAAACCAAAAGGATTCAGGATGTTGATTGGGCATTTTTTAAAACGTTAAACGAAAGTGATATTTTATTTATTGATTCAAGCCATGTATTGAAAATAGGCAGTGATGTCAAGTACGAATATCTAGAGTTGTTACCGCGGCTAAATAAAGGCGTAATAATACACTGTCATGATATATTTTTACCGGCGGAATACCTTAAGACATGGGTTATGAAGGATGGTTATTTTTGGACAGAACAATATTTATTACAGGCATTTTTAGCATTTAATGATACTTTCCGGATATTATGGGCTGCCAGTTATATGCATCTGAATCATCCGGATTTACTTAAGGAAGCATTTAACTCGTATAGCGAAAAGGAATGGCCGAGCAGTTTTTGGTTAAAGAAAATTAAATAGACTATGAGAGTATTGATGCAGAACAGGTATGATGCGATGACAAATAAAGGAGGGGATTCCTACCAGATGATTTATACCAAGAATTATCTGGAAGAAAGCGGTATTCAGGTTGATATTTCTACGGAGTTAGCGCCGGATTTAAAAAATTATGATATTATACATTTATTTAACATTACTAGGGTACATGAAACTTATGTGCAGTTCCGGAATGCCGTAAAACATAAAAAAAAGATAGTTGTTTCATCAATATATCATAGTATAGTCGATATCAGGAATTATGAAACCAAAAATCTAAAAGGCTTATATGGTTGGCTGGTTAGAAGTACGGATAACGTGGATATTATACAGTTAATGAAAACATTCTATTATGTTCATAAATATCCGGAGGTATGGTACTCATGGATTACGCAAATGTGTAAAGGGTATACGAGACAACAGAAGGAAATATTGGAAAATGCAGACTGCATAATACCCAATACCGAATTGGAAATGGAAACTATAAAGAAAGAGTTATTTGACAATAAGGGTATAAAATTAAAATATGAAGTAGTTTATAATGGAATAGAAAGTAGAAACTATAAAGAATCTAAAAGGGTTTTAGACTGGTTTAAAAAAAATAAAATAAATAATTATATTTTATGTTCAGGTCGAATTGAACCAAGGAAAAATCAGATTAAGATTATAGAGGCTTTAAAAAATGATAGAGTGCAGGTTGTATTTGCCGGCGGGATGAATAAAATGCACCAAACATATGCTTCTGAATTTATAAAGCATATAGAAATGAATGATAATTTGTTTTATGCGGACCGAGTTGAACAG
>JAFGLF010000067.1 GCA_016928195.1 Elusimicrobiota bacterium
ACACAGATCTACAATAAAACCCTGGAACAGCTAAAAATAATCGAACCAAGAGCCGCACTCAGATATTCTCTTAAAAAAGCTATCATGGATATGGGACCGGAAGGATTTGTTTTTGAAGAATACATAGCAAAGATTTTAAGAGAATACGGCTTTACTGCAGAAGTGGGTCAATTTATAAAGGGGTATTGTGTCGAACATGAAGTAGATGTGGTGGCAAAAAAAGAGGGTAAAATTTATTTGGTTGAGTGCAAGTATCATAATTCACCGGGGTCAAAATCTGATATTAAGACCGCTCTTTATATAAACAGCAGGTTTCTGGATATAGAAAAAGCTTATATAGAAAATAACAACCCCTCCAATTCAATTGAAGCCTGGTTAGTTACCAATACAAAATGCACCTCGGATGCGATAAAATACGCTTGTTGCATGAGCTTAAAAATAATGGCATGGCAATATCCGGAAGTTGAGAATCTCCAGTATTTCATTGAAGCAAAAAAACTTTATCCCATAAGTATTCTGTCCACAATTTCTGAAAAGCAAAAAGAAATGCTTTTTAATTCCAATATTATCCTGGTAAAAGAACTTTTAAATTTTAAAATAGAAAGCCTGGCAGAGTTTTTGTCAATAGACTACCAGAAAGCAGAAAAAATTTTTAATGAATTAAAAATAATCACATAGAAATAATACCCGGGGAAATATAGGCATTAGAATTAAATTCCTAATCCTGCCTGCTGAATAGAAAAGTCCCAGATATGCTAAAAACCACAATTAAAAATATCATTACCGCAATATTTAACCACAGAGGGTGTAACTGCAGAGCAGGATCATTTAACATTACAGATCTCATAGCATCAATCCCGTAAGAAAGAGGATTAATTTTAGAAACTATATTCATCCACCTGATAGTGTTATTTAAGGGGAATAGAGCACCTGAAAGAAAAAACATAGGCATAAGCAAAAAATTAGTGATTACCTGAAAAGCCTGCATGGATTTTATTACAGAAGCCAGTATAATCCCCATGGTGGATATTGTCATTGCGAGAAGGAACATGACGCCCAATACTTTAAGAACCATTATAAAAGTAATGGGTACCTTAAGAAGAGGACTGAAAATCATTATTATTGAGCCCTGGAATATAGCTATGGTAGAACCGCCAAGCAGTTTCCCTATGACAATAGAAGTCCTGGAAATAGGCGCCACAAGAATTTCTCTTAAGAACCCGAATTCTCTATCCCAGACAATTGACATGGCGCTGAAAAAAGAAGTGAAAAGAACAGTCATCCCGATAATACCCGGAAATATAAAATTTAAAAAGTTTTCTCCGCCCCCGCCTCCAAAGACACTGAAAGAGCTGGCAATCCCTGTTCCAAGAACAAATAAAAACAGGATCGGCTGCGCAAACGACCCGATTATTCTCGGCTTGTCCCTGTAATATCTCTTAATATCTCTTAACCATACCGTATATATTCCATTTAACTCTTTTTTCAATGTCTCATTCTCCCTCTCATCCGCATTCTTAAACTATCCCTGGAACTCGCATTTTCCTCTCTTATTTCCCTGCCGGTAAGATCAAGGAATACATCATTTAAAGTAGGTTTTCTGGCGCTTATGGATAAAATTTTTACAGGGCTGTTTTTGATAAATTTAGGGATAAAGCTGGAACTGTTTTTTACCTCAAATCTAATCTTATCTTCTTTTGCATCATGTACTTCGCTGCCTGTGATTTCATTTATATATTTTTTTAATTTAGTATTGTCTTCGGAAAGTATAGTTATGATATCTCCGCCAATTATATTTTTAAGATTATCTGGGCTATCAAGGGCAATAATTTTACCGTGGTCTATTATAGCTATCCTGTCACATATTTCTGTTTCTTCCATATAATGCGAAGTTAAAAAAATAGTAATATTTTTATTCTTTTTTAGTTTGATTATATAATCCCATATTTTATTTCTTGTCTGGGGGTCGAGACCAAGGGTCGGTTCATCCAGAAATAAAACTTTTGGATAGTGGAGCAGGCCCCGTGCAATCTCAAGCCTGCGTCTCATCCCGCCTGAATAAGTCATAACAAGACTATTCTTCCGGCTGATAAGGTCCACAATTTCCAGGACTTCTTCGGACCTTTTTTTAAGTTCATTGCGGGGAATATTGTAAAGAAGACCGTGGAAATGTAAATTCTCGAGAGCAGTCAGCCTGTCATCAAGACTCGGGTCCTGGAATACTATGCCTATGCAATTTCTAATTTTGTTTCTTTCACGGGCGGCATCATATCCGTTCAGAGTAATTTCTCCGGATGTCTTTGACAGAAGTGTGCATATTATATTTATAGTGGTGGTTTTACCTGCACCATTGGGGCCAAGGAAACCAAAAATCTCATTTTCCTTTACAGCAAAAGTGATATTATCAACAGCTCTTAACCCTTTAAATTCCTTTACCAGGTTTTTTACTTCTATAATATTGTTATCTGTGCCTGTATTACTCACTTACAACCCTATCTTTTTATAGCTCTATTTCTTTTTTTATCTTCAGGGACACACTCCAAAAATTTTCCTTATATATTAAAAAAACATGTTGTGAAGATATAAAGCGGCCACGTAAAAGATAAATTCAATATATATTTATTAAACTCAACACATTTTATTAAAAATAAATATAATGTCAATGTCCCGGATTATAACCGT
>JAFGLF010000011.1 GCA_016928195.1 Elusimicrobiota bacterium
AACGTCAATAAAACTATAAATGTTTCATTTTATCTTTAATTGATTTTCTATTAATATACCCCTAACTTCTTATACAATATTAATATTCAATATGCTAAAATTACCTATGAGTATGGTAAAAAGATTATGATAAAATTAAAATATTTAAAAATTTTTATAGTTCTTATCTTATTTATTCTTATAACCCTATTTATAACTTCCTGTGACCAGACTCTAATTGATATTTATACACAGATAAATGCTGATTATTCGGGAACCAGGACTATCGATATAGCAGTAAAAACAGAATACCTGCAGAAGAGTGAAATCATTCTTAGCCAGAATCAATCTCTCTACGATAAAATACTTGAGGGCCTACCGGAAGGAGAGCTAAAAGTATCTGATGAAGGCGAATATACTCATTTTACCTCTACCATTAATTTTGAAGATGTAAATTTTCTTCAGCATATTTCCATAGATAATTTCTCTGAAACTCCCCCGGAAAGATTTTATGCCAGACTTGAAAAAGCTGATTATTTTTTTTACAGCGAATATTTCTTCGAAGACTATATAGATATGAAAATAGACGACATACTGCTTTCTTCTTTAGATATAAACTCCGACTATAAGCGGATTGATGATCTTGTAAAAGCAGACAGCGATATTTTAAATATAACTTACCAAGTTAAGTTTCCTGTAAAAATAACCAAACATAATTCAGATATAATAGGAGATAGTAATATTGCAATATGGAACATTAAATATGGCCAGGAGAAAAAAATATCCATAGAAGGAAAGAAAACAAAACTTCTAACTTATTTCTTAATTGTGATTTTAGGTATTATAGTTTTATTTATAATATTTATAATTTTTGTAATAATTTTCAGTTCAAGAAGAGGCAGGAGGCCGCCTCCTCGCGGAAAACCCTTTTATTCTTATGATAATTATTTTAAAAGAGACAGATTTTTTAATAGTGATGATTAATATATTGCTGACTGGTAAAGCATGATTGGCAAATCTTAAAAAGAGTTGGGAAGTTTGTGTATAGATGAAAAGCAGAACTTACGGCACCTATAGATTATCTACACCGCTTACTGAAGAAAAAATCAAAAAACTAAAAGCCGGTGATACCATTTATTTAAGCGGAACCATTCTCGGAGCAAGAGATGCAGCTCATAAAAGAATTGTGGAAAATATTTTTTCCAATAAAAAGCTGCCCGTTGATTTAAAAAACAGCACCATATTTTATGTAGGTCCGTCTCCAACCCCATCTGGTAAAAAAAGCGGGAGTATAGGACCGACCACCAGCAGAAGAATGGATGATTTAACCGAACCTCTTTTAAAGGAAGGTCTTAAAGCTATGATCGGGAAAGGCAGGAGAAGTGATAAAATAATAGACCTTTTAAAAAAACATAGATCAGTTTACCTGGTGCTGGTAGGCGGTATTTCAGCATATCTCTCGACAAAAGTAAAAGATATAAAAGCTATTGCTTATAATGACCTTGGACCCGAGGCCATCTATAAGATAGAAGTAGAAAATTTGCCTTTATTTGTAGCTAATGATATTTACGGCGGCGATATTTTTGAATCTGCTCTTCTTGTGGAGTGGCAGCCGAAAAAAACCGCCAGCGGCAGTGAAGCCATGTGACATGGCGCATATTCTATATTACAGGCAAGGGCAGTTGTCCTCCCGCCAAGACCCTGGGGGCCTATTCCGGTTTCATTTACTACATTTAATATTTTTTCTTCCAATTTTCCATATCTTCTGTCAGGATTTCTATACTTAAGATTCCTAAAACCAGCAATTCTTGCCAGGCGGGTAACCTCGGAGGATGAACCGCCTATTCCTATTCCTATTATTACCGGCGGACAGCATCCGGTAACACTTTTTTTAACCTGACTTAAAATAAGTTTTATTATTTCATCCTCGCCGGTTGAAGGGTTGAGCATATGAAGATAGGAGCAATTTTCGCTGCCGCCGCCTTTTAAACATACTTTAAGATTAAGAAATGTATCCTTTGTAAAGTCTGTGTGAATTATTGCAGGTATATTCCCTGATGTATTTTTTCTCTCATAAAGGGGGTCATATACAACCGATTTTCTTAAGTAATTGCTATTATAAGTTTCTGCCACCATTTGATTTATTAAATCATTAAGGGAGCCGCTTTCTTCAATGCAGATATCTCTTCCGATACTTATATCAATGTAGACCAGGCCGCAATCCTGGCACAGCGGGAGTCTCTGTTCCCTGGCAATTTTTGCATTTTCTAAAATAAGCTTTAGAATCTCTCCGGCTCTATGACTTTTTTCTTTTTTAACAGCATTTTTTACAGCTTCTATAATGTCATCGGGAAGATCAAAACTCGCCTTAATCAGGAGTTTTCTGGCTTCTTCTGTTATTGTTGTAATTTTTATATTTTTCATCTTTTCCGGGGCAATCGGGGTTTATACATAAATCCCAGGGCTTCCTTCCCTTATTTATAATTTTAACCATGGGATAGCCGCAGTGTTTGCATTCTTCTCTGGT
>JAFGLF010000068.1 GCA_016928195.1 Elusimicrobiota bacterium
AGCAAAAATACTATTTTTTAAGGGGGATTTATTTATAATGTTAAAAATATTTTTAAGTTACAGTTTTGATAAAAAAGATGAAAAGGTGATGAATTGGTTTAAAAATTTAATTGAAGGTAATATACAAGGATGTGAAATAGTAACAGCAAAAAGACCGAAATATAGTGTTATTTGGGAAAAAATTGAGAAAATAATAAGTCCTTGTCCAGTAGTGCTAGGAATATTGACTAAAAATCAGAAAATAGCGAATAAAAACGAATGGAAAACAAAGGGATGGATATTGTCTGAGCTGGGATATGGTTTTGGAAAAGGGAAAGATATACCCGCTTTTGTTGAAGAAGGAGTAAAGGATATTGGCATTGTAAGTAACAAAGAATATATATCGTTTAATAGACATAACCTTGATACTAAGAAAAAGGATATGATAGATTATTTAAAATCAATAATTTTTCCGTTTGAAGATCAAACATATTGTTTTGATACTAGCGAAAAAATGACTTGCGTATATAAAAGTGGATTAGGTGTTTGCCAAAATATTGTTAATCTACGTGTAACTTCAGATAAATTTTCACAAATAGAACATATGATAAGTCTGGGCGATAGTGCTGCCAAAAATTTGAAGTTCAAAAATTTCAAAAAGTTAAAAGAAACCAATATTTCAAGACGGTTTTTTGAACAAACTTTGTATGCAGATATATTAGAAGATATTGGTAATGTAAATAGGAAGATTGAGATAGTAGAAGTTGCTGATGAATCGAATGATGAAACAAAATGTTTTCATTTAAGGTTTAAACCAAATTTAAAATCTGGTGATAGAATTAAATATTGCGTTGGCTGGAGTAGTCCCAGTTTATTCCCTATATCAAAAGTTTCTATGAAAAATGGAAGAAAAAAAAGAAATTTAAAAACGATAGAATCAACCTTAACTACACATCACTTTATAAAAGAACTTAACTATAGGTTGTGTTTTGAGAAAGGATATCCTATTTCAGGAATTCCTAAAATAATAATAAAGGATGTAAACAGAGATATTGTAGACAGGAAAAAGTTTGATAGTAGTAAAGATTTATATTATAATATATTTACTTGTGATTTTCCTAATGTTACAAGAAATGCCCAATATATTGCACAGTGGAGGGTAAAATAAGTATTGACAAATTACCTATTTTTAGTATACTATCATATAGCAATAATAAGGAATAAATATGAACTTAAGGAAAATTGAAGACGAAGCATACTAGGTGGTTTAATTTTTAGTTATATTATATTAAGATAGGGTAAAGTAATGCCACCTTGGTTTTTTGTTTTTACATAAAACCGCCTGAAGTAAATTGGTGGTTTTTTTTGTTGGTTGAAAACTCTATGAAAAAATTATAAAATTGGAAAAGGGTCAGAAAAGGGGTCACCTATTTAGGTGATTGTTCCTCCTGGAAATGGGGACGTTTCTATTTTTCCACGGTGCCCGCCGTAGCTAAAGCTATGGCGAGGCAGACCCGCCTGATGGGCGAGGCAGGGATTTTGGTCCGATAAAATCGGACCTCAACGCTGAACTCCGAGAGCAAAAAACTGTAGGATTATTTTAAAATTTAATAATAGTAAAGGAGGAAAATATGGATGAATTAAATAGTTTAGATAATAAAAGTTATAAGAAGCGCATACCTGTTGTTGCTGCAATATTTTCCATTATCTGGGTAGGTTTAGGACAAGTATATAATGGCCAGATAAAAAAAGGTATTTTCATTTTTTGTTTAGATACTGTTTGTGTTATAATTACAAGTAACTTAATTATGCCAATAGATACATCATTGTTAAATCCGTCTTATATAATAATGGGAGGTTTTTATTTATATTCAATAATAGATGCATTTTATTGTGCAAGAAAATTGAAAGATGATTATAAATTAAAAGCATATAATAAATGGTATTTCTATATTTTATTCATTATTGGATGTTTCTTATTTGGATATTTTGCCGGGAAGTTTAAGAAAACCAATGTACAAACAAGAACAATAGTTCCAAGAGTTGGTATTGAAACGGCTGATGAATAATTCTCAGTAAAAAGGTCAGGTCTTGAAAGTTGTCCTCCACGGAGGATTTTGCTTCGCTCAACAGATAAATGGGGACGTTTCTATTTTTCCACGGTGCCCGCCAAAGAAAATGGGGACGTTTTCCTCCGCGGAGGATTTCGGTCGCTTCCGCTCCTTCAACTGTGCTAATGGGGACGGTTCTGGTTTGCTTGGGGAATGTCCCGAATTTTAGGATATCTTAAAAATTTCCAGTCGTTTCGGCGGATATTTTTGAGATAAAATTCGGGATCTACGCTCAGCAAAGCTGATCTTCGAGATTTACGCTAAGCTACGAGAAGTGAAAATATGAAAAAAGTTAAACTTGAGGATATAGGGTATAGTGATTTTTTTAAGAGTAAGCGGGAATCTGTTAAAGATAATAATATCACTCCTGCCCGGATAACAGCAGAGCATAAAGAATTATACATACTGAGAAACGAGGCCTCTGAATTTTCTGCGAAAGTAACAGGGAAGATGATGTTTACTGCATCATCCAGGGAAGATTATCCTGCAGTCGGCGATTGGGTTTTGATAACAATAGTTGATAAGGACCGGGCGGTTATTAATAAAATACTTCCGAGAAGAACAGTATTAAAAAGGAAGTCGGCAGGCGGAACGGATATACAGGTAATTGCCGCAAATATAGACGTGGCTTTTATTATCCAGTCGCCCGACAGGGATTACAGTTTAAACCGCTTCGAAAGATATTCTGCATTAGCCGAATCGGGCAGGATAAAACCGGCGGTAGTTTTAAATAAAACCGATTTGATAGATGAAGAAGATTTGGAATTTAAAGTATCGGAGATAAAAGACAGATTCAGAAACAGCAGTATATATACAACAAGCACTGTTACCGGTAAGGGCATTAATGATTTGAAAAATGATATTAAAAAAGGAGTTACATATTGTTTTCTGGGTTCTTCCGGTGTGGGAAAGTCGTCTATTATAAATACGCTTGCAGGTAAGGAATTAATTAAAACCGGAGAGATAAGTTCCCATACGAACAGAGGAAGACATATCACAACATACAGGCAATTAGTTATACTTGAAAACGGCGGGCTATTGATAGACAATCCCGGAATGCGGGAGATAGGATTATTGGATTCGGACACAGGCATAAAAAATGTTTTTTCCGAGATCCGGGAACTGTCAGAAAATTGCAGGTTTTCGGACTGCACACATAACCATGAACCCGGATGCGCTGTATTAAAAGCTGTTAAGTCCGGTGAATTGGATAAAGGGAAATACAGGAATTATATAAAGCTGGTAAAAGAAAACGAATTTAATACCATGAGCAACTTTGAAAAGAGGCAGAAAGACCGTAAGTTCGGAAAATTTATTAAACAGACAAAGAAGCAGCTGGAAAAATATAAATAAAATGGGGGGGTAAATCATTATGTTATTGATAGATTTACGAACATATATAACTTGTTTTCTGGTAATGATTGGTGCAGTTATAATGCTGTTTTCAATATTGAAGTTCAGAAAAACTCTTTCTCTGGTTAAGTCGATTCAAACAAAAGGTAACGAGTATATTTCATTATTCGTCAGGATTCATACCGTGCTGATGATATTTTTTTTAGTAGGATATGTTGTAGTCATTTATGCGTTCTGCAGGAACCTGCATATAATCAGCGAAAGTTTTATCGGAATAATATTTTTCTTAGGCGCTATTTTTGTATTTTTAGGGATAAGCATACAGGACACACTGATTGCCCGGGTAAGAAAACATATTTCTACTGTTAGCCAGATGGAGAAAATGGTAGCTCTTGGACAACTGGCAGGCGGAGTAGCACATGAATTAAAAAATCCTATTAGTGTAATTCTTGGATTTGCACAGAGTCTTAAGAAAGTGACTGTAGATAACAGCTCTTTAAAGATGCCGATAGAATCAATCGAAAGAGAAGCAGAAAGGTCCAAAGAGTTAATAAGTAATTTACTTGTTTTTTCCAGAAAAGAAAAAATAGAAACGGAAGAAATAGACCTGAATAAGACCATTGATGATGCTATTGTGCTTGTTCAATCTCAAACTAAGGTTAGTGATATTAAATTAATCAAAAATTATGGTGATTTACCAAAGTTCACAGGGAATAAAAACAAGATACTGCAGTTAATAATAAATCTGTGTAATAATGCAATCGATGCAATGCCCAGAGGCGGAGAACTTACGGTTTCCACTTCGCTAATTGCTAATAACAAATCGCCAGGAACGACAAGCGATAAGCCACAGGCCATAAGCATTCAGATTACTGATACGGGTATGGGAATTCCTGAGGAAATAAAAAAGCATATTTTCGAGCCGTTCTACACAACAAAGGAAGAGGGAAAGGGGACAGGGCTTGGTTTAGGTTTATGTTATGAGATAGTAAAAAAACACAATGGAACAATTGAGGTAGACAGTAAACCCGGTAAAGGAACTACATTTATAATAAAATTTTTCAGATAAATAATAAAAGTAAAAGAGTAAGGTCTTGAAAGTTGCATACGCCACGGAGGATTTTGCTTCGCTCAACATAAATGGGGACGTTTCTATTTTTTCTGCAGTTCTTCAGAAACAAAAAAGAACATTTGTGCTTTTTGCAATAATATGCTAATATAGGGATTAAGAGCAGGCCGTAATGGTTTGCCGGGATGTTAAATTGAGTGAGGAGGCAGAGTGGGTATTTATGTCGGGAATCTGTCGAATGAAACGACAGAGGAAGAGCTGAAAGGTGTTTTTCAGGAGTTTGGCGAAGTGACGAGTGTAAACATTATCAAGGATAAGTTTACCGGTCAGTCAAGAGGATTTGGTTTTGTCGAGATGGCGTCCGGTGATTCGGCCAAAGCGGCGATTGCCGGTATGAACGGCAAGGAATTGAAAGGACGCACGCTTACGGTAAACGAAGCCCGTCCAAAAAATTCAGGCGGCAAAAGACATTTCGGCGGAGGCGGCGGCTACGGTAGAGGCGGAGGATACGGCGATAGAGGAGGCTACGGCGGAGGAGGGGACTACAGCGGCAGAAGAAGCTTCGGTCCCGGAGGAAGCCGCAAGGGCGGAGGAAAAAACCGCGGCGGCGGTGGACGCAAAGGCAGATAAGTAAAAGGGCAGGATTAAGGATTAAGGATTAAGGATTAAGGATTAAGAATTAAGAACTGAGGACTAATCCGCCACTAAAGCGTTGGCGGATCTACGCTTCGCTTCGAGAATTAAGAACTGAGAATTTAAGGTTAAGTTCATAAATAAGATTTTCACATAAAATCCGAAATTCGAAATTGACAATTGAAAATGCAGTTTATAATTCAGATATAGGGAGGTTTGGAATGCAGGCACGGGCACCGCTTATGATAGAGCACCGTTTGATTGAAAAGATGATAGGGGCAATTAAACGGATTTTATCTCAGGTAGATAAAAATAAAAAGGTTGACCCGGTATCCGTTGATACAATAGTGGATTTTATACGTACTTATGCAGACAGGACCCATCACGGCAAGGAAGAGGATATTTTGTTCAGGGACCTGAAGAAAAGGAAATTGTCTAAAGAAGACGAACGGGTTATGAATGAACTGATAGAGGAACATATCTTGGGAAGAAAAACCACTAAAAAGCTCGTAGACGCCAACAACCGTTACAGGAACGGAGACGAATCCGCTCTGCAGGAAATCGTGTCTCATCTTTCCTCGCTGGCGGACTTCTATCCTAAACACATCGAAAAAGAGGACAGTATTTTTTTTCCTGCTGCGAGAAGGTATTTTTCCGAACAGGAAGACCAGGCAATGCTCAATGAGTTTTGGGAATTCGACATGAAAATGATTCACGAGAAGTATACTTCGGTGGTAGAATCGTTTGAAATATAAAATAATAAGATAGTACTTGACAAACTTTTTTTTATTTGGTAAAATGCCAACGTTGGCATTTTTAATACTTTTTCTAAGAAAAAGTACCCCCTTGCCAGTTCCGACGTATCGGAACTAAGGGGGGATTATGGAGACATAATTAATGAAAAAAAGAGCCACAATCGAAGATATAGCAAAGGTTCTTGATATAAATCCCACCACTGTATCAAGGGCTTTTATAAGGCCGGATGTAGTCAAACCCGCCACAAGAGAAAAAATTTTTGATACCGCCAGAAAACTCAAATACAGCCCGAACAACATAGCCAAAGGCCTTGTCGGAAAAAATATAAAGGTAATTGCGCTGATAAGCCCGAAGCTCGACCCGCATGTGTTCCCTGTGATAAGAGGCGTTACCGCCGAATGCAGGAAAAGACAGCATGCGCTGATGCTTTTTCCCAGCGACTACTGGGACGACGAAGCCGAACTTTTTCTGGAAGTAAAAAAAAGGTGGCTTGTTGACGGTTTCCTTATACACAATGTGGTGTACAACAAAAATATAACAAAGCAGGTGCAGAGTATAAAAAAGGAAAATGTCCCTTTTGTATTTATCAACAAGTACAGGGGTTCCCGAAAAGCACCCAATGTCAGTGTTGACAACTATGATGCTGTTTATAAGGTGATGAAGCATCTTTCGGAACTCGGCCACAGGAGAATCGGCATTATAAACGGTAATATGCCTTCGGTTGACGGGCACGAAAGGTTTGACGCTTACAAAAAATTCCTGAAGAAACTGAATATAAAATATGACGAAAGTATTGTCGGCTACGGCGAGTTCGACGGTGATACTGCATACAGGGAGATGAATAGGATTCTTTCCGGCTCCGGACGTCCCACCGCAATGTTCTGCTGCAGCGATTTTATGGCGATAAACGCAATAAAGGCAATAAAGGAAAACGGCCTGAAAGTACCGGAGGATATTTCGGTAGCAGGGTTCGACAATATTGCCCTGTCGCGTTACCTTAAACCTAATCTGACTACTCTTAGAAGTCCTCTCGAAGAAATAGCCAAAGAATCGGTAAGGATTCTGATTGACAGGATAGAAAAACCGTCCAGGCGCATAGATGAGGTTGTATTCGATACGGAACTTATAATAAGAGAATCAACCGATAAAGTGGCAGACGAGAGACGATAGACGATAGACGATAGACGCCTGTCCGCCGAAGCATTAGTGGCGGAAGAAACAAAGTCGTCTGTCGTCCTAGCGAAGCGGTCGTCCATCATCCATCGTATAATAGGGGGTCTTATGTTAAAACGTTCTGTTTTTACAGCTGCAGGTTTTCTTCTTTTGTTCTCGGTATCGGAGGTGTTTTGTATGAAAGACCGTATGCAGACAATCGACAGCTTTGACGGTACAGACGGATGGAAAATAATCAAACCGGCAGGAACAGAACTTAAATTGTCCTCTGAAAAGGGTCTTAAAGGCAATTGCATGCTTCTTGATTACGACCTCGGCAAGAAAAATCTTTATGTGGTCATTGCAAAGGACATGCCGATAGAACTTCCGGATAATTTTAAATTTGTTTTTTATATTAAAGGTGTAGCGCGGGACAATAACCTTGAATTCAAGGTTTCCGATGATAAGGGCAATACGTTCTGGAAAAAATGGGAGAATTTCAGGATAAAGGATTTCTGGCAGAAGATGGAAGTGAATAAGGAAGAACTTGTATATGCATGGGGTCCGGACCCGGCAGCAAAACTCTCTGCTGTAAAGGCGATAGAGTTCGCGGTTTCAAGCGGTTCCGATGTGATAGGCCGTCCTGCGCCCGGCGGAAAAGGCAGTGTTTATATAGAAGAACTTTCCATGATTACCCTGAACAAAGCATACGAGACAGGCAGAAGCATTCTGGAGAATCCAAGTTTTGAGGACGGGGACAAGGGCTGGGAAGTAAGCGGAAACACAAAACACAAGGGATGTCTCCCCTTCCAGCATTACGACGGTAACCAGTCCTGCGGTCTCGGAAACGACGAAGGCCCCAACGGGGCTTCTGGCAGAATTTCCAAAAAAATAAAACCGGAGAAACCGGTAAGGGAAGGAGACCTTTTTGTTTTCAGCATGTGGGTCAAGGGTGAGGATAAATATACGGGCAAGGCGACGCTGAGCATTGACTTTTTAGATTCGTCCGGGAAAAAACTTAAAACATACATAAGCGGTTTATATGAAGGAAAATTCGACTGGAAAAAGGTTTCTGTCGGAGGTTCCGCTCCGGAAAACTCATCATATATTTATGTGAACTGCAACAGCAGCGATATGAAGACCGGCGACGGCGGTTCCTTTGTATGGTTCGACTACGGGGAACTGGACAGGCCTGTTGTCAGCGCTTCTTCAGTGCTGGGTAAAAAATATAACGGTACAAATGTGATACTCGGCAAAGATTCATGGCACAGCAAAGCCGGCAACAGCGAATGGATTGAAATAGATTACGGCAGGGTCAAAAAATTCAGCGGCGTCGAAATCAGCTGGGGTGACGACTATGCCGGAAAATACGAGTTGCTGGTTTCTGTTGACGGAAAGAAATGGGACCCCGTATGTACTGCAGAAAAGAACATCAAGGGAAGCGATACGGTATATCTTGATTATACATACGCAAGGTACCTGAAAATCAAATGCGGTAAAAGCAGTACAGGGAAAGGTTTTGAGATAAAAAATATAAGAGTAAAGGAAGCAGATGAGCTTGTAATGATAAAGGACTATTTTAAAATGGTCGCGGAGCAGTCGCGGGATTGTTTCCCGAGATGGATGCTTAACCAGCAGGTCTACTGGGCAACAGTCGGAACATATAAGGATGTGGAGGAAGCCATACTGTGTGAGGACGGCAGTTTCGAGCCGCACAAGTACGGCTATTCCGTTACGCCCTTTCTTTATCTTTACCGCAAGTATATAAATTTTAAACTTATGACGCGGGGCGATGTTAAGGTCGGCCATTCTCTGGAGCAGAAGTATCTGCCCATACCCTCGGTAAAATGGGACTACAACGGCCTTGAAATGAACATAAAACTGTTTACCCACGGGAACCCGGGCGAGTCGTCAGCTTATGTGCGTTATACTCTTGAAAACAAAAGCGATACGGATTTTGAGGGAAAATTATTTCTCGCAATCAGGCCGTTCCAGGTTTATCCGCCGTGGCAGGGAAACACAGACAGCTTTTCTCCCATACATAATATTGACTGCACCGGGGATGTCGTGAAAATCAACAATGACAGAAAACTGTACCCGCTTATAAAACCGGATGAATCGGGTGTAATGGAAGGCGGAAAGTATTTCGGATTTCCTTTCAAGACACCTCCGCCTCCGGAACTTCTGGGGGATATAACATCTGTTTTGAAAAAAGGAAAAGTACCGGATGAAAAAAAGGTTCAGGATATGGAGGGTTTTGCGTCGGCTGTACTCGGTTATGATTTTAATCTGAAACCCGGGCAGACAAAGGAATATTTTATTGCCGTACCGCTTCACGAAAAAGAACCTGCCGTGAAACCGGGTATGAGTGAAAATAAGATTAAGGAAAAATTTGACGAAATGCTTGCACAGGATATAAAATTCTGGAAATCCAAGATAGATATTGTTGATATAGATATTCCGGAGACGGACCTTGTATATATGATGAAGTCCAACATAGGTTACAACCTTGTCACAAAGGACGGGCCCGCACTACAGCCCGGTGCAAGAAGCTATGAAAAAGCGTGGTGGAGGGACGGCAGTATTCAGGCGTCCTCGCTTCTTAAGACGGGCCTTACGGAAGAGCCGCGCGACTATATAGATTTTCTGATTCAGTATCAGTATGATAGCGGGGAGGTTCCTCCTATAATAGATACAAGAGCGCATGACGACCCCCTTTGGGAAGAAAAGCTTCCTACCAACCTTAAGGAATACGACAGTCAGGGGGAGATGATATGGGCTATACTCGAATACTATATGTTCTCCCATGATTTGAAATTTCTTGAAAGCAAATGGGACAATATATACAGGAACCTGCAGTTTATGAAGGGGCTGAGGGAACAGCGTCTGACTGACGAGTATCCTGCGAATGACCCTGACAAAAGCCGTTTCAGGGGAATATTACCGCAGTCGCGCAGTCACGAAGGTTACTGGTTTAACCACTCCTACTGGGACGACTGGTGGGCTGTCAAGGGCTGGAAGGATGCACTGGATATTGCAAAAATTCTTAAGAAAGACAGGAAGACCAGAAAGTGGATAGAAAAGGAATACGAATCTTTTTACAAAGACCTATGCGCGTCTATAATAGCGACGGCGAAATTCAAGGGAGTGGATTATATCTCCGGCTGTGCGGAAAAAGGCGACTTTGACCCGACATCTGTTGCGGTAGCGATTAATTATGCGGGCCTTCTGCCGAGAATAAAACAGGACCTTCAGCCGTATCTTGACAACACGTTTGACAGGTATGACAAGGAGCATGTGAAAAGATTGAAACCCGGTGCTGATTATGTGTATACTCCGTACGAGGCGCGTAATGCACCTACCCTCATATATATGGGGCATAAGGACAGGGCGCTTTCTCTTATAAGGTTCATTCTTTCCTGCAGCAGGCCGTACGAATGGTTCCAGGTCGCTGAGGTTGTAAACTCGGATTTGAGGAACCCATGCTACATAGGCGACATGCCGCACACATGGTGCGGTGCCGAATATATGAACAGCGTCAGAGGTTTGTTCCTGTATGAGGAATTCGAAAAGATTATACTTGCCGGAGGTGTGGACGAAAAATGGCTGGACCGGCCAGAAGGAATATCCGTAAAGAACATGCCGACGTATTACGGTAAGGTGAATTATACCGTTGAGGAGAGAGGCATAAACCTTAGAGTCAAAGTCACGGGCGACGCCGTTCCGCCGGAAGGGTTTATATTCAAATCGCCTTTTATGAAAAAGAAAATAAAAAGTGTGGAGCTCAACGGCAAAAACTGGAAGAAGTTCACTGATAATGAAGTAATATTCGAAAAACTACCGGCAGAAATAATGATTAACTATTAGGAGGAATTTATAATGGTTTGTATTCGGCGTTTCGTTAAGTTTTTTGCGGTTATTTTGGCAGGTTGTATATTTTTTGTCAGTCCGGCGGTTGCAAAATTGAAACCAATTACTTCCGAAGAGGTTATGTCTGCTGAATCTTCCAGTGAAAGTGGCGGCAATGCAGCACTAAATGCAATGGATGAAAATTATGAAACCAGATGGGAATCTTCGCACAAGGTAGACCCGGCATGGCTTAAGATAAACTTAAAGAAAAAAAAGGAGATTTCCTCAATAAAAATTGTCTGGGAGGCAGCTTCTGCCAAGGTCTATGAAATACAGGTTTCTAAAGACGGTAGTGACTGGAAAAATGTTGCGACTGTCAACGACGGAGCAGAAGGAGAGGAAAGAATTATAAAATTCGAACCTGTCAAGACGAAGTATGTACGTATCTACGGAAAAGAAAGAACTACGAAGTGGGGTTATTCCATCTGGGAAATTATATTCAATCCTGAAGAAGAGCCGGAGCCTCCGGTATTGGACATCAGGAATCTTCCTTATATGGACCCGGGTCTGCCGATAGAAAAAAGGGTGGAAAGCCTTTTGGGTTATATGACCTTTAAAGAAAAGGTTGCAGAGCTTGCAGGCAAGGATGTTATGGACGGAAAAACCAATAAACGCCTGGGTATTCCTCCTCTGCTCATGTGCGACGGTCCTCACGGGATCAGGATGTACGGCAGAGCCACCTGTTTCCCTTCACTGATAATCAGTGCGGGCTGGGATGAAGATTTAATGAGAAGGGCAGGGGTTGCGATAGGCAGGGAAGCAAGAGCCAAAGGGCGAAACCTTGTTCTGGGCCCGTGCATAAATATCCACAGGACACCTCTCGGAGGAAGGAATTTTGAAAGTTTATCGGAAGACCCGTATCTGGCCGGCCGGATGGCGGTTGCCTATGTTAACGGAGTTCAGAGCGAGAAGATAGGCACTTCGGTAAAACATTTTGCCTGCAACAACCAGGAATGGGACCGGGATAAAGTAAGTGTTGAGATAAGCGAAAGGGCTTTAAGAGAAATCTATCTGCCTGCTTTTAAATCTGCGGTTGTTGAAAGCCAGGCGACATCTATAATGGGTGCATACAATAAAATAGGCGGGGACTATTGCTGTGAAAATTATCATCTGTTGACGGATATCCTTAAAAATGATTGGGGTTTTAAAGGGTTTGTTGTTTCCGATTGGGGAGCTCTTCACGATACCCGGAAGGGAGCCATGGCCGGATGCGATCTGGAAATGGGCGGGCCCGGCAGTTGTTTTATAAAGCCAAAGTTTTTTCCGCTTGTCAGGAAAGGAAAAATTCCGGAATCTGTTATAGACGATAAGGTCAGAAGAATTTTGTATGTAAAGTTTTTTCTCGGATTATTCGACGGTGTTGAAAAAAAATATAAGGGAGAAGCCAATACAAAGGAACATCAGGATCTAGTCAGGGAAATAGCGGAGAACGGAATCGTTTTGCTGAAAAATAAAAATGACCTTCTGCCCCTTAATATGAATAATATTAAATCCATCGCGGTCATCGGTCCGAATGCGATAAAGTTTCCTGTAGACGGAGGAGGGAGCTCCGAAGTACTAACTCCGTATAATATAGGGCCTCTTGAGGGCCTGAAGAACAAGTGCGGCAAGGATATCGTTATCAGATACAAAGAGGGAAGTTATTCGCCATCTCTCAGCTGGGTGGAAGCCGTTGCAAGCGGTAAAGCTCCCGGGAATGCGGAAAAAATTGTTATCAAGTGCATAAGCGAGAATATGGCGCCGGGCAAAGGGTATTCTTATGTCTGGTTCGATAACGGAAGTTTCGAAATCTCGTCGGACGAAGGGAAGAAAGTCCTTGAAACTTTTTCTTTTGAGGAAGGTACCTCGGGATGGGAAAAATCCGGTAACGCAAGCCGCATAGAGGTACACTCCTGGCATTCTTACGACGGAGAAAACTCCTACGGTGTAGGAAACGATGACGGCCCTGAAAATGCGGGCGGTTTTATATTTAAGAAGATAGAGCCGGGAAAAATCAAAAAAGGCGAACTTGTAACATTCAGAATGTGGGTGCAGTGCGAAAGATATTATTTAGGGGAAGCGAGTTTAAAACTGGAATTCCTGGATTCAGGGGATAATCTTTTAACCTCGTACAAGAGTGATATATATTCCAACAGGACGAAGGATAACGAGAGTATGCTGAAAGAGGCGGTTCAGGCGGCAAAGAAATCCGATGCTGCGGTTATTTTTGCGGGTTTCTATAAAAATCTGGAGACCGAAGGGGCAGACAGAAAAGATATGGAACTTCCGGAAGGACAGGACCAGCTGATAGAAGCCGTAAGCAATGCCAACAAAAAAACCGTTGTGGTCCTTATCAACGGCAGTCCGGTTGACATGCGTAAGTGGGTTGACAAGGTTCCTGCAGTTGTC
Organism: Elusimicrobiota bacterium; assembly: GCA_016928195.1. Taxonomy (GTDB): domain Bacteria; phylum Elusimicrobiota; class UBA8919; order UBA8919; family UBA8919; genus JAFGLF01. The sequence goes on from JAFGLF010000068.1 coordinate 13,351, forward strand.
GAAGCATTATATCCGGGGCAGGAAGGGGGAAATGCTATTGCGGATATACTCCTCGGAAACATGAACCCGTCCGGAAAACTGCCGTTTACATTTCCAAAGAAACTGGAGGACAATCCTTCTTATGCAAATTATCCGGGAAGCGGAGGCAAGGTACATTATAACGAAGATATTTTTGTCGGTTATAGACATTACGATACAAGAAATGTCGAGCCGTTATTCCCGTTCGGACACGGGCTTTCTTATACGGAGTTCGAATACAGCAATCTTGAAATCAGCCCGGAAGAAATAAAAAAAGGCGGAACAGTAACGGTTTCTCTCGATGTCGAAAATATAGGTAAACGTGAAGGAAAAGAGGTTGTACAGCTTTATGTACAGGATGTAGAATCCAGCGTGGAAAGGCCGGTTAAAGAACTGAAGGGATTCAGGAAAATAAATCTTAAACCCGGAGAAAAGAAAAAAGTCCGGTTTGAACTGAAAGAGGATGCATTGTCATTCTATGACCCGGCAAAAAAAAGCTGGGTCGCAGAACCGGGCGGATTTAAAATTCTTATAGGAAGTTCTTCAAGGGATATACGGCTAAAGGGCGGTTTCAGCTTATTAAAATAAAATTAAAAATCGGATACCAATCATATTAACCTTAAATTTGATCCGCCAGCTGGCGGACGAAATCGAGAACTGAGAATTAACTAGTACCTCCCGCATACAATTCTTTTTTTCATTTCCAAAAGTATTGATAAATATATATTTTTTTATATAATGCACATAACATCCCTATTAAAAAGGAGAGGAAAGTTATGAGATTTTTAAAAACCTTGTGTGTTCTTTTGTTATGTGTATCGGCAGTGTATGCTGAATCGGGATTGTTTTCGCTTAACGGTAAATGGAAATACATAAAGACCACGTCGGAAGATGAAAGTATTCCTTCATTCCGGAAAGCAAAAAAGATGTATATACCGTCCAACTGGTTCTTAAAGGGTTCAAAAAGGTATCCCGGAGAAAAAGGATTGGATTATTCCGGAACGATATGGTTTAAAAAAGATTTTAAGGTGCCTAAAGATTTTAAAGGCAAAAAAGTTATACTATGTTTTGATATGGTTGATTATTTCACGGATGTTTTTGTAAATAATGTTAAGGTTGGAAGCCACGCAGGATGTTTCCAGCCTTTTTATTTCGATATTACGGATAATATTAAATTCGGAGAAAAAAACGAGCTTGCTGTCAGGGTTGATTCCCCTGCAGAAAAACAGAATTTGGAATCTGATGAGGACCCCGGCTGGCCGAGGAAACAAAGCATAATCAAAGGTGTTTTCGGTTATCACGATGCAAGACCCGGGGGTACTTCGGAGGACGGACAGAAATACGGTACAGGCGGTATCGTCGGCGATGTTTACCTGAAAGGTGTAGATAACTTGTATATGGAAAATGTTAGGATAGAGCCTTACCTGAAAGATAATTATACCAAGGCGGAACTGGTTATAAAATTTAAGGTAAACAGTTACGGCCCGGGAAGTACGGACAGACAGTTGTTTTATAAAATAACGCCTTATAATTTTCAGGGCAATTGTGAGGTTAAAAAAGAATTTAAAGAACCGTTTTCAGCGGGTATAAACGAATTTTCTATTACGGAAACAATAGAAAATCCGGAGCTGTGGTGGAGCTGGGACCACGGTAAGCAGAATCTTTATAAGTTCGAGTTGTTCGAGCGGACAGGAGAAAACAGCGGTAAACCGGTTTACTGCTCGACATTCGGAATCAGGGAAATTAAAATAGGTAAGGATTGGGTATGGACTCTTAACGGAAAAAAGATATTTATCAAAGGTTCGAATTATATTTCGACTCAGTGGCTCAGCCAGATGGACAGAAAAAAATATGCGAAAGATATAGATATGATGATAGACGCAAATCTTAACGCCATCAGGGTCCATGCACATGTGGAAAAAAAAGATTTTTACCGGCTGTGCGACGAAAAAGGTGTTATTGTATGGCAGGATTTTGTATTACAATGGGGCTATACCGATAAAGCGGATTTTATAAAAGAAGCCGTTAGGCAGGAACAGGATATGATAGAACTGCTTTTTAATCATCCGTCTATTTTTGTCTGGTGCTGTCATAACGAATCGCCGTGGGCTATGCACTGGATGCAGAAGGATGATGCAGACCAGAATAAACTGCTGGATGAGGCGCTTGAAAAAAAAGCAAAGGAAATAGATAAAACAAGATATACGCATATGGCTTCCGGCTTGGGCGACGGACATCCATATGAGGGCTGGTACGGCGGAGCCATAAGCAATTATAAGAGTTTGCCCGGCGAGCCGTTTATAACGGAATACGGTGCCCAGGCAATACCGGTCAAATCAACGGTTCTAAAAATGTTTTCCGGAAAAACTCTTTTTCCCCAGGAGGATGCCGACTGGGCTGTGTGGAAGTTCCATGATTTTCAGAAGGATGTGACTTTCAATACCGCAAAAATAAACATGGGAAATTCTATTGACGAATTTATCCGGAACAGCCAGGACTACCAGGCGATACTGGTTAAATACGCTACCGAGGTTTACCGCCGTGCAATGTGGAGCAGAATGACAGGTATGTTTCATTTTATGTTCATTGACTGCTGGCCGTCTATTACATGGTCTGTTGTTGATTATTACAGAAAACCGAAAAAAGGATATTATGCTTTACAGACCGCCTTCCAGCCGGTTATGCCTTCGGCGGAATATAGTTTAGACCTGCCGCCGGCTAAAGCAATGCTGTGGGTTATTAACGATACATACCGGGCATACCCAGGTTCGGTTTTATATGCAAAGCTTATAGATAAAGAAAAAAAAGTAAAGGAGAAATGGAGTATCGATGTCGATATACCGGCAAACCAAGCGGTATATACGGGCAAAGAAATTTTCGGTCTTGAAGCCATTACCACAGACGATGCTGTTCTTGAATTGGAGCTGAAGGATAAGGACGGCAACCTTCTCGGTACAAACTATCTTGATAAAAGCTGTTATTCTGCTAAAGATTATGAGGCAGTCGAAAATGCAAGGAAGGATGCTCCTGTTATAAAATCTCTTTATGTGAAAAAAGAAATTGTTCTTGACGGCGGGCTGGATGATTGGCAAAAAAACGAGTCTGCGAGAATCAATCCGGAACATAGTCTTGAAAACGGAGAGTTTACCGGTGATACGGATATTCAGGTGGAAATGTATTCCGCGTGGGACAAGACAAACCTGTATTTCGCTTTTGATATAACGGATAATGAAGTTATTAATGAAAGAATCGTATCGGATATATGGCAGGAGGATTGTATAGAAATTTTTATTAACCCGGATAATCAGGGGCTTATATGGGGCAATGAAAAGGATTATCAGATAGGAGTTGCACCCGGCAGTAAGCAGTATGCATGGTTCCAGAAGACCGACGCGCTTGATTATGTGAAGGTTGCTGTTAAAGAAAGCAAAACCGGATATACGGCAGAAGTAAAAATACCTTGGGATTTTCTGAAAACGAAACCCGGGCCGGATAAGGTTATAGGTTTTTCTCCGGCAATACATGACCTTGATAATCAGGACGGAACATCATGTAAATTGAACTGGTATTTCAAGTCACCCGGAATAATTCTCGGTAAACTAATATTAACAAAGTAATCGCAGATTACGCAAAAAATCCGCAGATTACGCAGAATTATAGTAAAGGTCACAATCCGACGTGGCGGGTAACCCCAAAATGTTCTTACAAAAATTTTACATTTCTATGACCAAATATTAACAAAAATATTTTATAATTTTATCAAGGTAAAAATTGTAATATTTGCATTGAAAATCCTGATTTCACACTGTGAAGTTAATACTTCACAGTGTGAAAAATATATTCTCACTTTTTTGTAGATTTTCTATTAATAAATTGATTCTTTTAAAGCTTATTATTGGCAATAAAATTGATACAATCTTAAATTAAGATATATTTTAGTAATTAAAAC
>JAFGLF010000001.1 GCA_016928195.1 Elusimicrobiota bacterium
ACAGGCAGTTACCCCTGTCCTTTTATTCAGGGCTCATGGTCAATTGTAAAGTCATCTGTGGATACGGGAAAGGTTAAAATACTGACTCCCATTTTTAATTTTAGCTATAAAGAATATATAAAGGAAAAACAGCTTGCAAGTCTTGGCAGAGAACTCGGTAGAGATAAAAAATCAATAAAAAGGGCAATAGAAGAGGCTTACTATGCCCAGAATAAATTTTACCAATCTGTTAAAAAAAGAGGCAAAGAAATACTGGGCAGTTTAAAAGATGATGAGATTTTAATTGTAGTAACCAGCAGATCATATAATAGCTGTGACAGAGCGATAAGCATGGATGTCCCGAAGAAATTAAGAGAGCTTGGATTTAAAGTGATTCCCCTTGATTATCTTCCGGTAGATTCGGTTGATATCTCAAAACAATGGCCAAACATGTACTGGGAATTCGGGGATAGGATCATGAGTGCGGCTAAAATAATTAACGGGGACAGGAGACTTTATGCGGTCTATATCACCAATTTTGGCTGCGGCCCGGATTCTTTTATATGCCAGTATTTTGAGAGAGAAATGCAAAAACCATTTTTAAAGCTGGAAGTAGATGAGCACTCGGCAGGAGCGGGAGTGATAACACGGTGCGAAGCATTCATAGATTCCCTGATGAATATAAGGAATAAGAGGGGTTTCCTGCCGGAACAGGCAAGGCCGGATAAAAAAGATGCTGTTTTCAAAAAAAGTGAGGGCAGGAAAATATATATCCCCTATATGGGAGATGGTGCGATTGTCCTAAAACATGCTTTCAGGTCTATGGGTGTTGATTCGGAGATGCTGTACTCGGATGATGAAACGCTGAGGCTTGGCAGAAGATATACGCTGGGTAAGGAATGTTATCCGTTTATCATAACAACAGGAGATATTATCAAAACATTAAAATATAACGACCCAAAAAAATCAGCTTTTCTGATGGCGCAGACATACGGCCCCTGCCGCTTCGGTCAATATAATAAAATGCAGAAAATAATAATTAAGGAACTGGGATATGACGACGTGCCCATAATCGCCCCCGGAGCCCCGGAGGGCAACCAGTTCTACAAAGAATATGATATGGAGGGATTAAAGGGCTATATACTTGTCATTAAGGGAATGTTAGGTATTTTTACAGTGGATTATCTCAATAAAATGCTGCGGGAAACAAGGCCTTACGAAATCAAGGAGGGGCAGACAAATAAAATTTACGAAAAGTATGTTGCAGATGTCTGCACGTCTGTAGAGGATGATTCTGTAGCGAGGATTTTAAATAAAATGGTTGATATTCTTAAAAACGCAAGAAAAGATTTTGAAGATATACCCGTTAAAAAAATAAATAAGCCCCTGGTTGGAATAGTGGGAGAAATATTTGTAAGAAATCACGCTTACAGCAATAATGAAATCATAAAAGGAGTAGAAGCGCTGGGCGGAGAAGTGGAAATCCCCCCGTTCGGAGAATGGCCGTCCCATACTACAGCGACCAGAAAGATAGATATATTAACAAAACAAACAGACCTTTATTACAAGATTATAAAGTCATTTGGAATAAATAATAACAGCAGCGGAGAGGATGATAATTACAGAAAGCAGCTGGGTGAATTGTCAGGAGATTTTATAAAAGGGATAAAATATTATACTTCAAACAGGATAATAGATAAATTCCTGCGTTACAGTCACAGCAGGCTGGAAAAACCATTAAAAGGTTTCTTGAGAGAAGATAAAGAAGCCGGTATTTACGAGATATGGGATAATGCCGAACCTTATATAATAAAATGGTTCGGTGAAGCAGCCTTAAGCATTGGAAAATCTGTAGACTGGATCAAAAACGGTGCTGACGGGATTATAAATGTGCTGCCCTTCACCTGTATTCCTGGAAATATTGTCAATGCCGTCTCTAAGAGAATTAGAGAAGAATATAAGATACCCTGGTTAAATCTCGCCTTTGACGGTCTGGAGCAGGGAACAACAGAAACCCGTCTTGAGACTTTTATGTACCAGGCCAGACAATATATGGAGAAGAAGAAATAATAACAGAAAAGAGAAATAATCTTGGATTATATTCTGGGTGTTGACGGAGGCGCAACAAAAACAATTGTTCAAATAACAGATATATCAGGAAAAATGATTTCTGAAAGTAAATTTTATACCCATTAGTAAAAAACCTGTCCGGGGTGCCATAAAACTGGCTCTAAAGAATTTATAACGTATTTTTGTATTTGTTATATTGTTACGCTGCTATTTATAAGCTTTTTAAACACCCGGCTGTCAGTAATTTCTTTCCTTATAGTTTAAAATTTCCTATTATTAAGATATTATTATTTCAAGCTGTTATTTAAAAACGTTATTTCTAAAACAGCCTGTCGGGAAATTTAAAATAAAGCATAAGGGTGATTTTGGTATATTTAAATTTATTATGAAAAAAGGATTATTTATAACTTTTGAAGGACTCGACGGGTCCGGAAAAACTACCCAGATAAAACTTTTAAGCAGTTACCTTAAAAGCAAAGGCTTTGATGTAGTCCTTACCATAGAGCCG
>JAFGLF010000069.1 GCA_016928195.1 Elusimicrobiota bacterium
GGGTTTGCCTGTTTTTATTATATCCTGTTCGGTATCATAAAGCTGTTTTGCGATTTCTTTTTCAAAAAAATCAAAATCTGTTTTGCCAATGGCATCTTCCGGTTTTTTAAGTCCAAATCTTTTAACCAGTGCCTTACTGATTAAAACAAACCTGCTTTTTTTATCTTTAAAGTAGATTGAATCAGGTATATTGTCCATCAAGGCTTCAAAAGGGTTATTTTCATAGGAAAGGGCATCATCTGTCAGTTGTTTTTTTTTGTTTATATTCCTGGAGATGCCTATAACTCCCATAATGTTCCCATTTTCATCGAACAACGGTATCTTAGTGGAGGATAAACAAAATTCCTTTCCTTTATGTGTTATTTTTTCACATATATTATTAATAGGTTTTTTATTATTTATGACCCAGATATCATTTTTTGAAAACTCTTTTGCACTTTTAAGTGGAAGAATATCAAAATCTGTTTTTCCAATAAAATCATCAGGTTTACTACACAGAAAATCGGCCATTGCCTTATTTACCATAATAAACCTGCTTTTACCATCTTTGATATAGATATAATCAGGAATATTGTCTATAAGTGTTTGAAATACATAATATTGGTCCTTCTTCTTATGGAAAATATCTCTAACCCCGCTTACAATATTATTATTTTTACCCATACTTTTATCTTCACTTTTCTTTACCATTATCATCTCCATATGTAATAAATTATATTTTCCTAAAACATATTTATCTTAACCATCCGATGTATGTACTTTAATTCTTTATATTAATGAATAATTATAATACTTGAGAACATATTTGCAAATTCGAGGAATTCAAATATACCCTCGTGTAATACCAAAATTCATAGAGCCTGGTTAATTATCTTGCCTAATTAACCTTTAATCTAAATTCCTCAACCTCCCAGTTCTTAATGAAATCAATTTGCTCTTTATTCATAAACTTATATCCTCCAAAGCTTTCTGCGTACACGGCAATTTTTAGAGCATCAAGAAAGAAAAGCATGATAACATGGGAAGAATTCTCTTCATCACCGAGAGCAAACACACCAGTCATTTTGACAGCTATCACCTTTGGATGACACCAATTCCTCTCCTTATATTGATTTATATCCTGTCCAATACCATCTAAATCCTCTACAAATGACATCTCCGGTCCGGCATAAACAATATGGTCTGGAGTATATGAAGAATGAACTTTTTCAAATGAAGCACTGTCTTTAACAGCAGCACTGATCTCTGTATTATTTTCAAATGTGATATATTTATTTTTAAAGGCAGGATATCTCTTTTCCCATATTCTGTTTAAAGCATTCCTGTCCAGTTTTACAAATCCATCTTCTCCGATAGAAGCCATCTTAAATCCTGAAGCTTTAACATAAATGTACCTTTTATCTTTAAAAGATGTGTTACCGCCCCCCGCCAGTAAAAAATCTGGATTTTCTCCATAAAAACGGGAAACTTTAACCAGTTCTTTTATACTCATATTTTTTAAATATTAGAAAATTAGATTCCAAATTTATATCTTCTATTGATTTCTCCGGTGCTCTGATTCGTCTTTACAGTATACCCGGCCAGGGGCATAATATTTTCATGAATAGCATCCACTATCCACTCTTTCTGGGGGGAAAAAATATCCTCGAGCTCCGGAGCAGGAGTAATCCAGTTCCTGGAACCTATAACCACAGGAGGGGCATCCAGGAAATTAAAGGCTAATCTTGTAATATTTGAAGCCACATTATGCATATAGGAACCCTTTTCTACAGCTTCCGAGCCCAGTAGAACCTTACCGGTCTTCTGTATGGATTCTAAAATTATATCATAGTTTAGAGGGACAATGCTCCGTAAATCAATAACTTCAGCACTTATTTTATAATCCTTTTCTAAAATTTCTGCAGCTTCCATTGCCGTATAAAGAAACGGGCCGGATGAAAGGATAGTAATATCCCTGCCTCTTTTCCGTACAGCAGGTTCACCAAAATTTACCTCGTAATATTCTTCAGGAACACCGCCTTCATTAAATAACTCCGGATAATCATATATTTTCTGGCTTTCAAAAAAAATCACCGGGTCACATTCTGAAAGCGCTTTATTCATAAGCCCTTTGGCATCAAAGGGAGTTACGGGATAAACAACTTTCAGGCCTGGAATATGATTCACTATAGACGACCAGTCCTGGGAGTGCTGGGCTCCATATTTTGCTCCAATGGAAATTCTAACCACCACCGGCATTTTTAAAATACCGGCCGATATACTCTGCCATTTTGACAGCTGATTGAATATCTTGTCTCCCGCTCTTCCTAAAAAATCACAGCACATGAGTTCACAGACAACACGGCCACCCTCCAACCCGTAACCTACAGCAGCCCACACAATTCCTGCTTCAGAAATAGGGGTATTAGAAAGCCGGTGATAGGGTAAAGCCTCCGTTATGCCACGGTACACAGCAAATGCATCTCCCCAATCCCTGTTCTCTTCACCAAAAGCAACCATTGTAGGGTCGATATAAAAACGGTGCATCATAGCCTCAAAAACTCCATCCCGGAAGTTAAAAGCTTTCATCTTGGGGACCGGGTTTTCTTTTTCATTAAATCCCTTCCGCACTTTACTATCTGTATCTACCTATTACTCTATATTGGTTTCAGATACTTTTTTAGGTGACGCAATAGGTACTATTTTTTTGTCGTAAAGTATCTTCAAAAATATTTCTACTACTTTGGGGTCAAACTGGGTTCCTGAAAATTTCTTTATCTCCTCCATTGCTTCCTTTTTTGTCAACTTCTTTCTGTATGGCCTATCATTTATCATGGCCTCATAGGAATTTATAACAAATGAGATCCTTGAAAGTATCGGAATCTCTTCGCCTTTTATACCCCTTGGATATCCCTGTCCGTTATACCATTCA
>JAFGLF010000012.1 GCA_016928195.1 Elusimicrobiota bacterium
CAACTTGTAATAATGGAACTGCTTAAAAAATAAAACTAAATTCTTGTTATTTTGAAAAGTATGAATTTAAACTGCATAATATGGTAAACAACTACATGGCTGTTGTGGAATATGACGGGACTGATTACAGTGGATTCCAGATACAACCAGGTGGCATTAATACTATACAGGGGCAGTTGACAAAAGTTCTTTCGAAAATATTAAATGAGAAAGTTGATTTTAAATATGCCGGAAGAACTGATGCGGGAGTCCACGCCAGGTACCAGGTGGTAAATTTTTATACTGCCGGAGAACTGGATATTTACAGAATACTGTGGTCTATTAATAGTCTGCTCCCTGATGATATAGTTATAAAAAAACTTAAAAAAGTAAGTCCTTCTTTTGATGCAAGAAGGGATGCGTCTTTAAGAGAATATAGCTATTATGTAGTAAATAAAGAATATCAAAGTGTTTTTTTGAAAAAATACAGCATTCTGGTAAACAATAAACTAAACATAAGACTTATGAAAAAAGCTGCAAAAATGTTTGTGGGAGTAAAGGACTTTGGGTCTTTTTGTAATCCGGAGTGTCTGAGAGATAATACAATAAGGAAAGTGTTTAGATTTACAGTAGAAAAAACAGAGGATGATTTAATTGTCTTTAAGATAGCAGCAAATTCTTTTTTATATAATATGGTTAGGATTATAGTAGGGACCTTACTTGAGATAGGAAAAGGACAGAGGGAACCTGCAAGCATACAGGAAGCTTTAAATAAAAGAAATAGAAATCTTACCGGGGGGATAGTACCTGCAAAGGGTCTTTTCCTCACGGGAGTTGAATATTTAGGATACAGGAGGAGTTATGGTAAATGTAGGACTGAAAACATTTAATTTAAAAAATGAAGAAATTGAAAGAAAATGGTATCTGGTAGATGCCAGAGATAAAAATCTTGGAAGACTGTGTACGGGAATAGCCAGGATTTTAAGGGGTAAGAATAAACCAACTTTTACTCCACATTTAGATTGTGGAGATTTTGTGGTTGTTATAAATGCGGATAAAATAAAGGTCACAGGCAATAAACTAGAGGATAAAAAGTATTACAGGCATTCCGGATATGTGGGTAATCTCAAAGTCACAAACTTGAAAAAAAAGATGGAGAAATCACCCGAATTTGTTATAAGAAATGCAGTGAAAGGAATGTTGCCGCATAATATCCTGGGCAGGAAAATCTTAAAGAAATTAAAGATATATAAAGGCGAAGAAAATATACATAGTGCTCAGAAACCTCAAAAAATCGATTTATAAAAAGGAGAAGCAATTTGACAGATCAAGCAATTTATAATGCAACCGGAAAGAGAAAAAAATCAATAGCAAGAGTAACGCTGGTTCCCGGAGAAGGAAAGATTACAGTAAACTCAAGAGATTTTAAAGAATATTTTAAAAGAGAATCTTTTGTAACTATCATTATGGAACCTTTTAAGATTACAAATACCGAAAACGCTTACAATGTTATTGCAGATTTATCAGGAGGGGGAATATCAGGACAGGCAGGGGCACTGTGCCATGGTATTTCCAGAGCACTGCTGGAAATAAATCAGGAATACAGGACCATACTAAAAAGAGAGGGTTTTTTAACCAGGGATTCAAGAATTAAAGAGAGGAAAAAGTATGGCCTCAAAAAAGCCAGAAAAAGACCCCAGTTCTCCAAAAGATAATAGTCTTTTCTTAATGCATTATCCTTGTCTAAAAATATATCTGGATAGAATATCCCATAACAGCAGGATCATTCAAATGCGTTGCTCTGAATCGGGTATTTCCGTTATTGGTGTTACCAAGTGTGTATTAGGAGACACAAGGATAGCAGCAGCAATGAAGAATTCCGGAATTACAACTTTTGGAGACAGCCGGCTGGAAAACCTTGAGAGATTAAGAAACTTTTATGGCGAGAAACAGGTACTTGTCATGCTGCGAAGCCCCATGCCGGATGAAGTTGAAAGATTGGTTGAGATTTGTGATATTAGCTTAAATACTCAGTTAAAAACAGTAAAACTAATTGAAAATGCCTGCAGGAAAAAAAAATTAATACACCGGGTAATAGTAATGGTCGAAACAGATGATGAAAGAGAAGGCCTGCTTCCAGGAGATGTTACCAGCTTTTGCAAGCAGCTGGTAAAAGATTGTAAAGCTGTTGAACTATATGGACTGGGGACAAATGCAAGGTGTATTGCTAAAAATGGCCCTGTTCCTAAAAGTTTAAAGATCCTTGTCGATTTACGGCAGGAGATTATGAAAACTACCGGAATAAACATACCGGTTATATCAGGCGGAAATTCAAGCATCTGGAAATTAATTGAAAAAAATATGGTCCCTGAAGGAGTCAATCAGGTACGGATAGGAGAAGCTATACTTATGGGACATAACACAGTAGATTACAGGCCTATAAAAAAAGCTTCTATGGATACCTTCCTTCTGGAAACGCAAGTAATTGAGGTTAAAAAAAGAAATAACAGAGTATATAAGATTATTCTGGCACTGGGCCTGCAGGATGTCAGCAGTAAAAATATTGATTGCTGCAGCCCTGATTTATATATTATTAGCCAGAGCAGTGACCATACGGTTGTGGGAATAAAGGAAGCTGGACCCGGAAAGGATAAAAACAGCTTTTTAAAATTGGAATCCGGCGGTATAATTTCTTTTAAACCTGACTATTTCGGTGTATTATCCTGTATGACTTCTCCATATGTTAAAAAAAAGTATATAGAGAGA
>JAFGLF010000070.1 GCA_016928195.1 Elusimicrobiota bacterium
ATGTCATTCCCGCCTGAATGATCCGCCACGGCGGATCGGGCGGGCGTCATCTGTCATCTGCGCCAGCGCAGCTGCGCTGGCGCTCGCCTTTTCCAACCAGCTCTGGACACAGTCAACAATGGCAGAGGTCTACTCCCTAAACGCCTTCTTCACCGCCCTAATCCTCTATCTTCTACTACTGCCTACCCCCTACTTCCTACTCCCTGTTTTTTTATTCGGTCTCGGTATGGGCAACCATCACACAATGCTGCTCCTCATCCCCGCCATCTTATATCTCCTTTTAACCAATCATTCATCTATTAAACTATCCAACTCCCCGAAGCGAAGCGTAGATCCCAATTCACCGGGACTCTCTTACTCTCTTACTCTCTTACTCTCTGCTCTTGCATTAGGCTTTTCCATCTATCTCTTCCTGCTTCTCCGTTCCCAGCAAAACCCGATAGCGGACTGGGACAATCCGGAAAACCTCACAAACTTTTTTAAGGTTGTATTCCGTTCAGGTTACGGCGGGGTAATGAATATAGACGAAAAAAGCGGTATGTTTATGAGACCGTTGGGCCTGCTTATTTCACAGATGGCTGATTACTTTAAAAACATGATCGATTCATTCACAATCTTCGGATTTATTCTTGGAATTCTCGGCTTTACATCCATGTATAAAAAAGACAGAAAAGCTTTATGGTTCTTATTCATAATTTTCATATTTACCGGACCGGTATTTATATTCCTTGCAAATAAACCCCTGATAGATGTTGCAAGGGACCAGCTTGAACCTTTTTACATACCCTCAATCACAGTTTTTGCAATATGGATAGGTTACGGAATTAAACTTTTAATAGATCTCTCCCACAACAAACAAGGTTTACCCCGAATCGCGCCCAAAGGGCGCTGGTTTGGGGCTCTGGTGCCGGGGACCTACGTATTTATAATTGTGATTATTTTGTTCCAGTTTTCGTCAGCTTTTCCGAGAAACAACCTGAGGAACAACTTTGCTTCGCTGGATATAGGCAGAAACATATTAAAAACGGTTCCGGAAAACTCACTGCTTTTCCTTGATAAATCAGACGAATCCATATTCATACTTGCATATCAAAAGATAATCGAAAAAAGGAAACCGACAGTCGATATTATTGACTGTAACGCCAGTGTGTTTCCTAATATATACGGCGACAGGTACTACTGGATTAAAGGCAAGGAAAGACGTATGGCCAGATATCCGATTGAAAGAAAAATGATTATTGATGCAGGCAGGAAAAACATCTATTATTTGTCACAAAACCCGAATTATTTTAATGACATAAAATTTCATAACATAGGTCTTTTACATACAATAGATAAAACGAAATTAAGATATAACTATCCGGAAATGTATGCATTACGCGAAAACAACCTGAGGCTTCGCGACACTATTATGATATATGTGTTTTACATGAATCTGGCAGATTATTATACTGCAACCCGGCAGACAGAAAAGGCGATTTCAATGTATAAAAAAGCAATAACCATTAAACCTGAATATACAGATGCTTATTACAATTTGGCAGGATTGTACTGGAACAAAAACAACTGGAGAGGGGTGATTGAACAGCTGGAAAAGCTCTTGGAACTTCAACCCGGCAACACGGAAATCCAAAGACTTTTAGACGCCGCAAGAAGGAAACTGAAATAATTGCGAATTTCGGATTTCGGATTGTTGAACGAAGTGAAATCCGCCGTGGCGGACGAATATAAATAAAACTTTATCATAAAATTCGAAATTCGAAATTGAGAATTCGAAATTAAATAAAACTATGATTATAACTTTTCTAACCACTTTTGCAATATTCGTCTACACAGCTTTTCCTACTGTTGCGGTTTACCGCGATGCAGGCGAAATGGCATCAGTCAGTTTAACATTAGGCATAGCCCATCCGCCCGGATATCCTCTGTATGTAATATTAGGAAAAATATTCACTATTATAATACCATTCGGCAACATAGCATACCGCATCAACCTGATGAGCGCATTCTTCGGCGCCCTGACCTGCCTGCTCGTATACCTTATAATCAAGCAGTTATCCCACTTGCTCTCTCACTCTCTCATCGAAGCGCAGCGTAGATCCCGATTCATCGGGACTCTCTCACTCTCTGGTGTTGTAGCTGCAATGGCATTGGCTTTCTCATCCACCTTCTGGTCTGTTTCAATAGTAGCAGAAATGTACACCCTAAATACATTCTTTATTGCCTTAATTATTTATTTACTTTTGATGTCATCTTTCATCTGTCATCCGTTATCTGTCATACGTCATCTGTCACTTGCCACTTTTCTCTTCGGTCTTGCCATGGGCAACCGCATAGACATAGTTCTGATTGCTCCCGGGATTCTGGTCTGGCTTATATTCAGCGAAATACGGAAACAGCTTTCAGCCGCACGGGTAGTCATTTCCGGATTACTTCTTCTTGCAGGGTTTTCCGTTTTTCTTTATCTGCCTGTCAGGTCAAAAACCAAACCAGTGCTTAACTGGAACAAACCTGACAACATGGAAACCTTTATTAATACAATCACCAGGAAGACACACGGCAAAACACTGGACCTTATATCTTCAAGATATACCGTTGGCGACGTTATTATACCAGAAATGAAGGTTTACATAAAAAGAACCGTCAAATTATTTACATATATGGGGCTCCCGTTCATTATACTGGGTATTATACACCTGTACAGGAAAAAGAAAATCTTTTTTGCAATGACAGCAGTAGCATACTTTCTGGCAGGACCGTTCTTTATAGCTATAGCAAAAATGCCTCCTAACCCGCACGCACTTGCAATTATGGACCCGCATTATCTTATATCCGATATGATGCTGATTATCTGGTTTGGAAGCGGTATATTGCCTGCAATCGAATGGCTGAAAAAATACTCTTCCTCCGGTGAGGGGAACCCCCAAGGACTGTTTTGCCTGGCAAAACAATGGGGGACATTTGTACTACTAATAATTCCCGTATTACTGTTTATATCGAATTTCAGCAACTATAATATGCGCTATAATTTTAACGCCTATGATTTTGCAAGGAATGTTTTCCGCTCGGTTCCCGGAAACTCAATAGTTATTTCAAGAGAGGACGTCCAGGTTTTTTCACAGTGGTATCTTCAGTTTATCGAAAACAGGCGGGAGGATATTGCCGTAATAGCAAAAGGACTTTCTGGAAGCGAGTGGTATGCCCAGACACTGAAAAAGTATAAAGATGTAACTTTGGTTTCACTTAAACAGCCGGATATGTTTGCATTGTTTTACAATGCAAACACCCGCCAAGCTTCGAATATGCCGGCGGGCAGACAAATTTTCTATACAAGCGATGTGGAAGACAACGAGATGCTCAGCGACAGATTTTCAATCTATCCTTACGGAATAACATTTAATATAAAAGATAAAAAAATAACGGGCTATACACCTATTGACTTTGAACAACTGTATATCTTCAGAACCCCGCTTAACCCTGATTTATATCCTGATTTGTTCACGGAAAAAATAATATCGCAGTACGCATATTCGCTTCAGCGCACAGCCATGTTCTTTATGCAGAAACACAGATATGACGAAGCGGAAAAATATTTCAACAAAGCACTGTCAGTAAAAAAAGATATTGCATCCATATATTTCAATCTCGGATGGATCAGCTTTAACAAAAAGGATTTTGTAAACACAGAGCGCTACTACAAGGAATCCATAAAGTTTTACAAAGAACTTCATAAACAGTCCCTTGAATACAAATCATTCCCTGAAGTCGTACAGTCAATAATCAAGGACTGGGCGATTGTTCATAACGACCTTGCCATAACCTACGAAAAACAAAAGAGATACAACGAAGCCATATCGGAATATTACGAAGCAATACAGCTTAAACCGGACTATATCGATGCGCACTACAACATGGCGGTAACATACTGGTACCAGGAGAACTGGGAGCAGGTTATCAGAAAACTTGAAGATACGCTGAGATTGAACCCGAGGCATCAGGACGCAAGAAAATACTTATATTTAGCAAAAAGGAAAATACAGAACTAAGAACTAAGAACTCAAGAACTTAAGAACTTAAGAACATAAGAACGCTTTTATATACTTTATCATAGAACATAAGAACATTAGAACTTTAGAACATAAGAACGCTTTTTAACAACATTATGAGCAAGAAAATTCTAATCATTCTACTACTATTAATCTTAGCAATCCAGGTTATCCTGTCATCAAAACAGAAGTGTGCCTATTACGACGAACCGTTTCAGATATCCGCAGGCCTATACCATATTAAGTATAAGGACTTCCTCATAGAAATCCAGAATCCGCCCTTAATAAGAATGCTTTCTGCACTACCGTTACTTTTTACAGACACAACCATAAAAAAGGAGGAAAAAGTACACTGGACATCCTACCAGAAATTCGCATTCGGCAAAGAATTCTTATATAAAAACAAAATAAGTGCGGATAGCATCCTGTTTCTCGCACGGCTCCAGATACTCGGCTTATCCATACTCCTGGGACTTATAATTTTTCTCTGGGCGCGTAAAACATTCAATGATGACAACTGTGCGCTCTTTGCACTTGCCTTTTACTGCTTTTCTCCGAACATACTTGCACATTCCGGCATAGCAGGAACCGACCTGGGAGTAACCTTTTTTATAATACTTGCATTATTTTTATTCAGAAATTGTATTGAAAACCCGTCTCATATAAACATCATACTCGCCGGGGTTGCCGCAGGGCTTGCACTATCTTCAAAATTCAGCGCAGTCCTGCTTATCCCAATCTTTATTTTCACGGTATTATTAAAAAAAGACCGCCTGAAAAATATTATAAACATTGTCTTAATCATTACCGCTTCAATCCTTGTAGTTACTATTGTTTATTTCGGCTCTCTCGGCTGTTTTATAGAAGGGATAAAAAACGTATTCGGTATTGTGGGGGATAAAGGGACCTTGACATTTTTAAACGGAAAATATTCCACAGAAGGATTTAGAAACTACTACGTATTCGCTTTTCTTATCAAATCAACCATCCCTGTTATAATTCTGGCAGTAATTTCAATTATTCTTTTTAAAAAAATTCCAGCAACAACCTTTGATAAAATATTTTTATTGGTTCCTGTAATTGTATTTTTCGCAGCTGCCTCATATTCAAAAACCCAGATAGGCCTGCGCTATATCCTGCCCGTCTACCCGCTCCTGTTTATCTATTTTTCCGGATTAGTTAAAATTAGATTTTCTCACTCTCTCATCGAAGCGCAGCGTAGATCCCGATTCATCGGGACTCTCTCACTCTCTCACTCTCTCACTTTCTTGCCATCTGTCATTTGTTATTTGTTATTAGTTGCACATATCCTATGTGCACTGCGCACCTATCCCCACTACCTGGCTTACTTCAACGAATTCATCGGCGGTCCGGAAAACGGATATAAATACCTTGTGGATTCCAACCTTGACTGGGGACAGGATTTAAAATTTTTAAAAAAATACCTTAAAGGAAAGGACGTGAATTTAATAGAGTGCTATTTCGGGCAGGGTGACACAAAATACGAGGGGATAAAAAGCCAGCATATACTTACACCTATAGTTTCCGATGATGTTGACTATACAATCAAAAACAGGAAAGACCTGCTTGCTGTCAGCGCAACATACCTGCAGGGGCTCTACATAGGACAGAAGGATGTTTTCGACTGGCTTAAGAAACGAAAACACATAGCAAACATCGGCTACAGTATTCTTGTATATGATATAACAAACGACGCAGACGCACACCAGCAGCTAGGCAATATATTCCAGTACGGGGTAAGAAACATTCAGGCAGCTAAGAAAGAATATATGAGAGCACGAACGATTGCGAATTCTGAATTTTAAATTGCGGATTTAAGGTTAAATGCAATTTATAAATAAGACCTTATCATAAAATTCGAAATTCGAAATTGAGAATTCGAAATACAATCATGGACAACATAAACAAACTAATCTCTTCAGCCAAACTCAAACTGAGTATTCTCTATATACTCAAAACCTCTCTTTACTTTCTCAGTTCCGTATTACTAATCGTTTTCCTTAACTATGCAACTGACTACTTTGGAGTATCTTCATTTACCTTACGCATGATTTTATGGGTATTGCTAGTCATATTTGCCGTCTATCTGCTTGTTAAAACGATACTCACAGTTATTTACTTAAAAACTGCAGATGAAGACCTTGCCATACTTATCCAGAAAAACAACGGCACACTCAAAGACGACCTGATAAACGCAGTCCAGCTTAAAAAAACTCCGGGTTACGGAATATCGGATGAGCTCCGCGAAGCATTTATAGATATAACATCTGTAAAAATATCGCAGGACAACATAAAATCCGGAGTAACCCTTGGTTCGTTAAGAAACATTTTTATAATATTCGTCGTTTTACTGCTTAATTTTGTCCTGTTCTACGGCGAATTCCGGCTTAAAAGGTCGCTTCTGCCGTTTGCGTCCAGAACATATCTTACAGTTATGCCCGAAGACACAACAGCATCAATAGGAAGCGATGTAAACATATATGCTGTCACAAAGTTGATCACCACTACACCATACCTGTTTTTCAGGGAAACAGACGGCAGCTGGCAGACAAAGAAAATGAGAAAAATGGGTGAAAATAACTATTATGAAAAAATAGAAAAAATAACCGAAGATACCGAATACTATGTGAAACTGCTGGACAACAAATCCCGGAGATACAAAATAAAGATAGTGTCGCCCCTTGCCGTTTCGGTTACACAGATTGAGTACATCTACCCGTCATATGCAGGTATGTCAAACAGAACAGTCAAAGAAAGCGAAATAGAGGCGCCTGCAGGAACAACCATAATAGTAACCGCAGATTCCAATAAAAACCTGAATGAGGCCTTCCTGCTGACCGACACAAACGAAAAAATAAGGGCTGAAGTAAGAAAAAAGCGTATACAGGCAAAATTCGTAATACAGAACCAGTCAAAATACTGGCTCAGCTCTTTTACCGAAGACAGGGAAACAACCGGCGACCCTGTCAAATACAGCATAAATATAGTCAAAAACAACCCTCCCCAAATCAAAATAATAGCGCCAGCATTTGACGTTATGATTTCAGAAAACGGAATTATGCGCATAGTTTATTCGGCAGAAGACGACTTTGGACTATCCGAAATATTCATAAACTACCTTTCTCTCAATAAACGGAAAAGTATAAAAACTTTTTCCAAACCGGCGCTGAAAGCGCTGGAGGAATATAACATAAGCATTTCCAAACTGGACTTAAAACCCGGAGATGTTGTTACATACCGGCTCGAAGCTTCGGACAACTCCGCTTCAGAAGAAAAAGTACAGGGATATTCCGAGACATACAAATTCGAGGTCCTGTCATATGAAATGGAACATGCTTTGATAGAACACGAAGTTTCGGAATTCAACATGCTGTTGAACGAAATACTCTCCAGACAGCTCCAGAGCAAAACAGCACTTAGTAAAGAAGACCTTGAAAATGCGCTTAAAATGCAGGAAAATGCAAGAAAACTGCTCGAAAACGCTGTTGAAAATTTCAAAAAAACAGTGTCTAAAATGGGTAACGACCCTTTTACCAACTATCAGGTCTATACAGAATACAAAAACCTGCAGGAAATGGCATCGGAACTCGGCAGCCAGAAAATGCCCCAGGCATCGAAATCCATTTCAGACAAAAACCTGACACAGGCAGAACAGCTCCAGAGCCAGATAATAGAGGAACTGAAAAAACTCAGTTCGTTTTCGGAAAACATCGCAAAAAACCAGAAGATGGAGGACATGCTCTCAACAACAAGGGAGATGTCGGATTCGGCAGGCGACATAGAGAAAAAACTTCAGGAAATGAAATCCATGCCTGACGCGGAAAAACTCAAAGAACTGCAGGATGCCACCAAAAAGCTTTCAGACCTTCTCGGCGAACTCGCAAAAAAAGTAGCCGGCATGCCCAGAGAAACACCGGAAAACTTTGCCAACAACGAAAACATGAAAAAGATAGACCTCTCGCAGATGCGCATGACAGCAGACGAAATGAGATGGACGCTTGAATCAGGCAATATAGACAAAGCCATAGAACTTGCACAGAAACTAAGCCGGCAGATATCGGACATACTTCAGGGAATGGAAAACGCTGCGCAGTCGTCAATGAGCGAATCCTACAGCCGTCTGCAGGAACAAATGAACCAATCGGCAAATGAACTGGAAAAAATTATAATGGAACAGGAAAAAATACTTTCCCAAACACAGGAACTGGACAAGAAACGGCTGGAAAAGGTCTTGGAACTGCAGAAACAACTCCTGAAAAAACTTGCAGAAAAACAGAAACAGGCGATAAAAGAACTGGCAGATTCCAAAGAGATTATCAAACAAAGCACAACAACCCTTCCGAGCACCTTCAATATGTACGCCGGTCCGGAATCCCGTATGAATGTCGTTTTAAGCGAACTGGCATCGGAAAAAATAGACAAAACACGGGAATACCTGCCTAATATAATATCCGAACTGGACAAGATTCTGGAAAAAGTAACAGAGGAACTGCCGAACAAACACGTTTTAACAAGTAAAACAATAGAACAGGAAATACTGGATAATTTAACCAAATTCGACCCTCCAAAAAAAGATGTTTTTACCCGGCAGGAGCTGGACAAACATACACAACTGTCCGGAATGCAGAAAACAAACCAGGATAAAACCCAACAGCTCAAGCAGATGCTTTCCGAAATATCTGAACGGACGCTTTCGCTTCCGCCTGATATAATACAGAAAATGTCGTCAGCTTCAAAAAATATGAATAAGGCAGTAACCGAACTTTCACAGGCAGATACGGAACCTGCGGTAGTTTCGGAAAAGAAAGCACTTGAAGACCTTTTAAACGGACAGGAATCCATGCAGGGCGCCTCTCAGCAGATGATGCAGATGATGGCAGGCAGTAAGCCGATGATGGTAAGAGGGAACCAGCAGCTCAGAATGGGAAACGGGGGAGCACCAGGGGGATTTACAGGATTCCGGACGGATTTTATAAAGATACCTTCTGCTAAGGACTACAAACCGCCTAAAGAGTTCAGGGAATCCATAATAGAGTCCCTGAGAAAAAATTATCCGCCCAAATACGCCCCAATAATTAAGGAGTATTTTAAAAGATTAATAGAATAACGGACATTGGAGGGGAAATGAAAAAAATAAATACAAGATTAATATTTAGTAGTTTTGTATTGTTTGTAATTGCTATTGTTATTTTTCAAATGTTAACTGCAAAAGAAGAAAATTCAGGCAATTATATTACTTCGTTAATTAATGCCCAGCGGTTGTTTCCCGAAAGCAATAGGATAGCAGGGTATTATTTTGAAGATGCCGCTTCTGATGCTACTGTGGTAGTGCATAGCGGTTTAGAACCGGTTAGTGCTGTAACGGATATAATTAAATTAAAAGAAAAAGCTATCCCGCTATTAATCAAACACCTTGATGACGGCCGTATCACCTCTGCAGAATTTAAAGGAGTAACCTTTTATGACAAACCGATAAATGTTCCTGTGGGATACATATGTCTGGATATACTATGTGTTATAGTAGAAAGGGAAGATTTCATATTCCCTCCTGAACGTCAGAATAATGACGGTCTGGGCGCAGGATTAAGCGACGGTTATTACTTCCGTCCTGATGACTGGATTCCGTATAATAAAAAGAATTACAGTCCCCGGCTGATTGTTAAAATAGTCAAGAAGAACTGGGAAAAGGCATACAAAGAAGGCAAATTAAAATACAGTTATCCGAAGTAACAGGTTCAGGAAAAACGGGGGTGGTTTCCGCCACGGCGGATTTATGGCCCATCGGAAAATACATATATTTGGAAGTACAGGAAGCGGGAAATCATATATTGCCGATATTTTATCTCGAAAATATAATATTCCGATTCTAAATCTGGACGACATTTTCTGGGACAACTCCGATGGATATTTCGGCATTAAGGCTGACCCGGAAAAGCGCGATAAAACTCTGAATGACTTTCTCGACAATTCGTCTTGGATTGTTGAAGGGATATATCACCATGACTGGATATCCCGCAGTTTTAAAGAAGCCGATATAATAATAGGTTTAATAGCGCCTGTTTGGGTCAGAGACATGCGGGTAATTCAAAGATTCCTGAAAAGAAAGATGGGATTATTACAGTCCAAAAAAAAGGAAACATGGGCTGGATTCTTTAGTCTGCTTAAATGGAATCATGGTTACGATGGTGACAATTTCATAAGAACGAAAGATTTTGTATCTAAACTTAACCGCGATATAGTCTATTGTAAATCAGTCAATGAAGTCTTACAAGCTGTCGGCTAGAAATCTTTGGTTGGGAACGCACGGGATTGACGGGGGAACCTGGAGCAAAACTGGAGCTTAAAGTAGTAATATTTTAAGAGACTGATAGAGTAACTGCAAAGCTTGCTTTGCTATCTGTCATCTGTCATTTGTTATCTGTCATCCGTTTTATATGATTGACATTTCCCCACAGTTTGATAGAATAACTGATAAATTCTATTATTTATGACAAAACCTAACAAACATAAAGGCGAAGGACACAGAAAAAGACTACGCGATAAATTCTTAAAAACAGGACTTTCAGCATTTCTTGATTATGAAATTGTAGAATTGCTTTTAACCTTAGCCAGTCCTCGCAGAGATTGTAAACAACAGGCAAAAAATGCCATTGAAAAGTTTAAAGGTTTACGTGGTGTTCTTGAAGCTTCTCCGGAGGAACTTCAAGAAATAAAAGGAATAGGACCATCCAATATCTTTGGTATAAAAATTTTCCAGGAAATATCTGAAAAATATCTAAAAGAAAAAATTATTGGAAAAGAAATAATTCTTAAATCATCAAAGACAGTAATAGATTATCTTTATCAGTCAATGTTAAAGGATAAAAAAGAAGTATTTAAAGTACTATTCTTGGATGGCAAAAATAAATTAATTGAGGTTGAAGATTTATTTGAAGGAAGTTTAACTTCAAGTGCGGTCTATCCCAGAGAAATAATGAAAAAAGCAATTAAATATAATGCTGCTGCTTTGATTTTTGCCCACAATCATCCTTCCGGGAACTCAACTCCAAGTCAAGAAGATAAAAAAATTACCAAAGACCTAATTTCTGCAGGAAATATTATGGATATTAAAGTTTTGGACCATATAATAGTAGGGAACAATTCTCATTTTAGTTTTGCAGATGAAGGGATGATATAATTTTTAAGAGGACATATGTATCACGAAAATCCTACAGAAACACAAACTCGCATAAAGATAATTGACACATCGTTAGGAAAAGCCGGTTGGCATATCAATAACCGCTCGGAAGTTTTGACAGAGTTTGAAATTCCCGGTACAGGTTCAGGACGCTCAATATCTTCAAATCCACCTGAATATGAAAAAGCCGGTTTCTCTGATTATCTTCTTCTTGATAGAGCGGCTGATCCCATTGCAATTATAGAAGCCAAGCGCTCTTCCCGTGACCCAATAGAAGGAAAACAACAGGCAGAAGATTATGCAGAGGGGTTAACCCGTCAATATGGCAGGGAGCCTTTAATTTTCTTGACAAATGGTTATGAAATATGGTTTTGGAATCGACAGCGTTATGCTCCTATCATGGTGCATGGATTTTTCGCCAGACACGATTTAGAACGTATCCGTTTTCAGAACGAACATAAAAAAGATTTAGATTCAATCCCAATAAAATCCGAAATAATTAACAGGGATTACCAATTCGAAGCAGTTAAACGGATTTTTAATGGACTCAATGCTAATAAAAGAAAATTCCTTCTTGTTATGGCAACCGGTACAGGAAAAACACGTACTGCTATGGCCTTACTTGACGTATTACTTCGTGCAGGATGGGCACAGAAAGTGCTCTTTCTTGTAGATAGAGAAGCATTAGCAAAACAGGCATATGATAATTTTAAAGAACATCTGCCAAACGAGTCCCGCTGTTGGATAAAATCCGGTAATATGCAAGACTCTAAAAGACTAAACGTAGCTACTGTCCAAACAATGATGGGTTGTCTTGATACTGTTTCCCCGGGTTTCTTTGATGTTGTAATTTCAGATGAATGTCACAGGTCAATCTACAACAAATGGAAAGACGTTTTGAGTTATTTTCACGCCATCCAAATCGGTTTAACGGCTACACCATGTGACTACTTAGAACGGGATACTTTTAGATTCTTCAATTGTGACGGGAAGCAGCCGACATTTAATTATTCGTACGACCAGGCAGTAAATGACAGACATTTAGTTGACTTTCGCCCACCGTATGCCGCACAAACAAAATTTCAGATAACAGGTATAAAAGGAACTGAATTGCCGCCAAGTATTCAGAAAAAAATTATTGAAGAAGGTTTAACCCCTGATGAAATTGACTTTGAAGGTACCGACCTCGAAAAAAAAGTTACAAATCTTGGAACAAACGAATCATTGGTCCGTGAATTTATGGACGTCAGCATTAAAGATGACTCCGGAGTTTTACCTGCTAAATCCATTATTTTTGCAATTTCCCATAATCACGCTAAAAGACTTTGGGAAATTTTCAACAGGCTTTATCCTGAATATAAAGGACAATTAGTAGAAATCATTGACTCTAAAATGGAAAGACCTCTTGAACTTATAAATAAATTTAAAAACGAAAGCTTTCCAAGAATAGCGATTTCAGTGGATATGTTGGATACCGGCATTGACATAAGAGAAGTATGTAATCTTGTTTTTGCCAAGCCGGTATTCAGTAAAATAAAGTTCTGGCAAATGATCGGACGGGGTACCCGTACTCTGGAAAAAGAAATCAGAAAGAAAAAAGTATGGTGTATGGAAAAAGACAGGTTTTTGATTATAGACCACTGGAATAACTTTGAATATTTCGGTGAAAAACCCGAAGGACAGCCTCCAACCCAGCAAGATGCTTTGCCGGTAAAAATATTTAAAATTCGCTTACAAAAGCTTAAATTTTTTCAGAATCAAGACATAAAAAGATATGAAATAATCAAAGACGAGATTATCTGCGATATAAAATCTTTGCCTGAAAACTCCATTACAATTAGAGAAAATAGAAAAAATATAGATATCGCCCTATCGGGACAGCTTTGGGACGATTTTGACAGTGAGTCCTTTGTCTTTCTTGATAAACATATTGCTCCTTTAATGCGTTGCCGTAGTGATATAAATCTTTTTCAATCCCAGTTTTTATATAAAACTGAAAACCTTGGTTTTTCTTTTCTAATGAATAAACAGGAAGAAATAGAGATGTATAAAAATTCAATCATTGATGACATAAAACGTCTTCCGCGAAATCTAAAAGCCGTTAAAGCATTATCAAAGCATATTGACAAGGTTTTATCATCTGTTTTCTGGGAAAATCTTGATTATGACAAAATTGAATATATAAAGAAACATTTAACCGAAATTATGAAATATAAACTTATTGAAACACCGGATATAGTAAAACTTGACTTGGATGATGCTGTGGTGGAACGGAAATGGATAGAATTCGGTCCTAACGCTGAAGGTGATTATGTAGCCAACTATCGGAAGAAGATAGAGGAAAGAATTATTGAATTAGCAGAAAGCCACCCTACCCTTAAAAAAATCAAGCAAGATATTCCTATATCAGACAAAGACCTTCAGGATTTAGAAAATACCCTTAACAGCCCGGAACTTTATATTACCGAAGATAACCTGCGCAAGGTTTTCGTCCGTCCCTATGGTACATTCGTACAGTTTATAAAAAACATTCTTGGATTATACAAGTTCCCTGACCCTGAAGAATTAATCAATGAATCCTTCAATACCTATGTTGTTGAACGAAACAACCGGCAGGAACTTACTACCGAACAGATTAGATTTCTGCGTACAGTCAAAAATGTTTTTGCAAAGAAAAAACATATAGAGTATGACGATTTATTCGAACCGCCTTTTACCCAGTTTGGTATTGATGCTGCAACACGGTTGTTTTCTAAAGAAGAACTTAACGATATAATCACAGTTTTTAATACCATTCCGTTGCAGGGAGAAAAACAATGAAATCATTGGAATCTGATTATTTAAAAAAATTAAAATTTGATCCTGAAATCTTAAAAACCATTTCTACCCTTGGTGAATATAAAGGAAAAGAGGAACTATACTCGCGACAGTCGCCGGATGTTCTCGAAAAACTTCTTGAAAGTGCTGTTATTGAAAGTACCGAAGCTTCAAACAAAATTGAAGGAATTACCGCCCCACGCAAACGAATTGAAAATATAGTAAAGGAGAAAACCAAACCCAGTAATCGTTCCGAACAGGAAATCGCCGGCTACAAAGATGTATTAAATCTTATTCATCAATCCCACGACAACATACCCTTAGCAGAAAATGTTATTTTACAATTTCATTCAATGTTATTCCGTTACACAACGATTAAATCAGGATTCTGGAAAAAAATGGATAATAAAATCGTAAACAAACATTCCAATGGTTCAATAACTACCCGCTTTGAAACCGTTTCCGCAAAAGACACTCCTTTATATATGAACCAGCTAATAAAATTATACAACCAGTATGTAAGCGAAGAACTTTATGATAATCTAATTTTAATACCTCTTTTTGTATTTGACTTTCTATGTATCCATCCTTTCAAAGATGGCAACGGAAGAATAGGCCGTTTATTGACTCTTTTATTGCTATACAAAAGCGGATATCGCGTAGGTAAATTTATTAGTTTGGAAAGAATAATTGATACTTCTAAAGAAAGTTATTACGATATGCTTGCGGCTTCATCTCACAAATGGCATGAAGCTAAACATGATATCTTTCCATGGTTAAACTATTTCCACGGTATGCTCCTTGCCGCTTATAAAGAATTCGAGACCCGCGTCGGCTTATTTAAAGGAAAGGGTTCCAAAACAGAACAGGTTACAGCACAAATTAAACGCTTTCCAGGAGCATTTTCCATATCTGACCTTGAAAAGACATGCCCAAATGTTACCCGTGATATGATACGCAAGATATTAAGAGACCTTAGAGACGCCAATAAAATCAAATCTACCGGTATCGGACGTGATGCAAAGTGGTTAAAAATAGGGTAAAATCCTCCCTAAATAGGGTAATATGATAATTATATTACCCTATTGACAAATTAAGAAAAAGTGGGTATACTAAGGCTAAAAGGGGGTATTATCATATACTTATTACCCCTTTTAGGAGATAATATATGCTAAACTCACATCCTGAAATAAAGAGTAAAATTAATAAACTCTGGGATATGTTCTATTCCGGAGGTCTGTCTAATCCCTTATCTGCTATTGAACAGATATCTTATCTATTATTTATGAAACGACTTGAAGATATGGACAATAAGGAAAAGAATGCTGCCCGCAGGCGCAATATTAAATACACATCAATATTCAAAGGAAAAGAAAATTGCCGCTGGTCACACTGGATGTATTTTGATGCAGAGACCATGCTCAAACATGTCCGGGAAAATGTCTTTACCTTTATAAAAGAAATGAAGGGTGAAGGAAATTTTTATGCAGAATCTATGAAAGACGCTGTCTTTTTAATTCCCAAAGCATCGTTGCTACAGGAAGCAGTTAAAATTATTGATGAACTCAATCTGTCGGCTCAGGGAATAGATATACAGGGGGATATTTACGAATATCTTCTAAGCGAAATATCCCAATCCGGGAAAAACGGACAATTCAGAACGCCCAGACATATTATACGTATGATTGTGGAACTTGTTGACCCCGGACTTGGCCAGAAAATCTGCGACCCTGCCTGCGGAACAGCAGGCTTCCTGATTGGGGCATTTAACCATATCCTTAAATCCTATACTGACCCTGAGCAGATTGAATACGACGAAGACGGTGCTCCGCACAATCTGGTAGGCGATAAAATTCCTGATAAAAAACACTGGAATTTTTTATGGGAAAAAGCGTTTTACGGGTATGATTTTGATACAACAATGGTGCGTATTGCCTTAATGAACATGGTCTTGCACGGTATTGCAAATCCTAATATAAAATATTCCGATACTCTTTCCAAAAACTTTTCTGAGCGCACCTCTTATGACGTGATACTTGCCAATCCGCCCTTTAAAGGCAGCGTTGACCGAAGCGATATCAATGAAGATTTAACTGTAACCGGAAAAAGCCAGCGTCCTAAAACCGAACTCCTGTTCATAAATCTTTTTGTAAATATGCTCATTCCGGGAGGAAAATGCGGGGTAATTGTTCCAGACGGTGTGCTTTTCGGCTCAAGTAATGCCCATAAAGATGTTCGCAAAATTCTTCTTGAACAATGTTCTCTTGACGGGGTTATATCCATGCCCTCAGGAGTATTTAAACCATACGCAGGGGTTTCAACTGCCGTGCTTGTTTTCACCAAAGGAGAAAAAACCGATAAAGTCTGGTTTTATGATATGGAAGCAGACGGGTATTCACTTGACGACAAACGCACAAAAATAGAAAAAAACGATATTCCAAATATAATTAAACAATGGAAAAAACGCGATAAAACCATATCACCTAAAAAAGGGGATAAATGGCTCTGGGTAGATATCAAGGAAATAAAAAATAACGATTACGACCTTTCTATTTCAAGGTATAAACCTATTGAATATGAAGAGGTGGAGTATGAAAACCCTGAAATAACAATGGATAAAATAATTAAATTAGAAGAAGAAATTAAAAATGATATTGTTAAATTAAAAGGATTATTGTAATGCGTTTAGGTGAATTGAGTAAGATACAAACGGGTAAGTTAGATGTAAATGCGGAAGATAAAAATGGCATATATCCTTTTTTTACATGCGCAAGAGAACCTACTTATATAAATACCCATGCGTTTGATTGTGAATGTGTATTGGTAGCTGGTAATGGTGATTTAAATGTTAAATATTATAATGGAAAATTTAATGCATATCAACGCACATATGTTGTTGAAGTTATTAAAAAAGATAAATTGGATGTATATTTTCTTTACTATTTATTAAATAAGCAGCTTGAGAATCTTAGGCGATTATCTATAGGTGGAGTAATTAAATATATTAAACTTGGTAATCTAACAAATATTCTTGTACCTGATTTATCTTTAGATCAACAAAAGAAAATTGTTCATATTCTACAAAAAGCCGAATCGGCAATAGAAAAAAGAAAACAGGCAAATAAATTAACCGACAAATTCCTTAAATCTGCCTTCCTTGAGATGTTCGGCGATCCAGTGAAGAGACTGAATAATATAAAAAAACTAATTGAAGTTTGTGAATTAAACCCAAAACTAAAAGTAAATATCCCAGATGACAAGAAAGTATCTTTTGTTCCGATGAGTGCTGTATCAATCACAGGAAAAGTAGATATTAGCCAAACAAGAAGATATGAAGAAGTGAAAATAGGCTTTACATACTTTCAAGAAAGGGATGTTTTATTTGCTAAGATAACTCCTTGCATGGAAAATGGGAAAGGGGGTATCGCAAAAGACCTAAAAAATGGCATCGGTTTCGGCTCAACAGAGTTTCATGTATTACGACCATTAAAAGAAAGTGTTAGTGAATGGATTTATTTCTTACTTTCATTCAAGCATATAAGAGAAATCGCTGCTCGAAATATGACAGGCACGGCCGGACAAAAAAGAGTTCCTGCTTCGTTTCTAAAAAATCTTAAAGTTTCTGTTCCTTCCTTAGAAAAACAGCAAAAATTTGCTGACCTTGTTCAAAAAGTTGAGAAATTAAAGCAAAAACAAAAAGAATCAGAAAAGGAACTGAATAATCTTTTTAACTCTTTGATGCAAAAAGCATTCAGAGGAGGATTGCAATGAAGAAAAGGAAGTCAAGATCCGGGCAGTTGGTTTGTCAGCATCTTGAAAACATATCAAGTAGCGCATTAGAAGAATACCAGAAAATAATACGGGATTTTGTACGTGGAAGGCATGGGGTATACGCACTGTATAAAAAAAGTAAACTCTACTACGTAGGTTTGGCATCCAATCTTAGGTCAAGATTAAAACATCATTTACGGGATAAACATAGAGGATTTTGGGATAGGTTTAGTGTTTACCTTACAATTGAAGATAAACATCTTAAAGAATTAGAAACTTTGGCAATGCGAATTGCATCTCCAAAAGGCAATAAACAAAAAGGAAAATTTCTAAAATCAGAAGACTTAAAACGCAAATTTAGAAAAGAAATAATCAAATTTAATAAGATAAAACTGGATGAATTATTTTCAGAGAAAATTAGAAAAATTGACAAGGTAATTAAAGTGAAAACCAAAAAAGGCAGACAGTCTACCTTAGCTTCTTATGTCAAAAAAGGATTCGTAATACGTGCATATTATAAAGGAAAACGTCACATTGCAAGAGTGCGTAAAGACGGTAGTATTAATTTTAAGCATAAAATTTTTATATCTCCATCATTAGCTGGAGCATTAATTGTAAAGCATAGATATGCAGTAAATGGCTGGTTTTTTTGGGAATTCCAACGTTCACCCGGCGAATGGATTAAATTAAACGAATTGAGAAAATAATCTTAAGCCACTTCATATTTTTTGGAAATCAGCATTGCTTTTAAAATGAAATATCCCAAGATAGAATTTAAGACAATATAGAGGTGAATACTATGGTGGAAAAAAAACTTATATTTTTCGCTTACAAAGGTCAACAAAAAGACAGCGCAGATGATAATGTGACAGCTATATATAAAGCTGTAGAAATGTATAATATTCATCAGAAAAAATATGAAGCAAAATTATGGGAAGATTATAAAAGAACAACGTCAATAAGTAAAGAAATTTTAGAAGCTATAGATAAATCACCGGTTTTTATATGTGATATGACATATTTTAATCACAACGTACTTTTTGAGTTAGGATATGCTATAGGATGCAATAAACAAATATTAATTCTAGTAAATAATAATATTGGAAATTCAGGGAAGGAATATACTAACTCTTTTTTAAGAGATATTCGATATACTCCATTTTCAAACTCCAATGATATATTAAATGCACTTAACAATAAATATTATCAAAGTGGGTTAATTGAAAAATATGCTAAAATAGAAAATTTGGATCAATCGAGTAATGACATATTTTATATTATCAGTAAATATCAAAGTGATGCTTCCCTAGGATTAACAGAAATAATTAATGAGTTAAAACAAGAAAAAAAATTTACATTAATTTCTTATGATCCACTTCAAATAA
The DNA here is from genome assembly GCA_016928195.1 of Elusimicrobiota bacterium. Taxonomy (GTDB): domain Bacteria; phylum Elusimicrobiota; class UBA8919; order UBA8919; family UBA8919; genus JAFGLF01. Next base: position 19,218 of record JAFGLF010000070.1, read on the forward strand.
AATACAAACCAATGGAGTGGTTTTTTCAAAATATTATAAAATCAAAAAATATTATTATTCATCTTTTAGGTGAAAATATTCAGGATTATATACGTGAAAATGCTAAAAATTCATTTTTTGCGGGATTGGCATGTGGTATAAAGAGGAAGGTAATATTGTTTGCACCTGCAAAATATAAAGCACCTTTAGATTATAATGAAATACTTATACAGTATAAAAATTCAGATGAACTCCAGTCCAGTGTTATTGAATGGATTCATAATGAAATAAAAATAGATAGGAAAAGTTTAATAAAAGATACGGATGATAAAGAAGAAAGAGAATTAAATTTACTAAAGCTTGGTATTGGCTGTGAATATGCAGAAGGTGAGAGTGATAAATTAAACGAATATTTTGTAGAAACCGCATCGTATAATGCAGCTATGCAACAAGAAAAATCAATAATTACAGGAAGAATGGGAAGTGGTAAATCAGCGATTTATTTAAAATTATCAAATGATCTATCAAGCGAAAAAAATAACTATGTCATAAGTTTACGACCTGAATCAGATGAAATTTTAGAAGATGTGGAAAAATCAATAATATTTAAAAGCGAGGCTTCGAAAAGATCATTCTTCCTATCTGTATGGAAATTGGTAATATTTTCTAAATTAATAAATACTATCTATGAAAAAATAAAATACGAACAATCGTATGATCTTTCAGACATAAACAGCGAAATAATTACTTTTACTGAAGCTAATAAAACACTGGTGAGAAAAAGTGTATTTGGTATAATACGCGAAATTAGTTATCGTTCTAGTGGTAAAATTGACACAGAAAAACCCGAAGCATTATATGAGTTATATCGACAGTATTTATCCCCTTTAATAAAAATATTAAAAAAATATTTTACATCTAAAAATTATAAATATTATAAAATTATTATTTTAGCGGATGGGTTAGATCAAACATGGGATTTAAGATATAATTTAGAATTACAAACCGAATTAATTACTGCATTATTAAATATGGAAAATAAAATAAAAGACGAATTCATAGATAGTAGAGGGCAAACCCTAGCGCTAAAACAAGTAATATTTCTAAGAAAAGATATATTTGAATATATATTAGAAAAAATAAGTGAAGCACATAAAATAAAATTAATGGAACATGAAGTGGACTGGGAAAAATATCCTAAATTACTTAAAACCGTCATAGACAATAGATTTAAATTTGTGCTCAGCATATCCAGCGATACAAAGATAGAAAAACTATGGCAAGATTGTTTTACATTTAGTACTACTAAACATCCATATGAAATAATCAATAATATTATATTATGTAGACCTAGAGATATTATTTATTTCGTTAGTAGATTATTTGAATCGGCTGTCAATGAGGGACATTCTAAAGTGGAGAAAATAGATTTAGAATATGCAATAAAGAGTTATTTATCATTTTTGAATGATGACTTAAAGGAAGAATTA
>JAFGLF010000071.1 GCA_016928195.1 Elusimicrobiota bacterium
ATCCCTACGTAATACATAATGTACCCCCCTCTCTCTATTTTACTTTTTTTTCCTTGGGTACACTATGCCTTCATTATAACTCCTTTTCTATACCTGTTTTGATGCAGGTTCTCAAAGAAAGATTCGAAATTTTTTTCGCACTTAACCCCAAAATAAAAAAATTTTAAAAATTAAGAAAACACTTGACAAATTTTCTTGTTTTGTTATAATATCACTGAAGTGGTCATAATAGTAATATTAATAATAGGAGGTCTAACAGGATGAAGCTTTCTACAAGAGCTCGTTATGGTGCAAAAGCTATGCTGGAACTTGCTCTTCGTTACGGAGATGGCCCTATAATGGTCAGAGAGATAGCCAGAAGCCAGGAAATTTCAAAAAGATATCTTGAACACTTAATTGTTTCTCTGCAGGCAGCAGGATTGGTTGAAACTGTCCGGGGGAAGAAAGGAGGTTGTGTTTTAGCCAGACCTCCTGCGGATATAAAACTTGGTGAGGTTGTGGAAGCTTTGGAAGGTTCGGTGGCACCGGTGGATTGCGTAGATAATGAAGGGTCATGTCCGAGATCTAAAATCTGTGTACCACATGATATTTGGAGAAGCGTCAAGGAAGCAATTGTTAATGTACTTAACTCTGTGACTTTGGAAGATATGGTTGTATGCCACAAAAAGAAAATCGGAGGTTTTGATGTACCTATGTATCATATTTAAAAGGGGGATTAAACAATGAGGATAGCAAAAGACGTTATTGAATTAGTCGGGAACACCCCTTTGGTTAAATTGAGCAAGATAACTGAAGGTTGTTTCGCAGATGTGGTTGTAAAACTGGAATCCTTTAATCCATGCGGCAGTATAAAAGACAGAATCGGTGCATCAATGATTGAGGCAGCAGAGAGGAAAGGTCTTTTAAAAAAGGATTCAATTGTTGTTGAACCAACCAGCGGAAACACAGGTATAGCACTGGCATTTGTATGTGCTGTTAAAGGGTACAAACTGGTTCTGACTATGCCTGATACAATGAGCATTGAACGGAGGGCCATACTTATAGCACTGGGTGCCGAAATAGTTTTAACACCCGGTAAGGACGGTATGAAAGGGGCGGTTAATAAAGCAGAAGAAATTGTTAAAAAGAATCGGAAAGCATTTATGCCTCAGCAGTTTAAAAATTCAGCCAACCCTGAGGTGCATCGTAAAACAACGGCTTTAGAAATATGGAATGATACAGACGGCGAAGTGGATATTCTTGTTTCCGGAGTGGGCACCGGCGGGACAATTACAGGAATATCCGAAGTAATAAAAAAGAAAAAAGCGTCTTTTAAGGCTATTGCCGTAGAACCTGTTGATTCCCCTGTTTTATCTCGCCAGAAGTACGGCGAGCAGGCGGGAGGACAGCCCGGTCCTCACAAGATTCAGGGAATAGGTGCGGGTTTTATACCTGATGTTTTAAATAAGAATATAATTGATGAAATAATAAAGATAAGCAATGAGGATGCAATGGCTTGTGCCAGACAGCTTGCTAAGAAAGAAGGGATATTTTCCGGAATATCTTCCGGGGCAGCTGTATGTGCTGCTATAAAGGTTGCAAAGCGGGAAGAAAATAAGGGTAAGCTCATTGTTGTTATTCTTCCCGACTTGGGGGATAGATATCTCTCAACCGAACTTTTTCAAGTAGTATAAGATATTAAAATACTTTGAAATACAGTAGAAACACAATGGAAATACGATAGAAATACAATAGAAATTAACTGCTTAATTATAATTTAAATAGGGAGGTAAAAAGTTATGAAAGTAGATAAGTTTATAAACATCTGTGTAGATAACGGTTATGTGTGGGCTGAAGGGAAACATGAAGGCAATGACGGTTATTTTATCAGCTGTAAAAGTCTGGATACGGCAGCTCATTTTAGCATTGATGCAATCGAAAAAAATGATTGGCCGGTGCTGCAAAAACATATAACCCAGGGTAAAAATGTCCATCATGTAACAAGAATAGTGGGTTATTATTCCAGGATTGAAAACTGGAACAAAAGTAAAAAGGGCGAGTTGAAGTGTCGTCATAAGGGAAACTACCAGGTAGAAAAATAGAAAGATATCCGGTAATATGTGGTGTCCAAAGGGAAGGGGATAATATGAATAAAGTTAAAAGAAAGATTATAAAGATTGATGAGGATAAATGTAACGGATGCAAACTGTGTATCCCTTCCTGTCCGGAGGGAGCTTTGCAGATTGTTGATACCCCCAAGGGCCGGAAGGCGAGATTGGTAAAAGAAAATTTTTGTGATGGGCTTGGTGCATGTCTTGGGGACTGCCCGCAGGGCGCATTGAGTGTTGTTGAAGCAGAGGCAGAAGGATATGACGAGGAAGGAGTGATTGCACATATAAAAGAAAATACTCCGGAAAAACTTGAACAGCATATGAAACATTTGAAGGAACATGCTGATGAATTACCTCAGCATCACTCTCATCATTCATTTGGAATGTCGGGCTGTCCGGGTTCAAAGGCAACGTCTTGGGAAACTAAACCCGGAACTCTAAACTCTGGACTCCGAACTCAAGTTTCCTCCGAACTTCGCCAGTGGCCGGTTCAGTTAACATTGGTTAATCCTCAGGCGGCTTATTTTTCCCGTCCCGGAGGAACGGATCTTTTGATAGCAGCCGACTGTGTCCCGTTTGCATATGCCAAGTTTCATCAGGATTTTCTGAAGGATAAAGCTTTGGTAATTGCATGCCCAAAACTTGATGATGCGGAGTTTTATAAAGAAAAACTTACGGAAATCTTTAAAAGTGCAGATATTAAAAGTATTACAGTAGTGAATATGGAGGTCCCGTGTTGTTTCGGACTACAGCATCTTGTTAAGGAAGCCATTGTTAATTCCGGCAAAAAAATACCATATAATGAAATAGTAACAAGTATTAAAGGAGAAATAATTAAGGAGGAATAAAATGATTATTGATTTTTTATATACTCTTAAGCATTATATTATTGAAATTGCTCCGAGTCTGGCAATAGGATTTTTGCTGAGTGGTGTTATTCATGAATTCGTACCACAGTCATGGGTGAACCGTTATCTGACCCGGAAGGGTATTATGCCTCTCATATATGTTACTATTGCGGGTATTGTTCTTCCTCTGTGCTGTTTTGGTTCTTTGCCTGTAGCAATAGGTTTCAGGAAAAAAGGAGTTCCTTTGGGCCCTATCCTTGCTTTTCTTGTTGCCACTCCTGCAACATCGGTAACTGCAATTCTGGTAACATGGAAACTTATGGGTATCGGGTTCACTTTATATCTTTGCCTTTCTGTTATTATTATGGGGCTTGTTATTGGTCTTATAGGTAATTTTATTCCTTTCAAGCCGGTAGAGTCAAAGTCAGATACCTGTCCAATGTGTGAGGAGGGCGGGCATACTGCTCATAACCATCATAAAAAAGGACTAAAAAACAGAATTGTTTCAGTCCTGACATTCGGTTTTATAGATATTCCGAAGGAAATCGGGCTGGAATTGGTTATCGGTTTGATTTTTGCGGCAGTGATTGCCTCTATTACGCCGTTGGGTGCTCTTATTGAAAATTATCTTGCGGCAGGGTTAGGATATTTATTTGCTTTGGTTTTCGGTTTATTAATGTATATTTGCTCTACAGCCAGTGTCCCTATGGTCGATGCTTTTGTAAGTCAGGGATTAAATATAGGTGCAGGTTTTGTTTTGCTTTTAGTCGGTCCTATTACCAGTTACGGGACCATTCTGGTTATCCGCAAGGAGTTCGGAAATAAGGTTTTGCTGGTTTACCTGGGAGTTATTTGTTTACTTTCATTAGTTTTTGGATATTTGTATGGGGGATTACAGTGAGAAAGAAGAGGATAGTTGTAGCCATGAGCGGCGGTGTAGATTCTTCAACAGCCGCCTGTTTATTATTGAATCAGGGATATGACGTTATCGGAGTAAGCATGAGATTGTTCTCCCCGGAAAAAATTTCCGACTCAGGTTGTTGTGGTGTCCAGGGAATAGATGATGCGAAGAGTGTTGCTCAGAAAATAGGTATTCCTTTTTATGCACTTGACTATGAAAAAGAATTTGAGAAAAAAGTAATCAGCTATTTTTGTAAAGAATATGAAAACGGCAGGACTCCTAATCCCTGTGTTGTTTGTAATGAAGAAATGAAATTCGGGATTCTTCTTAAAAAAGCCGAATCCTTGGGTGCAGATTATATCGCCACAGGCCATTATGCCCGGATTGGGTATGATAAATCAAATAAAAGATATTTTCTTAAAAAAGGAAAAGATAAATCAAAAGACCAGTCGTATTTTTTGTTTTCACTTTCTCAGGAACAGCTATCTCGCACACTTTTCCCTTTAGGAAACTATACAAAAAACGAGATAAGACAATTAGCCAAAAAATTTGGTTTAAGGATACATGATAAACCTGCCAGTCAGGAGATATGTTTTGTTGAGGACGCGAATTATCGCGAATTTATTAGAACGCGGATTAACGCTAATAAAACCAAGCCGGGGATTATTGTTGATACAAAGGGGAATATAATGGGTAAGCATAAAGGCATCGCTTTTTATACGATCGGTCAAAGAGAAGGAATAGGTTCTTATGGAAAACCTTTTTATGTTGTTGCAATTGATTCCGGAAAAAACAAAATAGTTATCGGGGAAAAAGATGAGGTTTTTAGCGATTCTCTGATTGCCGAGGATATTAACTGGATAGACCCCATTAGAGCCGGAATTGGTGTGAGGGTAAAAGCAAAGATAAGGTACCAGCATAGTGAAGCCGATGCAGTAGTTTCGCATCTAAACAATAATAGGGTTAAAGTGAGATTTGCCAAACCGCAAAGAGCAATCACTCCCGGCCAGGCGGTTGTTTTTTATAAAGGGGACAAAGTTATCGGTGGCGGCTGGATAGCATAAAGACAGTTCATAGTTCATAATTCATAGTTAAAACCAAAATGCTAAACAAAAAATTGACCAAACTGAAAAAAATTCTAAAAAACATGGGGAGTGTTTTGGTTGCTTATTCTGGCGGCGTTGACTCAACTTTCTTGCTTAAGATAGCAAAGGAAGTACTCGGAAATAAGGTTCTGGCAGTGACAGCAAAATCCGAGACTTATCCCGAAAGGGAATATAACCAGGCAAAGAAGATAGCACGAAGGTTAAAAGTTAAACACCTGACTATTTATACTAAGGAATTATTGAATCCAAAGTTTCTTGCCAATCCTGCAGACAGATGTTATTATTGCAAGAAAGAATTATTGACCGAACTTAAGCAAATAGCAGCAGACGTAGGCATAAGTTATGTAGCTGACGGAACCAACTTTGACGATAAAAAAGATTTCCGACCGGGTTCTAAAGCTGTTAAAGAATTGAATGTAAGAAGTCCTTTGAAGGAAGCAGGTTTGAACAAGAAAGAGATTCGCCTGCTTTCCCGTAAAATGAAGCTTCCGACATGGGATAAACCTGCTTTGGCATGTCTTGCTTCCAGAATTCCCTACGGGACCCATATTGATAGAAAGAAACTGGAGATGATAAGGAAATCGGAAGAATACTTATATAAATTAGGGTTCAGGCAGGTTCGTGTAAGACATCATGCTTGTCCTGAGACCGAAGGAAGTCCCGAGCAGTGTCGAGGGAAGGCGGGTCGGAGGAATGAGATTGCCAGAATAGAGGTTCCCCCGGGAGATATAATAAAACTTGTTTCAAGGAATTTAAGTAATAAGGTAATAAAAAAACTCAAAGATATCGGTTATCGTTACGTAACTTTAGACCTTCAGGGATATCAAACAGGAAGTTTAAATCCCGTTACTTGAAGAGTTTGAGAAAATATAATGAAAAAAATAATTTTTGCGGTTATATTGATTATAATGTTGAATGCCCATGTTTATGCGGAACATGAAGATACGGTTTTGCTTGATAATCTTATTGATATAGCAATAAAAAATAATCCCGATATTCTGGCGGCAAAGCATAAATGGGCATCTGTAAAGGCATCCATTATTCCCGCACGCACTTGGGATGATCCGAAATTTGGAATAATGTGGGAGTTGATCCCAGAAGATAAACTTTTGCTTAGTGACTCGCAGAGGAGGTTATATTCAATTACACAGATGATTCCTTTTCCCGGGAAACTTTCTCTTAAAGGCAGAATAACAGGAAAAACAACTGGTATCTACGAAAATATGTATAAGTCAAAAGAACTGGAAATTATTTCTATGCTTAAGAAGGCGTATTTAGATTATTTCTATATAAACAAATCAATAGATATCTATCAGGAGAGTTCTGATCTTTTAACGCATTTTTCTAAAGTAGCAGAGCAGAAGTATGCTGTCGGTAAGGCAAGGCAGATTGATGTACTGAAAGCTCAGGTGGAACTGTCAAAAATATATAACACGCTCATAACTCTTAAACAGCATAAGAAAATTATTCAGGCTGAGATAAATAAATTGCTTAACCGGTCTATTGATGAGCATCTCGGTGACCCTGTGGAGCCCGATGTAAAAAAAATGGATTTGTCAGTTGAACAGCTGGGAAAGCTTGCTATAGAGAATAGACCTGAGATACTGGCTGCTCAGGACGGTGTAGCTCGTAGTGAGAAGTTACTGAGTTTATCAAAAATGCAGTATATGCCTGATTTTATTGTTGCATATAAGCATCGTACGGTTGAAGGCAGTTTGGATACTTGGGATGCAAATTTAAGTTTCAACTTGCCTTTATATTTTTGGAAACAATCTAAAATGGTAAAAGAAAAAAGGTTTGAAAAGGCCGAGTCCGAATCCAAATATGAATCAGTCAAAAATCTGACTTTATATAATATAAAATCAATTTATGTCGAAATGGACACTCATTACCGGCTGTTGGATTTATACAGAACGAATTTTCTGCCGCAGGCAGAGCAGGCGTTAAAAATAGCAGAAACGGCATATAAAGGTGAAAAGATAGGTTTTCTTGATTTGCTAGACAGCGAAAGGAGTCTGCTTAATTTTAAGCTTGAATATTTTATGCATATAGTTGAATATAAAAAAGGTATCGCGGATTTGGAAAGAAACGCAGGGATTTACCTTAATGACTATGAAAAATAATTATCCGGAGGGATAAAATGAAAAAAGAAAAAATATTGATTATCTTAACGGTTTTAACAGCGTTTTTTTTCGGTCTTATATTCTTTTCCTGCAGCAGAAAAAAAGAAGACCATAAATCGCATGCAGCTGAAAAAGAAATTCTGTACTGGACTTGCGGTATGCACCCGTCCATAAAAGTTGAACCTGAAGAATATAAAAAGGGTAATACTCAATGTCCTATATGCCACATGGACCTTGTTCCGGTATATTCCGAAACAGGCAAGAAGAAGGAAGATAAATCTGCGCCGGTCGTCGTTTTGACCGATAGAGAAAAAAATCTTGCCGGTATTGCAACCGAAGAGGTTGAATACCGCCATTTAACGAAAGAAATAGATACATCCGGAAAAATCGCCTATGATCCGGAGCTTACGGTTGCGGAAGAGGAATATATTACCGCATTAAACACATATGAAAAGTTATTAAAGAGCCATATACAGGAATCAATTGACCGTGCAAAAAAACTTGTTGAACAATCAGAATACCGCTTGCGTCTTTTGGGAGTAAGCAAACAAATGATTGAGGAGTTAGAGCAGACCCGCAAGGTGCACACCAACCTTATTTTACCAGAAGAAACTGTTTGGGTTTATGCCGATATATATGAATTTGAAATTGGACAGGTAAAGGAAGGGCAAGAGGTAAAGGTTGAGGCGATTGCGTATCCAGGCGAGATATTCAGGGGAAAAATAAGAGCTATAGATCCAGTATTAAATCCAAAAACACGTTCAGTAAGAATAAGAGCGAAAATTACCAATCCGGATCTTAAGCTTAAACCGGATATGTATGTTAAAGTAACTATTTTAAATCATATAGGTAATGTTTTATCAATACCAAAGACGGCTGTGCTTGATACCGGTCTCAGAAAGGTTGTGTATGTTGATATTGGGCAGGGTAAATATGTTATGAGGGAAGTAAATATCGGGGCCGAAGCCAGTACGGTTATAAAAGGTGAAAAGCAGAAAGCATATCCGGTTAAAAGAGGATTAAAAAAAGGGGAAAAGGTTGTAACGAAGGCAAATTTTTTGATTGATTCCCAAAGCCAGCTTACAGGGCCTGCTTCTTCGGCTTACGGAGGAGCATTGGATAAGGAAAAAGATACCGGAGCGATGCCGCCCGGACATCAGCATTAATAACGAGAGACGATAGACGAGGGACGATAGACGAAAAGACAAGATCGTCCATCATCCATCGGTGTTTTAAGCGGAGTGAATAATGGTTAATAAAATAATTGAATGGTGTTTAAAAAATAGATTCCTGGTTATATTGTTGTTTATATTGCTGATATTTTGGGGATACAGGTCTATGCGGAATACCCCTGTAGATGCTATTCCTGATATAGGCGAATTACAGGTAATTATTTATGCCGAGTGGCCGGGCAGAAGCCCTGTGGATATGGAAGAGCAGGTTATTTATCCTGCTACTACCCGGCTTATGGGAACTCCTAAAATAAAGGTTGTACGTTCTCTGTCAGCTTTCGGATGGGGTCTTATATATGTGATTTTTGAAGAGGATGCGGATTACTACTGGGCGCGAACCAGAGTGCTGGAACGTCTGCCGCTTGCACAACAGGTTGTCCCAAAAAATGTGGTTTTGACTCTGGGGCCGGACGCAACCGCACTGGGACAGGTTTTTTGGTATACGGTGGAAAACGGTTACTACTGTACTGACCATCCCCAGAAATCCTATGAAAAACCCGGGAAATGTCCGGTTGACGGAAAGGACCTGGTTTTGTCAAAGTATGATTTAGGAAAATTACGTTCTGTTCAGGATTGGTATATAAGATATCAGTTAAATTCCGTTTCCGGTGTTTCAGAAGTGGCCAGTGTGGGAGGGTTTGTAAAACAGTATCAGGTTGACGTTGACCCTAATAAGCTGGTCTCTTATAAAATTCCCATAAGCAAGGTTATTCAATCGGTAAAAAAAGGTAATATTGATGTCGGGGCGAAAGTTTTTGAGGAAAATACCGCAGGGGTAGAGTTTCTCATACGCAGCAAAGGTTTTATAAAAAAAGAGGAGGATATAGAAAATATAGTTGTAGGGGGACATCAGGGTACTCCGGTTTATATAAAAAACGTGGCAAATGTAACAGTTGGGGGGGATTTTAGGCGTGGCGCTCTGGATAAACAAGGAAGAGAAGTTACCGGAGGAGTTGTTTTAATGCGCTATGGTGAAAATCCTCTTACGGTTATCAACCGGGTTAAAAATAAAATAGAAGAATTGGAACCGGGGTTGCCTCCGGGTATAAGAATAGTCAGTTTTTATGACCGTACGGCCCTTATCAAAAGAACAATTAAAACTTTATGGAGCGCTTTAACACAGGAAATAATTATAACTGTATTTGTCGTTGCTGTGTTTTTATTACATTTCTTCGGAAGTTTGATTATTTCTATTGTTCTGCCAATCGGTATATTGATTGCTTTTCTTATAATGTATTATCTTAATATAGATGCCAATATGATGTCTCTCGGGGGTATTGCCATAGCAATCGGGGTAATGGTGGATTCCGGCTGTGTAATGGTTGAAAATATTTATAATCGGCTGGCAGAAGCAGTTTCTTCTAGGGGAGAAAGATTAACATCCGAGGAACGGTTGGGAATTTGCACCTCTGCTTCAAAAGAGGTCGGGTCTGCTGTTTTTACCGCATTGATGACTACCATTGTGGGATTTATACCTGTTTTTGTATTGTCAGGTGAAGCCGGAAAACTTTTTAAACCTCTTGCATATACAAAAACTTTTGTAATGGTAGCTGCAGCATTTATTGCAGTGATGCTCCTTCCTACACTTGCATATTACCTGTTGCGGGGAAAGTTGAAATTGTCTGAAGAAAATACCATATCAAAGGGTTTAAGAAAAATATATACGCCTGTGATACGCTGGGCTGTTGAACATAAAAAAATTATTATAGGGTCTGCTTTTATACTTCTATTGCTTGGGATTATATTGCTGCCGAGAATTAAAAGAGAATTTATGCCGCCGCTCAATGAGGGAGATATGCTTTTTATGCCGGTTCTTCTTCCCGGCGCATCGCTCACACAGGTCATGGACGTAATGAAAAAGCAGGATATTATTATAAAAAACGAATTTCCTGAGGTTGAATGGATAGTGGGAAAACTCGGACGTGCCGAAACGGCTACCGACCCTGCTCCGGTTCCTATGATAGAATCCATAATTCATCTTAAACCGAAAAAATACTGGCGAAAAGGAATGGGCAAAGATGAACTTATTCGTGAAATTATAGATAAAACAAAAATACCCGGTGTCTCGCCGATAATGACCCAGCCGATTAGAAACAGGATTGATATGCTTGCGACCGGGATTCAAACACCTGTGGGAATAAAAGTACTCGGACCTGATTTGGATGTCCTTGAAAATCTGGTAATACAGCTTGAAAAGATTGTACAGAAAGAAGTCAAAGGAACGACCTCCGCTTTTGCCGAAAGAACCGGCCAGCGTCCTTATTTTGAAATAGAAATCATGCGGGAAGAGATTGCCCGGTATGGTTTGCAGATTGAGGATATTCAGGATATTGTTATGACGGCTATAGGAGGTATGAACCTGACTGAAACCGTGGAAGGCAGGGAGAGATATCCGGTCCGTGTAAGATACTTAAGAGAATTGCGGGATAATCCTGAAGCGCTAAAACGTATTTTTGTACCTACTCCTTCCGGTGCACATATTCCTTTAAGCCAGCTCGCTAAACTCAAAAAAGTTCGTGGACCTGCAGTGGTAAACAGTGAAAATACAATGCCTTATAAACGTGTTTTTATTAATGTTGATCCTAAGATAATAGGATTGGTGGATTATGTAAATTTGGCAAAGAAAGTAATAAAAGAGAAGATATCTTCCGGAGAATTGGTAATTCCACAAGGATACTTTATTTCCTGGAGCGGACAGTATATTTCCGAAATGGAAGCAAGAAAGAAACTGCAGGTAGCCGTTCCTGTAGCGCTACTTATAGTTTTGATTATACTCTATATAAATTTTAAATCGTTTCTATCGGTAGCCGTTACAGCTACAGGATTGCCGATTTCCCTTATGGGTGGAGTTATATTTTTATATTTCTTTAAGTATAACATGAGTGTTGCTGTCTGGGTTGGTTTTATAGCCTTATTTGGTGTAGCAACTGACAATGCGGTTGTTCTGGTTACATACCTTGATGATTTGTTCAGGAGGAGAAAAATAGAAACAGTAAGACAGGTAAGAGAAACGGTTATTGAAGGCGGACTTCATAGAATAAGGCCTGCTATGATGACAACCGTAACTACGATACTTGCACTTATACCTATTATGCTGGCAACCGGTTCGGGTTCGGAAGTTATGAAACCTATGGCTGCTCCGATATTCTATGGTCTTGCTGTTGTTACTTTGACAAATCTGATTTTTGTTCCTGTTTTATATTGCTTATTAAAAGAAATAAACTTAAAAAGGAGGGTAAAATGAAAAGACTTTGGGTTGTTTGTTTTTTGGTTTTTGCTGTTCTCGGTTGCGGAAAGAAAGAGGAAATGACGGGAGCTATGGAAATGGATGGGCATGAGATGCACAATGATGAAGGAATGATGGGGATGTCAATGGAATCCGACAGCGGAGTAGTTATAAGAAAAGCCCGTAAGGATGAAATAGGCAAATCCGTTGTATGTCCTGTAATGGGAACTAAGTTTAAAGTAAAAAAAGAGACCGAGGCCGCAGATTATAAAGAAAAGACTTATTATTTCTGTTGCCCGGCTTGTCCGCCTGAGTTTAAAAAGAATCCCGGTAAATACGCAAAATAGGATCCTGTTTCTAACTGTCGGATGAACTAACTCTCCCCCTTGAAACTTCCTAAGGTTTTGATATAATATTCTAACATTAGAAAGTTTTTAAAATGAGGAGTTTTTAAAATGAATCTTAAAACACTTTTCAAGGTCAGCTACGGGTTGTATATTGTCAGTTCAAAAAAAGAGAAGAATTTTAACGGGCAGATAGCCAATACGGTTTTTCAGATAACATCCGAACCGCCGACGGTAGCGGTCAGCATAAACAGGAAGAATTTAACCCATGAGTTTATTAAGTTAAGCGGGGTTTTTACAGTTTCTATTTTATCAAAAGAAACACCTATGAAGTTCATAGGACAGTTTGGGTTTAAAAGCGGACGCGATATCGATAAATTTAAGGATGTAAATTATAAAACCGGAATAACCGGTGCGCCGGTAGTTCTGGAAAATACACTGGGATATTTGGAGTGTAAAGTAAAAGGAAGTATGGATATGGGGACCCATACGATTTTTACCGGCGAAATAGTCGATGCGGAAGTGATTAAAGAAGGTGAGCCGATGACCTATGCTTATTACCACGATGTTAAGAGAGGGACGGCTCCCGAGACAGCGCCGACATATATAAAGGAAACTAAATCTAAAGGAGGAACAGCTATGGCAAAGTACAAGTGTTCTGTTTGCGGATATGTTTATGACCCTGAGAAGGGTGATCCTGATTCCGGAGTACAGCCCGGTACACCTTTTGAAAAATTACCGGATAACTGGGTATGCCCGGTATGCGGGGCAACCAAGGATAAATTCGAAAAAATATAATAAAGGTCTTGATTGCAGCGATAAACAACCGATAACAGCGATATGTCTTTTTATTTATCTCCGGTATCTTCTTTTTATCACCGTAATCAATGAATTAGTATGAAGATAAAATTCTGGGGATGCAGAGGTTCTATTCCGGTTCCTGACAGAAGAATGATAAGATACGGCGGCAATACCACCTGTATTGAAGTCACTATTGATAATAAAACTCTGATAATAGACGCGGGAACTGGAATAAGGATGCTCGGCGAAGACCTGATAAATAGAAAGATATCCGATATGGATATTTTTATAACTCATTCGCACTGGGACCATATACAGGGTTTCCCGTTTTTTATGCCCATTTATTCCGGCAAGACCAATATAAATATTTTCGGCTGTACGAATTCTTATAGACAGCTGAAAAGTATTTTTGCAAAACAGATGTCCATTGAATATTTTCCCGTAAGGTTTTCCGAATTAAAATCTAATATAAATTTTGTTGAAGCATGCGGAAGCGAATATACAATAAGTAATCATAAAATAAAAACCATAAGGACTAATCATCCGATTTTTACAGTAGGACTGAGAATAGAAAAAAATGATAAAAGTTTTGTTTTTATAACAGATAATGAAATTATGGATGAAAAGCCGCAAACCTCCAGAACAGAATTTGTGAATTTCTGTAAAGATGCAACATATCTGGTTCATGATACACAGTTTAAAGAAGAAGAGTATGCTACCAGAAAGGGGTGGGGGCATTCTACATTTAAACAGGCTGTTGACCTTGCAAGGTATTCAGACGTAAAAAACCTTGGGTTTTTTCATCATGATCCGGACAGGAAAGACAGTGAGCTGGATATAATAGAAAAACAGTTTAAGGATTACTGCAGGGATAAAGGATATAAGTTTTCTGTTTTTGCTGTAAAAGAGATGGATGAAATTAATTTGTAAAGGAGAGGATTATGAATAAAATTGAAATTAAGCCGGGAGTATATTGGGTAGGAGGAATAGACTGGGATTTGAGAAATTTTCACGGATATCTGACTCAGCGGGGGTCCACTTATAATTCCTATTTAATAATTGACGAAAAAATTGTCTTGGTTGATACGGTAAAACATTATTTATTTGACGAGATGCTGTCCAGAATAAAAGAGATTATTGATCCTGCCAAAATTGATTATATTATCTCAAATCATGTGGAAATGGACCATTCCGGAGGTCTTCCTAAAATTGTTAAAGTTGCACCAAAGGCAAAAATACTAACATCACCTCATGGCCAGAAAGGGTTAAAGAATCATTTTAAAGAGGACTGGAATTTTCAGGTAGTAAAAACCGGCGACTCTCTGAATATAGGTAAACGCACCTTGCAGTTTTTTCTTATGCCTATGGTACACTGGCCTGATTCCATGGCTACCTATATCCCTGAAGATAAGCTTCTTTTGCCTAACGATGCGTTCGGACAGCATATAGCGTCGGCAGGAAGATTTGATGATGAAATAGGGTGGGATATTTTAAAAGAAGAAGCAGGTAAGTATTATGCCAATATTGTTTTGCCTTACGGTGAACAGGTAAAAAAAGCACTTTCTGCATTAGGGTCGCTTAAAATAGATATGATAGGACCCAGCCATGGTGTTGTCTGGCGGTCATTTCTGCCTAAGATATTGGGTGAATATACAAAGTGGGTGGATAACCAGACGGAAAACAAGGCATTGATTGTTTATGACAGTATGTGGGGTTCCACAGAAAAAATAGCATATAAATTAAGCGAAGGTCTGGAAGAAAAAGGGGTTCCTGTTGTAATGAGAAATCTGAAGACAAATCATATTTCCGATGTTATGACGGACCTGCTTACTTCCAGATTTATATTGATAGGTTCTCCTACTTTGAATACAGGCATACTTCCTACTATGGGCGGTTTTCTTACGTATATTAAAGGTTTAAAACCAAGAAGTCGTATCGGATTTGCATTCGGGTCATACGGCTGGGCATGCTGTGCTGTTAAGGAAATTGAATCGGTTATGAAAACCCTTGGATGGGATATACCTATTGAAGGAAAAAGTATACAGCATATCCCGGGAGAAGAAGATTTGAACCAAATAAAAGAAGTCGGCAAAAAATTAGCTGAAAAGGGAGGTTAGTATGAGTAAAAGATTTCAGATTTACAAGTGTGAGTCCTGCGGCGGAGATATTGTAGAGGTATTGCATGCAGGAGACGGGAATCTCACGTGCTGCGGGAAGGAAATGAAAGCCCTTGAAGAAAAGGCAAATGAACAGGGTACGGAAAAGCATCTTCCGGTAACGGAGAAGACAGATGGGGGTATTAAGGTTAAGGTCGGTAGTATTCCTCATCCTATGGAGGAAAAACATTATATACAATGGATAGAGGTTATAACAACCGATGGTATAGCAATAAAGTTTTTAAAACCTGGAGTTGCTCCTGAAGCGGAATTTAAAATTGACGGGGATATTCTTCAGGTAAGGGAATACTGTAATGTCCACGGACTGTGGGTTAAGAAATAAGAAAAGTAGGGTAATAGGAAATAGTCCCGAATTTTAATCTGACTAAAAATTCTCTCATAGACACAACTCAACAATTTTTAGTCAAAATTCGGGATCTTCGCCCCGATAAATCGGGGCTTCGAGGAGGTAGATGGTATGAAAAGCGTAAAGGGAACAAAGACAGAGAAAAATCTTCTTGCATCTTTTGCGGGAGAATCGCAGGCAAGGAACCGGTATACATATTTTGCTTCGGTTGCAAAAAAGGCAGGATATGAACAGATAGCCGGTATATTTTCGGAGACTGCAGACAATGAGAAGGAGCATGCTAAAATGTTTTTTAAGTTGTTGCAAGGAGGAGAGGTTGAAATTACAGCTTCCTATCCCGCAGGTGTAATAGGAGATACTCCCGCAAATCTTGAAGCTGCTGCAGACGGTGAACATCTTGAATGGACTAAGCTTTACAAAGAAGGAGAAGACACTGCACGTAAAGAGGGTTTTGAAGAGATAGCTAATCAGTTTAAGGAAATAGCAGAAGTAGAAGAAGAACATGAAAAAAGATACAGAAAGTTATTGAAAAATGTAAAGGAAGGTACTGTTTTTAAAAGGAATACTGTGGTTAAATGGAAATGCCGTAACTGCGGATATGTCCACGAAGGTAAAGAGGCACCTGAAGCATGCCCTGCCTGCGCACATCCCCAGGCATTCTATGAACTGCTTTGTGAAAATTATTAAGAAGAAGTAAGAAATAATATCTATGAAAAAATCACAGCTGATAATGGTATGGCTATTGCCTATTATTGTTATAGGAGGGCTGTTTATTCCTATATTAGGTTATCTTGTTGTTGCAATGATGGCATTTTTTCTGATACTTTCGTTTTTTAAAGGCAGATACTGGTGCTGGAATTTATGCCCGAGGGGTTCATTTCTGGATATCGTATTGTCGAAAATGAGCCGGAATAAGTCCGTACCAAGGATTTTTACCGTGCAATGGTTCCGCTGGTTAATATTTGTTTTGCTGATTGGTTTTCTGATATTTCGCGTCGGCAATACAGGCGGTAATCTGATTGTTCTGGGTGCGGTTTTTGTAACAATGTGTTTAATAACAACTATTATTTCGATAGTTTTGGGTACTGCAACCAAACACAGGGCGTGGTGTGTGGTATGCCCTATGGGTCTTCTTCAGGAAAAAATCGGCAAAACAGGCAATAAAAAAGGTAAAGGGTAGAAGTATGAATAAATTAGTAACAGTAATAGACGACGAGGAAGATATTTTAGAACTGGTATCTCTGCACCTCGGTAAATCGGGCTTCAGGGTAAAAGAATTTCAGGAAGTAAAAGATTTTTATAAGTTTCTCCAGAAAGAAATACCTGACCTGATAATTTTAGACCTGATGCTGCCGGGTGAGGATGGTTTTGAAGTTTGTAAATATCTGAAGAAAGAAGACAGGTTTTCTTCTATTCCAATTATAATGCTTACTGCAAAAGCAGAGGAATCCGATAGGGTTTTAGGATTAGAATTGGGTGCAGATGATTATATTACCAAACCCTTTTCTCCGAAGGAATTGGTCGCAAGGGTTAAGGCTGTATTAAGAAGAAAAACAACCCAAACAGAGGTTAAAAAGATAAATATAGGTAAAAACATAGTTATGGATTTAGAAAAATTTGAGGTTTTTGTTGAAGGTAAAAAAATAGAGTTAACCTCCACTGAATTTAGAATTTTGCAGTGTCTGTCTTCTAAAAAAGGGAAGGTATATACAAGAGACCAGATGCTGGATTACCTATGGGGACAGGATAAGGCTGTTTTAGATAGAACGATAGATGTACATATAAAAAATCTGCGTGAAGGGCTCGGTAAAGCCGGAAAAGTTATAAAAAACATAAGAGGTATAGGTTATAAGATAGAGGAATGAAAACTTCAATATTTCACAAAGTATTCGGCGGATATATTTTAATAATTGTTGCTTTATCGGCTTTAATTATAGTTTTTTCATTTAATACTATAAGAAATCATTATATAAACTTATTAACCAATAATCTTGAGAGTCTCGGTGCAAGCCTGAAATTAAAAGTAGAACCTGTTTTACAAAAAGAAAAATTTGAAGAACTGGATGCTCTTATAAAAGAATTAGGCAAGGAAATAAACACAAGAATAACGGTTATTTTAAGTAATGGTATGGTGGTTGCGGACTCAGAAGAGAATCCCGGGTTGATGGAGAATCATAGGACACGGCCCGAGATAATGGATGCCGTGGAGAGCGGGTTTGGTAAATCTATACGTTATAGTACAACATTGGAAAAAGAAATGTTGTATGTTGCTTTACCCATAAACAGTGGCGATAATAAAAAAGTGTTAGCGGTATTAAGAATAAGTTTATTTTTAAGCGATATAAATGTGCTGCTTAATAAATTAAAAATAGATATTTTAAAAATATCTATAGCTATAATAATAATTTCGGTATTGGTTGCTTTGTTTTTTTCCAGTAGTTTGTCTAAACCGATCGGGGAATTAATGACAGCTTCTCATAAGATAGCGTCCGGTGACTTTGATACAAAGGTTCTTTTTAAAAGTAAGGATGAGTTAAGCAGATTGGCTGATAGTTTTAATAATATGAGTGAACAGATGAAAAGAATGTTTGAAAAGCTTTCTCAACAGAAAGACGAACTTAATAATATTATTTCTTCAATTCAAGAAGCATTATTGTTGATAGATAAAGACGGACAAATTCTATTATTTAATGACAGCTTTAAAGAATTATCCGGAAATCAGATTGTTGAGAAGAAATATTACTGGGAAGTTTTAAGAGTACCGGAATTCGGTGATTTGATAAAAAGAGTAACTATACAAAAAAAGAGTCTTGTGCAGGAAATAATGTTGAATAATCAGGTGTATTTATGCAGTGTGGCATTTCTGAGTAATCAGCAGGAAATGGTTGTATTATTTCATAATATAACGGATTTGAAAAATTTGGAAAAGATTAAAAGAGATTTTGTAACAAATGTATCTCACGAGTTAAGAACCCCTCTTACTGCAATAAAAGGATTTACCGAAACCCTTGAAGAAGGGGTGGACGGAAAAAACAGGCACTATGTTGATGTAATAAAAGGACATACGGAGAGACTCATAAGAATAGTTCAGGATTTACTTATGTTGTCAGAACTTGAAGAAAAAGGTAATAAATTGGAATTGAAGGATATAAATCTGGTAAATATAATGGAGAATATTTCCCGATTATTTATACCTAAAGCAAAAGATAAAAATCTTGAATTTAAGGTTAATATTGATAAAAATGTTGCTAATATTAAAGCAGATTCCTTTAAATTAGAACAGATACTGATTAATTTGATTGATAATGCCATTAAGTACACCGAAAAAGGGGGAATAGAAGTATTTGTAAAGCTAAAGGATGAATCTGTAGTATTTGATATAACAGATACGGGTATAGGTATTCCAAACGAGTATTTACCCCGTATTTTTGAGAGATTTTTTGTTGTAGATAAATCCCATTCCAGAAAGCTCGGAGGTACAGGTTTAGGCCTTTCCATTGTTAAGCACATTGTCCAGCTGCATAACGGCAAAATAGACATAGAAAGTACTGTTGGTAAAGGTACAAAGTTTGTTATTACCCTGCCGATTAACCACGCCTGATCGTTATCCCAGACAAGAATGATTACAGTGATTCTCTGACGACGATTACAGTGATGTATCATCTATATGTTATCACTGTAATCATAGTTTATATAGTCCGCCAGCTGGCGATTCAATATAAACTATTCAAAATTAACCAAAAATTAACAATCTGTTTATACGCAATTAACAGCATAAATGTATAATTTATATGAAGGATATTTCTATGTATCTGGAGGTAAATAATGAATATTTTTTAATACTATTATTTTTTATAATTTTAGGTTTATATGGTTTTGCATATTACCTTTTATGTAAAAAAATAGCAGATTGTATTATGAAATTGTTAGGAAGCTCCAATAGTGAATAGAGCAAATGAAACAAAAAGATATTAATTTTAAAGAGTATATACCATTGGTAAAAACCATTGCGGGGCGTTACAAAAATTCCGCTTTTTCCTTTGATGACCTGGTTCAGGAGGGGTTGCTGGGAGTTTTTGAGGCGGAGGAAAGGTATAACCCCAGAAAAGGCACCTTATTTACTACTTATGCTACATACTGGATAAAGAAGAAGATACTGGAGTATATTAACAGAGAAAAAAAATACTTTTCGGACATAGTTGCATTGGATGAAAAGATAGATGTTCCTGTAAAACCGGTTGAAGAGGAAAATAAGCCGGTACCGGAAGCTATAAGTTTGCTGGAGGATATACAGGATATTGAAAGGAGGATATTGAAGCTTTTTTTTGAGGACAGGAAGCCGTTGGATGTTATTTCCAGGGATTTAAATATATCCAGAGAAAGAGTCAGGCAACTGAAGAAGAGGGTATTAAGGAAATTAAGAATTAACAGAAAATTAACAGATTATTTATACTCACTTAATAGATAAAAGGTAAAATTAAAATAGTAAGAAATTTTACATAGGAGGTTATAATGGAAAAACTGGGCAAAATGTTTTCAATAGCTGTATGTATGATGTTGTTGGCGGTTAGTTCATCATTCTGCGGGGAGATTGATATACTCGTAAAGAAGCTTATGAAAAAAGGCGTGCTTGAACCCGGAGAGGCACAGCAGATATTGACAGAAACTAATGAGCAACAGAGAAAACAGCTGGCAAAGGGAGAGTTGGATGGTTTACCGGGATGGGTTCAGAAATTAGAACTGAAAGGTGACTTCAGGTTAAGGCATCAGTGGGATGACGAAATAACTTATGAGAGAGTCAGATACAGACTAAGGTTCAGGCTTAAAGGAGAAGCTGAAGTAACAAAAGGAGTAAAAACAAGTTTCGGATTGTGTACGGGAGGTACTGACCCAAGGTCAACCAACCAGACATTGGAAAATAGTTTTGAAACTAAAGGAATCTGGCTGGATTATGCCTATGTTGATTATGCTGCGGGTAAAATGGTATCTTTGGCGGGCGGTAAGATTCCTATTGGTACAGTTATATGGATTCCTTCGGACCTTCTCTGGGACGGAGATATAACATTGGAAGGTGGATTGGTAAAAATCTCAAATAATGATTTTTATATAAATACCGCTGCTCTAATTATTGATGAGATTAAAACAGAATCCAATGACCCGATGTTGTATCTGATTCAGCCGGTAGTTAATATAAAAGTTGGGGACATAGGTTTGAAACTTGCTGCAGCGTATTATAATTTTGCCGGAGTAAAAAAGAATTCATTAGACCATACCAGAGGAACAAATACCACTGTTTCCGGTAACTTAAAGTATGATTATGATTCATTGGGTGCCGGAATGGAATTGAGTACAGGTAAACTTTATTTCCCCAAAGTAGCTGTTTTTGGTGAAGGTATAAGTACTTTTGATCCCGATGACGGTAATATAGGATATCTTGCGGGGCTTAAGTTTGGTGATTCAAAGATATCGTCAGCAGGGCAGTGGGAGTTCAAGGGGATGTTCAGGACACTTGAAAGAGACTCATGGCTTGATATTTTTCCTGATTCTGATTCTTACGGCGGCGATACCGCTGTTCAGGGTTTTGAGGTTGTATGGACTTATGGATTAGGTAAAAATATGACCCTGGGATTCGATTATTATAATATGAAGAAACTCAAAACAGGCGATAACGAGCAGAAAAAGCTTTTACAGAGTGATTTAGTATTCAAGTTTTAAGGTGTAGTAAATAAAGGGGGTTTTATGAGAAGAATATGTTTTTCGGTTTTAGTAATGGCAGTTTTTGCGGTAAGTTCTGTTACTGCAAAGCAAAAGATAAGTATGGAAGGTTCAACAACGGTTTTGCCTATTGCACAGATAGCGGCTGAGACATTTATGGATAAAAATCCTGATGTTGATATCTCTGTAAGAGGAGGCGGTTCCGGTGTAGGAATCGCATCGCTTATTGATAATACATGTGATATTGCGGATGCTTCCAGACCAATGAAGGATAATGAGTTAAAAGAAGCGGTAGGTAACGGGATAGAACCAACAGCACATGTTGTTGCTATGGATGGAATAGCCGTAATTCTGCATCCTTCGAACAAAATTGATAAATTGTCCAAAAAACAGATTAAGGATATATATACAGGAAAAGTTTCCAATTGGTCAGATATTGAAGGAACCGGAATGAGGATTGTGGTGATATCCCGGGATACCGCAAGCGGAACATACGAAGCATTTAATGAGTTAGCACTTGATAAACAGAAAGTTAGATCGGATGCATTGCTGCAGGCGTCAAATCAGGCTGTTACAAACATAGTGGCAAGGACTCCCGGAGCTATTGGTTATGTAGGGTTAGGATATGTTACAACGAAGGTTAAGTCGGTATTGGTTAATGAGATTGAGTGTAATAAAGAAAATGTTCTTTCCGGGGATTATCCTTTTTCAAGACCGCTGTTTATGTATACAAATGGAAAACCTGCGGGAGTATTAAAGGAATTTCTTGACTTTATAAAGAGTAAGGAAGGACAGAAGTTAGCAGAAGATGCCGGATATGTAGGTTTAAAGTAATAAATTAACCCGGTCCATTTTTGTATTAAGTGGGGGGCAGGCATGTCTGGCCCCCTACGACCATATAAATGGACGGCCTCTATGAGGCGTTTTTATCCTAATAAATCAGGGAGAAAACGGGTTAAATTGTTTTTTACATATAACGAATAACACGAATAAATATTCGAATTCCACGAATGGTTCGAGGGGCTCGCCATCCTGAGCGAAGTCGAAAGATAAAATTCATTCGTGCTATTCGTCCGCCGCGGCGGATTCGGTATCATTAGTGTTATTCGTAGACCGTTGATGATATGAATAGATACAGAAAAGAAAATATCTATAGATGGATATTTACCGTACTTGCGTTCTCTTCTTTGGTTTTTCTTGCGGGTATTGTTATTGTTTTATTCAAAGAAGGATTACCTGTCTTTAAAGAAGTAGGCATATTTAAATTTCTTTTTGGAAAATTCTGGTATCCTACCTATTCCTCGCCTGAATTTGGAACTCTATCGTTGATATTGGCTTCTATATGGACTACATTGGGAGCGATAATGGTTTGTGTGCCTTTGGGAGTGGGCACAGCTTTGTATATTCATGAACTGGCGGGTAGCACACAAAAAGCAATACTGAAACCGTTAATAGAAATATTGGCCAGTATACCTTCAATTATATTCGGTTTTTTCGGTATGGTTATCATCGCACCTTTCTTGCAGAATTTGCTAAGAATCCCTATAGGGCTTTGTGCTTTTACGGCAAGTTTGATTCTGGGTATAATGGCAATACCGACTGTATGCAGTATATCAGAGGATGCGCTGAGCTATGTTCCGCAGAGTTTTAGAGAGGCATCATTTGCTATGGGAGCAAACAGGTGGCAGACGCTTACAGAAGTTGTAATGCCTGCAGCAGGTTCCGGAATTTCTACCGCAATTATTCTGGGTATAAGCAGAGCGGTTGGAGAAACAATGGTTGTTCTTATGGTTGCGGGCGGCGCAGCTGTTATACCAACATCGATTTTCCAGCCGGTAAGACCGATGACTTCAACGATTGCTGCCGAAATGGGGGAAGCGGTAATGGGGAGTTCCCACTATCATGCACTCTTCGCAATTGGATTGGTATTATTTTTGATTACTCTGGTTTTTAACATCATTGCTGAACTTATAAGCAGAAGATACAGAATAAAATTAGGATTAAGCAGATGAAAAAGGATACTATACAAAATATTGGTTTTTCTTTATTGTTTTTATGTTTAGTGATAACACTTCTTTTTCTTGGAACGATTATACTGTTTATAGGTGTCAAAGGTTTAAAAATAATATCATGGGAATTTTTAACACAGGTGCCGAAAAGAGCAATGACTGAAGGCGGTGTGGCGCCTGCGATTGTAGGGACATTTTATTTGACATTAGGGGCTATTCTGTTTTCTTTACCTTTAGGTGTGGCCTGTGCAATTTATTTGTGTGAATACAGCCCTAAAGGTTTCATAGTAAATATAATTAGAATGAGTATAAACAATCTGGCAGGTGTGCCGTCGGTTATTTTCGGGCTTTTTGGATTGGCGGTATTTGTCAAGTTTTTTGGGTTCGGTGTATCCATTCTTTCCGGAAGCATGACTCTTGCTATTATGATTCTACCGGGTATAATAGCGGCATCACAGGAAGCTCTAATGTCTATTCCTCAGTCTATAAGGGAAGCTTCGCTTTCAGTAGGTGCAACACAATGGCAGACCATTAAAAAGATAGTATTACCCACTGCGTTACCCGGAATTCTTACAGGAACTATTCTAAGCATAGGAAGGGCGGCAGGAGAGACTGCACCTATACTTTTTACCGCAGCGACATTCTATAAAAGAGGTTTCCCTGAATCTATTTTTAGCGAGGTTATGGCTCTACCGTATCACATCTATGCACTTATGACCGAAGGAACGCATCCTGAAAAACAGACCATGATTGCTTATGGCTGTGCAATTATTCTTTTATGTCTTGTTTTACTGATTTCAGGCGTAGCAATAATTATTCGTCAAAAACAAAGGAGTTTCTATGGATAATATTGGCAATAATGAAGTCATTAGAATCTTAACCAAAAACGTAGATTTTTATTATGGGCAAAAACAAATATTGAAAAAAATCAATATGAACATCTATAAAAATCATATAACAGCAATAATAGGTCCTTCAGGATGCGGTAAGTCTACATTTATAAGGCTTTTAAACAGAATGAATGATCTTGTTCCTAATACAAGATTAGAAGGTTTAATTTTACTTGACGGAGAGGATATAAATAAGGAAGATGTTGATGTTGTGGATATCAGAAGACGGGTCGGCATGGTATTTCAGAAACCTAATCCTTTTCCAAAGAGTATTTTTGAGAATCTCAGTTACGGTCTGAAAATAAACGGAATGACGGATAAAAGTTTTATAGAACAAAGAGTGGTTGAGTCTTTACAAAAAGCCGCATTGTGGAATGAGGTAAAAGACAGACTGCATGAGAGCGCATTGGGACTCTCCGGAGGACAACAGCAGAGATTATGTATAGCAAGATGTTTGGCGGTTGAGCCTGAGGTTGTCCTGTTCGATGAACCGTGTGCCAGTTTGGACCCTATTTCAACAAAAAAGATTGAGGAGCTTATTTCAGAGTTAGAGAAGAATTATACTATAGTAATTGTAACCCATAATATGCAGCAGGCAGCAAGGGTTTCTGATTACGCCGCGTTTTTATATTTAGGCGAACTAATAGAATTCAGCCATACTGAAGAGATGTTTACCGTGCCGAAAGATAAAAGGACGGAAGATTATATAACAGGAAAATTCGGATAAGGGGGAGCGAGATGTTTGAAGAAAAAATGATTAACCTTAAAAGAGAAATCAGCGAGCATACGAGTTTAGTAGAAAGTATGATTGAAAAAAGTATCAGAGGACTTGTAAATAAAGATAAAGAACTGTTACGTGAAGTAAAAGAAAAGGATGAGCCCAGAGCAAATGATTATGAGATTGAAATAGACGAGCTGTGTACAAATATTGTAGCTCAGTTCCAGCCAAAAGGAAAAGATTTAAGAACCGTTCTTATGATTCTTAAGATGAATAACGACCTTGAAAGAATAGGAGACCATGCTGTAAACATTAGTGAAAGCTGTATGTATTTATTGAATCATCCTATGATTAAAGTTGATGTTGATATACCTAAAATTGCAGATATAGCAAAGACAATGCTGAAGAACAGTATAAATTCTTTTATGAATGAGGATGCTGAATTGGCAAAAAGTGTTTGTGAAAGCGATGTTTTAATAGATAAATTAAAATATGAGGCATATAATAAAGTCATCGCATCTATGACTTCTGATTCTAAAATAATCAAGTATTCTTTGAATATACTTAGGATAAACAATAATATTGAGCGGATAGCGGATTTATCTACGAACATATGCGAAGAAGTAATATTTATGGTTGAAGGAAAAGTAATAAAACATCATAGAAATGAGGATGATGGTAATATATCAAAGAAAAAGGTTTTGTTTATCTGTACTCATAATTCTGCCCGTTCGCAGATGGCAGAAGCACTGCTTAAGACATTATACAGTGATAAATATTATGTATATAGTGCAGGGACAGAGCCTGCCGGTGTAAATCCTTATGCCGTTAAAGTGATGGCGGAAATAGGTATTGATATTTCGGATTATCAGTCTAAGAATTTAGATAGTTTTTCCGGGAAAAGATTTGACTTTGTAATTACGGTATGCGATAATGCGAAAGAGACATGTCCTTTTTTGCCGGGTGCAGAGAAATATAAGCATAAAAGTTTTAGCGACCCTGCTCAAACTAAAGGAACTGATGAAGAAATACTGGCTGTTTTCAGACGCAGCAGGGATGAGATAAAGGAATGGATAGAAAAGAATTTTTAATGAATCTTTTATGGTAAAAATGCATCAAAAATATAGAGTATCTGATTGCGGTGACTAATCCGCCTTCGCCAGCTGGCGAATGGCGGAAATGATTACGGTGATTAATCCGCCGGCTGGCGGATAGGAGGTAATATTATGCCGTTTCTTTTTTGGGACCCGACTTTTTTATTGTTAATACCAGTTCTGATTTTTGCGATATGGGCGCAGAGTATGGTATCGAGCACATATAAAAAATATTCGAAGGTAGCAAGTAAGAGAGGTTTAACAGGTGCTGAAACCGCAAGAAGGATATTAGCGGAACACGGAGTTGCTTCGGTATCCGTTGAATCGATAAAGGGAAAACTGTCCGACCATTATGACCCTATAGAAAAAAGGTTAAGGCTGTCTTCCGATATTTATTCAGGTACATCCATAGCTGCTCTTGGAATTGCTGCTCACGAGGCAGGTCATGCTATACAGCATTCAAAGGGTTATGCGCCTTTGAATATAAGAAATGCTGTATATCCGGTTGCTTCTTTTGGTTCCAATTTTGCATTTATTTTGTTTTTTCTGGGTTTTTTCTTTATGGGTTCCAAACTTTTAATGGATATCGGAATATTTCTTTATCTGGGGGCGGTTTTGTTTACAGTGATAACACTGCCTGTGGAGTTTAACGCTTCAAAGCGTGCAATAGCAATATTAGCCAGCGGAAACTATCTTCAGACCGAAGAGTTGGGATATGCAAGGAAGGTGCTGAACGCGGCTGCTATGACATATGTTGCTGCCACAGCTATGGCCGTTGTACAGTTAATCAGGATGCTGGTACTCCGCGGAGGCCGCGACTGATTAGTATATTCTTTGGACGTAATTATTGCAAAAAGTTTTTAACGGCCGATTGATGAATTTTTTCTTCCGAGCCAGGCATTTTCTGTTTCCGGCAGTTTTATTCCTAATTCTGCCGCAAAATCCCGTAAGGAGTTGCCGTTAAGTAGTTGTTCAAGAGCTGTATTATAGTGTTTGGCGAAATATTTTTCCCATGCTCTTGGATATTTTTTTTTGGATAAAACAGCGGAATCGTGTATTATTTTTGTGCCGTTATATCCTGATTTAATAAACTGCAAGGTTTTATAAATATCTTCCGGTATATCCATAATCTCCAATTCCTCTCTGTGTTCCCATAGAAATCTGTCAAAATAGTCCCTGAATGAAACCCAGTCTTTTTTCCATAATAGTTTACACTTTGTACCGTGAATAGCGGCATTGTTTCTGGCCTGTATATAACCATTATGTTTAATATAATTTACTTTAGGCCGGTGTCTTAGCCATTTTAAGCAAATAGCTTTTACAAGGCAAATCGATGTAACGATAAATTCCGGAATATTTGAATCGAAAATTCGCAGTTCGAGTGTGGGTGGTTTTATTCTGTTGCGCGGATTGTATGTAATTTCATAGTTTGAATCGGTTTCAATTTTATTCCTTTTAGTTACTGAAAAATAGTTTTTAGTTCCGTGCAGAATTCTGTTGGAAGCTGCTGCGGTTATCTTTCTGTTCCAGACAGGAGAGTTAGCTGCAACCGCTATCAATAAAGGTATATGGTCGTGTATGTGGTTGGATAATGATGTAGCAATTTTGGGTGTTAAAGTCTTTTCTGCAATAGAGATATGAATATGTACGCCTGCAAGACGGTTAATCCATGTCCCTACCAGTAAAGGTACGGGACGTTTATCGTCTGTTTGTCTGCTTCTGTAAAGTCTTCGGAAATATTTTCTGAGCCCCGATTTAAGTAAAAAAAATGCTTCCCTGATTGTTTCAAACGGTTTACTGTTATATTCGCTGCCGATAGTTTTATCCTGAATAAAACGTTCTCCTTTTTCTGATACACCAAGGGGAGGTTTAGAAACACGGTAACTTATATTGTAATTATCAGACGGAATAATACTGTATGTTTCTATTTCGGTTCCTATAATGATACGTTTGTGGGTTTGTTTCATATTTATTTTTATTGGAATTAGAAGTACGGATATGAAAAGTAGTCTGAAATAAGTAATGGGAGGTATATCATAGTCTGGAATTATACATAAAAAAGACATTAAATCAAGTAGTTTTAATTGGGAATATGGAAAATAAATAAAGATAAAAAATTTTTAAATTATAACTTTCTACTTGACAAAAAAATGTTTTGTGTGTATAATACTATATGAGCATATGAGCATATGAGTAAATAGGGGGTGGAGTATGAATATTAAACAAGCCCGGCAGTTGCTGAAATCTCTTGCTGATGACACCAGGTTAAGAATTATTAATCTGTTAAAACAATCTAATTTAAGCGTATTGGAATTATGTAAAATCCTTGGTTCTAATCAGTCCAATGTTTCCAAACATCTTGCAAGATTGAGGTTAACTGGTATAGTAACTGATAAGAGAGAATTACAATTTGTTTATTATTTTCTCACAGAATCTAAGGATAGGTTTCATCAGGATTTGATGGATTGTATTACAAAAAGTTTGGCAGGCATAGATACTTTCAAAAAAGATTTACTTAAGCTTGAAACAGTTAAGAATAAATCTAAATAAATGAAAAAAGGAGGTGAATAAAAAATGTTTAAGCTGCTTATGGTTTTGGGTGTTGTTTTAACTTTTGAGTTTGGGCTAATCGGTTGTGCTTGTAAAAAATCCGATATGTCGGCTCCATCTGCTGCCCCTGTGGAAAAACCCGCTGCTGTCCCGCCGCAAGAACCTGTCGTTGTTCCAACACAAGAAACAGAGCCTGATGAGGAAATATTCCCTGCAGAAGAGACAGAGCCGGAAGAAAGTGATATAGAGGAAGACATAGATACAGATATGGAAACAGAATAGGAATAAAAGATTCTGTTTTAATTTGTAGGTTTGTTTAATAAATTAAACCGATAGATTTTTATTGTTATCGGTATATTTAAAGAGGTTTGTATTATAAATTTTACGAAAGAGGTATATTATATTGGGGGGGTAGTATGAAGAATAGGTGGTTAGTATTGCTAATTTGCGGGTTAATTTTACTTGGAATCTGTGGTTGTGAGGAATCGACGAAATTGGAAAAAGAATCAAATGGGGATAAGGTTAGGGTTTTAGAAAAAGAAGAAGAAATAAATGAATCCGTAGATGAAGAGGATTCCGAAAGTGAAGGTGAATATGATTCAGAAAGTTCTGGGGAAGAAGGGAAAATAGATTAATATATATATATTTATTTGAAAAAAATGTGTTATAGTTTCCTTTTATGTATAGGTTGCTATGAAGTCATTTGAGCAGAAAATAAAAAGTTTAAGAATAATAGAATTTATTGGCAAACAAAGTAAGTTGTTTTGGGTAATTACTGCTTTTGTATCAGTGTTGTTGATAGGTATTACAGATTATTTAACAGGTTATTTTATAGGATTTTCAATATTTTATTTAATACCTATCTTTTTAATAACTTCCAGTATCGGAAAAAATGCCGGAATTCTAATGTCCATAATCAGTACATTTGTATGGCTATCGGCTGATTATTTTGCCAGACAATCCTTTCCCCATCCTTTAATTCCTTATTGGAATGCCCTTATAAGACTTGGTTTCTTTTTAATCATTACGTATATGCTGTCAGTATTAAAAGATTCATTGGAGCGCGAGAAACAGTTTGCCCGTATTGACTATTTAACTGGAATACCAAACTTGCGATGTTTTTTTGAACTTGCTAACAAGGAAATGGAAAGAGGCCGTAGATATGGAAAACCCGTATCTATAGCTTACCTTGACCTGGATAACTTTAAAAAGGCCAATGATTTTTTCGGACATGTTGTAGGCAACAAACTCTTACAATCAGTTGCTGCTACTATACAAAATAATATACGGAAACTGGATGTGGTTGCACGTATAGGAGGCGATGAATTTGTAATTATGTTCCCGGAAACAAAAGACAAATCGGCAGAAAACACTATTAGAAGAGTCATAGATAAACTTTCAACGGCTATGAATGAAAATAAATGGCCTGTAACCTTTAGTGTCGGTTTTATTACATTCAGGAGATTGCCGGATACAATCGAGGAAATGATAAAGCCGGCGGATGATCTCATGTATCTGGCGAAGAATGAAGGAAAAAATATTATTAAGTATAAAATATTTGAATAAAAGTTGGGGTGTAAAATGAAGATATTAAAAGGTAAATCTGCTGCGAATGGTATAGCTCAGGGAATTGTTTTTGTATATTCTGTAAGGGATTTAAGTTTGGATAGAGGGCAATATCATACTATAACTCCGGAGCAGATACCCGATGAAATTGGACGTTTAGAAGAGGGTTTTGATAGAGCTAAAAATACTTTAACAAAGATGATAGATATAGGGAAGGAATCTCTGGATAGAAATAATTTGAATATATTTAACTTTCATCTCGAGTTGTTAAAAGATAAAGCATTATATGAAAAATCAATACAAAGAATTAAAGAACAGAATGTTAATGCACAACATGCAATAAGAGAAACTTTTGAGGAGTATATTAAATCGTTTAAACAAAAAGAGCTGCATTTTAGTGACTTGATTAATGATTTTGTGGATATAAGAAACAGAATACTCGAATCGTTCGGTAAATTATCGGGTCGTTTACAATTTCCGGTTGGGAAAGAGGGGCCGTTTATTGTTGCTTCAAAACTATTGATACCGTCAATGTTATTAGAGATATCGCGTGAAAATGTGCTTGCATTTATTACTAATGAAGGGAGCTTAACGTCCCATGCTACAATATTAGCAAGGTCATACAGGGTGCCGATAGTATTCGGAATAGATGTAGAAAAACATTTAAAAACAGGAGATGATGTTATAGTTGATGGTTTTTCAGAGGAGATAGTTGTCAATCCCGACCAAAGAACAAAAGATTTTTATTCACGGAAAATCGAACAGGTCGCAAAAAAAGAAATTATCATTGATACCACAAAAGATCAGGCTGCAATGACAAAAGACGGACAGCGTATAACATTGAAGATTAATATTAACTCTTTAGATGAAGTAAATTATATTAAACAGTTAAATCATGATGGTATCGGATTATTACGGACTGAATTTTTGTTTATGGGCAGAACCGAATCGCCTACGGAAGAAGAGCAGTTTAATATTTATAAACAAATACTGGAATGTTCGGACGGCACTTCTGTAACAGTTAGATTGCTTGATTTAGATACCGGTAAGTTACCCGCATATTTAACAGTACCGGGTCATTATAGCATAGATTTAGGATTGAGGGGTTCGCATGCAGTTGATGTTTTTTATGATACTTATCTTACTCAGGCAAAGGCATTATTAAGAGCAAGTATGTATGGTAATTTGAAGATTCTATACCCTATGGTGTCTGATAATAATGACCTGCAAATATTTAGAAGACTTATTTCTAATGCTAAAAATATTTTAAAGAAGAAAAAAGTTAAATTCGACACAAAAGTATCCGAAGGTATTATGATTGAAACCCCTTCAGCCGCTATTTCAGCACAGGAGCTGTTAAGTGAAGTTGGTTTTGCCAATATAGGAACCAATGACCTGTTACAGTATATTCTGGCGGTATCACGGGATATATCTATAATTGAAGAGAGATATCATATCTTACATCCGTCTTTGGTAAAATTTTTAGAGTTAATAGTAAGAGCCGGTAAAAAGCTCAATAAAGAGGTATGTTTATGCGGAGCGATAGCTTCCTATGAACCATTTTATCATTTGTTTTTAGAATTAGGTTTTAAAAGTTTTAGTATTCCTGTTTTTAATTTTAATAATATAAAATACTGCATTAATCAAATATCACCCAGTAAAACAGGAGTATTATTAACTAAGTTTTTTACTAATAAAAATAAAAAACAGCTGGATAAATTTTTTGCTCAATTAAGCTAAGCTTAAAATAAACAGGTTTTATATGTCACCCCGTCCCGATATATCGGGACGGGTTTTTTTATTTCTTGAAAATCATACAAAAATATATATAATAAGACCATTGAAAAAAATATCAATGGTCACGCAGATTACGCTGAATCATCGCAGATGCCGCAGAATTTAAACCTCTGCGTAATCTGTGGATAGTAGTTTTCTGCGGTCTCAGCGGAGTTTTTTTGGAGGGGGTTGTATGGCAAAACAAAAGATATCCGAGCTTCAGACAGAGAGAAAAAGGTTTAAACCGGTTCTACCTGCGGTGCTTAAGAACGGACCAAGGTCTGTAAAACCGAAATTCGGAAAAGCGACTAAAAGTGTCAGCGATTATGAAACAGTGCAAAGACTTTTCCCGAATACGTACGGGATGCCTATGGTGAACCTGGGTAAAGGTAAAAATCCGGCTGTCTCAAAGAAAATTATAAAAGCCGGGGTTGTTCTTTCAGGAGGCCAGGCGCCCGGAGGGCACAATGTTATAGCAGGGCTTTTTGACGGATTAAAGAAGGCTAATTCCAAAAATAAACTTATAGGATTTCTTGGAGGTCCGTCGGGAATACTTGATAATAAATGGAAGGAAATAACAGCCTCTTTTATAGATGTATACAGGAATACCGGCGGGTTTGATATTATACAGTCCGGAAGGACCAAAATAGAGACTCCGGAACAGTTTGAGCAGACAAAAAAGAATTTAATGGATAACAAAATAGATGCATTGGTTATAATCGGCGGTGATGACTCTAATACCAATGCTGCACTTCTGGCTGAGTATTTTAAAAAAGAAGGAGTGAATATAAGCATTATAGGTGTTCCTAAAACAATTGACGGTGACCTTAAGAACGAACAGATTGAAGCATCCTTCGGGTTTGATACCGCAACAAAGATATATTCTGAACTGGTAGGAAATGTATGCCGTGATGTCAATTCGGCAAGAAAATACTGGCATTTTATCCGGCTTATGGGAAGAAGCGCATCGCATATAACGCTCGAGGTCGGACTGAAAACACAGCCGAACATAGTGCTTATAGGCGAAGAGGTTATTGCAAACAAGATGACTCTTTCGCAGGTTGTGGATTATATAACCGGCATAGTTGTAAAACGCGCTGAAGCAAAGAAAAAATTCGGTGTGATACTTGTCCCTGAAGGTTTGATTGAGTTTATACCGGAAATGAAGGAGCTAATATCATCTTTAAATGATGTTCTTGCGGAAAATGAAGGACAGTTAAATTCTATGTCCGGCATAAATGAAAAAAAGGATTTTATCTATACAAAACTTCCTGAAAATCTTGCCTCACTTATGAAATCATTGCCTGATACTATCTCATCACAGCTGATGATTGACAGGGACCCCCACGGCAATGTACAGGTCTCCCAGATAGAAACTGAAAAGCTTCTTATAGCTATGGTAAAAACAAAACTGGCGGGGCTTAAAAAGGAAGGAAAATATACAGGGAAATTTTCTGCCATAAACCACTTCTTCGGTTATGAAGGCCGGTGCGGTGCGCCTTCAAATTTTGATGCAAATTATACCTATGCACTGGGATATAATTCTGCTGTGCTTGCGCTTAACGGTCTTACCGGATATTTATCGTCTGTTAAAAAACTTGTAGAAAAATCAAGTATGTGGGAGTGTGGGGGAGTACCTCTTACAATGATGATGAACATAGAAAGGAGAAAAGGAAAGGAAAAACCGGTTATTAAAAAAGCACTGGTGGATCTTAACGGTGTTCCGTTTAAAACTTTATTAAAAAACAGGGATACATGGGCAGAAACGGAAAGTTACCTCTATCCCGGTCCCATTCAGTATTTCGGTCCTTATTCAGTAACTGATATGACTACTGTTACGCTGAGATACGAATGAATCGTTGTGTCCAAATAAAATTAATAAAAATAATATCGACAGAGAATCCGAGTAATAAACCGAAAACCGATTGCTAAAAACATTCCGTCATTTATTTGATAGTTTTTTTCTATTCAGCAGTACAAATATACATTTCAAATCCATACCATATATCGTAAACAGATAAATTATCTGAAAAGTTCTCAAGGGTAGAAATCGATGAGAAATATAACATGTCCTGTTTCATTGTTGCCGGCATATATAAAAAAATGCAGATGGTTCGGCGGTAAGGCCAGGAAAATAAAACAGGTCGATATCATAGAAAGTTTTACAATAGGCAAAGGATCATCTGCCCCGCAGATTCTTTTTCTTAATGTACAGTATGACTGTGGAA
The DNA here is from genome assembly GCA_016928195.1 of Elusimicrobiota bacterium. Classification (GTDB taxonomy): domain Bacteria; phylum Elusimicrobiota; class UBA8919; order UBA8919; family UBA8919; genus JAFGLF01. The sequence continues at coordinate 33,741 of JAFGLF010000071.1, forward strand.
CCCCTGAGACATATCTTCTGCCGGTGGGTTTTGTATCCGGTAAAAAAGCAGGAGAAATAATTCGAATTTCACGTAAGAATCCTGCCGCAGTCATTGCACATGTTAATTATAACGGTAAACAAGGGATATTTTATGATGCTGTATATAATAGAAAATTCCGTGAGAATCTTTTTTTAATGGTCGTAAATAAATCCGGTGTAAAAGGAAAGAAGGGTTGGATTACCGGAGTCTCTGGGAAATCCGGTATTTTTTTTAAAAGAAAAAAACATATATATAAAAAGTCTGAAGTATTAAAAGCTGAACATAGCAATACGGGTATACTATATGGAGGCAAACTTTTCCTGAAACTTTACAGACGCCTTGATGAAGGACTGAATCCTGACCCGGAAATCTTGAGATTTCTTACAGAAAAAGCACATTATAAGAATTCGCCGGTTTTTACCGGAACCATAGAATACGGAAGGATGGGTTCTTCGGTAGTCTCAATAGGAATGATGCATGTTTTTGTTTTCGGTAAAGGGGATGCATGGACATATACACTGAATGCTGCTGAAAAGTATTTTAGAGAACTGCTTCTGAGAAAAAAACAAACTCATAATAAATTAAAGTTATCATCTTCAGTTTCTCCGCATATGCCCGGACTAATAGGACATACTTATCTGAAAATGCTTGCAATTCTCGGCAGGAGAACAGCAGAGCTTCATCTTGCACTTTCTACTGATTTAAAGAATCCTGATTTTGCACCCGAACCTTTTTCTATAAGTTACCAGCAGTCCGTTTTTCGGTCCATGCGTATTCTTACTCAAAGAGCGTTTAATTTTTTAAGGAAGAACATACCCGCTGATTTGAGAAAAGATACAGCCGGGATTTTGAATAATGAAAAAAATATTATAAACAGGTATAAAGTTTTAATCAAAAAAAAGATACAAACTGCAAGAATAAGGGTCCACGGAGATTACCATCTGGGTCAGGTATTATACATGGGAGACGATTTTGTTATTCTCGATTTTGAAGGTGAACCTGCAAGAAGTCTGGATGAGAGAAGGCTTAAGAGGTCACCCATCAGGGATATTGCAGGTATGATAAGGTCATTTCATTATGTGGCTTACCACTCGCTTCTTAAAGGCCGGTCTTTTACAAAGAGAGATGTAGCCATACTGGAGCCATGGGCAGATTTATGGTATGAATATGTTTCAGAAGTTTTCCTGAAGTCCTACCTTGAAACAGTAAAGAATGCGCCGTTTATTCCTAAAGACAAGAAGGATTTTGATGCAATGCTGAATGTATTTCTTTTGGAAAAGGCGGTTTATGAACTCGGTTATGAACTGAATAACCGTCCGGAGTGGGTGTGTATTCCTATAAAGGCAATTAAACAGTTGACAAAGACATAACAGGTTAGTAAAATAAAACCATAACAAAAATCTCTGACAGGATTTACAGGATTTAAGGTCGGCTTGTTGTAAACTTTGGTAAACAAAGTTTACGATATGTTTAAAATAAGAGTTTTAAGTAAAAACCCTGTCAAGGATTGACAGGGTAATGCTAAGATTTTAATCCAGTTAATCCTGTCGGAATAAGATGAAATAATATGGCGGAAACAAATAAGATTGATCCGGTATCCAAATCTCCTAAAGTGAAGTTTTTATCCATAAAACGGATATGGATTTTATTATTTCTTATGATTTTGGCAGTTGCTGCAGTTATTGGTTATATAAAGTTTCCGGGTGTTTTTAAATGTAAATGGTTATCCGGGAAACCAGTTGAACAAGACAAGGATTTATTTAAATCCTCATCCGAAATTTCTTATATTATGACACTGGGAAAATCCGGAAAAGATAAAGGGCAGTTTGATAGACCGAAATTTATTGCTGTGGATAAGGATGGATTCATTTATGCAGGTGATACGGGCAATAACCGCATCCAGAAATTTGACTCAAACGGTAAATTTATAAGAGAATGGAATAGTGCCGGCGAAGGCGAATCTTTAACAGGTATATTCGGCTTAGCGGTAGCTGATAATGGGAATGTTTATGTAACAAGCCGCCATAATATTATTAAATATGATGCCAACGGAAGGTTTTTGAAAAAATGGGGAAATATAGGTACTCAGGGTGGCGGAAACTTTAATAATTGGGCAAATGGGATTGCAATAGATAATGACGGAAATGTCTATGTTGGAGACCCCAATAATTCCAGGATTCAGAAATTTGATGCTGACGGGAATTTTTTAACGGCATGGGGAAGCAGGGGGGATAAAAAAGAGCAGTTTAATATGCCCTATGGTATAACAGCAGACGGTAATGGAAATATTTATGTTGCAGATACTTTCAATCATAGAATTCAAAAATTTAATTCTAACGGAAAATTTGTTTCGGAATTAGGAAATAGAGGAAAAGAAGTCGGACAGTTCGTTCAGCCGTATGGATTGGCTGTTGACGGTAATGGGAATGTATATGTAACGGATTCCATGAACGACCGTGTCCAGAAGTTTGATTCAAAAGGTAATTTTATTTCCCAGTGGGGAATTTTAGGAGCTAAAGATGGCCGGTTGAATTTCCCGTGCGGTATAGCTGTACATACGGATAAAAAATCTTCTAGAAAATACATATATGTTGCAGATTGTAACAATAACAGAATTTATAAATTAACACCGGGCTCTCCCCTCCATGCTGAAGGTGTTGGCGCTGGTACAGCAGGAATATCCGTTAGTTCGGGAGAAAAAACTGTAGGTACTGATTCTGAATCTAAAACAACAAATTACATATACGGTAAGGTTTTAAATATTGAAGGTAAAGCTATACCCGATGTTACATTAAAGTTTTCTGTGGAAGACGGCACGGAAAGAGCACGTTCATACACAGACCGGGACGGTATCTACAAATCCAAAGAGTTACCGTTTGGCATATACAGAGTAAAAGTATGGGAAGAGAGATATCAGCCGAAAATCAAGAATATAAAAATAGAAGAAGGCCCGCCTAAAGAGTATAACTTCAGACTGTCCCGCTGGGAATAATTATTATTGATAGTATATAAAAAAACGGAATGGCGTTCGAAAGGACGCCTTTTTTATTTTTGAATGACGTAAAAAGTTACCAAAAGCATTATATTTTTACTTATATAAATAGAGATATAGAATTTGGAGAAGAAAGATGTGTAGGATGTTAGGAGTTGTTTCTAAGAATATTTCACCACTATGGCTTGAAAGTTTCTATGGACTTATGGACAATGGTAAACATGGGGACGATACATCTAAAGGGTATATTGATAAATGGGGGATCTGCGGTTATCTTGGGAACTGGACTGTTCATTTCGGCAGAAGTAAAGATAATGCAATTCCTGACTATAAAAATTTTGATGATGCATCTCAAAAGGCAGTAATTTCGGGTACGGAGATTTTAATCTCGCATCTTACAGGAATATCAAATAAAAAAAGTAAAAAAATTAAAGTTGAGAATACACATTCGTTTATTTGTGATGACTGGATTTTCTGTCACAATGGAACGATTTACAACTCCGAAAGATTGCTATTGCCTGAATATGAGTATGAGGGAACGACTGATAGTGAAAGATTTTTTAAGTTTTTAATTAATAGACTAAATGAAAGTGATATAGAAAAATATCAGAAAACCATTAAGGATGCTGTAAGAGAAATTAAAGAAAAGTGTCTGTTTACATCGCTTACGTTTATTTTAAGTAATGGTGAGTATTTGATTGCATATAGGGATTTTTGCAGAGAAGATGATTATTATACGCTTTATTATTATCATCAGAATGATAGATTTTTAGTTTGTTCGGAAAAACTTCCGGGTTTTGAATGGAAAAAGATAAAAAACGGTGAAATAATTGTAGTTGATAAGTATAAAATTGTAGATGGAATTTAAAAATCTTCCGTATCGTTTAATTTCCTTTAAAGCAGGAGTTTCGAGATAGAAAAACCGGAAAATAAAAAAGGAGTTATAATGAAGGCATAGTGTACCCAAGGAAAAAAAAGTAAAATAGAGAGAGGGGGGTACATTATGTATTACGTA
>JAFGLF010000072.1 GCA_016928195.1 Elusimicrobiota bacterium
ATCCCTACGTAATACATAATGTACCCCCCTCTCTCTATTTTACTTTTTTTTCCTTGGGTACACTATGCCTTCATTATAACTCCTTAAGCCTCTCAAAAATATTAGGTGCAATTTATTAGCCAACTATGGTAATTCCGAGTGACTTATAGAAGGTATAGGGGTATTTTTGGCCAGTTATGGATAAAATATCGGTGGATTTTGTAAATAAATGCAAAATAATGCAGATTTTTGCTAAAGAGTATGCAAAAATTGCATACCTCACTCATTTAGCGCTTATTGTGCTATAGGTAATATATATGTAGCGGGAGGGTTAGTGTCTTTTGAATGAAGATGGGATTTTCAACTCACTGCGGTATGTGCTTACCGAACGTCTTGAAATTTTAAGAGCAAAATTGTTCCTTAATTTCTCGCTGATTTCTTCATCGCTTAACGGATATTTTTCGGATTTTAAAATCTTATTTATTAATCTTTTATAGTTTTCCCTTTTAACCTTAAAAAAATAACTTATCGGATGAACCTCCCCTGCCGGGGTCTCTATGCACCTGCCCATAATCGCCCTGCAAACAATACTGGGGTCTATGCCTATCCTTAAAGCCATCTCCCTCTGGTTCAGAGGTACCAGGTCTTCCGGATCACCGGAATTAAAATAAGACAACTGGTTGTTTATAATACCTTCTATAATCTGGAATAAAACCGATTTCCTTGCGTTTATAAGCTCCATTTTCCCTATTAATCTGTTCAATCTTTTAATATCAGAATCCGAAAGCTTTCCCTTACTCTTAATATCTTCAAGTTTTTTATAGTTTACGATATATCTGCCCCGTGCCATATGGGGAGATGTGAAATTTACGATAAAATCATTCTTTGTTCCGGACTTAACCCTGCTTATTACGGCTATTTTATTGTATCTGTCAGTTCCGCTGTATGAATTAACAGAAGGTAAACTGCAGGTTTCACTGCATATAGAATAGTCATTGACAAACTTTATTATCTCATTCGCGGCAGAGACGCCTATACCGCATTCATCCGCTATACTTTCCAGTGATGTCTTTTTCTCATTATACAGAAAGTGCTTTTTAAATTTTTCTATACCTATATTTTCAATAACCCTGATTATTTCTTCCCGGTTTTCCAAAAAAGAGGTATTATCAAAACCGCTGCCGCTTATTATCTCTTCCTTCAGCTCGCAGAAACTTTTTGCAAGGTCGGTCTGATGAAACCTTCTGAAACTTACTATGCCCCCTCTTTTCCCCCATGCCAGTTCCTTAAACAAAGAGTCTGATTCAACTTCTCTAACCAGTTCGGAAAATTTGGTCTCCGGCAGTTCGATAAACTTAGAAAATTTATAACGCTTTGCAAGTTTGGATTTAAATTTATTTTTTAACTGTTTTGTCCCTTTAATTCTCGATTCCATAATCTTTTATCTTGTTATAAAGAGTACGGACGGAAATTTCCAGGACCTTTGCGGCCTGAATACGGTTATTCCCGCACTCTCTCAACACTCTTTTAATATGTTCCTTCTCTATTTCCGAAAGTGCAAGTTTTTTATCTTTTGCAAACTGCTCCGGTTTTTCGCAGGACTGGCTGATAAACCCGGGCAAATCACTTTTTTCTATAACATTCTTATCTGTTAAAAGAACCGCCCGCTCAATAACATTGCGCAGCTGGCGGATATTTCCCGGCCAGTCGTAATTCTTTAATTTATGCATAGCTTCTTCAGCTATCTCTTTGGAACCTTTTTTATCGGTAATTATGCTATTCAAAAAATGATCTACAATCAGGGGTATATCCTCGCGCCTCTCCCTTAGCGGAGGCATATTAATCGCTACCACATTTAAACGATAAAACAGGTCTTCTCTGAAATTGCCCTTTGCAACTTCTTCGGACAAATCCTTGTTGGTAGCAGATATAACTCTTATATTAACTTTTATATCCTGATTTCCGCCTAATCTTCTAAACTCTCCGGTCTCAACCGCCCTTAATAATTTTGCCTGTATAGAGTGGCTTACCTCGGCTATTTCATCCAGGAACAAAGTCCCTCCGTCTGCTACCTCAAGAAGACCGTACTTTAATCTGGATGCATCTGTAAATGCACCGGGTTCATAACCGAATAGTTCGCTTTCCAGCAAATTATCGGGTAAGGATGCGCAGTTAACTATTACCAGCCTCTTGTTTTTGCGGTTACTGTTTTCATGGATATACCTGGCTATCAGTTCTTTTCCCGTACCGGTTTCTCCGTATATAACAAGATTGGAATCGGCAGGTGCTAACCTCTGAGCAAGCCCTAAAACGGATTTAACCGCTTTTGTTTCCCCTATTATTTTATAGGATAAACCCGGACGAACCTGATCAGGCAGGGTTTCATTCCTGTGCGCAATCTCTCTTTTTTCAAAAACATTTTTTACTACGGACAGTAAATCATTTACACCAAAAGGCTTGTTCAAATAGTCATAGGCGCCTATCTTCATTGCGTCCAGCGCCAGACGCATAGTCCCGTGTCCTGTCATCATTATTACTTCTGTTTCCGGATAGTTCTTTTTAATAATTTTCAATAGTTCAATCCCGTTGGGCTTAGGCAATTGAAAGTCCAGAAGAACCAACGGGAAATAACTTTTCTTAAGAATATTTAATGCGCTCTGGCCGGAACCCGCGGTTTCTACCTTATACCCTTTTTTAAAAAGTGCTTTTTCCAGAAACTGCTGTATGCCTTTTTCATCGTCAATAACAAGAATTTTTTCTTCCATTTTTGGTTCACACAGCACCCTTTTAGCTAACAGGCGCATAAATAGGATGGATATTATCTGATCAGATTTTTGATTTTTGTGAGAAGAAGGTCCATATTAAGCGGTTTTGAAACAAAATCCTGTCTGCCGCCCAAAGCTCTTATACCTGCATGGTCCACATTACTTAAACCGGAAATAAATATTATAGGTATGTATTTAAATCTCTCGTCTTCCTTCATTTTTTTTGCAGTTTCTATACCGCCGAGCTTCGGCATTTTTATGTCCATAATTACCAGATCCGGTATATTCGACTCCATCATATCAAGAGCTTCCAGACCGTCCATTGCGGGATGCACTTCGTAGTCGCTCATATTAAGAAGTTCGAATACCAGGTCCTGTGTTTCCTGGCTATCTTCGACAACAAGTATCTTTTTAGCCATCTGCCGTCTTCCTTTAAAATATATATGCTTACGATAAGTTTAAATAAAAAACAGGTATTTGTCAATAGAAAAAACCATCATTTTATGAACTCGCATGCGCCGATATCGGTCCTCGAATCACGGGGGTTTCCGAAATAATCGTATTTTACCTCTTCAAGATTTATCCCGCTGTCTATGCACGGCGACCCTGACAAAAGACGGCCGGAATTATCAAGCAGGGGATTGGTGGCCATTGAATGCGGATCCTGACCAAGAAAATTTTTATACTTAGTGAACTGATTATAGGGAATAAACTCATACCATTTACCCATGAAATTCGCAAGTTTGCCGGTAGTACTGTAATATATATTATAATCGAAGTCCGCAACGTCGGCCTGGAACCTCAATGAAAAATGCCTTGAATTATAAACTACATTATTTACAATTCTGAAATTTTTGACTTCAGCTGTAGGGTCCACGCTGAAATCGTTTATGCCCAGTCCGAGCTGTCCGTCCGGTCTCTGGCCGCTTCCCCAGCTGTACCCGCAATTCATAAAGGTATTATTTGCCACCAGCACGTTGGATACCTTGCAGTTTTTGCCGAAAACAAAATAAGTGAACCCCAATTCGCCGTTCATAACAATGTTGTTGATATACGTTATATTGTAAACTTCGGAGTTATCTCCTGCTGTCTCAAACGATAAAGCACCGTCGTAACAATGCCTCACCAGGTTACCCTCGAATAAATAATCGTGGACACAGTCCCATGTGCTGAATCCTCCCCCGTGCCTCATTTTATCCGACCAGGGCAAACCCGGCTGTCTGGAGCCACCCGAGTAGTGCTCTTCGCAATGTCTGATAATTATATGATGAGAATTGGCACCGTAATAAGTAAGGTTTCTGCCGTAATAACGCCAGTCGAGATTCTCAAATACAATATACGATTTATTCGTCAGCGTAAGCGACGGCTTTGTCTCTCTGTAATCTCTGGGGGCACATTCTATTACGGAATGTACCTCAGCCGGATTACCTTCAGAGTAAACATACAGGTCCAGCGTCTTTTCGTCATAATAGAAATCGTCCTGCCTTACAAGGTCCCTCAAAGAATATCTTTTCCGTCCGCAGGATTTTTCGTTATCAAATATAAGATTGCCTATTTCGGGCCACAGGATTCCGTTGTCATCGCACTTACCGGATATCAAATCATCCAAAGAAACCCTCCTGCCCTTTGCGTCTTTTGGCGAATGCACCCAGATATTGTTGTTAACCCTTCTCCAGTCTTTTTTCCTGTTCTTATTCAGCGAACCAAGTATTCTCGGCTTGTCGCCCTTGCCATAATCTGTATAAGTTATGTATCCGCCGGCGGAACTGCCGGATTTCGGGTTCAAAAACCCGCGGAATATCCCGCCCCTTTTGAAATGGACTTTATCACCCGGCCTCAGCATTTCCCTGTTGACCCTGCTTATTGTTTTCCATGCTTTTTCCGGACTCCTGCCGTTGTTTCCGTCACTGCCGTTCACTGCATCCACGTAAAATGACCTTGGTTTCTCAATCTCCGGATTGATTTCAATCTCCCATATGGAATAATCCCACCGGGTGGCTCTTTTCCTGGCGACTATCTTTATGAATTTGGCGCTGACCGGCGCAAATTTTATTATACGGTCTTCTTCGGGCATGCCGTCATTAACGGCAGATACTGTCTTCCACGATCTGCCGTCATTAGAAACCTGTATGTCATATATAGAAGCTGCTGCTGTTTCCCAGAATATTCTTAACGAAGATACAGTGCATTCTTCCTTAAAACTGATTTTTAATTCCACCGGGCCCCTATCATTACCGGACGACCATCTGGTTTCAGCGTTGTTATCCAGAGCAAAAGACGCTTTACTGCCAAACCCCGTACTGGATGCTTCAATATCCGATATTTTACCGATGGGAACAGTTTCCGCTGAAGACAGCCCGATACATACAAAAACATACATCCAGACAAATATGTGTCTCATGTTGCTCCAATAGGGGAATGCACCCCACGTAACATCAGGGGTTCTTATATTTTTGATTCAAAATGATAGGAATGACACCGTAAACAATCAGGGTTTTAGCACTACTTTAAGGGATTCCTTTGCTTCGGAAACCAGTTTAAAACCTTCCTGGATTTTTTTTAGAGGGAGTATGTGAGTTATTAAAGATTTTATATTGACCTTACCGCCCGATATGGCTTCAAGGGATTCTTCTAAATCTTCGGGAGCAGCTCCGTAAGACGAGGTTATTGTTATTTCGTTTCTCCATATGCTTTCTGTAGGTATTTCTATATTTTTATTGGGAATCGCAAAAAGAAGGATTACCCCTTTTTTATCAATACAGTTAAATGCCTGCTCGACGGCTTTATACGCACCTGTACAGATTATAATCCTGTCGGCTTTGATATTACCGACTTTTCCGGAATGAATAACTTCATCAGCGCCGGACTCTTTTGCTTTTTCCAGCCGGTATTTATCTATGTCCGTTGCAATGACCTTTGCACCTTTCAATTTAGCCCACCGGATATTCAGCAATCCGGAAACACCGCTTCCGAGAATTAAAACCGTATGCCCTTTTTCTACCCCTATTATTCTCTGGCCTCTTACGACACAGGCCAGCGGTTCAATCATTGTCCCCTCGTCAAATGAAACATTTTCCGGCAGAACATAAACCCCGTTATCAACGTTTTCTTTCGGTACTCTTACAAATTCGCTGTATCCGCCCGGGTCATAGTTGCCTTTATGCAAAGTTTCGCAAGCAGTGTGGTTACCGGACAAACAGTATTTGCAATTATTACACGGGACATGATGGCTTACGAAAACCCTTTCTCCCGGTTTATACTTTTCCGAATTGGATTCAACTATGGTTCCTGAGATTTCATGCCCTAAAATACGGGGGGCTTTCTTTAAACGGTACCATTCCATAACGTCGGTACCGCAAATCCCGCTTGAAGCGACCTTTACGAGAATTTCCCCGGAACCGATTTTCGGTTTCGGTATATCTTCTAATCTGATATCATTATTATTGTAATATTTGGCAACTATCATTTTAAGTATGATTAGGAAGATAACAGCGATAAGAAGACGATACCGGAGATAAACAAAGCCGTATCACCGTGATCGGCCGTTCATCGCCGTAATCAGTCATTCATCGCTGCTATCAGTAGTTTATCATTGTAATCAGTGACTGTTTAGGACTTTTTAAACAGTCACACTATATATATCTTTCGCTTCTTTTACCGATGCATTATTGTGAATAATAGCGCGCAATGCTTTTGCCATAGGAACCGGCTTCGGGCACTGCCAGACATTACGTCCCAGATTAATACCAACCGCGCCTCTCTTCATTCCGTCATGAACAAACTCGAATACTTCAACCTCATTTTTGCATTTCGGACCGCCTGCCATAATAACAGGCACAGGACAGCCGTTAACAACCTTGTCAAAATCCTTATCGCACCAGTATGTTTTTACCACCTTTGCTCCGAGCTCGGCAGCTATCCGGCATGCAAGCGCCAGGTAACGTGCCTCGCGTTTCTCTATTTCCTTGCCGACTGCAGTAACAGCCATAACAGGTATACCGTATTTTTCGCATTCGTTTACAAGCGTTGAAAGATTTTTTAAAGTTTCTTTTTCATAATCGCTTCCGACAAAAACGGACACACCAACCGACTGGACATTCAGACGGATTATATCGTCTATGGATGTTGTCAGCTCTTCGTTAGCCAAATCCTTGCCCGCCATACTTGTACAACCCGAAACCCTGAGCACAATCGGCTTGCTTTTTACAGGGTCAATGGCAGACCTCAATACTCCTCTTGTACAGAAAATGGCGTCGACATATTCCATTAACGGAGCAACCGTGTCTCCCGGTTTTTCAAGGCCGGTCGTCGGCCCCTGAAAATATCCGTGGTCTATAGGCATAAAAAAACATTTACCTCCGGGCATCAACCTGCTTAATCTATTTTTCATTCCCCAGTCCATCTGTGTTCCTCCTCAATATCTATTCTCTATTATCTATTCTCTCTTATCTGCTTTGTCCGGCCTTACTATCTCATATCCTTTGTTGATAAGCCAGTGGTGGAACTGATATGTAGTATAAATACAGGCGTTTTTACATTTATTCCTTATTTCTTCATATTCTTCAGACCCTTCTTTGGCAGAGTCCAGCTTCAACTGTACCGGACACTTAATGTCCTTACAGAATTCCCGTCGCTTATAATCAGTATATCCGTTTATAGGCATATTAATTAATTTTACAAAATACGATACACAAATGCAAGAAAAAAACTAAAAAGTTCCTGCGTTTTTGTTTGCATTCAATCTCCGTATAATGTCTTACTACTTATTTATAAATATATATACTTTATATGGTTATATCAAGTACTTTTTTGTAGCGAAGCGAAGATCCGCCCGTCTAAATTTGCTGTAGCAAATCTTTGGAGGATGCAAAATTGTGGCAAAGGTGGAGAAAATTAGAAACGTCCCCATTTTCTGCTTATCTCTTCCCGCTAATTGCTGTAGAATTTTAAAGAAAAGTTAAAGTTTTTTTCGTATCCCTGATTTATCGGAACAACGTATTTCTATCGTGTTTCAATATCCCTCTGCAACTTTCAAGACCTGCCCCCCTCACCTTTTACTTGCTCTTTTCGAGCTTATAGTAGGTCGCCTTGCCTTTGCCAAAACGCTCAATGTATCCCAGATTTATCATTTTATTAAAATCAAGGGCGCGGGTAGGCCTGGCACGATTAGTTATTCGAGCATATTCCCGGTCAGTAATAAATCCCTTTTTTTCTATATAAGCCAACATTGCTTTATGATATTCTTTTAATTCGGTAGACGGCTTGATTACTGCTTTTCCCAACTCCTTGGAAACCCGGTAAACTTCATCCAAAATACCTTCCGCAAAATATTCCAGCCATGCGGTAAAATCCAGTGTTTCCGCGATATCATAATAATTACCTTTCACACCCACATTTTGGAAATATCGGCTTACATTCCTGTTGTAATAATTCTCAAAACTAAACAAGTTAAAAGTATTCAGCCCCATACCGGCCAAAAGTACCTTTGTGGCAAGACGCACTGTCCTTCCGTTGCCGTCAATAAACGGATGGATAACCACGAACTGTTTATGAAAAATACCTCCAAGCACTATTGGATCAATTTTTAAAACGTTTTGCCTCACATAATCAATTAGCTCATTCATAAGCAACGGCACGTCCCTATGATTCGGCGGCAAGTATATTGTCTTTCGCTGCCGGGGTTCATTGACAAAAACCGGATCCTCGCGCAATGCTCCGCACTTACCATTTGAAAGCAATCCCCTCATAACAATTTTATGAATACGCAATATCAGCGGCAGACTCATTGACAATGCTTTTCGTTTCTCTAACTGTTCATTGAGCATTACGAGTGCATCATTGTAATTAAGGACTTCTTTCTGACTGTCCGTGATATTTTGCGGCAGGCTCTTGAGGATCTGTTTTACGGCGGTTAGCGGAAGAGGGTTACCCTCGATGCTTGTAGATGAAAAAGCGGATATTTCCCTTGCGTGTCTCTCGAATTCTGCCAGGACGACATCAGGAAACCGGCGCTTATTCAGAAGTGCTGTTTCGGCAAATATTTTTTTGATAAAATCAAGCAGTTTGGGGGTTATGGTATATGCCGGGTCAAATGAAATGGATTTGTTTTTCATTAGACATATTATAGACAATTAATAGACGATTGTCAAGTATATAATTGTGCCTTCATTAAAAAACTACTTTTGTCAGTGTGCCGCGGCGGACAGGCAGGGAGGTTCCCTTCCGCCACTACTACTTGGCGGATTTTCAACAACAAAATTGTGGCAAAGGTGGAAAAAATTAGAAACCTGCCCGACTCCGCCATTCGCCAGCTGGCGAAGGCGGTTCAGTCAGGCGGGCGTCCCCATTTTTACTTGCTATAGAATTAAAAAAGCGGAAAAGCCAAAAATGTTAAAATGAAAGCCCTGCCCATATTATGACCCCATCATTTGTTCTCTGATTTTTCAATAATATCAATAATGGTATCGTATGGTTCAACAACAGAATAACCAGCATTCCCTATACTATAAGTCGAAGATGAAATAGAAATCTTGGATTTTATTAAATTATTTTCAATATATGGAATATATTCGGTTACTATGCCAATGAAAAAAAACTTTGTTTCTTCCCGAAACCCACTTGGAATAGCGAAAAAATTTTTAGTAAAAGCAAAAACGGGACATCCACTATTCCCGTGATAAACACCTTTATCAATTATTATTGTTTTATTAATTTCATTTTTTCCTGCAACAATACCTTTACTACATAATAATTGATTACCACTTAATTGCTTATTTAAGTTCAGAGACATTGGAAAACCTAAAAAAATAACATCTGTAGTTAACTCAACATCATTAAATAGTTTTACACCTTCGTTACCAACAACTAAAAAAGGTCTATCTTCATTAAATGGCATTGACGTAGTATCATTTAAAAACTTAATACCTTCGGAAATATGTTTTATTTTTTTGTCCTTTTCATCGGTTTCGGCTAACTTAATTGTAGCGACATCATTGCTACTTAAATATATATTTTTATCTTTAATTATCTGATTTAAATCAATTATACATATTACAGGTATTTCTTCTTTAAATCCTTTAGTGAAACAGGTACATCTAATTTTTTCAGAATTTAATTTTCCCGTTTCAGGATTTATTAAAACATGTTTTGCTGTTATAATATAGGCAGGTTTATGTTCATTTTTATTAAATAAAAAACCAGACCCTAATGGAGAAGAACATCCCACTCCATTTACTACTGAGTAACATTCGATATAGACGGCTGATTTTAAAATAGTATCTGGTATTTCGCTACTAGTAACGAGATTAGAATAAAAACAAAGTAATATTAAAAAAATAAACCAATCTAACTTTAAAAATTTTACCATAATAAATCTTCCATACCGTCTTAGGGGACGTCTGCCTGTTTTTAATAATTAGCTCCCTGCCCGAATGACTCGGTCAGGCGGGCGTCCCCATTTTTACTTACTGTAGAATTAAAAAAACGGAGAAGCCAAAAATGTTAAAATGAAAGCCCTGAACACGTTACCTAACATTATTCAGCATGTGATTATTGGGTAACCTTTTTAGCTTTCTTCTTTTTAAGCATTGTATTGTGCATTGTAGCAACGGCAATGCCGACCGCCAAGAGATACTGTAGCCTAGGTTCCGTTTCAGTGTATATAGAATTGTCACTTGGGTCACGTATAGATTGTGCTGTTGTTAGCTTTGAGCACCACTTTTGGGGTTCAGAATCAGAGAAAGAGGCTGGGGCCGGATGATGGGCAAAATAATTTCTAATCTTACGAATATACGTTAAATCATTTTTTACATTGTCAGGTATGTATCCCAACCCCCAAGCTGAGTCAATGCGGGCAGCGAAAGTTGAAAGCGGTCCATAGCTCTTAAAAAGACGGTCGACTTCAGAATGTTCTTTCATAAATGCACGCAGGAATTTTTCGGTGAAGGCTTCGACAAAACTACCCGCAAGAATTGCTGCCTCGCGATCAGTGTTCTTATGATACTGTTTTACGAGTTGCTGATAACTTGGAATTGTCAGGAGTTTTTCGTTCTTCATATCTTAAATTATCCAACATTAGGTATTGAATAAAGCTCTTTTTGCGACGTACCATTTTTAAAGATATGTGTGACTTTTTTTTCTCAAAATCTTTCTGTCGTTTTTTATCAAAGTCGCAGAAAGAAATAAAACCGTCCCCATATTTTTTGCACAATTCATCTATTTCAATAAATTTTCCAAATATTTTTTTGCCTCAACCAAAGAATCGCATTCTTTTATAATGAATGGCAAACTATCTCTATCAGTTAAACTCCTTTTTCTTTTTGTATTAACAACATAATATTTATCCCCATCCCTCTCAATATTAAACCAGTAACCTTCTCTTTTAACATATTTTGATTTAACAATCATTCTCATTTTAAATCTCCTTTTCCATGTACTGTTAGATTTCAACCTTTAAATATCTTGACAAGATATCTCCACACTGGAAGTAAGTACTCCTCAAATATCTCTACAGTGTAAGCAAGCAAAGAAAATATTATAATCACTATTACTCCGTATATTATAAAAACAAATATAGATATTATTGCCGTATTATATATTCCAAAATTATTTAGTATTTTTTTAACGTATTTTTTAATATTGTTCTCTTCATAACCAAAAAAATTTCTTGTTTTTGGATATATCTTATCAATACGGTACTCTACAACATTTTTATCACTATACCTAATAGTTACATTTTTTTCTATTCCAATAAAATATGTCACTCTCTCCACCTTAGTGACGGTTAATAAGGTCTCACTGTCTTCCCATACAAAACTTTTAGAATCAAGCTCTGCTGGCTCCCCATAATTCTTTTTAAAAGAATCTATTATATCTAGGTAATCCATTATATCACCAATATTACTTAATGTTAAATTTATTGATATATTGCTTAATATACCGTCTTCAGCAGATAAAACAATGTCTGAAATATTCCTTTCTGGGGATTTAATTATATAATCAGTGATACATATTTTATCTTTATTAAACCAACTCGAATAATGTACTTCGTAATTATTTTTGGTTCCAAATTCTATGACTTTTTCCACGTTAAGTTTACTTCCTAATGTCAATCCATACATAGTCCTGTTAATTTTTATAGGAGGTTTATAATAGCCACACCCTATTAAAAAATTAGATAGTATAACAACACCAGACATTATCATTATTTTTGCTGTTTTTAATTCCATAAACACTCCTTTTAAAGAAAGGTTATAGTCCTGTATATCTATCCACTACTGTAAAAACAGGTGGAAAGTGAGGAAACACAGGACTTTTCCAAAAGACTTTAAAATTTATTCTCGATGTTCTCAAACAATTTAATCAAATTACCCGTAGTTGTTTTGTCTAATTTATTGCTGGCACTATTTTGGATAGTTTCCAAAAACTTTCTTGCTAGCAAAACTTTATCAATTCCATTCTTTTTTACATACTCTGAATTTGATTCAGTATAGGTCTTGTTTATATCACACAATACAAACTTACGGAAATTTGCTGGCGAGAAAATATCCTCAATACTGCCTGCACTGCTCAGTACAGATAAAATTAAATCTTTTGTTACTAACCAATTATTTTTTAGGTTTCTTTCGCCATCTTTTTTGCCCTGGTCATTATCGTAGAGATAAATAATCTTACAGCCCCAACCGTGTAAAATAGTACCAACAAACGGCATATTTCCTGCTCCACCACCAAAAACAAAGTTCATGCTATCTTTTTTGAGAAGTTTTTTAAATGCGTTTAAGTAGTAGAAATCAGATGGACCTTCGACGACAACATTATTGACTTTGTCCAAAGAGGCAATACCTGCGTTCAATCCCAACCCTATTGCAGTTAATATGGGTGTCAGTGCTTCTTTGTCTGCTAAAGCATGAACTTTGTTTTCAATACGTGTTCCAAATCTTTTTGCACAATGGACTAATCTTATGTAATTTAGTTTATTAGCTTCCAAAAGATAAGGCGAGTGAGTGGCAAAGATGATTTGTACTTTCTTTGCTGAATCTTCTAGTTTGTTCAAAATATCCTTTTGAGCTTTGGCATGTAAAAATAGTCCTGGTTCGTCAATCAAAATGATATTCGGAACATCTTCTTTGGCTCGAGCCGATACTTTTATATAAAACGCAAGATGCCACTGCCGACCCTTACTTCGCAAACTCGGTTCGTATAGATAATCGTTTTCCTCAATCCAAAAGTAAAGATATTTTGAGTCCCATTCAACGCTCAAATTAGAGAAATCTTGCTTCCAAAACTTTTCGTAATCTTTATTGAGTGTGATATTTACGTCTCTCTTATGTTTATACTTATCACGGTCAGGAGAATTTTTAATAGTATCAACATCTAAATTGCTTACTACTGATAAGTCTTTAATCCATTCATTGGTTTCAAGTTCAGTAAAGAGGATTTTGTTTGGAAAAACATCTTCAAAGGAAGTGAAAAGTATAAAATTCGGAATCCATTGTTTGAAAGCCTCAGTAAATTTTACATTACTATCAAAGATGACTTCAAGATTTTGAATTTCTGTTACCATTTCAGTTAACAACTTTGAAAAACCATCTCGTTCTTTCTCATCAATTTTTGGAATATTAGGCGTAATGACATTTTTAAAATTAGTAAAAAGGGTTTTCTCTTTTGCTATATTAGAAAATTCAAAATCGAACAGTTTGCCTCCTAATTGCGAATATCTAACATGTAATGACTTTATCTTTTCCCAACGGCTTTTGATTGATTTTTGAATTTTCTCAATTTCCTTATCTTTAAAAAGTTCATTTTTTTGGGTGCTTGTTTTGAAAGTATAGTTATTCGGGAATGTCTTTATAACTTCAATATCAACATTCGTTGGTACCTTTTCCTGCCTATTTATTTCTTTAAAAATATCTTTGATAGTAATTTTATCAACTTCAAAAGTAATAGAGATTTCTGGCAGTGCATCCGGCAACTTAATCGGTTTTGCGGTTTCTCTAATATCTCTGTCTGTGTCAAAATCTTCTAATGCTTCAAGTATGGAAGTTTTACCCGATTCATTTCTGCCAGCAAGAATAGTAATAGTATCGGTTTGATAACAATCACCGCTATCAACAATAGATTTGAAGTTTTTGATTCTAAATTTCTTCATCTTCATAATTTCCAACCTCCACACAGCTGTAAATTTCCATCCAAACTTACAGTATTTCTAGTCAAACTAAAATGCTATATTACTTATAACAACCTTAACTTATATATTACTCATATTTCTGTAAAAATCAACTAGCTACGCTGATTACACAAAAAGTTCGCGGATTACGCAGAGATTCCGCAGATTACACGGATTTCTAAAGACGATTACACCCGCCTCGACTCGCCGTCTTCGGCGCGGCGGACAGATTTACAACCAAGTGTCGCGCTAACACTTTGAACTTAAAACTTTATCCCTTTTATTTGGTCGGTTTTTTTGGTATCATATAATAACTTACGAACCACACGAATGATAAACCCGAATTACACGAATAAAATCTATTCGTTTCACAGGTTTATGGGGGGTAGTTAAATGTGGAGAAAAATAATTACAGCGTTCTGGATATGTTCTGTTGTATTTGCCGGGGTGGTTTATGCACAGGACAATGATGTCAAAGAGATAGTGAAAAAGATAGACGAGCTCTACCGCAGTAAAACAAGTTACGCGGAAATAGAGATGAAAATCGTTACGCCCCACTGGGAACGGACCCTCAGTATGACGGCATGGTCGGCGGGAACGAAGAAAACCTTTATACGCATACTTGAACCCAAGAAAGAAAAAGGCGTGGCTACCCTGCGAATAGGCAACGAGATGTGGAACTACCTGCCGAAAGTCAACAAGGTTATAAAAATACCGCCTTCTATGATGATGAGCTCATGGATGGGTTCAGATTTTACCAATGACGACCTTGTCAAAGAATCTTCAATGCTTGAGGATTATCATTACAAATTGACATCCGTTGAAAATCCGGAAAAGGACATTATATATATAGAACTGACCCCGCTGGAAAACAAACCGATTGTATGGGGAAAAATTGTTATGGCTGTCAAAGAAAACAGCTATATCCCTGTCTGGGAAAAATATTACGACGAAAAAGGCACTCTTATGCGGATTATGGAATTCGGCAATGTCACCAGTTTCAGCAACAGGCAGATTCCTGCAACGCTGAAAATGGTACCGAAGAATAAAGAAAACCATATGACTGTCATAGAATATAAAAAGCTGGAACTGGATATACCCGTAGGTGAAGATGTTTTCAGTTTAAGGAATCTAAGGAAAAGATAATAGTGTGTAATCGCAGATTACGCAGAAAGTTCGTAGACGCAGATTACGCAGAAACTTCACAGAGGACAGATTACGCGGAGACTTCATAAATTACGCGGAAAGTTCGCATACGCGGATTATCCGCCGTGGCGGAAATCACCGTAATCGTCTCTTTTAATCACCGTAATCATAATTAAAATGTTAACACTGAAAATTGCATTCCGCAATGTATTAAGGAACAGGCGAAGAAGTTTCTTTACTATACTGACCATACTAGGGGGCTGTGCACTGTCTGTTCTGTCAATAGGGTGGAGCGACGGCAGTTATTCGCATATTATTGACGCATTCACAAGAAACCGTCTGGGGCATATACAGGTCCACAAAAAGGGTTATCTTGATAAACCTTCCATATACAACACAATAGACGATTACAGGGCTGTCGGCGATAAAATAATGTCGGTAAAAGGCGTTGAATCCTGGGCGCCCAGGATTTTCTGCTCCGGGCTTGTCTCTTTCGGCAGTAAGACAGCCGGCGTACGGATAACGGGCATTGACCCCGCATTGGAACAGAATACAACGAAGTTCGGCAATAAAATCATAAAAGGAAAAAATCTTTCAGCAGATACTTCCCATAAGGTTGTGCTTGGAAAAGGGCTGGCAAAAATACTTAATGCGGATCTGGGTAGTGAGCTCGTGGTTGTTACACAGGGTGCAGACGGTTCGCTGGCAAACGATATTTACAGAGTATGCGGGATTGCCGATACAGGCGACTATATGGCCGACCGGACCGCATTCTATCTGAATTTAAAAGACGCACAGGAGCTTCTGGTACTGTATAACCGCGTCCACGAAATCGCAGTTGTAATAGATAAACCGGACAAGTTAAAAAGGGTAATCGTTGATATCAATAAAGCTCTGAACGACAGCCGGCTTTCCGTGGAATCATGGCAGGAATTTGCAAAGGATTTTTACCGGGCAATGAAGGTGGACCAGGAAGGCATGTGGATTTTTCTGCTTATTATAATGACTGTAGTGGCATTCGGAGTATTGAATACCATCCTTATGTCCATACTTGAAAGAAGACGGGAATACGGGGTTTTAAAAGCAGTAGGAACGAATCCGGCCGATATAGTAAAAATGATTATCTATGAAGCAAACGTACTGGCTTTAATAAGCATAATCGCAGGAATCGCCGTCGGCACGCTTGCAAATTACTTTCTTTCCGTCTACGGTTTCAGCATACCGGAGCCGATTACATACGGCGGAATAAAATTCGACAAAATGTATGCAATGATAAACCTGCGGAGTATTTATATACCTGCATTTGTTATATTGGTTACTACGACAATAGTAAGTATATTCCCTGCTCTGATGGCTGCTAAAACCGACCCGGCAAAAACAATGAGGATGCACTGATTATGGGACTTTTTCTTAAACTGGCGTGGCGCAACGTTTTCAGGAATAAAAGGCGGACATTCATCGCAGGAACAGCTATAGGTGTCGGCCTTGCTTCGCTCATATTTACCGATGCGCTCATAATCGGAATGAAAGACAATATGGTTAAGTCAGCCACCGCTTCATTTTTAGGCGAAGGGCAGATACATAAAAAAGGTTTCCGGGATACTATGGAAACCGAGGACACGATAAATAATCTTGATACTGTAGTTGCCGGATTAAAGAAAGAGAGCATAGTGGAACGCTTTTCCGTCAGGACACTTGCCTTCGGTATGATAACATCTCCCGCTAATGTAGAATCAGTGAGTGTCGTAGGCATAGACCCGGAAAAGGAAAAATATTTATCCCTGGTTGACGACTCCATCATACAGGGCAGTTATTTTTCAGGCAAGCGGATTACGGACATCGTAATAGGTTCCAAACTGGCGGAATTTCTCGAAGCCGGGCTGGGCGACAGGGTTGTCATTACAGTACCTCAGGCAAAAACAGGCGAACTCTCGCAGGACTTGTTCAGGATATCGGGAATATTCAAATCCGGAATCAGTGAACTGGACAAGGGAATTGTTTTAATTGACATTAACAAGTCAAGGAAAATGCTTTCGCTGAAAGGCCGGGCGCATGAAATCGCATTAAAATTTACAGATATAAAATACGGTTCCGAAGAGAAAAATCCTTTCTGGGCAAAATATTCACGTCACGGCAACGAGGCACTCGGCTGGACTGTTATTTTGAAGGATTTGAGCTCTGCCCTGGAGTTGACGGATTTCAGCGTTGCCATTACTGCAGCGGTGCTTTTCGGGATAGTGGTATTTATTATCATCAATACTTTGTTTATGTCGATTTACGAAAGGATGTTTGAATTCGGAGTTATAAAAGCCGTTGGCACAAGGTCTTTACGTGTGGCTGTAATGATAGTTTATGAATCCTGCGCGCTTGCCTTGGTAAGTATCGTATGCGGTTCTGCTTTGGGATATCTTGCCACATATATAGTATCCGTTACAGGCATAAATTATTCCGGCATAGAGTTTGCAGGAGTGACTTTTCTGGAAAAAATATACCCTGTACTTACAGTCAAACAGTTTATCCTATACCCGGTATGGGTATTTTTGTTCACGGCGGTTGCAGGTATATATCCCGGCATTTATGCCGCAAGAATGAGTGTGGTTAAAGCAATAAGAACAACCCTATAAACAAGTTATGGAAAAAGCGGAGGTTTTATGTCCGAATCAACGAAAAACGATTTAATTATCGCAGAGAATCTGGAAAAGGTTTATTCCACCGAAGGCGTGCCTGTTAACGCTGTCAACGGCGTCAATCTGAAAATAACCAAAGGCGAGTTCACGGCACTGGTCGGACCCTCCGGCTCAGGAAAAACCACTCTCCTGAATATAATTTCCGGGCTTGATACACCGACAAAAGGGAATGTCTGGCTGGACGGCAAAACCATATCCTCTATGTCCGGCAGGGAGCTGTCCGACTTCAGGCGGGACAATATAGGATTTATTTTTCAGTCATACAACCTTATACCGGTCCTGACAGTGGAAGAAAACATAGAATACATAATGCTGTTGAAAAATATCCCCAGAGAGGTAAGGCATACGCGGGTCAGGGAAATACTTGAAAATTTAGGTTTATCCGGTATGGAAAAAAGGTTTCCGACAAAACTCTCCGGCGGCCAGCAGCAGAGAGTTGCTATAGCACGCGCAATGGTATCCAAGCCGCTTATGATACTGGCAGACGAACCCACCGCGAACCTGGATTCGGTAACAGGGACCACGCTTCTGGACATAATGCATGAATTGAACAAAAAAACGGGAATGACATTTGTTTTCTCTACACATGACAAAATGATTATGGAAAGAGCTGAACGGCTTGTTACTTTAAGAGACGGAAAAATAGAAAAAGATGAAAAAAGGAATTAAATTTATTCTCATTCTGATATGTCTGGCAGAAAATATATTATCTGCTTCCGAAGACAATCCCAGCATAGACGGCTACTATAAAAACTATTTTCAGGTTTTGTCGGTACCGGAACCTGACGGGCTTACGGCCTGTTCCGACGTAGAAAATATCAGACTGAAGCTGTTCTATAATTTCGATACGGAAAAATCACTGAACCTTGCATATACATTGTCCCCGCAGATACAGAATCCCGCACTTTCCGGAATCAGCTCTCCCGTATCATTTGAAGGGAGCACTTACAGGGCGTATGATTTAGCCGGCACATTATCCGGGCCGAAAAACGGTTTTACCCTTTACCAGAACCTTGACAGGGCATTTTTGAAATGGAGCACAGGAATATACGACGTGTCTCTGGGAAGGCAGGCGGTTGCATGGGGAAGTGCAAGGGTAATCAACCCTACGGATATATTCAATCCGTATGCATTAAACGCACTGGATACTGAAGAAAGAACAGGTATTGACGCAGTGAGAATAAGGATTCCTACAGGAACAATGAGCGAGTTCGATACAGGATATGTTTTAGGAAAAAATCTTTCCGCAAAAAAAAGTGCTTTTTTCATACGGAATAAATCTTACATTTTTAAAACAGATGCATCGGCTATAATCGCGGTATTCAGGCAGAACCTTATGACAGGCATGGATATTGCGCGTTCGTTGGGCGGTGCGGGAATATGGCTTGAAAGCGCTTATGTGTTTGTTGATGCATTATCGGATTATGAGGACGGGAAGGATGACAACTACTTCAAAAATTCGGCCGGTATTGACTACACTTTTACAGATAAAATATACGGATTTCTGGAATACCATTACAACGGAGCCGGCGCTTCCCGCGAGAAGGACTACCTTTCCAATCTTTCAAAACCGGCTTTTACTGAAGACAATACATTCCTTTTAGGCAGACATTATCTAATGCCGGGAATTACTTATCAGATCAGTGCTCTTGCGGGATTGGCGGTAACTACAATTGTCAATCTGCAGGACGGTTCCTTTTTTCTGAGCCCGTCGATTGAATATAACCTGACACAAAACAGTTATCTATCTCTGGGCTCGTTTTCCGGTATCGGGAAGGACCCCGAAACAGTCGTCACAGGCGGTACGGAAAATATTTCCAACCTGCGTTCCGAATTCGGTTCTTATACCGGCATCTTCTACGCTTCCTTCAGGTTTTACTATTAAAAAAGAATGGGGACGGTTCTAATACTTTAGTTCGAAACGTTAAGAGTGGCTCCGGCTTTCGAATCCTCACGCAAGCCAAGCAGTTGGCTTGCTCCACCGCAACAAAAAATCCCGAAACCACCCTCTAGGGGTG
>JAFGLF010000073.1 GCA_016928195.1 Elusimicrobiota bacterium
CAGCAGTAATCAGCTCTTTCTTTTTGGGGTCTGTAAAATTAATCTTTACTGCCTTCATCAGAAGTCCTTACTAATAGCCGGCAATACTAATTGCTCCCACCCGGCAATTTATGAAACTTATGATTTATTTGCCCAGCTCTTTTATAACTTCTTCCTCGCCTGCTTTTAATTCTTCAACCTGCTGCTTGTCCAGCCTTAAAAGAAGTGTCTGAAACTCCCCTACGTGGGTTTTTTCTTCTTTTGCTATATCCAGCAGAATCCTCTTGATGTCATTATTTTCCGTAGCTGCGGCAAGCTGCTCGTATAAGCTCACGGCATCCAGTTCGGCAATTATCCCGACCCTTAGGATTTCCCTATCAATATTTTCCTTTTTCACCTTTGCAAGGTCAATAGGAATGCTTGATAACATAATTATCACTCCTTCTTAATTCTATTTTTATCAAACTTATATTTTTAGTCATTCATATATCTGTAAAAACAGCCTTTAAAATTGCCTTTTTGCCCTTCTAATCTAAAATTTTAAAAGTCTCAATAGTCTTATCAAAGGCTTCTACATTCTCATCAAACTTTTCTATATCTGTAGTAAATGTAAGGACCCAAAAATCCGTTTTATACTTTATTATATACTGGGCCACTTTTGTCTTTATACCCTCAACTGTCTGTTCAAATATGACTCTGCCTGTTTTATCATAGTTTCCAATGGAAACAATATCTTCCTCTATGATTTCAAATTCATACCCTGCTTTTATATATAATTCCGAAATATTTGTATATGGAAGTTCCATATACTCTTCAATAGATAGAAAATCCGCAAACTCACCGGTAATAATAAGATTGCTTACACTGCCTTCCTGAGCAGCTTCTTCCGAATTATAACCATAAAATAATAAATCTTTCTTGCTGGCTGCCACTTCATCTGCCAGTTGTACCCGGCCTGCTTCTTTTAGATTTTCAACCACAGCATCAATCTCCTCTTTAGTGCCACCATCCCATTTTTCCGGTAAAGATAACTCAAAATCACTTCCGATAAATTCTACCGCAATTGGCGCCGTAGCCGCTGCACTTGCTGTACAGCCCGCTCCGGCCATTGTCATTAATGCCACAATGATAATTGTTACTGATATTAAAAAAATTTTTTTCATAAATTCCCCTTATTTTTTCATGTTCCTGTTTTTTAATAACTGGTTTTTAAGTACCCTATATTATATCAGTTTTAACCGCACTTGTTAGCTTAATTTACAATTAGAATTCTCTTATTTTAACCGCTTTTTTATGCAGAAAAAACCGGCCTGCATATATGACAGCCAGAATATCCCGGCTATCCTGAACCCTGCAGAGTCAAGAAGCTTGAGATGTTCGCTTAACTTTATAGGAAAATATTTCACACCGAACCTTTTTCTATGTTCGTCTACATCCTTTTTGCTTCTTCCCTCTGACAGCTGAAAGTCCATCCACCTGTCAAGCTGGAAATCTATCACCCAATCATTTTCAGGTTTTATGAAAGATTAAAGAAGTCAAAATGGCTTACAGCGGTAATAAATAGGTCATTTGCAAACGCACTCTCGCGCAGTTTAAATATTAGTTCCGGTGATGTTTTGAGTATATTTTTGTCAATCACTTAATAATATCCTTTTCATCGTATATGTTTGGTATTAACTCCAATAATACAAAGATAAATAGTTAAACAATTAATCAGTCTACTAATCTTTACTTATAAAAAAATCAGCCTGTGTTGCATTCAGGACTGCAATATTTACAACCATTGGATTGGCTATAATACTTTTTTGCTTCTCGTACAGCTTCATAACAATTAGTAAAATACCCTAAATATTGCCGATTTTCTTCTTTTGGCAACCAGGAGCAAGTCGATTTATGTACTTCATGATCTCCGTTATCCTGTTCCTGTTTGTTTACATAATAATCAGTCATAATACACCTCCTTTATGTTTTTAATTTATTAGTTTCTCTGCATTCCCACTTTCTCCGAAACTTTAAACCAGTATTCAAATAATTCTTTTTCAAACTTTTGATAGTCACTATGTCTTTTCGATATAATCTGCCAAAATTGACCATTATGTTTCTTTTCAATAACATGAGCAAGCTCGTGAAATATAATATAACCTATCAGGTATTCCGGTAAATATTTCATAAATCTATTAACCGTTAAATTTTTTAGTGAACTTAAGCTTGCCCACTTCGTTTTCATTTTTCTAAAATATACTTTGTTTATCTTTACCTTCAAATTAAGAGATGCTCCCTTAATAGCTTTGCGTATCAATCCTTTAAACTCCTCATCGGATCTCTCTACCAATCCTTTACTCTTTGCACCATCAAGGCAATCTTCTATAAAATCAATCTTTTTATAAATCCAGCCTTTATGTTTCTCAAAAAGATTATCAGAGTTATATCCAAACGGGAGCACGAAAAGAACCCTGCCTGTTTTTAGTTCCACCCTCGGATATTTAATATCCCTATAAGAAACTTTATATGAATAATTATTTAACACCATAATTTTTAATTTGCTCTATAAGCTTTTTATATAACTTATCCATTTCTTCCAGGGTGATACCATATTTTCTTTTGAGCTTCCTTGAAAACTTTCTAACTTCTCTTTCTACTCTTTTTTCTTCTGTAGGCTGATTAAACCACCCGGGAAATAAATAATCCTTTAGCTCTTTTGAGATGTCTATTATCTCATTTAACAGCTCATCTTTTTTACCGAATCTTTCCTCAAGAACAAGCAGTAAAGAATATTCAAAATCTGAAAAACCTATAGTTTTTTGCCTGCTGCTTAGGCTTCCCATTTCATTGATTATATTTCTGCCTTCTAAATATATTCTTTCATAATCTCTGGTTTTTTCTTTCCATAATTCAAGAAGTCTTTCCACCCTCTCAACCAGAGATTCATAAATAGGATTTTTATGTCTTTCAACAAGAACCAGCTTATTTAATGCAAAAAGTATATTTGCAGCTTTTTCTTTTTTGCTTTTAATTTTTTCTTCAAGCTCTTCAAGATATCTCTGATCAAAAGAAACTTCAGGAAGCCCGGTTTCCAAACTTTTTATTTCAGTAGACTCGTGAATAAATTTTATAGTCTTATCAAAATATTTTTCTACATAATCTTCAATCGGAGGTTCCTGATTTACTACTTTCATATAATAAGTATAAATTGCTGATATCCTTTTATAGTCCTCAAGATAATCAATCTTTATCTCTTTTGAACCAAGCAACTCAAAAATTTTTCTCAAACTTCTGTAATTTCTAACAAACTCTCTTTCGTTTACTTTATCAGTAGTCAAAATTTCAACAGCCTTCAGAAAAGTTTCCCTCTCATAATTTTCAGGTAATTTTTCAAACATCTTTAAAATTTTACCAATAAGATCCTTAAATTCTTTTTCCACATTTTCATAACTGAAAAGTACACATTTTATATCTTCTTCATTATAAATTTTAAAGGCCTTTTTTATTTCACCCAGTACCCCAACATAATCAATAATAATTCCTGCTTCCTTTAAGTCTTTATATGATCTATTTGTTCTTGCAATTGCCTGGAGCAGCCTGTGCTCTTTAAGGGGTTTATCAAGATACATAACCTGTAACTCCGGGGCATCAAATCCTGTAAGCAGCATTTCAGTAACAATTAAAATCTTCGGATATTCTTCATTCTTATACTTATCGACTATGCTCTTCCTGGCATCACCGATATCTCTAGTTCCAAATCTTGCTCTCGTCTCAGCAACTCTTTCTATTAACTCCTGCTGTCTATCACTTTTATCATAAGTCATAACTATTTCAGAATATTCAGGTGGTAAAAACTTATCCAGTTCTTTTTTATATCTATCGCATGCTAACCTGCTGGCAGCGACCACCATAGCCTTAAATTTGCCATCAACATTTACTTTGAAGTGTTCTGCTATATCTTTTGCTATGAGATTTATTCTTTTTTGATTTTCCAGCACTACTTTTATTGAGTTTAGTTTCTCTTTAATTCTACCTTCTATTTTTTCACCTATATCCTCCGGAAGCTCTTCAAGTTCCGAAGCCAGGAAAGTTTCAAGCATATCTTTTTTTAAATGGACCTCTTCTATAAGTCTTGGCTGGTAAACCATCTTTATCGTAAATCCATCTTTTATAGAATCGGCTATAAAATATCTATCAAGATAAAGTTCATCAGGCGGATAGCTAAATTCAATGTAAGTGTCTCTCCCTTCTTTTGATATTGGAGTTCCGGTAAAGGCAAAGAAAAAAGCATTTTTAAAAATGCTTTTCATCTGAGCAGCAAGTAGACCATATTCAGTTCTGTGACCTTCATCAATAAAGACTACTACATTTTCCCTGTTCATTATCGACTCTTTGCTTTTTGAAATCTCTTCAAGCTCTTTCTGGATCTGGCTTAGTTCCCCGGGTCTAAATTTATGAATCAGAGTTATAAATATCCCTCTTTTGCCGCGATAATCGTCATATTTTAAAATTCTCTTAAGTATAGCAACTTCTTCTATAACTTCCGGCTTCTCCATATCCAGGAAATTAAATTCATCACTTAATTGTCTTTCAAGTTCGACTCTATCTACGATAAAAAATATAGTAGGATTTTCGAGTTTATCCAAATGATAAAGCTTATTGGCAGCAAATATCATAGTAAAAGTCTTGCCGCTTCCCTGCCAGTGCCATATAAGTCCTTTATTTTTTTTATCTTCTCCTGCTAAATAATCCTCCACTCTTTTTACTACTTTATTAGAAGCAGTGTACTGCATATAACGGCATATTATCTTACTTGCTTCTTCTCTTTCAGTTCTTACAAAAATATAGTTTCGGATGATATCTAAAATAGTATCGCAAGATAGCATATCTAATGCAGAGTCAACTGCATCCTTTCCCTCGGACCGCCACATGTGAGTTAAGACTTCTTCTCTCCAGGTTACAATCGGAAAATATCTTGAATTGACCTCCACAGCTACTCCGATCTGGATATATTTGTAAAGTTCAGGAACTGTATTTTTATAATCAATAATTTGCCTGTATGCTGTGTGCCAGCTTTCGGAAACAATAAGGGGATTTTTACATTCTATATTCGCAATAGGAATACCATTTATATACAAGATAATATCGACTCTAATAAAATCTCTGCCGTGATAAGATACCTGTCTCGATACCACAAACTCATTACTAGTAGTATCCTGAAAGCCGAAAAGTTTCACATATTTTACTGTTTTTTCTTTTTCAAACTTTACCGGAATACCAGATTTATAATAATTAAGTATAGCTTTTGAACCTTCTATTCCTGTACTCGTGAGTTTTAGTATATTTATTACTTTATTTATTTCTTCATTTCCAATTCCTGATCTTTTATTTATAGTTTTAATATTCCTCGAAAGAGAAGAGATAAGCAGAGGCTCTTCATAGCTTACTCTTTCAAGACTATTGGCAGGAATAAACTTCCAGTCTTTTTCTTTGAGTTTGCCGATTATGTAATCTTCAAGATTTTTTTCAATAAATATCATGCTATGCTTCCACCTTTACTCTTTTTCTACCTGTTAATAAATCATTCATCAATCCTTTTTTTACTCTTTCTAACTTATTCTTTTTCTCTTCTAGTAACTGAATTCTTTCATCTATAGTAGAAAGAATTTCGGCTATTTTATTTTGCTCTGGTATAGGGGGTAGAGAAATTTTTAATTTTTTAACTTGAGAACTATTTAGGGCAGGGTATTGGGCTCCTACCATTTCTCTATTGAACTGAGTAATAAGTGATTTCGAA
>JAFGLF010000074.1 GCA_016928195.1 Elusimicrobiota bacterium
AATTTAAAAGTCTTAAGTGATTTTTCATTTTATATGAAAGATTTTTTCAGTGAGACAATTACGGATTATGGTAGAGAAGCAATCGAAATTTTAAAACTTGATACTTCCAGGGTAGTGATAGCAAATTTTCATAAAGGCCTTGAAAGTAAATGGAAATCCTTTGACAATAGCGTGGATATGAATTTTAATGAAGAGCAGAGTAAAGAGTTAATCGGTTTTATTGGAGAAAATCTTAAAGAGCAAAAAATAAAAGGCAGATTTTTATATATGCCCATAAGAGTTTCTCTTACCGGTAAAACACATGGTCCGGAGCTGCCGAAGGTTATTTCCATGCTGGGTTTAGAAAATTGTATACAAAGAGTTAAACAAACCTTAGAATATATGAAAAGTAATAATCTATAATTGACCGAAGTTACATTTTAATAATTTTAATTTATAACCATAAGGTAAAGTTATGGGACTAATAGCAGAATTAAAAGATCTTATAAGAGCTGCAAAAGAAAGAGACCCTGCTGCGGTAAATACTCTGGAAATTATTTTTACTTATTCAGGAGTGCACTCAGTTATAAATCATAGAATTGCACACTGGCTTCACAAACATAAAATACCCTTTATTCCCAGATATATATCCCAGTGCAGCAGGTTCTTTACAGGCATTGAGATTCATCCGGGAGCAAAGATAGGTAAAGGTATTTTTATAGACCATGGTATGGGAGTAGTTATAGGCGAGACAACAGAAATAGGCAATAATGTGACTATTTATCAGGGTGTGACCCTGGGCGGCACCGGGAAGGAAAAAGGGAAGCGTCATCCTACAATCGGAAATAATGTAGTTATTTCTGCAGGGGCAAAAGTACTGGGTTCTATTGAGATTGGAAATAATGTTATTATTGGTTCGGGAGCGGTAGTAGTTAAATCTGTCCCTGACAGGTGTACGGTGGTAGGAGTCCCGGGAAGAATTGTAAAAATCGGAGGAGAAAAAATCCTGTCAGATGAATTTCACAGGATGAATCTGCCTGACCCTGTTAGTGAAATTTTAAGTGACTGTTGTGCCAGGATAGATTTTCTGGAAAAAGAGATAGAAAAATTAAGGAAAGAAAAGAAGTAATACCTGCGGCTTAAAAAGTCCAAAAGCTTTTAATTAATAAAAATCAAGTGATAAACATTCTAATGACCGGGAGGATACAGGTGAGCTTAAAAGTTTACAATACCCTGAGTAGAAAAAAAGAATTATTTGAACCTATAAATAAAGGCAGGGTTAAGATGTATGTATGCGGCCCTACCGTTTATAACTTTATATCTATAGGTAATGCAAGACCTGTTGTAGTATTTAATATGGTGCGGAATTATTTTCAGTATCTGGGCTACAGTGTGGAATATGTCCAGAATATTACCGATATTGAAGACAAGATAATAAAGAAAGCGCAGGAAGAAAAAGTAGATTATAAGCTCATAACCGCAAAGTATACGGATGCTTTTCTGGAGGATATTAAGAACCTTGAGGTGGGTAAGTTCAGCAAGATGCCTGTAGCCACTGAGATGATTCCTGAAATAATAGATATTATAGAGAAGATTATTGAAAATGGCTATGGTTATGTCGTAGATGG
Organism: Elusimicrobiota bacterium; assembly: GCA_016928195.1. Lineage (GTDB taxonomy): Bacteria > Elusimicrobiota > UBA8919 > UBA8919 > UBA8919 > JAFGLF01. The sequence goes on from JAFGLF010000074.1 coordinate 1,608, forward strand.
CAATGTATATTTTGAAGTAAGCAGGTTCTCCGCTTATGGGGGACTTTCAGGACAGAATATAAATGAAATGAAAAATAACGAAGATGATAGTTTTGTAAAAAAGAATAAAATCGATTTTGCTTTATGGAAAAAAGCCAGGGAAGGTGAACCATCCTGGGACAGTCCATGGGGCAGGGGCAGGCCCGGCTGGCACATTGAATGTTCGGCAATGTCGATAGAACTTCTGGACAGGCATATTGATATCCACGGCGGCGGTATAGATTTAATATTTCCCCATCATGAAAACGAGATTGCACAGTCTGAAGCAGCTTTTCCGGGTGAAGGTAATTTTGTCAAATACTGGATGCACAACGGTATGATTGAGGTAAAAGAAGGGAAAATGTCAAAATCACTGGGACTTAAGGAAAACTGGATCTTAAAAAACCTGCTTAAAATTTATTCTGCCAATGTCATAAAAATGTATATTCTTTCCACTCATTACAGGAGCCCGCTTGAATTCAGTACAGAAAAATTGAGTGAGGCGAGCAAGGCGCTGGGAAAAATCATAAATACCTTAAAAAATATTGATTTTTTAGTAAAACATGCTGATTATTCACGTGGAAAAGAAAAAGGAATAGAAGATATTGACAGTGTAGCTCATAAATTGGAATCATTTACGAAAAAGCTTGAAAATGATTTTGAAGATTCGATGAATGATGATTTTAATTCAGCAAAAGCAATAGGGGATATCTTTGAATATATAAAAAAAATAAACAGCATAATACAAAAACCCGATTTCAAAATCAGCCAGTCTGTAAAAGTAAGTTTAAGCAGCGTGTCAGATAAAATAAAGGAATTGGGGATGATTCTGGGGTTGAATTTTTCAAAAGAGATTTCTAAGATGACAGGTTATACAGGAGCTGAAATAGAAATAACAAAAGATGAA
>JAFGLF010000075.1 GCA_016928195.1 Elusimicrobiota bacterium
AAAGGCACGGATTGGAGGATGGTCTACGGACTTAATAATAAATTAGGCAAGTGTCGGATACCTATTGACACTATGCCTTCATTGGAGTGATATTATGAATTTCTATTCCTGTATTTTAGTATTTTTGTTATGCCTTTCTGTTCCTGTTTCGGCTGCAGTAAAAGTTACTGTGACGGCGTCAAGTACACAGAATAATGAATTTAAGTTAGAAAACGCATTTGATAATAATATGAATACCCGATGGTCAAGTGACCATAAAGACGACCAGTGGATAAAAATAAGTTTCGACAAAGCTGTTGAGTTCGATTGTATAAAGATTTTCTGGGAGAGAGCTTATACAAAGGAATACAATATTGAGGTTTCAAATGACAATACCAACTGGCGGAGAGTTCACACTCAAAAAAACGGCAGGGGCGGGGAAGACAAGATTAATATTTCCAAGCAGTCGGCAAAGTATATAAAAATACTTGCATTGAAGAGAGGCACGGAATGGGGTAACTCTATATTTGAAATTGTTATACTAAGCAGGGGAAGACCGTTGAAGCTTGAGATAGAAAAAGTGAGTGATTTAAGTGTGGATGTAAACCAGGCATTTTACGGTGTTAAAGCCAATAAGACAGCGGTTGTACGTTACGGACAGAAGGTTGACAGTGTTAAGTATGAGATAGCCGACAGTAATGATAAGGTAGTGGCATCCGGAGAAGCTAAGTACTGGGGCAGCCGGTGGGGTAAGCATTTCTGGACTATAAATTTCACCGAGGTAGCAGAAGAAGGTAACTATTTTATAAGAGCCAAGCTCGGAGATAGAGAGACCGAATCAAAAATATTTATAAGTGATAAGAATATAAGCGATTCGGTGGCAAAGACGCTGTTTTATTTTTATACACAGCGGTGCGGCGTGGAAATTCCCGGCTGGCACAAACTGTGTCATACGGATGACGGCAAACTGCCGAACGGAAAATACTTCAAAGCCACCGGCGGGTGGCATGACTGTGCCGGATTTGACAAAGAGATGTACACTAACTTTTTGCCCGTATATATATATACGACTATAGCATTTGAGTCCGATTTGGAATGGAAGGAAAAGATGCTTGAGGAAGCGAGATGGGGAGCTGACTGGATAATGCAGATGACGGACAACACAGGATATGTATGGTGCCATGTACAGCCGCATAATATGGAACCCAAGGATTTTATAAAGGTCTGGGCAGACGGTACATCGACCGATAATATACCCGGGAACTGGGACGACAGGGAACTTCAGAAGAATGCGTGGCATCCTCCGGAAGAGGCGGCCCAGGCGGCTAATATGGGAGCATTGGTAAAGATGGGATATTTGATGAAGGACAAGGATAGAAAATATTCTGCTAAATGTATAGAAGGAGCAAAAAAAATCAGGAGATATCTGACACAGACAAACTATAATTATCCCGGTCTCGGCAGCGGTAATTCCCCGCATATAATATTCCATTCCGGAATGCTTTTAGGTGATATTTATTTGTACAAGCTGGAAAAAAACGAAGAATATCTGAATGATGCACATAAACATATTGACTATATAATAAATAAATGTCAGGTGAAAGAGGGTGAGTTTATAAATACAAGTATTAAACGCGTTACATTGACGTGGGAAACCATTGACCCTTATTTTAATCTGTTGGTGTTTTATGAGTTTTATAAAAATTTTCCGGATGACCCGTATACGGAAAAAATAAAAAAATCATACAAATTGTTTTTTGATAAACAATTAATGCAGAGGGTTACAAAATCACCTTATGGACAGGCACAGATACTGGATAAAGATATAAAAGATTATGCTAAATACAGTTCGCTTCAGCGGGATTTCGGGAAAGTTACAGGGCTGCTGACCAGTCAGGGGAAAAGTCCTTACTGGCTTTCAATGGCTATTGCCTGTTTTTATGCAAATGAGATGTTTAATACGGATGAGTATGCTGAAATAGGAATAAATCAGATAGACTGGGTTATAGGTAAAAATCCTTTCGGGCTTTCTACGGTTGCAGAGATTGGATATAAGTTTCCAAGAATGTTTACTATGTGGTACTGGCTGGACAACCATCCTGCATCTGAGGGTGTTATTCCCGGGGGAGCAATAAACGGCATAGGCGGGGATAAAAACGGCAATCCGTTTTTGGATTTAAACAATCATAACTGGGTGCAATGGGAGACCAACGAATACTGGAATCCGCCTACGGCATGGTATGCAATGGCTGCCTGGCAGTATTATAAGTATTCTATGTCTAAATAAATAATAAATGTTTTTAAGAAAATGCGAACCTGAGAACTCAAGCCGAATGGTCCGCCCGTTGCGGAAACTCAAGAACTCAAGAACAGTCTTAATGGGAGTTTTAATATGATTCGTAAAATGAAGAAAGAGGATTTGCCGGCAGTTAAATCGCTTATGCAGTCTGTCCCGAAATTCTGGCATGAAGTTTGGACTGACGAAACATTGGAACGGGGTTTTACCGTTTCTGAGGGGCTTTCGTTTGTATATGAGGCGGATAATCAGATAGCGGGCTGTATATTCGGTTACAATCTTGGTTTTCGGGGTTATCTGGGCGAACTTGCCGTTTATGAAAAAATGCGTAAACACGGAATAGGGAAAAAACTTCTGCTGCATCTTGAAAATATTCTAAGAGAGCAGGGATGTGAGATAATTATTGCGGATGCATGGAAAACTGCCGAACCGTTTTACAGAAAGCTCGGCTGGAGCGAGCCGCACACAATGCTTCTGCATAAGAAACTTATTGATAAGTAATATCGCAGATTACGCAGAAAACTACATTACCGCAGATTACGCAGAGGTTTTTGCCTCTTTCTGCGGCATCTGCGAAGATTCTGCGATCTCTGCGAAAAGGTGTGTAAATAAAGATGAAAATTAATATGAAGGTTCTCAGATGGATTCTTCTGGGATTGTATATTGCTGTTATCATCGGTTTGTTTGGTATGGCTTATGCAGGCAAAGATCTGGCATTTCTGGACCCGTTGGCAACTTTGAAAGGTAAACCTTTCTGGACATTTTTTGTATTTGCAATTACTATAATCTCACAGTTGCTGTTCATTTTTGGTATAGGAACTATTGACCTGTGCCGTCCCGTCCGTCGCCGCAGGTTGATTGCTCCGGTTATAATTGTTTCTTTTATGATGGCTATACTTGTGGTTGCACTTTATTTTTCAATGATTGAGCTTGTGGAACTGAAAATAGATAATGAACATTGGTTTGAATACAGTTTTTTTATAGTAATGGGATTGAGCTGGATTATATGGGGTATAATTTTCTTCATAAAGTATAAAGATATTGAACGGTATAAAGTATTGAAAAAATTAATTTCAACTGTTATTGCCGGCAGCCTGATAGAACTGCTTGCAGCGGTCCCGTCACATATCATTGTGAGCAGGAGGCCGGGATGTTTTGTGGGTATACTAACCGCATGCGGTATCAGCGGCGGAATTATTGTAATGTTGTGGGCATTCGGGCCCGGAATTATATTTTTATTTTTAAGGGAAAAATATAAGAACATACCCGCTTCGCCGGAGCGAGAGCGAGGCGAGAAAACTAAAGCCGAAGGTCCGCCTGTGGCGGAAACACAAGAACCCAAGAACTCAAGAACTCAAGAACAGTCTTTATAGGAGGGTTAGAGTGAAATTAAAATCTTTTTTTGCGGTTATTTTATCGGTATTTCTTATTCGATGTTGGTTGTCGGCTTCAGGTACCGTAAATTCGTTTGACAGTATCGACGATTGGAATATATCCGCCGTAGGCGGGACAAAGTTTAATGCAAAAAAAGTTAAAAAAGATGGCCCGCTCCGACTCGGAGACGAGGCGAGAAAAGATTCTATCGAGATAAGTTTTGATATGGCAGAACCTGATCTTAACTCAAAAGATTCTTTTAAGGGTTTTGTTATGGAACTTAAAAACCCTTCATTCAGCATTAAAAAAGATGAAGCGCTTTCACTTTCTTATCTATGGGAAGGCAATGAAAACTATCTGAGAATTGAAATAGAGAATGATAATGGTTTTGGAAGGATGGCCGAATATACGGATCTTCACACAAAGGACGGCTGGCAGGAACTGATAGTATCAAACGAGGATATGGAGAACTGGGGCAATAAAGCTCTTAAAGGAGAGATAGGAAAAGTAAAAAGATTTAAGATGGTAATATTTTACTCATGGGACAAAGGCCCCGGCAAGGTAACCTTTGACGAACTAAAGGTTGTTAAAAAACCGGTAAGACAGGTACCTGTTATCTCGGTAAGTCAGCTTGGCTACAGGCCGGCTGATAAAAAAAGGGTTATTGTGAATGTTTTTACCGGTGAAAAGAAGGGATATTTCAGGTTGTTAAATATTCCCGCAGGCGACGTTGTCTTTGACGGTAATATGAAAAAGAGTGATTTTACCGACTGGGCAGGAAATTTTTTAACAGGTGATTTTTCTGAATTTAAGGAAACCGGCAATTTTCAGATAGAAGTAAGTTTTAATAAAAAACTGTGGCACCGTTCCGGAGTTTTTAAAATAGAGGATAATGTTTTTGATGAGAACACAGCAAGGCTGGACTACGAATTTATTACCGAACTAAGGTCGGATGAAAAAGAAATTTTCGGATATCCCGAGCTTGGCGGATATCGTGACACGGGTACGATGTTTGCAAGATATCTCTGTACAAATACCCATATGATTTATGGTTTAAGTACATATATTTTAGCGCAGAAGAAAATCCGCAGGGCAAATGCCGTAAAGATAAGATATGCAATTGACGAACTTAAATATGGTGTTGAATCAATGATTTCGTGGCAGCAGAGTGACGGTTCGGTTCTTGATGCGGTAAAAAGAGAACCTGATCTGTACCCTCATAATCAGTATCCGGATGACAATACTTATCCGTGGGTAAAAATAAGGGGAGATAAAAACAATGTGTTTACATTTACATATCCTGCATGTATGGCATCGGCTTCGGTTGCTTTAAAGGATTACGATGAAAAACTTTCTTTAAAAGCATTGGAAGCAGCCAAAAGAACTTATACATATATGCATAATGAAAACCTTCCAATCCAGACCGCTGCAGCAGGAAATGCTTTATGGGACTGCGCGGAGATGTATAAGGCAACTAAAGAGCTTCAGTATATAAAACGCGCAAGGAAACTTGCAGAAAAAATTCTTAAGAACCAGTTTTTGGATTTTACCCGTACCCCGGATAATATTTGCGGTAATTTTTCTAATTCGTCGCGTTCCATGGAGTTTTCATATCAGTACAAACTTATACATAATGTAGGTATGTATTTCGGATTAATAGAACTTATGAAGCTGACGGAAAAATCGGACCCGTTATATACCGATATAAGATTTGCATTAAAGATATTTTCCGAAAATTATTTAAAGACCATGTCCGGACTAACCCCGTATATGCAGATAGCGGAGGGACTGGAGCTGAATGATGACGGAACAGTAAGTATTATGTATTTTCATCCGCCTACAGGCCCGTTAGGTACACAAAGTCATGGACTTAACTGTGACCATCTTGCCTATGCACTGATGGGTATACGGCTCGCAAAGGTTTTTAATGATAATGAGTTGCTGGATTTCAGTTCGAATCAGATGCAGTGGATATTTGGTGTAAATCCTCTGGGCATATCCATGATGAGCGGAATAGGTACGAATCAGGCATTATCTATGGAAAAATACCTGGGATTAAAAGCTATTCCCGGTGGTATCTTAAACGGTATAGTCGGCGAAAACGGTATACGTCCTTACTGGGCAAGACACTGGGTAAGCGGAGAATACTGGGTGCCGCATAATGCATATTATACGGCTGTTGTAGGCGAGATAGAAAATGCGGAGCTTGCGGACGATAATGAAGCAGACATATTAGTTAAACTGGCAGATGCAGGATCCGTAAAAGGTAAGAAAGACAGCAGTATTTCATTAAAAATCAAAAATAATATTAGTAAGGATGTTAAGGATACAGTTGTTTTAAGAATAAGGGGTTCTCATTATATAGAAGAGACAATGCCGGTGGAAATTAGTTCCGGCAAAAGTATAACAATAAAAAAGGATATAAAATCTACCGGCAAAAGAGCACCGTGTTATTTGTCGTTGATATATAAAGATAAAGTTGTATATGAAGAGATTGTTCTTCCTAAGTTCGAAAAGTTTTTGTCCGTATCAAAAGAAGGACTGAAAAAATATAAGGCGGTAGGCGTGAAAGCATCTTCGGAACAGAAAGACGAAAACGCTGTTTCTGCAAAAAATGCTATCGACGGTATCCCTACCACAAGATGGTCCTCGGATTTTTCAGACCCGCAGTGGATATCGGTAGATTACGGTAAAACCGTAAATATAGCAGCGATAGTTATGGTGTGGGAAACCGCTTACGGGCAGTCATATGAAATACAGTCATCTTTAGACGGAAAAGAATGGGAAACCCGCTATTCCGTAGAGGACGAGGACGGCGGAAAAGACGAAATAAGTTTTGAAAAACCTTTTAAAGCAAGATATATACGTATGTTCGGTAAAAAGAGAGGTACACAATACGGGTATTCCATGTTTGAAATAGAAGCTTACGGAAAATAATCTTGACAAATTTTTTTAACTGAATAAAATATATTTACATATGAGGAATATTTATGCAGTATAGTGTTCTTGCAGTTGATGACGATGAAGATATACTTGAGTTGATAAAAGAAACACTTCAACAGGAAAATATATCCGTAATAACGGCAAAAACCGGGAATGCCTGTATTAAAAAAGCAGAAATATCCAGACCTGATTTGATAATTCTCGATCTTGATTTGCCGGATATTCCGGGTGATAAGGTATATAAAATATTAAAGAAGGAAAATTCGACTTCCAGTATACCTGTGATGATACTTACCGGGTCGAAGATATCGACTGACGATATAGCCTTTGGTTTAAATGAAGGTGCCTGCGAATATGTAATAAAACCGTTTGACCCTAAGGTATTAACAGCGAGAGTAAAAAATATTTTTCATTGGCTGGATTATAAAGTCAAAATAAAAGAAGTGGTAAAAAAATGTGGTTTAGAAATAGATGCAAAACAAAGGAGAGTTAAAGTAAATGGTAGTATAGTTGATTTAACTAAAAAGGAATTCGACCTTTTGTCCACTTTGATAAGAGGCGGCGGCAGGGTTCTTAGCCATCGGAATCTTTTAGAGACAGTGTGGGGATATGAGGATATGGCAAGTGCTCACACTTTGGAAAGCCATGTTTCCAGTTTAAAGAAAAAACTCGGTCCTTATTTTGCAAGAAAGATAATAACAGTAAAAGGAATAGGTTATAAATTAGACGTATAATTATCTTCCAAAAAACCTTCAGTTTTTCACTTCCCATTTTCTTAATTCTTAACTCTTAATTCCCGCCCCAAAGGGGCGAGGCTCGCCATTGGCGGCTTAATTCTGTCTTATTCTCCGTGCATGGAACAATAAAACATCGTCGGAAAAGGTACGTTAAAATCCCTATGAAAAATTTGAGGAAGATTTGAGGTTAATTTGAGGTTAATTTGAGGTTGATTTTGTATACTTTTATTGGATTTTTTATTTTAAGGTTAATAATCAATAATTAACTGCAATGTTTTTGAGTCGAAAAAAGGGGTAATGATGGGCCTTATAATAAATAATATAGATCAGCTTCAATGGTATTTAATCAGAATAAGCCGCCGGGCAATACATCATGATTTCAGTGAATTGATTCTCGCCCTGGCCGGTGCGGTTGTTATGTTTAAGGATCCTGATACTCAGCTGGAAATACAAACATACCGTGAAGTTTCATCTGATGTGCTTTTTTTAATTATAAGCGGTGCAACCTATGTGGTTGTTTATGATTATCAGCAGGAGGCAGTAGAGGTAAAACAGGACAGTATTCACGGCCGTATTGTAGCAAACTTTACCGGTGATACTCCTGTTTCGAAAATCTTTCAAATATTTCAGGATTTAAAACGAAATAATACCTGTAATGGAGATAAATTAAAAACCTGAGTAATTTCAGACGAATATAAATTGTGTCAATTTAAAAAACTGCTTATTATAAGCAGTTTTTTTATTTACAATTTAAAGAAAATTTAGTAGAATATTTACGGATAAGGAGGGGGTATGGAAAAAAGAAGGAGACCAAGGGTACCGACGTCCATTCTTATTGATGTTAATGAAGTTGGATCTGCAGTAACAAAACATAGGGGACACGTAGCCGATTTGAGTATTACCGGGTTAGCACTTGACACATCATTCTCGCTTGATATAGGCGCGTCGCTGTTTTTGAAGATTGATATTCCTATTGAAGTAAAAGGAAAAATTGTCAGAGCACAAAAAAAAGCCGGAACAATGCGTTATGGCGTCAGGTTTCAGGAGTTAGGTTTTTTTGAAAAACAGAGATTAAAAAAGTATATAACGGCACATTTTAAAAAGTAGTATTTAAATCACATTGTTTATACGTAAAATATCTTTACAAAAAATTTACATTTTCATTACCAAATATTAACATTTTTTTAACATAATAGATAGCGGAATGGAACAAACAGCAGATACATTAACCATTTCGCTATTTTTTTTATCGCGCGCGCGCGCACACGCGCATATGCCCGCGTTCCATCTCTCCGTCAATAAAATCTCCAGATATTTGTTATTTGTCATTTGTTATTTGTCATTCGTTATTTGCCGTTTAATTGCTTCTCCCCAGCCCATAACTACGCTGTCCGGACTTACATCGAATGTACCTACATCAGTTGACCTTTCCTGGGTCTGCTGGGATACCTTACCTGCGGGAAGTACGTTTTGGATACAGCATTCCACATGGTCAGGAGTTGAATGGAGTACGAATTCCTGCCAGATAGAAATTGCTACAGGACCGGTAACCTACGGGGAAACCCATTATCATACAGCTAAAGGTTTGGAAGCAGGGGATACATATTATTTCCGTATATGGGTGAGTACTCCGCCCGCTGAGTATGTTGCTGATTTAGCGGAAGGTACTACGGAATGGGCACAGCTTATAGATGAAACACCATGGGCGATAAGTTCTTTAACAGTATTGGATAACCCTAATGACGGGGGACAGCAAATAAAACTCAGTTGGACCGAACCGTATAACATAGAGGGGGATACACAGACATATCTTATTTACCGGGCTACATCCCCGCCGGAAGACAGTAACGGATTTACATTGTTATCATCTTCTGACTGTAATGAGGGCAGTTACGCGTATATGGACAGCGGACTGGAGGACGGCAATACCTACTATTATATAGTGAAATCATCCGATAATCTGCAGGAGTCCGGTGCGCTGCAGTTTGACGGTATGAATGACTATATTGATTGCGGACTTGACAGTAGTTTGGATTTTACAGGCAGGGATACATTTACTCTTGAGGCATGGGTAAAAACAACAAAAGATGTAAATAATAGGGATATTGTACATTTTGGCAATCTTGAGGTAATATTGTCAAAAACGGATATTAATCAGTGGCAGATATATGCACGTGACGACCTGTCTCCCAGAACGGTTAATTCTGATAATGAAATAACAGAAAATGAGTGGACCCATGTTGTGGGTGTGTGCGATGCGCTTACTTTGAAATTATATGTTGACGGTGTTGAACAATCAGGTACTGCCGGTATGACGTCGCCGGTTTTGGAGAGCGGAGGCGTGCAGAGTAATAGTATCGGAGCAAAAGCCGGCAACTTTTGTTTCAATGGTACAATAGACGATGTTAGAATATATAACAGGGCATTAAGTGCCGAAGAGGTATATAGTAATTATACGGATACGGATTCCGTAACGACGGATGGATTAATAAGCTGGTGGAAGTTTGATAATGATACGGCGGACTATTTGCAGACAAACAACGGCTCTGTAGGAGGAGGTAAGCCGTATTATACCGTAGGCAGGAAAGGAAATGTTGCGAGTTGTTATTCGCGTGACGAAACACCCCCTGGAGGTATTTCTAATTTGACTGCTATAGCCAGCAGGACTAATAGGGGAGAAGTAAAACTTGAGTGGACATCACCCGGTGACGACGAATATGACACGGATTTAACCACCGGAACATTTGTTATTAAATATTCCACAGTTGGCATAATAAATTCTTCAGATTTTGATAATCCTGCATGGGATATGTTTGTTACAACAGTGACAATTTCGACGGATACGGCAGTATTATCCTACCAGACAACAACATTCGCTGATCTGATATTAAACGTTACGTACTATTTTGCGATAAAGACAGCAGACGAGGTTCCTAACTGGTCGGTATGGAATTCCTCAGCTGATGCGGATGTTTTAATGGTAAATACATCGGCATGGTGTTTTGTATCTGAAATTATGCCGGTTGCACCGTCCGATCTGAAAATATCGGAATTACTCGGTACTACATCTATATACTGGCAGTTCAAGGATAATTCCGATAACGAGACAGGACTCTATGTGTCTTCCGGTATGGATGT
>JAFGLF010000076.1 GCA_016928195.1 Elusimicrobiota bacterium
ATCCCTACGTAATACATAATGTACCCCCCTCTCTCTATTTTACTTTTTTTTCCTTGGGTACACTATGCCTTCATTATAACTCCTTTTGTAAATATTTTAGGGCTTCACAAAAATCATTTCGCCCTTGATTACATTGATTAAAAGTCAGATTACACAGATTAAAGCTCGACAGAAACATCTGTGTAATCAACAGCCCTGAACGTATTTTGTAAAGGGCTGTAAATATTTAATCTAAACATTCTAAAAGAAGTTTTTTTAGTCTGTCCAAAGAAATATTATATGGTTCTATTGGGATTGCCATCCAATCTGAAAACTCAAGAATTTTTTCCGGGGAACTTTGTGAATATTCGTCAAAAACTGGTATAGAATCCAAAAATACTGCTTTTTCATTTTGCGGGAATGTTTCATTTGACTTAGCGTGGTCCCATGTTTTAAAAATATGCTTCCAATACTTTAACCACCCCGGTGAAAGCCAATAGACTTTTTTCCCTTCGCTTATTTTTTCTCTATCTTTAATATCAGTAATCATATCAATACAATTCTTTGCTTTTATTCTTGAAATTTGTTCCCCTTGTTTTTGAATTATTTTATCTATATCTTTAAAAGGGTCTACCGAATCAATATAACATCTGCTTCCATACGCCACAATAACTTTTTTAGAATATTTCTTGGCGGTTTCCAGTTGTTTTACAAGCTGCTTTTCAAGTTCTTCCGGATCCTCATGTAGCCCGGGTTTAGTATATAAAATCTTATCCGCATTTAAAAATCCCGTTTCGCTTAAATAATTCAATTCCGGAGACAATGTCCCGCAGGAAACAATAGTATAACCTTTAAATGACGTGTTATCATTTATATGCATATATATCAAACTTTTTTTAACATTTCAAGCTGAGTTAAAGTTTTCTCTGCAATAATTTTCTCCTTATTAAAATGTTTCTTCATTCTTTCCAAGCATTTCCATTTTTCATTATCATTGCCAAGATATTTTGCACATGCTTTCATAAACTCCTTTGTAGTTTCTACATTTATCTTTACCTGTTCCGGTATTTTTTCACCGTCGTGTCTTACCGCCTCCAATTTGCAAACGTCATGGCAGGTGCCGCAACGAATACATTTATCCATATTTATCTTTGCTTTATCATTTTCCATTAATATTGCCCCTACCGGACATTTTTCCAAACAAACTTCACACCCAATACATTTATCCTCATCAATCCAAGGCATTTTAACACTCCCTAAAATTTAAAAAATATGTACAGATATCACCATCACATGCCATATCCCTGGACAAAATTTTTTCCACGGCTCCAGCCGCGACCATTACCGAACCAACCTCTTCTTCCAAAACCCCGACCGCGTCCAAACCCAAACCAGCCGCGACCAAGTCTTATTCCAAACCGTGGTTCCCAATAAGAAACGGTTGACCTATAAGGATGCATCCTTGTTACAGATGTTCTATATCGCCCAGTACGACCATAAGAAATCCTACCCCCTGCTGAACCTGAAAGAGGCACCACACAATAACCCATTCCCCAACCTGTCATCGGTCCTTCTCCCCTTGGTCCTGTTCCATCTCCAAACGGCATATTAACCTCCCCCATTATTTAAATACTATATCACCAAGCTTTACTCTTAGATGTCCGGCAACAAGTGCACACTTCACTTTTAAAAGAAAAAAGATATTCTTTCCGGTTTCGGTATCCAGTGTTTCATAATTACCCTGACCTTTGGAAATTATTAACTGTGCCTTATCATATATATTCTTAAATTCTTTTGAACATAAACTTAGTATGGTTCCAGGCGCACTGGAACCTGTAGTTATGACCTCTGCAACATCCTTCATTTTAACTTCATTTGCATCATCCAGTGTGGCATCATTGATAATAGGCCCGCTTTTAACGGCATAATAAATTTTTAATTTGTATCTCTTTAAAATTTCTTCTATTAAAATCTTATCAAAAACAATCTCGCCTGAATTGTCGCCAAGATAAAGTAAAACTTTTGTTTTTTTCAACTTTTCTTTAAAAAAACTATAACGACAAACAGCAAATTTTTGAGAAAGTGTCTTTTTTAGAGTATTTTTAAGATTAAACCGGTTACCGACTCCGAAATCTATGATGTTTCCGGCAATGGCTAATCTTACTGCTGTTAGTAAAGGTTCGTTAGAATTTCTGATTATGTTCTTCAGTTTAGGATACATGTTTAAAGCTATCCGGTTATATTTCTTTTTTATACTATAATACGGGTCTGAATAACCGGTAATCTTTCTGACCATATCATAAACATAACAAGCAATATGCGGAGGGGTAAGCTGGCTGTCCGATTTAATAAGATATTCCATAACCCTGCCTAAAACCTTCTTTTGTTTTTCTTTGTCAGCCGTAGACAATCTTGTTGCTTCAAGGCTCTGTCTTAAAATGCAAGGGAAACAATCTAAATATGTTTTCATAGTTTATCGCAGATATTTTTTATGGCTGCCGCTGATTTCGATTGCGGATATTTTTCAATAAACGGGGTGCCTTCATCCGAAGAACTTACTATATTTAACTCAAAAGGGATTTTACCTAGAAACGGAACACCTAATTCAGCCGATGCCTTTTCACCGCCGCCGATTTTAAAAAGTTCTATTTCTTTATTACAATGCGGACATGTAAACCCGCTCATATTTTCTAAAATTCCTAAAATAGGTATTGATAACTGTTTTAAAAAACTGACACATTTCCTTGAATCAAGCAGGGCAACATCCTGCGGTGTTGTAACAACAATTGCGCCTTTGATATCCTTTATCATCTGACATATTGATAAGGGTTCATCCCCTGTGCCTGGCGGTAAATCAACAACCAAAAAGTCCAGTTGACCCCAGTTTACTTCCGCTAAAAATTGTTTCAAAACACCCATCTTTAAAGGACCGCGCCAGATTACAGGAGAATCCGGCGTTTCCAGAAGAGATGCTATTGAAACGGCAAAAAGATTATTATTAACTTTATACGGGGATAACCCGGAAGAATCAAAGGACAACTTTTTACCTTCAAACCCGAGCATTTTTGCCACTGACGGACCATGAATATCCGCATCCAGAAGTCCGACTTTTTTTCCTTTCATGGACAGACAAACAGCAATATTAACCGCTACGGCACTTTTACCGACACCGCCTTTATTCGATAAAACCAAGATTTTAGACTTTATACGGGACATATTTTTCTCTAATAAAATCTCCAATCTTTTTAATTCATTCTCTTTTTCATTAGAATTAGACATTATTTCTCCTCCGTTAAGGGATTACCCGCCTGGCCAGTCCGCCGGCCGGCGGAGGCCGGCGTGCACCTTCTGCTAATATCAAAACTGTTTATCTCTGCTTTCTTTTCATCAATAACCTTTTGGTTATAAACCGTTGAATCTTTTGCATTACAGCCGATTAATAGTAATAATAAACTAACTGATAATATCAGATTTCTTTCTATTTTCATTCCAGTCCCTGAATTTTTTATTTTCTAGTAGTAGGTTAGAATAAATTACTTATTTTTCGGATACTAAAACCCAGTGGTATTTCTCTTTATATCTTTTAGTTCTATACCCCAATTTATTAAGATACGAATATGAATAATCTTCTTTAATTCCAAGATTTTCATGAATCCTTCCTTCATCTTTATGGATTTTATTTACTATCTCTATCCCTTTTTTATTGAAATCTGCCAAAATAAACCTGCCTTTTTTAGATAAAACTCTGTCCGCTTCGGAAAGAACCTTGTCAACTTTTTTTATGTGATGGAATAAATTAACACAAATAGCACTTTTGAAGCTTTCCTTTTTAAAATCCATCGCCTCGGCATTCATTACGTAAAATTTGACATTAGGAAGTAAATTTTCATAGGCAAGATTGGCTGCCGCTATTTTAAGTGATTCAATATCTCTATCTATCGCTGTTATTTTATATCCCGTCTTTGTTAAAGCTATTGCCGTATCCCCATAGCCTGTCCCGATTTCTAAAATACTATCGGACAATATTCCTGCCTTCTGTAAAATAAACTTTCTGCTTTCTGCAAAATCAAAGCTCTTTGTCCTGTAAAGAGCACGTCTTTCGCTGAACTGTTTATGATTTTCTTCTTTTTCTTTTTCTGATACTTTTGGGACATATAACATTCTTAATCGCCCCCGCAATAATTCGAAATATTACGAAGTCCTGCTAATGACTTAAACCCCGCCTGTCGTTCCTTTAATGATAGGCTCCTTGGTTTGCTCCATCTTGAATAATTTTTTGGGTTCTGATAGTTAAACATCAAATCCAATCTCCCTATCGATTTGAGACGTTTATATATTAACTCCCATCCGCAGTCCTGTTCCTTGTCGACTTCACATTTACCGTTTTTTGCTCCGCCGCACGGACCATTCAAGAGTCCTTTAGAACAAAGTGTTACCGGGCAAAGCCCTCCTGTTGTTTCAACAATACATTCCCCGCATAAAGAACAGTATTCTGTTATAAAATCGTCGGTAACAGTTTCTCCCCCAAAAATTGTATCACAGCCGGAGTGAACCAGTCCTCCGCCGGTTGCATCCATCACAGTGTGAATCCCCTGCCCGCAGGCAAGAATCAAAAATGAATCTGCCTCTTCTGTTTCCTTTTTGTGTTTAACGTTTAACAAATCCTTTGCAAGAGAAAGTTTGCAAAGGGACTTCCCGGAATCAGTAGCCCCGTAGCCTGTTACTTTAACACCTTTACTCTCAAGACATTTTTTCATTTCTTTACATTGTTCATTCCCGCCTGATTTACATTTTTCGGCACAGTTGTCGCATCCTACAATAAAAACTTTTTCTCCTTCTTTTATATTATCTAGAATTTCTTCCAGCGGCTTCTGGATTGTTGCATGCATGATTCCTCCCGCAAATCTATAGTAATTCTTTATATACTACTCCGCTGCTTAACTGCGTTTCCGCCCGCCGCCTGCGCCGCCACCACGCCCCCCGCCTGACCGGCCTTGGCGGGCAGGCATGCCGCCGCCTCGGCCCCCGCCGGATTTCCCCATACGGGAAGGAATATCATTACCGGATGCGGTTCCATAATGGCCAGGTACTGTTGATCCTTTTGTTTCTTCCAAACTGCCTTTTTTAAAAAGCTCTATGGCTTCTTTTATAGTACCTGATATACCGGTTATAACTTTTATCCCCGACATACTTAAAGTTGAAAAAGCATTTGGGCCAACATTACCTGTTAAAACCGTTTTTACTCCTTTGTTGGCTATAATCTGCGCTGACTGGATACCGGCACCGCCCATAGCATTAATATTAGAATTTTCAATTACTTCAAATTCCTCGGTTGCCGGATCAACAATAATAAAATACTGACACCTGCCAAATCTTGGGTCAACCTGTGAATCCAGAGTATTACCCTGAGAAGTTATACAAATTTTTGACATTATTCGTCACCTCCGTGTTCGCATTCTGTTTTATCAATTCCATAACCCTTTCCTGCACCGGGATTGCAAAGGGATTCCCCGCCCTTAAGAGTCCCCTTTAAAATCTGCTTTAATATATCATCAATTTTTCCTGAAACACCCATTATTGTTTTTATACCTGCATCATCAAAAAGTCCGACTGCACGCTGCCCCATTCCGCCTGCTATTATACATTCGACACCTTGTTTCTTGAGAAACTCCGGTAAAAAACCCGGGTGATGACCGGGATTTTCAATTACATCTTTGTTTTTTACCTCTTTTCCTTCTATCTCAGCAATAGTAAAAGAAGGACAGCGGCCAAAATGTTCAGACACAAAATCACCATCTGTGGATATTGCCACTTTCATAAAATATTCCTCCAAATTTAGTAGTGCGGCCTTACCTGTCTGCCGTCTTTGTGGCAGAAGGCCGCACTACTAGTTTTTGTTTATCCCCACACCAATGGTCAGAATATTGGTGTGGGGGTTTACCCTCCGCTATTAATCTATTGGTGTGGGGGTTTATTTCTTTTCCGCAGCAATAGTTTTCTCCAGTACACTGATACGTTCATTTATAGCAGCAACCTCTTCCTGCATTGCCTTTGCCTGCTCTTTGAGCATATCTGCTTCCTGTTGAGGAGTTATATCCGGAGTATAAGGATCTGCATATGGCACCCCATAGTAACCTGAATCATAAGGATATGCCCACCGTCCTCCGCGACCCCAGCCAAATCCTCTGCCACGGCCCCAGCCAAATCCTCTGCCCATACCGCGGCCCCTGCCCATACCGCGGCCAAACCCGAACCCTCTTCCTCGTCCGGGAATAGGGTTCATATAGCCCGGCACGTGATATCCGGCACAATACCCTGCTGCTCTTCCTGTCATTGGACCAGCACCCGCCGGTCCTGTCCCGTCTCCACCTGGCATAAAAACCACCTCCTGTACATTTCATTCTATTTTGTTAATGAAAACCATTTTCATTAATGGAGAAAAAATATATGTTCTTTACCTTTTGCCCTTACATTTATTACATAATCCATGAAATTGTATTATATGTCCTTTGATATCAAAATTATATTTTTTGGAAAGTCCTTTTTCGGTAAGCTGCAATAATTCAATCTCATCATCAATAAAATCCGTATAATCAATAACCCTCCCGCACCCGTTACAGACCAGATGATGATGATGTCTTTTGCCCTTGGAATCCTCCATTAGTTCAAATCTTGCCCGCCCGTCGCCAAAATCAAACTTATAGACAAATCCCATCTGAACCAGTATATCAAGGGTTCTGTATACTGTTGTAAGCCCTATTGCCGGATATTTTTTATGTACCGTAAAATAGATATCTTCAGCACTTAAATGTTTGTCACTTGAACCTAAAACATCCAGAATTGCTTCTCTGGCAACAGTTACCCTGTACCCATGTCCCCTGAACCTTCCGCACCACCAGTTGTTTCTCATAACCTTATACCTTTAATGAAAATGATTTTCATTATCATTATAACATGAAATATAAAATTTGTCAAGTACTTTTTTTAATTTTCTAATTTTTTATATTTAAGGTAAGCCCCAGCTGTTTGGAATTAGTTTGTGGTTTTATCCGGAGATTTCACAAATAATAATGGGAATACAATATCGCTTATACAACAGGGAAGCCATACTGCAACAAAAAGAAAGAAAAATACAACAATATAAGAAACCCAGCTTAGTTCTTCGCCTCTTGCCATAATAATATGAAAAAGCGATGCCCATGTACTCAATAAAACATGCCCGGAATGAGGGATCTTGGTTGAAGGTTTAAAATAAGCTATTGCAACTCCTATAACTGCAAGCGGATTAATCAGCCACCATTCCTCGATAAAACCGATATGGATTTCTCTTTTCGGCATATTAAGCAAAAATTCACCAAAATACGGAATTAATGAATCGCTTATTGTGGCTATACCGACAGATCCTGCATAACCAATAAGAAGTAATATCCACAGATTGCACTTCCCTCTTAGACACTTGCCGGTTATGCATTTGCATTCATGAAGTCCATACATGGAAGCTGTAACAAGCGCACTTAAAACAACATGAATAGGATGAAGGACATAAAAAATATTATAGGAAACTTTGTGGGGTAGTTTCTGAAAAAAAATCATAATGATTATGCCGGTAATAGCACCGAAAATAGTAAAAGGAGCATGATGCTTTAATTCTTTGGAAATATGGCTGAACATATCTGCGTTGTTTTACTCTCCTATAATTTTTACTACAAGACTTCTTTCCCGGGAACGATTATCCATTTCCACAAAAACAACCTGCTGCCATACACCTAAAACCATATCTCCGTTGTCAACAGGCACGGAAAGGGACGGGCCCAAAAGTGACGCCCTGAGGTGAGAAGTTGCATTACCGTCGGAGTGTGTTTTGTTATGATTATATTCACAGTCTTCCCTGACAATTTCTTTAAGGAGGGCCTGAAAATCACTGACCACGCCGGGTTCATATTCTATAGTTGTAATGGCTCCGGTTGCACCCGGAACAAATACATTTATAAGGCCATTTTTAATTCTTGATTTTGCAAGTATACTTTTAAGCTTATCGGTGATGTTAATAATTTCACAGTTCCCGCGGGTTTTAAAAGAAATTTTATTGCTGTAAACACTCATAAGATTCAAATAATGACTATTTTTATTCCTCTGCCTTTTTATGTCCGGCTGTGGGTTCCCATCGCACCCCAACTTTCTGCCACGCATCTAGTTTCCATTTTACACCGCGTAAATTCGGAAGCCCTTTTAACATCATATCAAGTGTTTTAAGAAAACTGATAATAGCTGCCCGGTCCATATCTGTAGCAAGCTTACCGGTAAATACAAGTTCCCCCTTAATTTCGACATATCCTTTGGAGGTGGTAATCCTTAACTTCTGTGTATCTACCCATCTTTTAACAAGTTCTGTTTTTACAGCATTGTTCAACTGCCAGTCCATCTTACGGGTATATTCCACTTTTATCCTCCGATTTTTTCTTTACCAAAATACTTTACCAGCCCTTTCGGTATTGAAACAGAGCCGTCCCCGTTTTGAAAATTTTCAAGAATTGCGGCAAAGGTCCTGCCGACGGCAACTCCAGAGCCGTTCAGGGTATGGACAAACTCAGGTTTTTTACCGCGCCGGAATCGATGAAACCGACAGTTTAACCTGCGGGCTTGAAAATCCTTGCAGTTGGATACAGAGGAAACCTCCCGCCATTTCTTTTCACCCGGCATCCATATTTCCAGATCATATGTCTTAGCCGATGCAAATCCTAAATCACCCGTACATAATTCTATAACGCGATACGGAAGTTCAAGCTGTCTTAAAACCTCTTCTGCATCCAGAACCATTTTTTCAAGTTCTTTCATAGAATCTTCGGGTTTTGTAAACTTTACAAGTTCAACCTTATTAAACTGATGATTTCTTATCAGGCCTCGTGTATCCTTTCCGTAAGAACCTGCTTCCCGCCTGAAACAGGCGGTATATGCGACATAATTTACAGGCAGGCTTTCTTCCGGAAGAATCTCTTCTCTATGGATATTTACAAGCGGGACTTCTGCAGTTGGAATAAAATAAGTATTGTTTTCAGATTTATAAAGTTCTTCTTCAAACTTTGGGAGCTGTCCTGTGCCAATCAAACATTTTTTATCAACTATAAACGGAGGGAAAACTTCTTTATAACCGCGGCCGATATGAATATCCAGCATAAAGTTGATCAGTGCTCGTTCCAGCTTTGCGCCGTCATCCCTTAATAACGCAAACCGGCTTCCGGAAAGTTTCGAGGCGGTTTCAAAATCTAAAATCTTTAACCCCTCACCCAGCGCCTGATGGTCAAAATTGTATTCTTTTTTTTCTCCGGACTGTCTTATTTCTCTGTTATCCTCTGCTGATTCCCCAACCGGAACTGATTCATCCGGTATATTAGGAATATAAAGCAACTTCTCCGGAAGTTCTGCATCAATTTTTTTAATATTTTCATCTCCATCCTTTATCTTCTGCTTTAACTCCTGCATTTCTTTTATTAATTCATCCTTTTTGGACGGATCTTTGCCTATTTCGCCGGATACTTTGTTTCTTTTTGATTTAAGGTCTTCATTTTCTTTCAGAATTTTTCTGTATTCTTTATCCAAAGAAATAATCTCATCCAAGTCAAATTTAGAATTCCTGTTCTCAAGCGATTTCTTAACAGCTTCGGGATTTTCTCTAATAAGTTTTATATCTATCATAACCCTATAATACAAAATTTATATCATTTGTCAACTTTAACCTTTAACTACTCCAAAAGGCTTCATCTTGGCAACCTTTTTCGAGATACCGGCATTATGGCATACATCCACAACCATATCAACATCCTTATACGCATTTGGGGCTTCCTCGGCAAGTGTTTTCCATGTCTTTGCCTGAACAGTTATGCCGTTATTTTCAAGCTGTCTTGCAAGTTCGTTGCCCCGCATACCCTTCAATGCCTGTGTTCTTGACATTGTCCTGCCTGCACCGTGGCATGTAGAACCCCAGGTTTCTTTTAATGCTTGTTCCGTACCTACAAGAACATAACTTGCGGTTCCCATTGTTCCTGGAATTAAAACAGGTATCCCCGGGAATGAGCGGGTGGCGCCTTTTCTGTGTATGAAAATCCTCTTGCCGGAATGTTCTTCGAATTTTCCTATATTGTGTGCAACATCATAAACAAGTTCAAGTCCCAAGTCCTTAGGTGATTTTGTAAGCACTCTCATAAATGTTTCCCTGACCCAATGCATAATAATCTGTCTGTTTGCCCATGCATAGTTTGCTGCTGAAGCCATTGCAGAAAAATATTTTCTCCCTTCTTCCGATAAAACCGGGGCACAGGCAAGCTGTCTGTCAGGAAGTACTATCCCATATTTTTTTGCTGCGGAATGCATTTCCTTTATATAATCATCGCATACCTGGTATCCGAGCCCGCGGCTGCCGGTATGAATCATCAACGTAACCTGGCCGGGGAAAATTTTAAGTTTCTCTGCAAAATCTTTATCAAAAACCTCTACAACCTCTTGAATCTCCAAAAAGTGATTGCCAGCACCAAGTGTACCAAGCTGTTCTCTGCCTCTTTCTATTGCCCGTTGTGAAACGGTTGAGCTTTCGGCTCCTTCAAGCATTCCGGTTTCTTCAGTATTCTCCAGGTCATCATTCTGTCCGAAACCTTTTGACACCGCCCATTTCGCACCTTTTTTCAGAACATTTTTAACTTCCTGTGAAGACAGATTAATCTTTCCGGTCGAACCTACACCTGAAGGGATATTTGAAAATAACCCGGAAACCAGATTTTTAATATGTTTCTCAATATCTTTTTTCAACAAATTAGTTCTTAAAAGCCGCACCCCGCAGTTTATATCATAACCGATTCCGCCCGGTGAAATTACACCGTTATCAAGACTAAAAGCAGCAACGCCTCCTATAGGGAATCCATATCCCCAGTGAATATCCGGCATTGCAAGTGATTTGCCAAGGATTCCCGGCAGAGCTGCAACATTTGACACCTGCTGAAAGGCATTGTCACTGCAGATACTGGGGACCATTTTTTCGGAAGCAAAAATTAGTCCCTCCGTTTTCATGGAACCGGTCTTTTCGATTCTCCATCTATACTCATCAATCTTTTTCAATGGACATTGTGGGGACATTTATTTCACTCCGTTTATAAACTTGAATTCTTATTCGCGTAAATTTGCGTTGCCTCTCCCATTTGCGGTAATTAGCGTTTCTCTTTATTTACACATCAAAAATCACCTGGGTTTTAAAACCATCCGGTGTCTTTTCTATCTTCAGGTTATGGTGGGTTGCGGCTTTGATATCGTGGGTAATTTCGTGGCCGGAAATTTTCTCACCGGAAACATTTACATCAAGGCAAGTTTTGTTTAAGGTCAAAATTTTAAATCTTCGAAAAAGTATTTTTTTTACCGAATAATAATACTGAAGCTCATTCAAAAAACTAACTAACAACATCTCATAATCATCTGCTTCTAACCTAATGGGAATCAAAACTTTCTCTTTAATTTTCTCAATGGAAGTAATAAGCGAAAACATTCCGGTTGCTGCATTTTCAAAAAGTTCTTCCAGTGTTCTTCCGTAAATAATAATACCGAGATCTGCCGTATGATCTACTACTTTAAACTTTTTTACCTGTGCCATTTTCTTCTTCTTTGGCCACATGAGCAATTGAAGCAAGTTTATCCCCGGCTTCAAGCCGAATTAATCTTACCCCCTGGGTGTTTCTGCCTATAATGGAAATGCCCTTAACTCCCATTCTAATCATTATTCCTTTCTGGGTCATAAGCATTATATCATCTTTGTCGTCAATCTTTTTTATACCGAGTGTGTTCCCGTTTCTCTCGGATGCTTTTATATTAATGACACCTTTGCCGCCGCGGGACTGGAGCCGATATTTATCAACATCCGTTCTTTTGCCGTAGCCATTCTCGGTTACCGTTAAAAATGCATCTTTCTGAGAAACTGCCTCCATACCAATCACCTCGTCATCCTTATTAAGGCGGATCCCGCGTACGCCTTTGCCGCCGCGGCCTATTGTTCTTACTTCACTTTCATGGAATCTTATGGCAAGTCCTTTCTTTGTAGCTATAATAACTTCACTCTTGCCGTCAGTATGCTTTACATCAATTAAAGAATCTCCATCCTCAAGATTTATGGCTATAATTCCTGTTCTTCTTATATTAGAGTATTCTGCAAGTTCCGTCTTTTTTATTGTCCCGTTCTTTGTTGCCATTAAAAGATATGATGTTTTTTCATCGTCAAAAGATTTTATAGGGATTGCTGCGGTAATTTTTTCTTCGGCAGAAGACAACTGAATAAGATTGATTATCGCTTTGCCTTTAGAAGTCCTGGCAGCTTCCGGAATTTCATAAACTCTCTTCCAGTAAACCCGTCCCCTGTTCGTAAAAAGAAGCATATATGCGTGGGTCGATGTTACAAATAGGTCTTCTACAAAATCCTCTTCACGTGTAGTCATGCCGGTTACACCTCTTCCGCCCCGATGCTGTGACTTATAAGTTGTTATGGGCAGCCTTTTAATGTATCCTGCATGAGAAATGGTTACAACAACATCCTCTTCCTGAATCAGGTCGTCCATATCCAGATCCACGGCCTGTGCCTGGATTTTTGTTTTTCTGCCATCACCATATTTTTCTTTTATATCCATTAATTCTTGTTTTATTATGTTAAGAACCTTTTTGGGATCTGCAAGAATCGATTTCAGTTTTTCAATTGTTTTTATAAGTTCAAGGTATTCGTCATCAATTTTCTTTCTTTCAAGACCGGTAAGCTGCACCAGCTTCATATCCAGTATTGCCTGTGCCTGAATCTTCGATAATTTAAATTCCTGCATCAGCCGCGTTCTTGCAATATCAGGATCTTTGGACTCCCTAATTAATCTTACAATCTTATTAAGATTATCCAGCGCAATTTTAAGCCCTTCTAATATATGGGCCCGGGCTTCTGCTTTTTGGAGTTCATATTTCGTTCTGCGTACAACTACTATTTTTCTGTGCTCAATATACTGCTGGAGCATCTCCTTCATATTCAGAATCCTCGGCCGGTTGTTTACAAGGGCAAGCATTATAACGCCAAAAGATGCTTCCATCTGGGTATGTTTAAAAAGCTGATTTAATACAACCTGCGGATTCCCGTCACGCTTAACTTCAACAACCAACTGCATACCGCGTCTGTCGGATTCATCTCTGATGTCCGAGATATCTTCTATTTTCTTATCTTTTACTAAATTGGCAATTGTTTCTATCAACTGTGCTTTATTTACCTGATATGGAAGTTCGCTTACTATTATTGCCGTTTTACCGCTTTTTATATCTTCAATTTCTGCTTTTGCTCTAATTCTTATCGCTCCCCGGCCAGTCGCAAAATAATCTCTTATTCCCTGTTTACCAAAAATAATTCCAGCCGTTGGGAAATCCGGACCTTTTATAATTTTTAAAAGTTCCGGTATTTCAATCCCCGGGTTATCAATCAATGCCATAATACCATCGGAAATTTCGGTAAGATTATGTGGAGGAATATTTGTTGCCATACCAACTGCAATCCCGGAAGAACCATTTAATAAAAGATTAGGCAATTTCGCAGGGAGCACAAGCGGCTCGGTAAGCGACCCGTCATAATTTGGCCCGAAATCAACGGTTTTTTTGTCAAGATCACCAAGGATTTCTTCAGAAATCCTGGCAAGCCTGACTTCCGTATACCGCATAGCTGCCGGAGGATCGCCGTCAATAGACCCAAAGTTGCCTTGTCCTTCTACAAGTGTATTTCTAAGCGAAAATTCCTGTGCCATACGCACCATCGCATCATAAACCGACATATCGCCATGCGGATGATATTTCCCAAGACAATCTCCGACAACTCTTGCTGATTTTTTATATGCTCCGCTATGCTTTAAGCCCATTTCTTTCATTGTGAAAAGAATCCTGCGATGTACAGGTTTTAATCCATCGCGAACATCGGGAAGCGCACGCCCCACAATAACAGACATGGAATAATCAATATAAGATGCTTTCATTTCATCTTCTATATTCTTAGGAAGCACTCTGTCTTGTGATGATTGTTCATTAACTATCTGTAACAAATCCTGATTCCCCTGGGACTGTGGTTCTTGTTCTTTTTTCTTTCGTCTTGGCATAGTTTAGTTTTCCTTATATATCTAAATTCTTTACTTCATGGGAATGCTGTTCTATAAAAAGACGCCGTGGTGCTACTTTATCTCCCATTAAAGTCGTAAAAATTTTATCTGCTTCAGTGACATCCTCCAATTTAACCTGTAACAACTTTCTATTTTTGGGGTCCATTGTTGTTTCCCATAACTGGCTAGGGTTCATTTCACCAAGACCTTTATATCTCTGTATTGTTGTGCCCTTTCTGCCAAGTTCCATTACGGTATTAATCAACTCTTTAAAGTTTTTTACATCAATTTCATCATTATCCGAAACAATCCTATATAATGGTTCTCCCTCACCATTACCGTAGTCACTTAAATCTACATTTTCTGCTTCTAACTTTTTGACTATTGCGTCAAGCTTTCCTAATTCCCATAAATTCTTGACTTCAGGGCCAAGTTCTTCGGTTTCTATTTCAAGCGGCAATTCCCCTGCGGATGTGAGTTTCTCAGTTATTTTCTCCTTTTTCTTTTTAAAATACTCGGCCTTGAAACTTTTCCATTGTTTTTCCGTATAAATATATTCCGGCTTGTCTTCGCTTTCAATTTTATAAAGAGGCAGCTTTTCTTTTTTCTTAAATGCCAGATACTCTTCCCATGAAACACCTTTCTTGGCAAGCTTTTTAATAAGTGTTTCAAATCCTATAAGGTTTTTTAAAATTCCTGAAAGCTTTTTGGAATCATATTCCATACTGGGCCGGCCTGAACTGCTTTTCCCGCTAAGTTTAAAAACCTTCAGGTTTAAAATACCTTCTTCAAGAAGCATATTTTCTAATTTATCTTCGGTA
This sequence comes from Elusimicrobiota bacterium, assembly GCA_016928195.1. Lineage (GTDB taxonomy): Bacteria > Elusimicrobiota > UBA8919 > UBA8919 > UBA8919 > JAFGLF01. Next base: position 14,942 of record JAFGLF010000076.1, read on the forward strand.
TCTACATAAAATTCTTTCTTTCCCTTCTTTACCTTGTATAACGGCGGCTGTGCTATAAAGATGTTCCCGTTTTCAATTAACTTTGTCATCTGACGATAGAAGAATGTCAGCAGTAAAGTTCTTATATGTGCGCCGTCCACATCGGCATCAGTCATGATGATTACTTTATGGTATCTTAAATTGTCTATATTAAAATCCTCCTCTCCTATCCCTGTACCAAGAGCTGTAATAAGTGTTCTTATCTCATCGTTAGTAAGCATTTTATTTATTCGTGATTTTTCAACATTTAATATCTTGCCTTTTAACGGGAGAATAGCCTGAAACTTTCTATCTCGCCCCTGTTTTGCCGAACCGCCTGCAGAATCCCCCTCAACAATATAAATTTCGCATTTCGAAGCATCTCTTTCCTGGCAATCTGCAAGTTTCCCGGGAAGCGAGCCGCTATCAAGCGCACCTTTTCTTCTTGTAAGTTCACGTGCTTTTCTTGCTGCTTCCCTTGCCTCAGCAGCTACAACTGCTTTTTCCGTAATTTTTTTAGCAATAGTGGGATTCTCCTCCAAAAACACGGAAAGTGCATCCCCTACTATTGACTTCATTATTCCTTCAACTTCATTATTTCCAAGCTTAGTTTTTGTCTGGCCTTCAAACTGCGGATCAGGTATTTTTATAGAAATTACTGCAGTAAGCCCTTCCCGAACGTCATCTCCGGAAAGCGAAACATTTTTATCCTTAATCAATTCTTTATTCTTTATATAATCATTTATTACTCTTGTCAATGCGGATCGGAATCCGGATAGATGAGTTCCGCCCTCATGTGTGTTTATATTATTTGCAAAAGAAATAACATTCCCCGAATAGCTGTCACTATATTGAATAGCAACTTCTGCTGTAATTCCGTCCTTTTCCTTAGTAAAATATATAGGTTCAGAATGAAGCGGATTTTTATTCATATTAAGATACTTAACGAATTGAACTATCCCGCCTTCATAATGAAATGTATGTTCTTTATCTTCTCTTTCATCTATTATTGTAATTCTTGTTCCGGCATTCAGAAATGCAAGTTCTCTTAACCTGCTGGAAAGGGTATCAAAAGAAAATTCAATATTTGAAAAAACCTTTTTATCAGGGACAAATGTAACTTTTGTCCCCATATCATCAGTAGAACCTTTTACTTTCAACGGGGCATTCGTTTTACCTCTGTCGTAACTTTGATAATATATTTTCCCGTTCCTGTAAACTTCAACTTCAAGACATTCAGAAAGTGCATTTACAACAGATACCCCAACACCATGCAGTCCTCCGGAAACTTTATATGAATTGTGATCAAACTTTCCTCCTGCATGAAGTTTTGTCATAACAACTTCTAATGCTGACAATTTTTTATACTTTGGGTGAGGTTCGACCGGTATTCCTCTGCCGTCATCAGTTACCGAAATCGAATTATCATCATGAATTACCACTTCTATCGTTTTACAAAAACCTGCCAAAACCTCATCTATGGAATTATCTACGACTTCATAAACCAGATGATGAAGTCCTTCCGGTCCTGTTGACCCGATATACATTGCGGGTCTTTTTCTAACTGCATCCAATCCTTCTAAAACCTGAATATTTGAAGCGCCGTACTGGTTTGCTTCCTTGTTCTTTACTTTCGGCATATTACTTTCAGCGCAAAAGCGCAGAAGTCCAAAGTGTCCCGCCATGGCGGGATAACTACTACCACACTTTTGCACTAATGCTCTCTTGCTCTGCCTCTTTATTCCTGTACTATTTTTAGACCTTTTATTTTACTTTCACCTAAAAATTCATTAAGTCCTTTTATGATCTTCCTTCTTAATAATAATATCTCGTTCTTTACTACCGACGATTTAACCGATACATACACCGTATCCTTTGAAAACTTTACAAGTTCAGCATATTTGGAGAGTTTAGGTCCGATAAATTTCGAAAAAAAAACTCTTAAAGCATACCCATCAACATTTATAAAATTCTTCTGTAAAAATCTATCAACACTTACACCAATATGCGTGACTTTTCCTTTTCTCATAATAAAACCAGGCAGTAGGGAGTAGGCAGTAGATAGTAGTTAAAGTCAAAGACTTTTCTACACCCTATATCCTATTGCCTATACCCTGTCGTTTAATCAAGACGCATCGGCATGATTATGTAAAGATAGTTTGAATTATTTGATGGCTTTAAAACCCCTGGACTAACTGGTGTAGAGAATTCAAAAACTATTTCATCGCTTCCGATAACCTTCAATACATCCATAATGTAGTTCGGGTTATATGCTACATCGAACGGTTCACCTTTATAATCCGTCTCTATTTCATCATTGCCTTCTCCGCGGCCCTGTTCCATTGAATAAAGAAGAATTTTACCTTTATTTATTGAATATTTAATCGAAGAGGTTCTGCCGGATGAAATAAGTGAAACCCTGTTTGTTGCTTCTAAAAGATCTTTTGTTTTTACTTTTAAGCTTCCTTTTTTTGTTTTCGGTATTACCTGGTCATAATTCGGGAAATGTCCATCAATAAGTCTCGATTTTAATACCGTATCCTTAATCTTAAAACCAAGCTGATTGTCAAACATTCCTATTTCCATTTTCTCATCATTTACTTCGGAAAGAATCTTCAATAACTCATCTATTGCTTTTGCCGGGACTATAAACGTAAACGAAATCTTTTTATCAATAATGCCTTCCCGGGATGTATACGCCAGCCTTTTTCCATCTGTAGCTACCATTATGGCTTTTCCTTTTTCAATTATAAAACAAATACCGTTTAATACATATCTTGTTTCATCTGTTGAAATGGCAATTTTTGTTTTTACTATCATATCTTTAATAATATCGGGCTCTATCTTAAATGTTTTTCCGCCTTCAAAATCAACTGCACATGGAAAATCATTTTTAGAAATACCTACGATTGAAAATTTTGTTTTTCCTGATTTTACAATAACTTTATCATTTTCATCTACGGCGATCTCAATTTCCTGATGGTCTACTTTCCTTATAATATCTCCTATAAGTTTACCAGGAAGAGTAATCCCCCCTTCTTTGAGTACCTGTGCCTTTATAACGGTCTTAGCAGCGACCTCAAGATCGGTTGCCGCAAGCGTTAAATAGTTGTCCTTTGCATCAAAAAGTAAATTTGATAGTAACGGAAGTGTGCTCTTCTGAGATATTGCTCCCGAAACAATTCCTGTTCCTTTTATTAGGTCATCTTTCATACAGATGATTTTCATACTTTCCTCCTATTTTGAATTTCTTATTATTTAAATTTTATAATAAAAATCATAATAAATACTGTTAGTATGTTAGTTATTTTTTATTTTTGTTTTTTATTCTCTGATATATTTAGATTTTAACAATCTTTTAATGTTAATTATTATGTTGATAACAGCCGGATTTACTAACAATACTCTATTGAAATTAACTTTACTAACTTTTAGACAACTTTATTGACAACTTATAACCACAGTTACTAAGAAGAATGTTTTTTCTCTGTAGTAGTTTTTATTTCTTGAATTAGTTTTGTTATATCCGATGAAAAAACAGGATCCTTAGTTAAAATTTTTTCAATTTTATCATAAGCGTAAAGAACAGTTGTATGGTCTCTGCCGCCGAATGCTTCACCAATCTCGATTGTTGATAATTCTGTCAATTTTCTCGCCAGATACATTGCTATCTGACGGGGGTGAGCAATACTATCAGTCCTTTTTTTGCTTTTAAGGTCTTTTATATCTAAACTATAATGTTTTGCAATGATTTTTTGTATTCTTTCAATTGTTACAGGAACATCTTCGACCGTAGTCTTTATAATATCTTTAAGGATATCCTGAGCCCTGTTAACGGTTATCTGACTACCGGTGAGAAAGGAATGGGCAACAATTTTTATAAGAGCTCCTTCTAATTCTCTAATATTTGCTTTTATATTAGAAGCAATATAAAGAATAACATCTTCTGGAACATAAATTTGTTCATCTACAACTTTACTTTTTAATATAGCAATTCTTGTTTCTAAATCCGGAGGAAGAATATCTGCAACAAGACCCCATTCAAATCTGCTTTTAAGCCGGTCTTGGAGTGCGATTATTTCTTTTGGTGCCGAATCGGCCGAAAGAACAATCTGTTTTCCGGCATCATAAAGCGCGTTAAATGTATGATGAAATACTTCCTGTATTTGTTCGCCTTTCCCGAGGAACTGCACATCATCAATAAGAAGAGCATCTAAAGAGCGGAACTTATGATGGAAATGGGGCATAGTACTTCTTGTCAGAGAAGCAATCATTTCATTAGCAAATCTTTCACAGGTTATATATAGAATTTTTGAAAGCGGGTTTTTTTGTTTCATTCTTTGTCCTATGGCATGAAAAAGATGAGTTTTTCCAAGCCCAACTTTCCCGTATATAAAAAGAGGATTGTAGGCTTTCCCGGGATCATCTGCGGCTGCCAGTGCCGCTGCCTGTGCGAATTTATTTGAACCGCCTACAATAAACTTTTCAAAAGTATACTTTGGATTAAACTGACTTTCTGTAAAAACCGATTCTTCCTTTGGGACAGGAATAGGTTCTATTGTCTGCTCAGTTTTTTTAAAGAATTCGTCGAGGTTTTGTATCACGGTGCAATTGAGTGTAATAATTTTTCCGGTTTGCCTGGAAAGATCCTTCTCGATTTTTTTCTGTAGATTTTCTTTAATCCAATCAGTGAAAAATTTATTTGGCACCTCAACTGTAAAGTTATCTTCAACGATTGAAATAGGCTTGACGGGTTTTATCCACAGGTCGAAAGATTTTTCCGGTATTTTTTTCTTAATAATTTCTAAACAATTTTCCCACAATTCTTGAGGTGTTTTGGGCATAGTCCACTTTCCAAATAGAAGTTGTTAACACAGTTACTAACAATTGTTAATAACTTCCCCCTATTGTTTTTATTTACCTAGTTTTACCATATTTTATCAAGTATCTATGGTTTTGTAGCATTGTACAAAAGATATATTTAAAAGTCAAGAGGAATATTATTAATATATAAAATTCTTCAAAGGAGATGGGTTTTAAAATTTTTTTACAGTTTTTTTAATATTGATTTATCTAAGGGAAATAACCCATAAAAAAATTTTTGGGACTTGACAGATTTCTGTAATTTTTGTATAATAGAACAAATAATATATATTATTTGTTAAAATTAGAACACGGAACATCATGAAACAGCAAGCACTTGTTATTATCAAACCGGATGGATTAAAAAAGTCTTTGACAGGAAGTATTCTTACTAAACTTTCCGAATCGAAGCTTGAAATAATAGGCGCAAAAGTTGTAAGACCTACCCGAGAACTCACCGAAAAACATTATTCTCATATGAAAGACAAACCATTTTTTGAAGACATCGTCAAGTATTTCTGCGGGGACATTCATAGGACAAGAAGAATCCTTTTACTTGTATATCAGGGTGAAAGTGCTATAGAAAAATTAAGAAGCATTGCAGGTTCAACCAACCCGGAGGAAGCAGAGCCAACAACAATCAGAGGATCATATGGAAGAATTACCACGAAAGGCGTATATGAAAATGTACTACACGTATCGGGTAATGACAAAGAAGCTGAGCAGGAGATAAAACTCTGGTTTTTACCGTCTGAAATTGTCTATGAAATATACCCCACCAAAGAGGTTGTTAAAGAAAAAGTTGATTTTAAAGAATGGGCGTAAATTCCCCATCAGATATTTTTATACCCTAACATTCCACCAGTCAGTTTTTTAAGAGTTTACTTTTTACCTAAAATTCTGAATACTTTTGTTCCGCAAGCAGGACAAACACCCTGGAGCGCCTTTCTCCCGCCCTTCATGTCGACTTCCTTTGCATCTTTAATTTCTACCTGCTTTTTACATTTCATACATCTGCCTTCTGCCATTTGAATATCCTCCTTTTTAGATTTTCAAAAAAATGTTTAAACTATTTTTTTGTAAGTTTTGATTTATATCTTAAAATATCAATAATACGGTTCAGATCACCGAGAGATGCACAGGATATTATTAATTTTCCTTTACCTCCGCGATATTTTATTTCAACTTTTGTTCCCAGAATTTTCTGTAATTCTTCTTCTATGGCAATAACGTCACTGTCTTTCTTGGAAGGACTTATTCTGACTTTTTGAGATATTTTTTCCGCATCCCGGACAGTTAAATGTTGATTTATAATTTTTTCCAGCAGAAGTTTTTGTTTTAACGGGTCCTCAATGGCTGCTATTGCCCGTGCATGGCCTTCCCTGATTTTCCCTTCGGATATAGCATCTTGTATATTTTTCGGCATTGTGAGAATCCTTACAATATTCGCGATGGCCGAACGTGATTTGCCAAGGGTTGCTGCCAAATCTTCCTGACGCAGGCCGAATTCTGTCATTAGTCGTTTATATCCGTTGGCTTCTTCTACAGGATTAAAATCTTTTCGCTGAAGGTTTTCAATTAATGATAGAATAAAGCTTTCTTTTTCGGAGACGGTTTTTACTATAGCAGGTATCTCGGAAAGGCCGGCAAGTTTAGCTGCCCGCCATCTCCTTTCGCCGGCTATCAGTTCATAAATTCCATCTTCACGCTTTGTTGATATGATTATCGGCTGGACAAGACCGTGCTCGGTAATTGATGCTGCAAGGTCCTTAAGCTCTGTTTCGTCGAATTTTGCTCTTGACTGGTATTTGTTGGGTTTAATCTGGTTGATTGGTATCTTTATTGTTCCTTCAACTGATTCTGATGTTGTAGAAAGCGCATTCCCGATTTCCGGTATCAATGCTTCCAATCCTTTCCCTAATGCCTTTCTCATAAAACTCCTCCCTCCTTATTATTAAAGGGTTAAGTAAGTTAAGAATTATTTTCGGAGTCTTCTTGCTCTATAGGTCCTTTGTCCTTTTCAATAATTTCCTTTGCAAAATTCATATATGCTTCTGCACCTTTTGAACGTTTGTCGTAGAGTATTACCGGTTTGCCAAATCCCGGCGCCTCTGCAATTTTAACATTCCTCGGAATAATTGTTTTATAAACCTTATCGGGAAAATACTTTTTAATCTCGCTTATGACCTGTCCGGAAAGATTAATACGCGCATCATACATAGTCAGCAATACACCGTCGATAATAAGAGAAGGGTTTAAAACCTGTTTTAGTTTTTTTTGAAGTTCCAAGAGCTGTCCAAGTCCTTCTAAAGCGTAATATTCGCACTGTATAGGTATTATTAATGAGTTGGCTGCAGTTAATGCATTAATGGTCAATAATCCTAATGAAGGCGGACAGTCAATTATAATGTATTCGTAAACACGCTGAAATTTTTCCAGCGCATTTTTTAATTTTGTTTCCCGTGATAAAGTGTTTACAAGTTCTACTTCAGCGCCAACTAAATCCAACCCGGAAGGTACGATTTCACACCATTCAATCTCCGTGGGTAAAATTGCATCTTCGAGCAGTTTATCTCTCATCAGAACATCATATATACTTGTTTTACTTTCGTTTTTTTTTATTCCTAACCCACTTGTAGAGTTTGCCTGCGGGTCCAGGTCAATAAGAAGTGTTTCGTGGGAAAGCATAGCAAGTGAGGCAGAAAGGTTTATAGCAGTTGTTGTTTTCCCTACTCCGCCTTTTTGGTTTGCAATAACAATTATTTTACTCATGGTGCAGGATAAGAGTTCCTTAGATAGAGTTATTTTGTTGATTCGCCCAGCCCTTGCATGCAAGGGCTGGGTTCATTATATAAAAGGTTAAAAAAAAGTCAAGCAAAAACTGTTCACGTAAAACATCAGGACGAAACAAGGTCATAAATTTTTTTGACTGCTAGAATCGGGGTTTTTAAAATTTCTCCCGGGAGGTGTTTTTTAGAAAAAAGGATTTTTCCGTCGATCTCAGGAGCCTGGAATTCAGTATGCCCGAGTTTTTCAGAATCAGCAAGGATATCAAAAGTTTTTCCCACCCGTTTTTCATTTTTCTTTAATGTGATTTTTTGCTGAGTCTTCATTATTTCGGCAAGCCGGGTGTTTTTAGTTTTTTGAGAAACAGAATTATGCATATTAAAAGCTTTTGTTCCCGTCTGCGGCGAATAAACAAATCCGCCCAGCCAGTCAAATTCCAGCGCTTTTATATCATTTAGCAACTTTTTAAAATTTTTCTCCGTTTCGTCGGGGAATCCCACCATAATAGTTGTCCGCAGAGTAATACCATGGATTTTTTTTCTTAGTTTTTCAATTGTATCAAAAATAATTTTGGAATAGGGCCTCCCCATTTTCTTTAATATTATGTCGTCTGTATGCTGTATAGGGATATCAATATATTTACACAGTTTGCTGTTTTCAGCGATTACTGATATTAGTTCGTCGGTAAAATGAGCCGGGTGGGTATATAAAATTCGTATCCATTTCAATCCTTTAATGCCGGATATATTTTTTAGGAGTAAAGACAGCGCGGGGCTCCCATAAATATCAATGCCATATAAAGTTGTGTCCTGAGCCACCAATATAATCTCTTTTCTGCCTGTGTTTACGGCGTTTTGAATATCTTTTATTATATATTCAATATTTCGGCTTCTGAAATGACCCCGTAGTCTTGGTATTAAACAATAATTACATTTATTATTGCATCCATCTGCTATTTTTATGTATGCATAGCTTCTGGGTGTTGAAAATATCTTTGGTTCGTCGGAAATAATAAATTTTGGCGTGGTTATTTTATTAATGGGTCTTCCGGTAGAATTTAATTTGTCTATTATATTTGGAATTATATTGAAATCCGAACTCCCGAGAATAGCGTCAATACCAGGGTATGGTTTTAATAATGTCTTTTTTTCAAGTTGTGGTAAACAACCACAAACAATAAGTTTTTGCCATGGTTGTTTGCTTTCTGAAATACCACTTATTGCTGTGTATGCCTCTTTTCTTGCCGAATCAATAAAAGCACAGGTATTTATTATTATTACGTCTGCAAGGTTACTGTTCTGGATAAAAGTATATCCTTTTTTAGCAAGGATTCCGGCTATTGTTTCTGAATCAACAAGATTTTTTGGACAACCAAATGAAATTATGTAAATATTGCGCATATTTTGTAGTATCAAGAACCCAAACCGATACTTGATTAAAGGATTAATCCGCCAGTTGGCGGATAGATTACATATATTAAGACATACGTTGTAACTGTGTAATCTTGCGATAAAGTCGCTTATTTTGTTTCACGTGAAACATTTATCTGTTAAACATTAATCTCCTGTTAAATGATGCATTTGCTTCATTTTGCCACCCTGCTTGTGTAAATACTACTCCGGAATTATGACATGAAGAAACGTAATAATTAATTACCTGTGTCCCATAGTACGTAGGATTTCCTGGCGGTTTGCGGAAAGGGTATAGGTCATACAAAAAAAGTCTTGTTTTTATCATCTTTGCCCTGTTTAGCATGTTTTTATCCTTTGAGATCCTGCAAATTATGCCTATTGGTACAGAATATTCCTCTAATTCAGCATGTACCCCTTCTGCAAAAACAGGATATTTTTCTACAATCTTTAATAAACAATCGGTTGTTGATCCGGATTTACCCATTGAGAACAGTTCAGGATATTTATTTTCATATTCTGCTATTCTCCAGGGCAGATACGAATGAAGGACAACTTTTATGTCTTGACGTTTTTTTTCTACAGTTTGTAGATAATTAATAGTAAAAATAGGGATATCAGCAGTTATTGATAAAAATGAGTTTTTTGGTACGGAACGAGCCAAATTTTTAACATAATCATAAGCAAGAAAATCATACCTTTTATTTAATTTTGGTAAATTAATAAACCCAGCATATAAAGATATCCCTAAAAAGAAATATATTAATGGTTTTATTTTAGTCTTTTTTATTATGGAACCTATAATTAATGTTTCGAAAACCATTGGTAATACACATGCAGGTTCCAGAATTGCCAGGGAAAGCTCAGTATTTGGTAGCCTGGAGAGAAATATGAAAAAGGGCCCTGAAAATATAAATAGTAATAAAAGTGTTTTACCAAAAATGTCACTAAAGCACAAAATTGTCCCAATTAATAGTAATATGAGTCCAGGCCAGCCAAGTTGCTTCTTTTGTAATTCCCAATACATTTTAACAGAGTCTGTTAGTGCGTTTACTGTCCCGGAATGCCGTCGAGAAAGCTTTATAACACCATAATCCGCCCGTGTAATAACATTGGCAAAATTGCCGAGATTTTTAGGATTACCCCAGTTATTAATAGGTTGTTGGGCTGATCTTATAGGCAGGAATAGATAAATAGAGAATCCGAGTATAAAGGCAGAGAGAAGAGAAAGGAGAAAAGAGAGAGAGAATGAAGGCAAAAGACTTTTTCTTTTGTTCTTCATTATTAGATATAAAATACCCGGTATTAAAAGAACTATGGAATGATGATTACCGAGTGCAAGACCAAGCAGAAAGGCAGAGAGTAGTAAGTACCCAGAGTAGGTTCGCCCGTGGCTAAGAATGGGGAGTAGCAAAAGATAAAGTATTAAAACTGCAAAGAGGGCATTTAGCGAATAAATCTCACTTATAATACTCTGTTGCCAAAAAGAACTTGAAAAAATCAAGAAAAAAGCAGAAACTAACGCTGGCCATGTAGTGCTAAATACTTTTTTGGCTATATAATAGGTAATTACTATGCATAATGAAGAGATAAAAGCGGAAAGAAGATTTAGCCGATAGCCGATATTCCCAAAAGGAAGTAAAAAAGTCCATAATTTTCCCAGTATAACATATACAGGGTACCCTGGAGGATGGGCTATTCCCAGAGTATATGCAGAAGTAATTAGATCTCCTGCATCTCTAAAAGCCGGTAATGTGGGATACAGGGTATAGAGGTAAATAAAAAAACTGATAAAAAATAGAAAAATGGCCATTGTTTCACGTGAAACATTTAAATTTGAGTATTTTTGTTAGGCTTCTTTCTATACAATCTTTAATTTCTTTAAGTTTTAGCTTATTAGCCGGCGGAGGATGACCTAAAGGGTCTTCAATTTCGATTTCACCATCGTCTGCTAATTCTTTAAGTAGGAATGTTTTTGATTTTGTTCTCGGGAATAAGGTTGTTATAAAACTTTTGTGTCTTTTTTCCATAACAATTATTAGATCAGATTTGTTTATAATTTGTTCAGTAATCTGTGTAGAAATATGGTTTGAGAAGTCAATACCGGCATTCTGCATGACTTCCGCAAGATCCCCGTATATCCTGTATTCAGGATTTGCTGCTGTTCCTGCAGAGCTAACTGTAATATTGGTTATCCCTTTTTCTTTTAGGAGGTTCTTTAAAATGCCCTCACCCATAACTGACCTGCAGACATTCCCAGTGCATACGAAAGTAATATGTTTTGGACCAGTAGACCCCATAAGTTAGTCCTTTAACCATGCTTTTTCAAGGTCATATATTGTTTGGAATTCTGATTGATAGCCCAAAAATAATGCAGAGTCGAGATTTTCTGTTTCCCTTAGGGTTGCTAAAAAGTTATAAAAATTCGTTTTTGCTCTTTTTTCCAGCATAAATGTTATTAATGATTCTGCCTGAGCATACCAAATTTCTACTTTTTTTACAGGTGCAGTGTATAGATTTAACGTCAAGAATTCAGGCATTTCCATTCTTTTTGACTTATCAAATTCATATTTTTTTATATTGCTGTTTTTATTTTCTTCATACATAGCCAGCCCTTCATTTACCCAAACAGATATTTTTGTAGCTTTTCCTTGCATAAAGTCATTAAATATAAGATGAGTTGCTTCATGTGGAAGTATGTAATCAAGATGTGGCCCTTCAAAAGTATACATTTTTCTATCAAAAACAAATCCGCCTGACCATTCCGCTCTTTTTGTATTTTCTTTGTACATCTGCACATCCTTATATATGTAGATTTCGAACCTTTCAGGAGGATTAAAGTTATAAAGATTGGTATCAGCTATTATTGCATTATAGATTTTTTCCATTTTTGGAGCTAATTCCTCCAGTAATTGGTTGTTAAATGAATAAATTGTAAAGTGAACAGAGTATGTTTTGGAAAATCCGTTAGGGATATTGGGGGTAAATTCTCTTGAGGGAACGGATTCATATGCTTTTGCCCGTTGTAATGAAGCAATCTGACCTTTCAGGGACTCTAATTTTTCGTTATTTTTTCTGACAATTTTTTCATTTTTTCTGTCAATAAAACTTGAAATAGCCATTAAAAAAAAACATAGATAAATTACCAGAGCTACACCAATTATCATAAGCCAGTGTATCCGGTTTGTTCCCATCGGCGAGGTTTTCACCCGTCTCCTCCAATACTTCTTTGTTTGCAATTCCTACACATTATTATATTGTATACAACCCACTCGTCTCCTGATAAATTTCAGGAGGGACTGGGTTCATAAGAGGGATTATACAACAAAACTTGATTTTTGACAAGAGTTTTAATATAATAAGAATATTAAAAAAGTCCTCAAATGATTTACGAACCACACGAATATTACACCCAACGAATTCCACGAATAAAATTCATTCGGGGTATTTGTTATCATTAGTGTTATTCGTTACCATTATGTATAAAAAAACTATAATTTATTTGGTAGTACTTATAATAATACCCATAAGTGTTTATTTCAATTCATCTTTTAATAAATTTGCCTTTGATGATATACATATTGTTGAAAAAAACCCGTTGATAAAAAATACCAAAAATATATTTTTACTCTTTAGAAAAGAATATGGAGCGGAAACAGCACATAAAGACAGCAAACTTTACCGGCCTTTTATTATGGTGACATATCTGGTAACATATACTATTTTTGGCAGTGAGCCGTTATGGCATCATCTGGGCAATGTTTTGCTTCATACGGTTAATGTGCTTATAGTATTTTTTTTATGTAAGCAGATGCTTATTATTTTTTCGAAAAAAGCCGAGGTAGATACTTCTGCATTTCTCTGTGGGTTATTTTTTGCAGTTCATCCTGTATTAGTAGAATCGGTTGCCGGTATTGTCGGAAGAGCAGAGTTAATGACAGGATTCTTTTGTTTAGCGGCGTTTCTGCTTTATCTCAGAGGCAGGTTTTATTCATCTATGACATTTTTCTTTTGCGGACTTTTATCAAAGGAAACCGCTATTAGTTTATTCCCGCTGATTATTTTATATGAATTGTTTTTTAATAAACGATTATCCAGAATAATCCCGGGATATTTTGCAGTAATACTGTTATATATACCTATAAGATTTCTTGCACTTGACGGACTTATCTCTGGAGAGAAAATATTTTATTTCAAAGAAGGTATTTTAACCAGAATCTTCACAATGGGAAAAGTTATGGTTTATTATATGAAACTTATGTTTATTCCTTATCCGCTGAATCCTGATTGGGGAGTAAGCGGGGTAATATTAAAGTCGGACTCGATTATTGATCCATATGTTTTAATAAGCCTTTTAATTATTTTAGGTATATTTTTTCTTGCCTGGTTTCTGCTGAAGTCAAATCCGATAGTTACATTCTCGCTGTTATGGTTTTTTGTTTTTCTTCTGCCGGTATCTAATATTATACCTATTGGTGATTTAATGGCAGAAAGATTTTTATATTTACCTACTTTCGGATTTTGCCTGTTTGCAGGGGCCATGATTCCAAAATATAAAATACTTAAAAGAGCGGCCCCTGTTATTTTGCTGCTTTTTGTGTTTATAACAATAAAACAAAATACTATCTGGAAAAACAATACTTCATTATGGAAATATGTTACCGAAAAATTCCCGAAGAACTGGCGGGCATATTGGGAATTAGGAAAATGTTACAGGGCTGAAGAAAATTATGCTGAGACAACCAGATTATTCGAAAAATCACTCGCCATCAGGGAAACGGATTTAGTGTTGTTTGATTATGGTAATATACTACGCAGGCAGAATAATACTGTCGAGGCATTAAAGGTTTTCGATAAATATATTGTGATAAACAGAAATAATCCGAAAGTATATTTAGAGAGGGCAAAATGCTTTAATGACATAAGGAATTATGAAAAAGCAAAGGATAATTTTGAAACAGCTATGCTGTTGTCTCCGGAAGACGATAATGTTATTTACGAAACCGGCAGATTTTATTTATTGAGAAGTAATTGGCGCGTAGCAAAAGAGTATTTTGAAAAAGCAATCAGTATTAATAAAAATAATGCCGGGGTTTTGGTGGGATTAGGTGTTTATTATTTCAAAATGGGAGAATTTAATAAAGCAAAAGGTTATTTTAGCAATGCACAGAGAATAGAACCCGATAATATGGAGGCAGCTTATAATTTAGTAGTTGTGAATATGGAACTTGGGGAAAAGGAAGAAGCGAAGCAATTATTTGAAAAGTTTAAGCAATTATTCCCAAACGATAAAAAAATTAAGCAGATGGAAGATAAGATATATGAAAAAGTTTAAGATCGGATTAGCATTAGGCGGGGGCGGTGCCCGCGGACTCGCACATATAGGTGTTTTACGGGTTCTTGAAAAAAATGGAATTATTCCTGATATTGTAACAGGCACGTCAATGGGTGCTATTATAGGCGCAATGTATTGCTACGGACTTTGTGCCGATGAAATAGAAAAAAAACTTAAAGAGTTCATGGATACGGATATTTATAAAGACCTGAAGTTTGAAAGTGTGCCGCAGGATAAATCAAAAAATTTTATCAAAAATATTTATAACAAAATAAAACAAAAAATGATTTTTTATCTTTCAAGCGTAAAAATAGCTTTTTTGGAAAAATCAGCGCTTGATTCAATGATAGCATACTTTTTACCTGACATTGATTTTTGTGATTTAAAGATTCCGTTTGCCTGTGTTGCAGTAGATATTTCACACAATAAAGAAATTGTGATGAAAGAAGGCCCTATATGGGAAGCAGTCTTATCAAGTATTTCGATCCCCGGAGTTATGCCTCCAGTAAAGGTCAAAGGACATATTTTTGTTGACGGCGGCGCTGTCCAGATGATTCCCTTGAATGCTGTACGGGATATGGGCTGTGATTTTTCTATAGGGGTTGATGTCAGTGCCGATATCCCGGAAATATCAGAAAATGATCTAAGAAATGCATTTGATATCACTCATCATACAAGCGATATAGCCCTTTCAGTTTTAAAACAGATTCAAATTAAAGATGCTGATTTTTTACTATCACCGCCTGTGGGAGGTATAAAGTGGTTTGAGTTAAAAAGATTTAGTGAGTGTATTATCGCCGGAGAGAAGGAAACAATAGCAAAAATTCCGGAACTTAAGAATAGAATAAAAAGCAAACGATCCCGGACATTTTTAAAAAGAATATTTTAAAAATGAAAGATACTCCTTGTTGTTTTATGGTTTTTTATTGACAAAAGGGTATAAATAAGGTAAAATTATAGTCTTATGAAACCAACATTTAAGCCAAATGTAAGAAAACGGAAGAAGCACATTGGGTTCAGGGCAAGAATGAAAACTGCTGCCGGCAGGAAGATATTAAGCCGCCGTAGAAGAAAAGGAAGATACAAACTAACGGTTTGATGAAATGGCTCTTTCAAGAAAGAACCGTTTAACCAGGAAAGATAATTTTCTCAGAATAAAGAAATACGGGAAAAGAGTTGTTTCTAACGGGCTTATCTGCTATATTTATCCCAATAACAGCAAAGTTTCAAGGTTAGCCGTAGTGGCATCCTCAAAATCGGGAATTGCCTGTAATCGGAACCGCCTAAAACGGTGTATACGGGAGGAGTTTCGATTGAATATGCAGCATTTTACCCGCAATGCGGATGTTATTGTTTTTGCACAAAAGGATGCTGTATCTTTGATAAGTCATACTAAAGTTAGAAAATATTTTCTGAATGTACTAAAGGAATCAAAGATTTTAAATTAAAATGAAACAATTATCGGTCTTCGTTATTAAAATATATCAGATTGTTTTTTATATATTCCCGCGACGCTGCAGATTTTATCCAAGCTGTTCGCAGTATGCGGTTGAGGCAATAGAAAAGTTTGGTTTTTTGAAGGGATGGCTGCTGGCAATAAAAAGAATTTTTAAGTGCGGCCCATGGCATCCCGGCGGATATGACCCGGTAGATTAGAGATTACGGATTAAGGGATAGGGATTAAGGATGGAAAAAAGGACTTTGGTAGCAATAATTTTATCATTAGCAATACTTTTTATATGGCAGGCAATATTTAGGCCGAAACACACCCAGATATCTTCGACATCTACAGGATCTGGTGAAACAACAAAGATAGTACCATCAGAACCTGGTGCACAGCCAGATCATCCGCAGCTTATAGAATCTGTTGCCAAGCAGTCGTTAAGAGTAAAAGGTCCGGCTAAAACGATTCAGATTGAAACTGACAAGATGGTTTATGTTTTAAGTGAAGATGAGGCTTCGCTTGTTCACTGCTTTTTAAAAGAAGAGATGTTAAAAGAAAAAACAACTGTTGACCTGGTTTTAAACGGTAAATTGCTGAATGATAAAAATACCGGACAGTGGACATATGTACCGCAAGAGGCCGCCCTGTATCAGGTCAATTTTATAAGAACCATAGGTAATTTTAATATTGAAAAGACGTTTAATTTTGATAACAATTCCTACCTGGTCGGTATAAAATATATTGTTACGAATATGACCGGAGTCTCTCAAAGTTTTAATGGTTTGACATTGTCAATTGGCCCCGGGCTTGGTACTGATATAAAAGGATTAAAGGATAACAAACGGCTTTTGCGTGCGATTTCTTATGTACATAAAAAAGTTGAAAAACTCGATTTTGACGATGGAGATAGCTGCACTTTTTCAGATAAGAAGTGGGCTGGCTTGGACAATCGCTATTTTCTTTCAGTTTTTCTTAGAACAAAGGATGGATTTAATAAAGTAGAAACCGAAAAAGTTGAGAAATTGCCGGTTCTGGGAATAACTACCGGGAAGATTGATTTTTCGCCGAATGGTAAGAAATTCTTTTCAACGATTTCTTATACAGGGCCTAAAGGATACAAACATCTGCAGGGGATAAAAATTGATGATATGAACCTGGAACTTGAGAAAGCAATTGATTTTGGTTTCTTCAGTGATTTGGGCAAGCTGGCGTTTAAAGTTCTAAACTACCTTTATAAAGTAACAAAGAATTACGGCTGGGCCATTTTTATAATTTCCATTTTTCTTAATATTATATTTTTTCCGCTTTCCAAGAAATCATTTCGGTCCGCACAGGCGATGAAATCTGTCCAGACAGATGTAAAGGCCCTTCAGGCAAGATATAAGAATGACCCAAAAAAAATGAATACTGAAGTATGGGCACTTTATAAAGCAAGAGGTGTTAACCCGTTTAGCGGCTGTCTTCCTATGCTGGTACAGCTGCCGATTTTCTTTGCACTTTTTACAATGTTAAGAAATGCCTATGAACTTCGCGGGGCACCCTGGATTTTCTGGATAACTGATTTATCGGCAAAAGACCCATATTATATACTACCAATTATGATGGGCGCAGGAATGTTTTTACAGCAGAAAATGACAGGGGCGGCATCAGACCCGACACAGAAACAAATGATGATATTTATGCCTGTAATATTTACAGTATTGTTTTTAGGTTTTCCTTCAGGGCTGGTACTTTACTGGTTAACCAACAGCATTGTAACGATTCTCGAACAGTGGCTGATATTTAAAAAAGCAAAATAGAAACGTTGAAAAAGGCTTCAACAGTTTTGATTACACAGATTTTAGAAGACGATTACACAGATAATATTGACAGGATTTAATCTGTGTAATCTGTAATTAAATCGGTGTAATCAGGCATAATAAATATTATGCCGGGGGGAGTTTATTATGAGAAAAGAAGTTGAGATAACAGGCAAGACAGCAAATGCAGCAATAGAGAAAGGATTAGAAGAACTAGGACTTGAAAAAAAAGATGTGGAGATTAAAATTCTAGATGAAGGTAAATCAGGACTATTCGGATTGATGGGATCCACCCCTGCAAGAATAAAAATGTCGGTAAAAGATACTGCTCGTCTTTCCGGGAAAGGCAGAAAATCTTCAAATACTGCTTCCGAATTGCCAAAAAATGCTGCAGAAATATTATCGGAGATTTTTAAGTTATCCGGTTTTAAAACCAAAGTAGCAGCAGAGGTTACATCAATGGGTTCTGTTTTAAATGTTTCAAGCGATGATAGTGCAATTCTCATAGGCCGCCAGGGTCAAACAATGAGGGCTCTTGAATACATAATGAGGTTAATTTTAAGTAAACAGGAAGGCAAGGGTGTAAAAGTTGCCATCAATGTGAACGGTTATTTAGATAAAAAGAATGAAAAAATTATCCAAAAAGCAAAAGAACTTGAAAAGAAAGTAAAAGAAAAAGGCGGCCCTATAAGTATAAAACTCTCTGCAAGTGAACGAAAGATAATACATATGGAACTTCAAAATAGTCCGTATGTGGAAACGGTTTCCGAAGGTGTAGGTGACGATAGGAAACTTATTGTAAGACCGAAGTAAGCATATACCTCCCACCTGCTTATATACCAGAGGTGGAAGGGGTGTATATCAGTTTTAATATTTGAAAGCAGGTGTTGGGGTGAAAATAAATTCTGATGATACGATTGCTGCAATTTCAACTCTCATTGGTGAATCCGGCATAGGGATAGTACGCCTTAGCGGCAAAAATTCAATAAAAATTGTCTCCAAAATCTTCCGACCAAACTCACAA
This sequence comes from Elusimicrobiota bacterium, assembly GCA_016928195.1. Classification (GTDB taxonomy): domain Bacteria; phylum Elusimicrobiota; class UBA8919; order UBA8919; family UBA8919; genus JAFGLF01. Next base: position 33,621 of record JAFGLF010000076.1, read on the forward strand.
AAAACCGTAAATACCCTGGCCACACATACCGTCAATCTCGGTAAAATACTGGATAAAAAAAAATTTATAGATGAAGTACTTCTTACGGTAATGAAAGCGCCAAAATCATATACGCGCGAAGATGTTGTTGAAATTTCTTGTCACGGCGGGATAGCAGCACTTAAGAAAACACTTGAACTCTGTTTAAAACATGGCGCGCGTATTGCAGAACCCGGTGAATTTACAAAACGGGCATATTTAAATGGTCGTATTGATTTATCACAGGCCGAAGCAGTATGCGATATAATAAAGGCAAAAACAGATGTAGCATTGTCCTGTGCGGTAAACCAGCTTCATGGTACATTAACCGATATAATTAATGAACAAAAAAGTAAAATTGTGGACATGCTGGCTACAATAGAGGTATCAATTGATTATTCGGAGGATGAAATCCCCCAAAGAGATGATACTGGGACAGTTAAAAAAATAAATGATGCCGAAAAACCGCTGAAAAAGATACTTTCAACTTTCCAGACCGGCAGGATTTTCCAGGAAGGTGTTAGAACTGCTATTATAGGGAAACCCAACGTTGGGAAATCATCATTGCTAAATGTACTCGCCGGGCAGGAAAAGGCAATAGTTACGGAGGTCCCAGGGACAACCAGAGATATTATAGAAGAGACTATAAATGTTTTTGGTATTCCGCTTATTTTGACGGATACTGCGGGGATCAGAGGACACAGCCAGAATATTGTGGAAAAAAAGGGAATAGAGAAAACAAAAAAGATATTGAACAATGCAGATTTGATTTTATTTGTTTTAGATTCATCAAACAAATTTTCACCTGAAGATTTCCACATTGCTGAAATGCTTGTTTCAAAAAAGGTTATTTTGGTTTTAAACAAATCAGATCTCCCCAGTAAAATTGGAAACATTTTAGAACTTAAACTTGATGCTTCAGTTGTTAAAGTATCTGCTATAAGAAACGAAGGTATAGAAAAGCTTAAAAGAGTTATTTATAATCTGTTTATAAAAGGGAATATAAACACCAGTGAATTTTTTATAACAAATACTAGACACAAAACATTAATAGAAAATGCGATAAATGCACTTGAGAAGGCAAAGAATTCATGTATATCCGGTGCCTCAGAAGAATTTATTGCACTGGATCTGAGGGCCGCACTGAATTGTTTGGGTGAGATTACTGGGGAAGTACCGACGGAAGAAATACTTAACAGAATTTTCTCCAATTTTTGTGTTGGGAAATAAGAAATATGTTTTACCCCAGACGGTTATCCGGAAGGAAATGCGGGATGAAAAATGAATAGAAAGATAAAAATAATTTCCTGGTCATTGTATGATTTTGGAAATACAATATTTTCAATGAATATTGTATCAATGTATTTTGCTCTATGGATTGTTGTGGATAAAGGGGGTAAGGATATTTTTTATAGTATGGCTCTTTCTATATCAACATTTTTTATAGTACTTCTTATGCCGATTCTTGGCGTAATTTCAGATGACTATAAAAGAAGAATGCCTTTTTTGATTTTTTTTACAGTTTTATGTGTAATTTTTACCGGATTAATAGGTATTTTTAATGATATTTTTTTAGGGCTTTTATTTTTCGGAATAGCTAATTTTTTTTACCATACTTCATTGGTTTTTTATGATGCATTAATACCTCAGATCGCGGGAAGTCCCGATAAAATAGGCAAAGTGTCAGGATATGGTGTAGCATTCGGTTATCTCGGTGCTATATTGGGGCTTTTAATGGTAAAACCGTTCGTTGAAGCATATGGCAGGAGCGGAGCATTCATCCCTACGGCAGTTATGTTTTTAATTTTTTCACTCCCGCTGTTTTTTTTAATAAAAGATACTGAAAAACAAAAGATCTCATTCTCCGGGATTAATGCAAAACTCATCCCTGCAATCAAAAAACTTATACAGCCATTCAAAGAAATAAGAGCCTATGAATCAGTTTTTATGTTTTTACTTGCAAATTTTCTTTACTGTGATACCATAAATACGATTATTGCATTTATGGCTATATATGCAAGTAAAGTTATAGGATTCAGTAACGTCGGCCTTATAAATTTTTTTATTTTATCTACGGTATCGGCAATTATAACTTCATATTTTTGGGGACTGCTTACTGACAAGATAGGTGCAAAAGAATCACTGACATTGGTTCTTATAACATGGTGTATTGCACTTTTACTTGCGATTTTAAGTTTTAAAGATACAATATTTTGGATAGTTGGCGTTATTTCCGGTGCTGCACTGGCAGGGGTCTGGGTAACCAGCAGGGTATTGATTGTAAAATTATCACCTCCTGATAAGTTGGGACAGTTTTTGGGGTTTTACGGATTGACTGAGAAAGTTTCAGCAATAGTAGGGCCTCTTATATGGGGATTGGCTGTTTTGGTATTTGAACCACTAGGCATAATCAGATACAGGATTGCTGTCGGGATTTTAATGGTTTTTATATTAGCAAGTATTTTTATTCTTCAGAAGGTTAATTATGAAAAAGACAGTTAATGGTTTACTGCTGTTTACTGGTTGTCATATGGTATTTATTACTTATCTTTTTTGTAATTCGTTCCCGGATGTAAAGGATATTGACAATGAATATGAGATTGATATGTTCATGGATTATTACTTACCTGAATCGAATCAGTTGTATTGGTCGCATCCGACCGGATTAAGGATTGCCTGCGGCAGTATGGATATTAAACGGTTTTATTTCGATGAGGAGCTGAAAATACGGTTCCCACTCATAGATGAAAAGTTTTGGGCAAGATTTTACCATAAACGGTTAAAAACAATTGATTATGAGAACAATCTTAATGAAATTGAATTTGAACATTCTCCGGCAAAAAATCTTTTTCTGTCTCTTTTAGGAACACCGGGATTTGAAAAATATGAGGCTGATCTTGGCTGGGCGGTCCGCTATGCAGAGGATGAAGCAAACGGCATAAAGCTTGTTTATATACTTACAGATTTTGATAATAATTATGCTTTTAAAAACAGGTCAACAAATCTCGGTTTCGAAAAGTTTTACCGTAAAATGCCCAGACAATGGAAAATGGATGTTAGAAAAAACAATGACAGTATAAATAGCCGCATTTATTTTGAATACAACACGATGTCAGTTTTTGACTATACTGATTTGCTGAATTCAAACGAGAACTATACTAAGAAAAATGAGGATTATAAATTTGAATCAAATTTTAATTTGAACATATGTCCAGACTGGCTGACGGGTATGGATTTTTATTTAAGAGAGGATAGGGAAAGCAAGAAATTTTCTATTTCAAGACAAATGGAAAACTTTTCTTCCGATGAGAGAAAGGTTACAGTCAGGCCGTATGTTGAAAAACAAATTTTAAAAAACTTGAAAATATTTTCAGGTGTTACATTTATAAGACATGATTATGAGATTACTTATGCATATTTATCCACTGCAAGCTATGATTATGAAAGGAAAAATATGGGAGCTTTTTTAATTGGATATTTTGATTTAAAGCCGAATATAGCCTTTGAAACCGGATATCTGCATGATACAGTTAACTGGAGCAAGGATTTGATTTGCGGGCATAACAGGGAAAACAGATTAAAGCTCAGCTGTATATATAAATTTAGTAAGAAATCACAGATAAGGATTATTACCGGCTGGGAGCTGGATAGTGAGGACCTGGGAAAATTTGCTGTCTTTGACGGCGGGCATGTACAGTTTCAGGCATTATTTTAAAATGAAAAATTTTACTAAATTTGTTATTTGTTATTTGTTATTTGTTATTTGTTATGGGTGTTCTCTATACCGTTCTAAACAGAAACTGTGCAAGGTTATTTATTCTGAAAAATTATCCAGACCCATAGAGGCGATTGCTATTCTTCCTGCTTCAATCGGTTTTAAGACAGGGAATGCTACAGAATTCGTCCCGCTTGTAAAATCTCCATTGGTTATAGAGAATAAATCGGAAATATGGTCGGGTCAGCGTGAAGAAAAAATGATTGTTGACCGAACCACTGCGGAAGAGATAAGTAAACATACTTCGGAACATTTTTATAATATTATATTGAAAAGAAAAAAACTTAGACGTGTTGTGCACCCGGCGAGCGTGAGAAATGTAATGCGGGATAAAAAAGTAAGTATAGGAAGGTTTCAACATATAAGTGATTTAAATATACAGCCTGTCCTGGAAAAGTTGTTTAAGATTGCCGATAATTTAGAAGTTGATGCTTTGATAATAAGTATTATAAATAAGTGTGAGACCGCCATTGTTTATAAAAGAGTCCGTTCTATCGAGGGAGATGATTTCGGCGAGTATCACGGCGACATGGAATATTTTTATAAATTCAAACTTGAAGTCGGAGTTTTCAATGCTTCAGAAAAAAAAATCTGCTGGATTGGAGAATATGAAAAAATAAAATCAAACAGAACCCCTGAGTTAGAACAGAATGTTCTAGTTGCAGTAGTAACTAATGGTTTTGAAAAGTTTTTCAAGAAATATTTGACTGAAAAAATTGTAAAAGGCGGAGGGCCTGAATATCAATGTGTATCAAGAATAGTCGATACATTGCCGTTTTAGTTTTTTGTTTCTTATTATCCGTTTTTTCCTATACAGAATCCCTGACAAACAGAATTATTGTTATTGATCCTGGTCATGGAACAAAGAATTCCGGCGGAAAAATTGTAAATTACGGATGTAAAAGTTCACACGGTACAAAAGAAATGGATGTTGTTGTTGATATTTCGGAATTGTTAGGGACTGAATTTCAAAAAAAAGGTGCCACTGTTTATTTTACGCGTACAAAGAAAGACTTCTGGCGAATAGCCGAAAGTCAGGAGGATGATAATAAACAGCGTGCCGAGTTTGCAAATGAAAAGGAAGCGGATGTTTTTTTAAGGGTTCATTGTAACTGGGCACCAAATAAAAAAAAGAGAGGGGCCCTTGTCCTATGGTATAAAAAGGATTCCGAAAAGATGGCTGAAACCGTTTATAAAGAAATAAAAAAATCCGGTATCAAAGTAGACGGTATAAGAAAACAGCATCTTGTCGGATTCGAATTCGCCAATGTCCCTGCAATTCTGGTGGAATACGGATATCTTTCTAACAGCAGGGATGAAAAGCTTTTAAAAGATAAAGAATATATAAAAAAAATATCCAGAGCAATTGTAAAAGGATTTGAAAAGCATTTTTTAATAAGAAATAATAAAAGCAATATATCTGAAAAAGAATAATATGTTCAACTATCCTCAAAAATTTGATGTTATTGTTGTTGGCGCAGGGCATGCGGGCTGTGAAGCAGCGCTGGCTTCTGCCCGTATAGGGCTTAAAACGCTTCTTCTTACAATAAACGCCGATACTGCCGCACAGATGTCCTGCAATACAGCAATCGGGGGCGTTGCAAAAGGTCAAATTGTCCGGGAAATAGATGCTCTAGGAGGCGAGATGGCAAAAAACACCGATGCCACCGGTATCCAATTCAGGATTCTTAACCGTTCAAAAGGTCCTGCTGTTCAATCACCACGTGCCCAATGTGACAAAAAACTTTATCAATTTACAATGAAACATACAATAGAAAATCAGAAAAATCTATACTTTAAGCAGGCAGAAGTGACAGAGATTTTGACTTCCAAAAATAAGGCAATCGGAATAATAGCCAAGCCGTCGATAAAATTTTTTGGGGATATGGTTATTGTCACAACAGGAACCTTTTTAAAAGGGCTTATACATATCGGAGAAACAACATATAATTCAGGACGTTCCGGTGAGTTTGCTGCAATGCATCTTTCGGATTCATTAAAAAAACTAGGATTTACGGTAGGAAGACTTAAAACAGGGACTCCTCCGAGAGTCAACGGAAAGACCGTTAATTACTCGAAGTGTGTAAAACAGCCGGGCGACGACCCGCCGACCCCGTTTTCGCATTTCACAGCCAAAATTTTACAGCCTCAGTTGCCCTGCTGGTTAACGTATACAAATAAAAAAACACATAAAATTATTGCTGAAAATTTTCATCGTGCTCCTCTTTTTTCTGGGCAGATTAAAGGTATAGGTACGAGATATTGTCCTTCCATTGAGGATAAAGTGAAGAAATTTCCCGAAAAAGAAAGACACCAGATTTTTCTTGAACCGGAAGGATATAATACGGAGGAGATTTATTGCAATGGTATTGCCACAAGCCTGCCGTATGATGTTCAGTTTGAAATGTTGAAAACCATCCCCGGACTTGAAAAGTGTGAGATTATAAGACCCGGATATGCAATTGAATATGATTTCTGCCAGCCGACACAGCTGAAACCGACTCTTGAGACAAAGATTGTAGAAAATCTTTTTTTTGCAGGACAGATTAACGGCACATCAGGTTATGAAGAAGCTGGCGGCCAGGGGATTATTGCCGGAATAAATGCTGCTTCAAAAATCAAGGGGAATCCGCCTTTAATCTTACGGCGCGATGAAGCATACATCGGAGTTTTAATTGATGATCTGGTGACTAAAGGCGTACTTGACCCCTACAGAATGTTTACATCCCGTGCGGAATACAGACTGCTTTTAAGGAGTGATAATGCTGATTTACGTTTAATGGATTATGGGTATAAATATGGACTTATAAATAAGGATGTGTATGGAAAGTTTAAAAAATACAGAGAATTTGTCTTTAAGAAAAATGTTAAATTTAAAGAAGATATTTTGCCATGGACAAAAAAAATAGTAAAATATGAAATTGAAATCGGACAGAAATATGCCGGTTATATAAAAAGACAGATTGCAGATGTAGAAAGATTTAAAAAGATAGAGGATAAGAAAATTCCGGAACATATAAACTACAGTAAAATACCGGGGCTTTTAACGGAAAGCAGGCATAAACTTGAACAAATAAGACCGGTGTCCGTAGGCCAGGCCGCCAGAATTTCCGGAGTGACACCTGCTGATATAGGAATATTAATGGTTTGGTTTGCAAAGAATTCAAAAAAAAGCGAAAAATCATTTGTTTAGTAAGGATTTAATATGTTTTTCTTGATTTTCGGATGTACATTTATTTTTTATATTTTCTCCATGTACCCGACAATTTCTCCTTATCGTGACAGCGGGGATATGATAGTTTCGGCATTTACTCTCGGGATTGCCCATCCGCCCGGATATCCGCTTTACGTATTATTAGGTAAGATTTTTATCGTTTTATTCCCACTTGGTAATATTGCATATCGTATAAATTTGATGTCTGCCTTTTTCGGAGCGTTAGCCTGCGGGATATTATATCTGCTGATTAAAAGATTATGTATAGAAAGTATAAGCATGGCAGACAAGCCCCGCTATTTATCTATAGCTCCCGCCGTAGCAGTAGTATTATTTGCATTTACATCAGCAATGCATTCTCTCAGTATTGTTTCTGAAATGTATTCAATAAATATATTTTTCGCTGTTTTAGTAATGTATATCTTATTTTTTCCCAGATACTTTTCGCCAGCCGGCAGATTACTTGCTGTATTTATTTTGGGGCTGGGAATGGGCAATCACCAGACACTTATACTTTTAATTCCCGGAATAATATATTTAATAATAAGAAATAAGAATAATAACCTTTTGAATTTATCTGGCATACGTTATCTGTCATACATCATCTGTATTTTTATGTTGGGGTTATTCGTTTATCTTTTTCTTCCGGTTCGTTCTGCCCGGAATCCTGTCGCGGATTGGGGTTCTCCCGCTAAATCATTCAGGAATTTTGCAAGAGTTTTTACTCGCGCGGATTATGGTGCCGTACGTCTACATCCTGAGAAAAGCCCATCACATCAGAACATCGCAGTGGCAGCCAGACATTTTGTTGATTTTTTAAAAATTTCGGTTGAAGGAAACAGGTTTTTGGTAATTCTCATAATTTGTTTTCTCTTGTTCGGGATGCAGTTTTCATTTAAAAAGAGTTTTTTCTGGCCGTTATTTTTGTTCTGGTTTTTTTCAGGTCCGTTCTTTTTCATAATTTCAAACCTTCCTTTGGAAGATAAGACATCGCTACCCATACTGGAACCATATCTTATAATGCCATTGGCAGTTTTTTCAATATGGATTGGACTCGGGATTCTTTATATACATTGTAAATTGATTAAATTTGTCAATAATGAAATTGTTTTAATTTTAGCTGCAGGAATAGTAATATTAGGGATTTTTAGAGCACCCGAACTTAATAAACGATACGAATTTATTGCCTATGACTATTCAAAAGACCTTCTTAAAACATTGCCTTATAACTCTGTATTGTTCAATCCGGATGATACAACAACCTTTACATTAAAATATCAGCAGGAATGTTTAGGAAAAAGAAAGGATATTAAACTCGCAGTTTTTTATAAGACATTATGGGGATATCAGCAAATCAAAGAGAGATATCCGGAAATTTTGCCGAATTATGAAATAAAAGGAGGAATAGAATTGGAGAAAACCCTTTTATCATATAACTTTAACCGGATCCCGTTTTATACGGATAATATAGTCAAAATACCGAAGCAGTATAAGATTTTTCCAAAGGGATTACTTTACGGTAATTCCGGTATTTTTGAGCAGATGTTTGATTTTTATATAAAAATGCGTACTTCAGGGAAAGAAAGATTTTTTACACATCAGATAATAAACTATTATTCTGCAGGTTATAATAATTCAGGGCTTGCATTTAATGAGAAAAAGTTGTACAATAAAAGTATACGGCTCTTTGAAAAAGCAATTGCTATTGATCCGTCATTGTCACAGGCATATAATAATTTAGGTGTCGTGTACTGGGAAAAGGGCGATTATAAAAAGGCAGCCGATTATTTCAGGGAAGCGCTTAAGTATGTGCCGTCGGATACGGGTGTTAAAGGAAATTTACAAATGGCAGAGGAAAAAATAAAATGACACCCGAAATACTGGATATCTTTTCAAAGGGTTTAAAGCTATTAAATTTAGAGCTTAATCCGCAGCAGATTAAACAGTTTTCGCTTTATTTTGATGAATTAGAAAACTGGAATTCGAGATTTAACCTTATAAGCCGGAATGCGGATGATAAGATAATAATAAATCATTTTTTGGATTCTCTGAGTATCATTCCGGCGTTTTCGGATACTGTTGAAAAAGATATAGCTGTTTTGGATGTCGGAAGCGGGGCAGGATTTCCGGGGATTCCTTTAAAAATCGCAAAACCGGAAATAGTATTAACGCTGTTAGACTCCTCAAGAAAGAAAACAGAGTTTTTGAGGCATCTCTGCAAAAAAATCGGCATAACGGCGGATGTTATATGCGATAGAGCAGAAAATGCAGCCAAAATTTCTGCATATGCAGAAAAATATGATATTGTCGTCGCAAGAGCTGTAGCTAAAATGGCGACAACAAAAGAATTGTGTTTTCCGTTTTTAAATAAAAACGGTGCTTTAGTTTTACAGTTAGGCAGGGGAGTAAATATTAATATGGAGAACGGAGAAGTTATGTTAGAATTCAATCCTCCTTCTGAAATTTTGCCGGGGAAATCAGTCCTGAAGGTTAAGAGAAAACCGGCAGGATTTACTTTAATTGAACTTATGATAGTAGTTGCTATTATAGGAATTCTTGCTGCTATTGCGATCCCGAAATTTGCTGATGTATTAAGAAGAACTAAACAGGGGAGAACAAAAGGCGAATTAGGTACTTTAAGGAGTGCACTTACTTTATATTATGGAGGCATGGAAGGTGTTATGTACCCCCAAGATGCGGCTGCAATTGAGAATAGCGAGGGGCCAGTACAGACAAAATATCTGGATAGACTAAGCGAGGTTCAACTTGGTCCCAGTCTTCATAAGGACTCAGGTGAGATTACTGATTTTAATGTAGATGACCCTTTAACGGATTCTGGCAGTTGGGGATATATTTCGGCAAGGGGCAGCATTTTTGTTGATTGTACCCATTTTGATACTAAAGGCGAATATATAAGCAGTTGGTAATCGGATTATATTGAAGTACCTAAGGGACGTATAAATTTGTTGTTTTTCTGAATTCCAAGTTTCGGGGTCGGGATTATGGCAGATGAATCGTCCTTTTTTAATATGGCAGAATCGATAAATTCTGACAAAAGAAAATATCCAAGGGTTATTTATACTGCAGGCGTAGACATTACTTCTGCCAAAAATTGCGGAATTTCATATAAAGGACTTATAAAAAATATAAGTTTGGGCGGTATTTTTGTTGAGACTGAAAATCAGTTAGTAATTGGGGATGGCCTTACTTTTACATTTTTACTTTCCGGTAAAAATAGAGTAAAGGCATCAGGAAAAATTGTTTGGGAATATAAAAATGAAAACTCGAATTATTACGGAGTACAGTTTACATCTATTGGGTTTTTAAGCAGGTTTAGGTTAAAGCGATTTATAAACAGGAAACTTAAAATATAAAAAATTATAACTTGCTTTTACCATACAAAATTCGTATAATAAATTCCATTCCTTTTCAAAATCTGCATTTAAATCTAAATTCCGAATAATACCTGTTGTGAGAATGAAAAATATAAAAATACTTGTTACTGGCGGCACCGGTTTTCTGGGAAGCCATTTGGTTGAAGAGCTGGTTAAAAGAAATTTTTTTGTAAGGTGTCTTATAAGAAACCCGAAAAAATTGAAATGGCTTGAAAATTTTCCGGTTGAGGTTGTTCGGGGCGACTGTAATGACAAAAAATCTTTGGATCCGGCGGTTTCGGGTGTTGATTATGTGATTCATGCTGCCGGACTTGTAAGAGCTATTGAACATAAAAAGCTTTATTTGACAAATGTTAAAGGCACAAAAAATCTTATAGAAAGTGTTGCAAATATAAACCCTGGCATAAAAAGGTTTGTTTATATTTCTTCACAGGCTGCTGCCGGGCCGGCAGTGAATGGCGGGAAAAAAGCAGAGAATGACATACCTAATCCGGTTTCTCATTATGGATTATCGAAACTGCTGGGAGAGGCAGAAGTTTTTAAGTTTCAGAATAAACTGCCCGTAACGGTCTTGAGACCTCCTTCCATTTACGGACCCAGGGATAAAGATATTTTTGTATTTTTTAAATATACAAAGAAGTCATTTTTTCCGATTGCAAATACGGAAAAACATTTTAATATAAGTTTTGTATCAGATGTTGTAAACGGGATAATTGCAGCAATGGAGTCTGATAAAACAAAAGGTCAGAAATATAATATTGGAGATGATACCGTTTTTTCGTGGAATTCTCTTGCAGAAACATTGATAAAAGTAGTTAATTCAAGAGCAAAAACAATACGAATGCCGGAAACAGTTTTTTATTTATCAGCCTTTTTTTCTGAAATTTTTGCTAGATTAAAAAAAGATCCGGCCCTTTTTTCTTTTGATAAACTTAATGAAATTAAACAAAAAGACTGGCTTTTTTCAGCTAAAAAAGCAAAAGATGATTTCAGATACGAGCCGAAAATCCCGCTGGAAAAAGGGATAAAAATCACATATGATTGGTATTTGGATAAGGGTTGGTTATAAAAAGAAGGTAGTAAATTAAGATAAACTAAAATAAATATGCTATAAGGAGGACAAAATGCTGCTTACAAATATTGAAACGGTCCCTGGTAAAACCATTGTTGAGCATTTTGGTGTTGTATCAGGAAGTACCGTCCGTGCTAAACACATCGGCAGGGATATTATGGCCGGGCTAAAAAACATTGTTGGTGGTGAATTAAAGGGATATACAGAGCTTTTACAGGAATCCCGTAACCAGGCAATAAATCGTATGATAGAGCAGGCAAAACAGCTGGGAGCCAATGCTATCGTCAATGTTCGTTTTGCCACATCATCTGTGGCTCAGGGTGCAGCTGAACTTTATGTTTATGGGACTGCTGTGCGTATAGAGTAACGGGTTAAAACAAAAGAGGAACTTATGGAACAATTAATTCAATTAATTATACCTGTTGTCCTCATTGCTTTAGGTTATTTTGCCGGGACTATAGCTGAGTCTAGGCATTATACATCCATAAAAGAACGTGAGAATAAATTTTTAAATCTTCCTGCCGTAACAATTAAAAATGTTTTAAGTAAAAACGCAGGAATTGAAAAAGCCGAGTTGGTTTATGGAAGCGTTGTTGTTTCATTAGATTATTTTAAACGATTTCTGGCTGCTTTAAGAAATATTGTCGGGGGGGAGGTATCATCCTACGAAACCTTAATAGATAGGGCACGCCGCGAGGCCATTCTGCGGATGAAGGAAATGGCTGTTGGTGCGGATATTATTCTTAACTTACGTATCGAAACCTCTTCAATAAGTCAAAGTGCAAATAAGCGTAATGCTGTAGGAAGTATTGAAGTAATATCTTACGGGACAGCGGTTACCTTAAAAAAATAAATTGAAATACACGGCAAAAGAATTAAAAAAAAATGTCAATATTTCCAAGATTTCACCTATAAAGGAGTTTTTTTTTCTTTTAGGCGGTATTCTTGGAATAATTCTTGTTATATATGTTGTACTTGGTTTTGCAGTAGGTGTTGTTGTATCTAAGATAGATTTTGATACTGAAAAACGGTTAGAAAGGATTTTTTCAAAAACATATAAAATCAATAAGAGAACGGATAAGGAAATACGGCTTCAAAAGTTTCTGGATGGGCTTTTGAAAGAATTTCCCAAAGGAAAGAATCATTATAATGTTCGCATAGTTAACAATTCCAAAGTGAATGCCCTGGCTTTACCTGGCGGGAACATTGTAGTATTTTCCAGCCTCATAAATGATGCCGAATCGGAAAACGAACTGGTTTTCGTGTTGGCTCATGAGTTAGGACATTTTGTTCATAAAGACCATTTACGTATTTTAGGCAGAGGGCTGGTTTTATTGACAATTTCGACGGCCTTGTTCGGTTCAGAAAGTTTTATTACGAAATTTATGGTAAATTTCTTGTCAAATGTAGAAATGAAATTTTCTCAACATCAGGAGCTTCTCGCTGATCAGTGGGCGTTGGATTTATTAAATAAACGGTACGGCCATGTTGCAGGAGCAACCGATTTTTTCAAAAAGATGGCAAAAAAAGAAACAAAAAGTCACTTCTTGTATTTCTTAGCAACGCATCCTCATCCACAGGAGCGTGTAAAGGCTATACAAGAACGAATTCAAAAAAAGAATTATTTAATAAAGGAAAAAATACCTTTAAATAGGGGTTATAAATCCATTAATTAGGTAAAGAAGAGGGTGATTATGAAAAACTACAACGTAGCTGTGGTTGGTGCCACTGGTGCCGTAGGATTGGAAATGGTAAATATGCTTGAAAAAAGGGATTTCCCGGTAGGAAATTTATATCTTTTTGCATCTTCAAGGACAGCGGGACGGAAGTTGAAATTCAGGGACAGAGAAATTATTGTAGAAGATATTAACAAAATATCAGATTATTCGGTACTTAAGACTAAATACGCGCTGGAGGTAGCTCTTTTTTCCGCCGGAGGATCTGTATCAAAAGCACTGGCTCCGAAATTTGCCGAGCAGGGTATTTTTGTTATAGATAATTCTTCTGCGTTCAGAATGGAAAAAGAAGTTCCGCTGGTTGTTCCGGAGGTAAATTCCGGAGCACTTTCAAAGAATAAGAAGATTATAGCTAATCCGAACTGTTCAACCATACAAATGGTTGTTGTGTTAAAACCGCTTCATGATGCTGTAAAGGTAAAAAAAATCATTGTATCGACCTATCAGGCTGTTTCGGGTGCAGGCGGGCGGGCAGTGGAGGAATTTCAAAGTCAGACATCAGCGTGGTCAAAAGGTGAAAAGATTCCGCCTGCGGTAAAACTGCCTCATCAGATTGTTTTCAATATTATACCGCATATTGATGTTTTCGTTGAGAACGCATATACAAAAGAAGAAATGAAAATGGTCAATGAAACCAAAAAGATACTCGGAGATGATTCAATAAGGGTTTCCGCAACCTGTGCAAGAGTACCTGTTTTCAGGGGACACTCGGAGGCTGTATGGATTGAGACAGAAGAAAAACTTACAGCACAGGAAGCAAGAAATATATTGAAACATGCTGAAGGAATAGTGGTTGTAGACGAACCGGCACAAAATAGGTATCCTATGCCCATTAATGCAGCCGGGGAACAGGTAACGTATGTAGGTAGAATTCGTGAGGATATTTCAACTGAAAACGGCATAGTTATGTGGATTGTATCTGACAATTTACTCAAAGGTGCGGCATTAAATGCTGTTCAGATTGCCGAAGGGCTTATAGCAAAGGGGATTTTGTAAGATAAGGGGCTTATCCCGCCCCGATATATCGGGGCGGGGGTGACCCCGTATATATCCCGTAGGGATTCTTCGGGGTTGACAAAAGGGTATTTTTTAATATAATAGAAAAGAGGTGGTAAAATTATGGTTATAAGAAATTGGTTTTTGATTGATGCAGGGGACACTGTACTTGGCCGGTTATCAACGGCTGCAGTTAGAGTTTTACAGGGTAAGGGGAAAATAGAATATTCCCATAACAAGGATGTCGGTGATTTTTTGGTTATTACTAATGCGGCAAAAGTAAAGCTAACCGGGAATAAACTTGAACAGAAGTTTGAATATAGGCATTCAGGGTATCCTGGAGGAGATAAGTACAAACCTTATAAGGATTTGATGGAAAGTAATCCTGAAAGAATTGTAAGACTTTCCATAGGAGGGATGCTTCCTAAGAACAGACTAAGAGCAAAAATGCTTAAAAGGCTGAAAATTTTTAGAAATGAAGCAAAACAACTGGAGGGTAAATGTCAAAAGATAAAAGTAAAATAATTATCGCAAAAGGAAGACGAAAAACAGCAGTTGCAAACATAAAACTTTCTGCTGGTTCCGGTAAGGTTACTGTCAACGGCAAGTCCTTGGACAGATATTTTGCAGGGCTGCAGAGGTTCCAGATGACCGCAATTGCCCCGCTTGCTTCGGTAAATTGTTCATCACAATATGATGTAGGTGTAAATGTATCCGGCGGCGGAGTAATGGCTCAGTCAGAGGCAATTCGTCACGGTCTTGCCCGTGCGCTTGCAAGCGTAGATTCGGGTTTTAAAAATACTATGAAGAAAGAAGGCTTTTTAACTCGTGATGACAGGATGGTTGAAAGGAAAAAACCTGGTCGCGCTAAAGCAAGAAAGAGTTTTCAGTGGACAAAACGTTAAAACGCAAATGTGGTGAGCGAAGCAAACTATGAGACGAAAGACAATAGCATATCTTTTAGGTGCAGTAGCGGTTTTTATAATCCTCATTCTTAATTTTCTCGGAACACTTGATTTGCTGGAATGGAAGTCATATGATTTCCGCCTGCAGCTTCGCGGGCAGAAAGAACCAACCGGAGAAATAGTAATTGCCGCAATTGATGAACCCAGTTTGGCGCGGTACGGCAGATGGCCTTGGGATAGAAGTATACACGCAAGAATGGTTGATAGACTTACCGATTTTGATGTAAAGACGATTGGTTTCGATGTCTTTTTCTCTGAAAAAAGTAATCCACGGAGCGATAGGTTATTGGAAGAAGCGATAGCAAGATCCCGCCGTTCGGTTAGCGAAGTTTATTTTGAAGTAGAAAATATGGTTGCCACAAAAGCCCACCCTCCTTCGGATGCGATTATAAAGGGGTCAGCTGGTCTTGGTTATCCGTATGTTGCTCCGGAAATGGACGGTATTATAAGAAAAATAATGCCGGTAATGAGGTACAAGGATGAATTATACCCGCACATTTCTATTGCCGTTGCGGCGGCGTATTTAGGAAAACCATGGAAAGAAGTAGTAAAAGAAATTCCGCTGGATAACTACGGCGAAATGCTTGTTAATCATTGCGGTGGATTTGAAACATACAAATACATTTCGTATTGTGATATACTTGACGCGAAAATTGACAAAGAGGAACTAAAAAATAAAATAGTACTTTTGGGTTTTGCAGCTTCTGGGCTTTATGATAGGCATGCTACTCCTTTTTCTCCGACACTCCCAGGAATCGAAACAGTTGCAAACAACATTAATGCCTGTCTAAATGCTGATTATATTTCATATCCAAGCGCCTGGACAGGATTTCTGTCAATAGTTATTATCGGCTGTATTCTTACAGTTCTTTTGCCGAAACTTTCACCTTGGAAGTCAACAGCTTTGACATTAGTTGTTTTTGCTTTGTGGTCAGGTATTTGTGTGTATTATTTTATAGGAAAGCAAATATGGATTCAGTATATACCATCCACTTTTTTAATTTTTCTCTCTTATATTTCAATTACTTCCTGGAGATTTATAACGGAAGAAAAAGAAAAAAGATGGCTGAAAAAAGCATTTGGACAGTATCTTTCACCTGTGGTAATCACCGAGATTATGAAAAACCCGGATTCTCTTGCGCTTGGAGGTAAAAGACAGGAGTTGTCGGTTCTTTTTTCCGATATTCGCGGTTTTACGACAATTTCAGAAGCATCCACACCGGAAGAAATTGTTGCTCTTTTAAACGAATATCTTACAAAGATGACGGAAATAGTTTTTAAGTATGAAGGAACGCTTGATAAATTTATTGGAGATGCCGTAATGGCTTTCTGGAATGCGCCTATTGCCCAGGAAGACCATGCCCAACGGGCGGTTTTTTGTGCTATCGAAATGATAGAGGAATTGGCAATACTTCAGGATAAATGGCGTGCTGAAAACAAACCCATTATTGATATAGGAATAGGTGTGAATACCGGTGAGATGGTCGTAGGAAATATGGGATCAGTTGATAAAATGGATTATACTGTTATAGGGGATAATGTAAACCTCGGAGCGCGGCTCGAGAGTTTAAATAAGGAGTATAAAACACACATAATTATATCGGAGTCAACATATAAGCTTGTCAAGGATAAAGTAAAGGTTAAAGATTTAGGGACGACAAAGGTTAAAGGGAAGGCAAAGCCAGTTGAAATTTACGAAGTAAAAGGAAGGAAGTAGTGTATTTTTTCTGGCGGTTATTATTAGCGCATATTTTGGCTGATTTTACATTTCAGACGAATAGAATTGCCAAGTGGAAAAGAGAAGATGTCTCCGGAGTGTTTTTTCATGTTTTAATTTTTCTTTTTTTTGCGGTTGCAATAAATTATCAATATTTACCTCGAAGAGATTTTGCATTAGCTTTACTTATTCTTGCGGCATCACATGTTATTGAGGACCAGTGGCGGGTTTATAGTATTACAAAATATAAATCTCCTGATAATTTAATATTTTTCCTCTGGGATCAATTTGTTCATATACTTTTAATATTTGTTCTGGCTCCAAAAGATCCTATTGAAGCAAGCCCGGAAAAGTGGGTTTATATTGTTATTATATTTGTTCTGGCATCCCATTTTTCAACGGTTTTTATTTATTTTCTTAAAAAGGCGTTTTATTCCGACGCAACCATTGTTACAGAAGAAAAATATCATGGAATCGTTGAACGTCTGCTTATAGTCGGATGTTTTATAATTCCCGGGAAATTGTATTGGATTATAATGCCGGTTGCTGCTATTCTTATTATTGGCCAGAGACTGTCAATTAAGAATATGCAGCCGAATTTAGACTTTTCAACGTTTAATATAGCAACATCAAGCATTATAGGTATAGTGCTGAGTATATTAGCAAGGGTAGTTTGGTATTGATGTTGTGTCTGGAGGAGTTTACCTCCACACCAATAGACCTCTTCAGTAATCTGGTTGGTGTGTAGGTAGATTGACTATTGATGTGGGGGTTTATCCGGCAAAACAGGTTCCGCGAATAGCGGAGGTTACCCCGAATAATTTTTTTTACGGGGATTATCCCGTTATTATGCGCCGTTAGCTCAATCGGATAGAGCGTTCGGCTACGAACCGGAAGGCTGCAGGTTCAACTCCTGCACGGCGCGTTCCTTAGAAAGGAACGGGAATATACGGCGCGTTTAAAATGGATTTAGATATTTTTTTTATGAGGGAGGCAATAAGAGAAGCAAAAAAAGCGGAAAAAGAAGATGAAGTCCCTATCGGATGTGTAATAATAAAAGACAATAAAATTCTTGCCCGCGCCCACAATCAAACACTTAAGAGAAATGATCCAACCGCTCATGCAGAAATTTTAGCGATTAGAAAAGTTGGAAATAAGTTAAGGAACTATCGGTTGGCAAGCTGTAGTATGTATGTTACAATCGAGCCTTGTCCAATGTGTGCCGGCGCGCTTATCTGGGCACGCATTAAAAAGGTTATTTATGGAGCATCGGATAAAAAAGCAGGTTCATGCGGAAGCGTTATAAACATTGTACATAATAGAAAGTTTAACCATATTGTTGAAGTAAAAAACGGTATACTTGGGGCTGAGTGTGCAGGACTGTTGCAGAGATTTTTTAGAAAGAAAAGATAAAGTAAAGATGCCAGAAACAAAAAAACAAGGTAACAAGGTAATAAAGGAACAGGCAGGTTTTTGTTTTCTTATTTTTTTGTTTTCTTGTTTTCTTGTTCCCTGCCTCTATTGCGCTGATTTGGGTATAGATGTTGGAAATGAATCAATTAATTTTTCGCTGAGACAGGTTTCATCGACCGAAACTTTTAAGCTTTCAGATTATAAAACTAAAAATCCGGTTCTCTTAAGCTTTTTTGCGACATGGTGCCCTTCCTGTGTACGGGAAATACCAGAATTGAGCAAGATTTACAAAGAATATAATAAAAAAGGGCTTGAGATTGTTTCTGTAAATGTCCAGGAAAATGAGGAAAAAGTTACAACCTTTATGAGAAGGAAGAATATTAGCCATAAAGTTTTGCTTGATATAAATGCCGGGGTAACAAAAGAGTTTAAGGTTTACGGAATCCCAACAAACATTTTAATTAACACAGAGGGTATTATAGTTTTTCGTGGTTATGATTTACCGGCAGAAAAAGAAATAGAAAAGGTTTTAATAAAACCAAAAAAGAAGTCTAAAAAAAGAAGAAAGTGGGAAGAAAATTGAAAATTTTTGGAATTTCTGCAGGTCCTAGTCCAGCCAGCCGCAGTGAATTATTGTTAAAAGCGGCGTTGGATGAGTTTTCAAAAGCAGGCTGTGAAATAGAGAAAGTAGCCGTACGAGATATAAATATTTCTTTTTGTGATGGATTGAGAGGTTGTGAAAAGAGCGGAATATGTAAATGGAAAGACGATATGCAGATTCTTGAAGGCAATATTTTGTCGTCTGATATTATAGTAATTTCATCTCCAATTTATTTCACATCGCTCCCGGCAAAACTAAAAGCAGTAGTTGACAGATGTCAGGTTTATTGGGTTCAGAAAAACCTGTTAAAAAAGTCCGGGCCGGAACCTAAAAGGGGAATTTTTATTTCTGTAGCAGGCCGCGAACCGGATTTTAAACATGCGGAAATAATAATAAAAGCATTTTTCAACGTTTTTAATATAAATTTTTCGGATAAATTTTATCTCTCCAATACCGATTATATAAGTAATAAGCAATTTGAAGAAGCGGTAGGGAGTGTTAAAAAATTAATCAAGGAGGTTGTAAAATGAAAGCGGTTATTGACAAAGATTTGTGTACTGGTTGCGGATTATGTTGTGATACTTGTCCTGATGTTTTTGAAATGCAGGATACGGTAGCGGTTGTAAAGGGTTCGGAGATTCCGGCGGCCTCGGAAGAAACTGCCAAACAAGCGGCAGCCGATTGTCCAGTTGAAGCTATAAAGATTGAATAAACACAAACAAAACGCAAATTGTCGCAAATAAATCCGCCAGCTGGCGGACCGGATCTCCGTCCCGCTATAGCGGGATTGATTTGTGGTAATTCGCGTATTCGCGGAGCGAACATGAAAGATATAATTGAAATCAGGTGGCATGGTAGAGGTGGTCAGGGAGCAAAAACTGCTGCGCTTCTTTTTGCTGAAGCTGCACTCGCTACAGGTAAATATGTTCAGGGATTTCCGGAATACGGTCCAGAAAGAATGGGCGCTCCGGTTCAGTCTTTTAATCGGTTATCCGATAAGCCGATTACACTGCATTGTGGAATTACAAATCCGGATTATGTGGTTATACTGGATCCGACACTTATTAAAACGGTAAACGTTATTGCGGGTCTTTCTGAAACCGGTGCGATAATAGTAAATACAGAGAAATCTGCAGAAGAAATGAAAAAAGAATTAAATTGTAAAGCAAAAGTCTTTGTTATCAATGCGTCAAAGATTGCAAAAGAATCATTTGGGAAAGCCATACCAAATACCCCTATGATGGGCGCGCTGGTCAAGGTTACGGATTTTCTCGGTATTGAAGGGGTTTTGGAGGATACAAGGAAAAAACTTCAAAAGAAATTTTCGCATAAACCGGAAATAATTGAAGGTAATATTAAATCTATAAAACGTGCATTCGAAGAAGTAAAAGGGGAACAATAATGTCGAGTAAAGAAAAGTCTATTTCTGTCGGAGATAAAAAACTTGGATGGAAAGAATTGCCGGAAGGCGATATTTTGGAAGCAGGAACAGCGGAAAAATTTAAGACTGGCGATTGGAGAAATCTTCGCCCAGTATATCATCCCGAGAAATGTATACATTGTTTTATATGCTGGATTAATTGTCCGGATTCATCAATTATTACTAAGGATGGTAAGGTTGTAGGCATAGATTATGAGCACTGCAAGGGTTGTGGTATTTGTGCAAAAGAATGCCCGCCGAAAGCAAGTGCTATAACAATGGAAGAAGAAAAGAAGTGAGCGCAAATGAACGCAAATAGAAAGACAACGCGAATACACGCGAATTAGAAAAAGGTATTTGCGACAATTTGCGTTAGATTAGCGATAATTCGCGTTAGTGAACGGAGTGAACAACATATGTCGAATGAAACAAGATCCGCCTCCGGCGGAAGAGTAGCAAGGACCGGTAATGAAGCAATGGCAGAAGCAATGAGGCAGATAAACCCTGACGTGGTTGCTGCATATCCTATAACACCGGCAACAGAAGTTGTTATGATTTTTTCACAATTTGTTGCAGACGGTCTTGTAAATACGGAGTATGTAGCAGTCGAATCGGAACATTCTGCAATGTCTGCTTGTATCGGAGCAGCAGCTGCAGGGGCCCGGGTTATGACATCCACATCATCACAGGGACTCGCCCTTATGTATGAAATGCTTTATATTGCGGCTGGGTTACGGTTGCCAATAGTTGTTGCAGAGGTGAATCGCGCACTTTCATCACCTATAAATATTCATGGAGACCATTCTGATACTATGGGTGCAAGGGATTCTGGCTGGATACAGATTTTTTCTGAGAACTCTCAGGAAGCATATGATAATATGATCCAGGCAGTTAAGATTTCTGAACTTACCAAACTTCCTGCTATGGTTACAACTGACGGGTTTATAATAAGTCACTGTATGGAAGTTATTGATATGATATCCGATGCAGATGTTAGGAAGTTTATAGGAGAATATAACCCGGAAAGATTTTTGCTGGATGTTAAAAGGCCGTATACACTTGGCGCTATTGATCTTCAAGACTATTATTTTGAACATAAAATGCAAGAAGCAGAAGCTATGAAAAATTCGGGTGAAATTATATTAAAGGTTGCAGAAGAATTTAATAAAAAATTCGGACGTGAATACGGATTTTTCGAAAAATATAAACTTTCCGATGCTGAAGTAGCAATAGTTTGTCTCGGTTCTGCTGCAGGAACATCAAAAGTTGTAGTTGACGAATTGAGAGCAAAAGGAATAAAAGCAGGTCTTTTGAAACCCCGAATTTTCAGACCATTTCCCTATAGGGAAATAGCATCGGAACTGTCAAAGCTTAAAGCAATTGCTGTTCTTGACCGTTCCGACACATTTTCTTCATATGCCGGACCTGTTTATACAGAAATTACTTCCGCCCTTTATTCCTTTAATTATCAGATTCCGACAATTAATTACATTTATGGGCTGGGAGGAAGAGATATAGATAATCAGGATTTAAAAGATGTTTTTGATAAATTGATGAATATTTCCAAGACAAGAAAAGTCGAAAAATTGATAAATTATATAGGAGTACGGGAATAAAAAACATGGCTAATTTAAAACAGCTTTCAAAGAAAGAAGAGTTATTTACCGGAGGACACAGGCTGTGTTCCGGTTGTGGGGCGGGAATTATCGCAAGACAGGTTCTGCTTGCCTGCGATAAACCTGTAGTTATTTCAAATGCTACCGGTTGTCTGGAAGTTGCAACAACAATTTTTCCATATACAGCATGGAAGGTACCATGGTTTCATTCGGCATTTGAAAATTCGGCGGCAACAATTGCCGGGATAGAGACTGCATATAATGCACTTAAAAAGAAAGGGAAGATCAAAGAAGATATAAATTTCATTGCTTTTGGCGGTGACGGCGGAACTTATGACATCGGGTTACAGGCATTATCAGGTGCTATGGAAAGAGGACACAGGATTCTTTATATTTGCTATAATAATGAAGCATATATGAATACTGGGATTCAGCGATCATCTGCAACCCCGAAGGGGGCACATACCACAACCGCTCCATCCGGTAAAAAATCGGCAGGGAAAGTTCAGTTAAGGAAAGACTTAACATCAATAATGGTTGCACATAATATTCCGTATGCAGCACAGACCGCAGTTGGTTTCCATAATGATTTGATTTCAAAAGTACAAAAAGCACTATCAACAAATGGCCCGACATTCATGAACATTATGCAGCCATGCCGCCTAGGGTGGGCATATCCTCCGGAAGATACAATTAGGCTCGGCAGGCTTGCTGCCGATACTTGTATCTGGCCTATCTATGAAGTTAACGACGGTAAATATAAACTTAATTATAAACCAAAAGAAAAAAAGCCCGTTGAGGAATGGTTAAAATCTCAAGGCAGGTTTAAACATCTTTTATTGCCGGCAAATGAGAGTATTTTAAAACAGATTCAGGAAGATGTTGATAAAGGATGGGAAAAACTTCTTGGACTTTGCGAAATGGACGCAAATGAACGCAAATAATAAGGCAACGCGAATACACGCGAATAATTCGCGATAATTTGCATTAGATTAGCGACCATTAGCGTTAGTGAACGAAGTGAACGGAGGAAGAATGATAACAAAAGTGATCGGATTGATAGGTGCGCTGGCCATCGGGATTATTGTTCCGCTAGTTTCGTTGCTTAAGGCATTTGAAAGTATTGAAAATATGACACCATGGGGCTGGGTTACTATAACAATCGTAAGTGTAGCTGCAATAAGCTGTACTGTTATAATAATTATTATTACTAAATTCTTCAAAGAATAGATATATAAATTGAGCTATTAGGTAAAAGGGGAGGATAATAATATATGGAATTGGAACTTGATATATCCGATATAAAATGGGCGAAAGAATTTTTTAAGCATATTGACTTTTTGTCTCAGTTGCCCGAAAAGGATATAACCGCACTTATTTATAAAACCAGAAAGATACCGGCTAAAAACGGAAAAAGAATTTTGTTTCAAGGAGAATTTTCTAACAGACTTTTTATTATAAAAACAGGTAAGGTCGGTATATTTGTTTCAAAGGAAGGTCAGAAGAACAAGGTTGCTGAACTTAACGAAAATCATTATTTTGGAGAAATCTCATTGGTTCATCCTGTCCCTGCCTCTGCAACTGTCGTGGCAGAAACAGATTCGGAGATTCTTGTTATAGAGAAGGAAAGTCTTGACGAAGTATTTCGGAACAACACTGCTGCGATAGGTATAATTCATAAGAAAATAGAAGAGAGAAGAAAGCAATAAAGAAAGTAGGCTTATTTTTTCACCTTTTCAAAAAAGACCATTTTAGTCTTACCAAATTCCAGCATATCACCATCCTTCAATTTTGTTTCACCTTTAAGACTTTTATCGTTTACTTTGGGATAGCCTTCTTTAATAGCCTTTAGTACATAGCCGTCTGGTTTGCGTGCTATAGCAGCCGCAGCGCTTGGTGCAAACATTCCTTTGATTTTTACAAGTGAAGTTTCGCTTGTTCCTATATAGGTTAGAATTCCCGAAAGCTCTATTTCCGTTTTATCAACCACACCATCAACAATTCTTAATGCCCCGGTTTTTTCAATTGCCGCCGTTTGATCCGTAGTTCCGGTTGTTTTTGGTTTTGCCCCGCTGAGCAATTCACGCTGTTGCTTTGCGTCAATTACGATTGTTTCTCCTCCGCCTTTGGGTGGGGCTGCTTCTGGTGAGTCAGAAGCCTTATCGTCACTAACAAATGTCAAGGTATGTTTTGCAAGACCGATTTGATCTGAATTTTTCAAGGCTGCTTTAAGAACTTTTTTTTCGTTTATAAATGTTCCGTTTGTACTGCCAAGATCCTCTACAACATAAGAATTTCCCTGTTGGTAAATTTTTGCATGATGCCCCGATACAGCCGGATTGTCAATTACTATATCGTTATCCTCCTTTCTGCCCACAGTTAAAATGTTTTTTGTTATAGGGATATCTTTGATAACTGCAGGGCCAAACTTCAAAATAAGTTTCGGCATTTTAGCCTCCGATTTTTTTATTTTTCAATTATTAAACCACGAAAATATTCCTTTTTGTATATAAGCAACAATTACTGTTATATTATCCTTGCCTCCGGCATCATTTGCTATAGTAATTAGTTTTTCACATATTAATTCCGGTTCTTTAAGAGCTTTAATAACTTCAAGAAACTGATTATCCTCTACCATTCTTGTTAAACCATCAGAACACAGTAAAAGATAATCTTTATTGGATAACGGTACTTCCGATACATCCACTTCAACAGATTCAGAGGTCCCCAGAGCTCTTGTTAAAATATTCTGAATTTCGGATTTATTTGCTTCTTCGAGCGTAATCATTCCTTTTCGGACCTGCTCCATAACTATTGAATGATCTTCAGTTAACAGATCAATATTATTATTGCGTATAAGATAGAGCCTACTGTCCCCTACATGCGCAATTGTCAATTTATTACCTGTTATGAGACCAGCAACTACAGTCGTTCCCATACCGCTGTTTTGTGGATATTTCTGGCTTGCTTCGAAAATAACCTGATTTGCCATTTTTATACAGCTTACCAGTGATGAAGAATCTATCTTTTTATTTTTTGATGTATAGAGCATCTGTTCTTTAATAACATCAACTGCTATTTTACTTGCAACCTGTCCTGATGCTGCTCCGCCCATACCGTCTGCTACCACAAAAAGGTTGAGGTCGTCAACTATACAGAAATTGTCTTCATTATTTTGCCGTTTCCGGCCCAAATCACTTTTTCCATATACCGTTGTTTTCATATCTTAATCCCGTCTTTATAATGTTGCAATGGCGTCTCTAATATCCTTTGCCATTTCATTTCCCCTTTGATATCTTTTTTCCGGATCCTTTGCCAGGGCTTTATCAATTATTTTTATGCAAACATCCGGAATTTTATCATTTATTGTTTTTGGTGACGGATGCTGATCATTCGTTATCTGGAAAATCAGTGTTGCGATACTGTCCCCTTTAAACGGTTTATCTCCGGCCAGCAGTTCATATAGGACAACCCCCAATGAAAACAGATCTGATCTGCCGTCAACCTTTTTTCCGGCTACCTGTTCAGGTGACATATAACTGGGAGTACCAAGTACTGTACCGGTCTGAGTTTTTGAGGAAGCCATTATTCTTGCTATACCGAAATCCGTTACACGTAAGGTTCCATCTTTAAGCAGCATAATATTTGCCGGTTTTATATCCCTATGAACAACACCCTGCTGCTGTGCATAGTCAAGAGCATCCGCAATCTTTGCAACATACTCCATAGCATCTTTTATCGGTAAAAGTTTATCTTTTTCACAATAACTCTTTAAATCATTGCCATCGAGAAGTTCCATGGCAATGTATGATACGTCGTAATCTTCTCCTGCATCAAATATCTTTATTATATTAGGGTGTGAAAGATTCCCCGCAGACTCTGCCTCACGGAAGAATCTTTCTTTTATCGCTTTCATCTGGGCATCATCCACATCATCCTCAAAGCGCACTGTTTTTATGGCAACCTTTCGGTTTATTTTAGGATCTCTGCCTAAATATACGGTACCCATGGCACCTCTACCAAGTTCCTTTTCTACTTCATACCTTCCAAGAGTGGGTTTCTGTTTTGCGCCTTCTATAATAACGGTTGTATCCTTGGCTTTTCCTCCGATTGAAATAGCCGTATCCGCAGATTTAAGAGTCTCAGTCCTTTCACCGATATCTTTGTATTTCGGATCAACCTTTTTTATATGTTCATAAACAGCTGCCGCTTTGTTGAACTGCCGTTTCCTTTCAAAATCAAGTCCAAGGTTGTAAAGAAGTTCTTTCATAGAATCGTCCAGCGGACATTTTCTGAATTTTTCAAATGCAATGTCAAGCATTCCCTGCCCCTGGAATGACAGTCCGAGCATCTTGTTTGTTTCTATGCTTTCAGCTTCCACAAGTTCTTTTCTTTTTTCCGTAAATAGGAAGTGTTTGGTTGTTATCAGTATATAGCCCAGAACAAGAAGGATTATCAAATAGAAAATTTTAACCCAATATCCCTGAATGAATATATATGTTCCGGAACCCACAATAATGAGCAATAAAACCGTTGTTAAGATAGCACCCCATTTTGCTTTCAGACGAGGGAGTCCCAGCATTACAAATAGACCGCATAAAATGAGTCCGTAGAATTCAAAATCAGCCGCCCATGAAGGTCTTACTATAAAATTATTATGGATTATGTTTTGAATCGCATTTGCGGTAATTTCAACACCCGGGAAGCTGTGCCCCAAAGGAATAACATTTAAATCCGCGATACCTGTTGCCGTTATTCCAATCAGAACAATTTTATTTCTAAATGCTTCCGGAGGAATTTTATTTGTAAGTACATCGAATGCATTGCAATATTTAAATGTTCCAAAAGGACCGTTATAGTTAATTAATGTGAACATTGAAGAATCCGTAGGAATAACCGTTTTCCCGACAACTACTTTGTCGTCATTTCGTATTTTTATATCACTAAGTTCAAAATTAAGGAATATTCTGGCAAGCTGTAATGCAAACGAAGGGTAGTATTTATCCTGATATCTGATTAATGCTAGTTCTTTTCTTTTTGCTCCGTCGGCATCGGATATTATGTTTACATGTCCGATACCCTTGGTGCTTTCAGCAAAGATATCTAGGGGGAGAAGCGGTGAATATCCCTGTGTAGCCATGGAGTTTATCCTTCCGGAAACGGAATTAGCCGCTAAAATTGGCGGTATCTCTGCAGCTTTCTCGCCAAGAGGTTCATTTAACTGAAAAAACATTGGAAGTACAACTTTCTCGGCATCAAAAATGGCGTCTGAAAGGGCAGTATCATTATCTATATTGGCTTCAGCATTTGCTATTTCTCCCAGAAAAGTATTTAAAAAATTTATATCTTTAGTTTTTATTTTATATCTTTTCTGAATTTTCTTTACTTTAAGAAGCATATCCACATACTGCGTTTTTAATGATCTTATTTCCTCCAAACCCAGAGCGCTGTCAGGTTCGCTGAAAAGAATGTTTAGGCCTATAACTTTTGGTTCTGCCTTTGCAACTTCCATTAGAAGCATTGCCATTATGGATCTAGGCCAGGGCCACCTGCCGATATTAGCTATGCTGTTGTCGTCTATTGCGACAATCATAATTTCTTTTCCGGGGTTTGAATTCTGTCTGAATTTACATCTTAAATCATAGAATTTATATTCAAAAGCTTCAAAAAATCCTACCCTGAAAAAGTATAGAATGATTATTATTAGTGTAAATACGAAGCCTATAAGGAAATCAGCTAACCAGCCTTGTTTTTTCATTTTTTTCCCCCAATTTCTCAAATTTAGCTAATAACAATTATAATCTTTTATAGTATATAAAATATTGCGAAAAATGTCAATATTAACAAATTCTTGATAATTGTTCGCCTTCAAGCATTTGAATAACTCTTTTCCCGCCTATTTTCGTCTTTAAAAATACACCTTTAGGTTTTTTAGTTATATATCCTATAATTTCAGAATTTTTTCCCAAAGGATGTTTTTTCATGGCTAACAATATTTTTTTAGCATCTTTTGGTGCGGCAGTTATAACCAGTTTACCCTCGTTTGCAACGTATAGCGGGTCTAATCCTAATATATCACAGGCGGTTTTCACTGCTTTTTGTATGGGTATTTTTGCCTCTACCAGTTCTATGCCTACATTTGATTGTTCGGCAATTTCATTCAAAGTTGTTGCTAATCCTCCGCGGGTTGGGTCACGCATGACATGTATGTCGTTCTTGTATAGTATTTTTTCGACAAGATTGTTCAATGGAGCAGTATCACTTATAAGGTTTCCCTTTAATCCCAGTTTTTGCCTTGCATTCAATACTGCGATTCCGTGGTCAGCAATCGTTCCGGAAACTATAACAACATCCCCGGGTTTTGCATTATTTCCTGAAATATTTAATTTTTTATCAACAATGCCAATACCCGAAGTTGTTATAAAGATTTTATCAACAGCATTTTTTTCAGCGACTTTTGTATCGCCACAGACGATTTTAACCTTTGCTTTTTTCGAAATTTCGGCAATTGAAGTAACGATTTTTTTGAGTTCTTCAATCTCAAAACCTTCCTCTATTATTACTGACAGAGAGATATATAGCGGTTTTGCACCCATTACAGACAGATCGTTTATTGTTCCGCATATGGAAAGTTTTCCGATATCGCCACCGGGAAAAAAAATCGGTTTTACAATATAAGAGTCGGTAGTAAATGCAAGACAGCAATTGGAAGGCAAGGAATGAATAATGGCGGAATCGTCAAGTTTATTCAGTAGGGGATTTGATAGAGTGCTTAAAAAAACTTTCTTTATCAAATTATGGCTTAATTTGCCGCCTGCACCATCAGACAGAGTTATTTTATTGTTTTTCATTTTATGTATTTATAATGAGCTGCACATGTGCCTTCCGATGATACCATACATGGCCCGATCGGACTTGCCGGTGTACACTTTTTCCCGAAATAACGGCATTGTTTTGGTTTCGCGATTCCCGTGAGTATTTTACCGCACAGACATCCTGCCGGTTCTTTTGTTGTTTTAACTTTTAGTCTGAATTTTTTTAGAGAATCAAATTTCATATATTTCTTTCGGAATTTTAACCCGGAATTTTTTATTGTTCCGATTCCGCGCCACTGTGTGTCTGCTTTTTCGAATATTGAATATAAAAGCTTTAAAGCAAACGGATTGCCTTGTTCCTTAACAATTCCTTTATATTGAATTTCAATTTTAGCTTTACCTGATTTCGACTGATTTAATATTAAAAATATTCCTTCCAGAATATCTGCTGATTCAAAACCGGTGATTACACCAGGTCTTTTGAAATTTTCGGCTATAAACCTGTATGGCCGGGAACCGATAATTGTTGAAACGTGTCCGGGAAGCATAAACCCATCGATTTTTATCTGTTTCTGTTCAAGGATTGTCTGAATTGCCGGGGGGATTAATTTAAAGGCCGGTAATACAGAAAAGTTTTTCAAGTTTTGCATGTCTGCAATATTTATTGTTGCCGCTATAGTTGGAGATGTAGTTTCAAAACCAACACCTATAAATATCACTTCCTTTTTGGGATTTTTTTGAGCAATTTCTATTACATCAAGACACGAGTAAACAATTCTTATATCACATTTATTTGATCTTTCTTTTTCAAGTGACGAACTACTGCCCGGGACCCGAACCATATCACCAAAAGTAGTAATAATACATCCGTTTTTTGCGAGTTCAACTGCGGAATCAATAATACCGGCAGGAGTTACACATACAGGGCATCCTGGGCCGGAGATCATGTTTATGTTTTTAGGAAGCAGGGATTTTATTCCGCTTGAGGCGATTGCCATTGTATGAGTACCACAAACTTCCATGATATTAATCTGTTTATTTGATAGGGGCTTAATTTTTTCAATAATAGTATTCATACCGAATGGTAAGGTGGTTAAGAGATTTTTTCGAACAGCTTGATTCGTTCCTGTGCATCTTTTTCATCAAGAATCTGAATTGCAAAACCGGCATGTACAATGATATAATCGTTGATCTTCGCATTTGGTAAAAGATCAAGCCCAACCAATTTTTTCACTCCGCCAAAATCTACTTCTGCGATTTTAGCTTTTATAGAAATAATTCTTCCAGGGATTGCCAGGCACATATTTTTAATACGAATGACACTAATGGTAATGAATCACACGAATAGATATTCGTGAAATTTGGCTGTTTATTTGTTTGATTTGATATGTTCATTATACAAAAATCTTGACAAAAAGTCAAAAAAATGGTTTAATTTTACCCCTATGAGAATTTTGATTACAAATGATGATGGATTATATGGTGCCGGGCTTGACCCCATAATAAACGCGATGAAAAAGCTGGGCGAGGTTTTTGTTGTTGTGCCAAATTCGCAGATGAGCGCATCCAGTCATTCAATAACTCTTCATAGACCTATACGGCTTATTCGTCAGAAAAAAAATGTTTATACAGTAACCGGAACACCTGCTGATTGTGTAAGATTTGGTGTTATGGAGATATTTAAAGGGCGGACAGATTTTATAGTTTCAGGAATAAACGACGGAGCTAACCTTGGAGAAGACTGTATTTATTCCGGAACGGTGGCCGGAGCCAGGGAAGGTGCCATGCACGGGATTCCTTCTTTTGCAGTTTCACTTGTATCAGGTAAAAAAAGAAATTTTGGGTTTGCAGCCGATTATACTGCAAAAATAGTTAAAAAAGCATTGAAATTTGATATACCAAAATACTCTTTTTTGAATATAAATATTCCGGATACTGACAATATAAAAGGCATGAAGGTAACCAAAATGGGGAAAAGAATTTATAATGATTATATTGAAGAAAAGACGGATCCGAGAGGATTCAAATATTATTGGTTTGCAGGAAAAGATCCCAGCGGATATACTATTAAAGATACTGATATTTTAACCTTAAATAAGAAATACATATCGATTACTCCTCTTAAGATTGACCAGACAGATTTAGCTTATTTTAGAAAGCTAAAAAGTCTACCAGTTGGTTAATTTTTGGCCTGCCCCGGTATAGTTGGGCAGGGTCCATCCCGATTCCATCCTAAATATAACTTGATACAGGCTGGTATCCCGCTTGAATATTGACTTTTAACAGGAATTTTGTTAAAATTACAAGATAGCAGTATTGTGTCAAAATAAAGAAAAAGCGGTATAAATTCCGACGATGGAGTGGTATTTGTCATTTATCTTGAAACAGCGTATTATGTTACACGGATAGTTATGAAAAAAGGTGTTTTTATAACATTAGAAGGTTCGGATGGAAGCGGTAAGTCTGTACAGGCAGGTTTGCTTATAAAGAACCTTAAGAAACTCGGATTTAATGTAGTACATACAAGGGAACCAGGCGGAACAGCCGTAGCAGAGGTGTTGAGAAAGATTTTGCTCGCTCCGAAAAACAAGATTTTCCCTCTTACCGAACTGCTGCTTTATGAAGCCAGCCGTGCCCAGCATACAGAAGAAATAATTCGACCGGCTCTTAATTCCGGCAAGATTATAATTTGCGAGAGATATTCCGACGCAAGTGTAGCATATCAGGGGTTTGGAAGAAATATGGATAAGAACATAATTTTTAGACTCAATGAAATCGCGACCTCCGGACTAAATCCGGATTTAACCATTTTTTTTGACATGGATATAAAAAAAGGACTTGGCCGTGCAAGACGCCGTGGCAAAGACAGGCTTGAAAATGAAGATTTTGAGTTTCATAAGCGGGTTCGCAAGGGTTATTTATGGCTTAATAAGAAATTTTCAAAGAGAATAAAAGTAATAAAAGCTAATGATACTATTGAAAATATAGCAAAAAAAATTTTTGATATCGTCTTGATTAAAATAACGCGAATACGCGCAAATTGAAAACAATTATTTGCGACCATTTGCATTAGATTAGCGACAATTCGCGTTTATGAGTGAAGCGAATTATGAGAATTATCGGACATATAAAACAAATAGATATGTTTCGCGCAGCAACTGAAAGCGGAAAAATTCATTCTGCATATATTTTTGTAGGGCAATCAGGCATAGGCAAAAAACTGTTTACCTTAAAGGTTGCGCAGATGTTGAATTGTCAGGAAACAAATATAAAAAGAAGGCCTTGCGGATTATGTTCACAGTGTAAAAAAATCGAAACCGGAACCCATCCCGACTTTATAACCATATCTGTCCTGGAGGATAAATCCTGGATTTCAATTGAACAGATAAGGGAGATGATTAAAGGTCTGCAATATGGGTCAGTAATGGGAGGATATAATATACGGGTAATTGACGAGGCACATTTAATAAAACCGGAGGCAGCAAATGCCCTTTTGAAAATACTTGAGGAACCTCCTAAAAATACAGTAGTAATTCTTATAACACCTATGCCCAAATCACTCCCGCAGACGATATTGTCAAGGAGTGCGATTGTATACTTTAATATATTCAGCGATGCTGAAATCAGGGATGAACTAAAAGATTTTAATCTTGATGAAGATGAGTTAAATTTTGTTTCTTCGTTGGCAATGGGTTCTCTGGGGAAAGCAATTGAGTTGGCTAAAGACAGAAAGTTTATTGACGAGTATAAGAATATTTTAGCTGACTTTAAGGAAGGTAAATTTGTAAACAAAAGATATGAGAGGAATGAAGCTGTTGAATTCCTTAATATGCTTGCAAGTCAGGTAAGGTTTCGGCAGCCCGAAAAGCTTGGTGTTGTATTAAAAATGAGAGATTTTATCAGAAGAAATACCAATATAGGGTTAACGCTGGAAGTGCTGCGACTTAGCTTGTAGATACGCGAATGGACGCGAATGGAAAGAAAACGCGAATACACGCGGATGAATCTACCGGTTGGTGGACAGTTATTCGCGACTATCAGCGTTGGATTCGCGAAGATTTGCGTTTCTGAGTAAAACGAGGAGAGGAATATGCCGCTTGCTGTTGGTGTACAGGTAAGAAGAACAAAAGATATAATTTATTGTGATGCCGGATCCATTGATGTATCGATGAATTCACAGCTTTTAATTGAAACAGAAAATGGTCTGGAAACCGGTGTTGTGGTTATTCCGGAACAGATGATAGAAACGAAAAGTCCGTTGAGAAAGGTTGTCCGATTTTTCACGGAAGAAGATGCCAGGCAAATTAAAGAAAATAAAGCACATGCAAAAAAAGACCTCCCCCTGATACTTGATAAAATAGAGAAGCTGGGATTAAAAATGAATCTTTCAATGATTGAATATACATTTGAAAGAATAAAGCTGTTTATTTATTATACGGCTGAAGAGAGGGTAGATTTTAGAGAATTATTGAAAGAACTGGGGGCTGTCCTTAAAACGAGGATACAGATGGTACAGATTGGTGTCCGGGATGAGGTTAAAATTTTGGGCTCTCTGGGCCACTGCGGACAGATATGCTGTTGTCAGCGGTTTTTGAAGGATTTTACATCCGTAACAACGGATATGGCAAAGGATCAGAATTTGACTATTAATCCTGCAAAGATTTCCGGTGTTTGTGGGCGGTTAATGTGCTGTATAGATTATGAACATAGTTTTTATACCTCGGAAGGCAAAAATTATCCTGTTGCCGGTGATGAAATTAGCACTGCTAACGGTAAGGGTAAAGTCACCGGTGTAAATATTTTTAAATCGGAAGTCACTGTTCAATTTGAAGATGGCAGGGTCAAAAAAATTAGTCCAAAAGAAGTAAAAAAATAAAAATGTTGAACAAATTCTATATTACCACAGCCATAGATTATGTAAATGCCGCACCTCATATCGGGCATGCATACGAAAAGATATGTGCCGATGTAATTGCCAGATGGCATAGAATGAAAAAAGAAGATGTTTATTTTTTGACAGGCACAGATGAGAATGCTCAGAAAAATGTTCAGGCGGCCAGGGAAGCAGGAGTTGATACTAAAATTTTTGTGGATAATAATTCTAAAAAATTCGTTGAATTATGCAGAAAACTTAATATTTCCAATGACGATTTCATAAAGACTACTGAAGAGAGACATATCAGAGTAGCACAGTTAATTTTTAAAAGGATGTATGATAAGGGAGATATATACAAAGGTTTTTATGAGGGATGTTATTGTGACGGCTGTGAGGGTTTTATAACCGAAAAAGAATTGAAAGATGGTAAATGTCCCGAACATTTGACAACTCCGAAAAATATAAAAGAGGAAAGTTATTTTTTCAGATTAAGTAAATATCAGAAGGATATCTTAAAGTTATTAGAGAAAGGTTTTGTTGAACCCGAATCCAGAAAAAAAGAAGTTTTTAACAGGGTAAAGGAAGGTTTAAACGATTTAAGTGTAAGCAGGAAAAATGTGGAATGGGGTACGGATGTTCCGATAGATAAAACCCATAAGATTTATGTCTGGATAGATGCTCTGGTGAATTATATTTCTGCTTTGGATTATCCTGATGGTGAATTGTTCAGGAAATACTGGCCGGCAGATATACATTTAATAGGCAAAGGAATAAACTGGTTTCATTCGGTAATATGGCCGGCAATATTAATTTCTGCAGAAATAGAACTGCCGAAGAAAATATTTGTTCATGGATATATCAATGTCAGCGGTCAGAAAGTCAGTAAATCTTTGGGAAATATTATTGACCCTATTGGATTGGCTGACAAATACGGAGCAGATGCATTAAGATATTTTATGTTCCGGTATGTACCGTTTGGTCAGGACGGTGATTTTTCGGAAAAAAATTTTGCCGAGAGGTATAACAGTAATCTGGCAAACAATCTCGGCAATCTTATATCCCGCACTTTTTCAATGGTAGAAAAATACTCACTTCAGGATATTAAAGCAGGAATAAACGAAAAAATGTCTTTAGGGAAAATTCAGATAGGACTTGAAAAAAAATTTTCCGAAGCAATGGACAGGAATGAATTTACAGAAGCTTTGAATTTAATATGGAATGTTATCGATGAAGCAAATAAAACAATCGATGATGAGAAGCCCTGGAAACTATATAAAACGGATAAAGAAAGATTAAAGACAGTTTTTGAAAGTCTTTTGTCTGCAATTGAAATTATTCCAAAAATGATTTTGCCGTTTATGCCTGAAACGGCGGAAAAATTGAAAAAAATGATCAAAGAAAGAAAGGTTAACGAGCCACTTTTCCCGAGAAAAGATATATAGGCATCCCAAAGCCCTGTTATTATGATTGATACGCATTGCCATCTTTTGGATAGTTCTTTTGATAAAGATAGGCAAGAAGTTATTGAACGGGCTTTTGATAAAGGTATATCCTGCATAATTGAGATTAGCGAGGAACCGTCTTTATGGCAAAATTCGCTGAAATTATGCAGAGACTATCAAACATATAAGATTTTTTGTGCAATCGGGGTTCATCCCAACCATGCGGATAAGTATGTTGATCCATCGAGTCTAGTAGAAGATAAACTGGTTGTCGGCATTGGTGAATGCGGGTTGGATTATTATAGAAAGTATGTTGATAGTAAAACCCAGATGGACGTGTTTGAAAGACAGCTTGAAATTGCAGAAAAGTATAAAAAACCGGTAGTGGTTCATTGTAGGAAGGCAGAAAAAGATGTTTATGAGATTTTATGCCGTCAACAAAATGTTAAAGGAGTTATTCATTGTTTTTCATCAACGCTTGAATTTGCAGAAAAATTTTTACAGATTGGTTTTTATATTGGTATAGATGCTCCCGTAACATATCCTAATGCAGGAGAGTTAAGGGAAGTTGTCAGGAAGATACCTTTGGAAAGGATATTGATAGAAACAGATTCGCCGTATCTGCCGCCGCAGCAGTATAGAGGCAAAAGAAACGAGCCTTCGTATGCAGAATTTGTTGCAGAAGAAATTGCAAGACTAAAAAAAATATCGGTTGAAACTGTTATAGAAGTCACGGATATAAATGCCGAAAAATTGTTTAAAGTAGGGGAATAAAATATGTTTAATGACATAATTAAGTTCGGCAGGGAATTACTTATTCAGGGAATCAATAATTCTCATAGCGGAAATGTCTCTGCCAGGCGTAACAACACAATATACATTACACGTCATGGCGCTCGTCTGGGAGATTTATCCTATCAGGATTTTGTTCCTGTAAATCTAAAGGACGATAAAAAAGATAAAGATGCTTCTGTTGAAATAAAAGTGCATCGTGCTATATACCTTGCCAATCCTGAAGCCAGTGCAATAATTCATTGCCATCCGCCACATGCAATAGCACTTTCTTTGACATGTGATAGGATTATTCCGATCGATATGGAAGGCAAGTACTATCTGCCGGAGATTCCGGTCATAGATGAATGTGTCGCCGAAACCCTTCCGCAGATTCTTTCTAAACACAAGATTGCCATTGTAAAAGGACATGGGAGTTTTGCTATTGGAAAAAATTTTGAAGAAGTATATTTAAACACTTCGGTTTGTGAAAGCATATCAAAAATAATAGTTATAAATAAAATAGTGCAGATGACTACCCGCCTGAATGATCCGCCAGCTGGCGGGGTCGGGCAGACAAATAATTCTGCCGCAGCGGATAAGTTTGTACAGACCGGACCAGAGGAAATCAGTGGATAGGGAGAAGAAAGTGTTAAGAAAAGTATTCTTATGGGGCGGATTTGTTTTAGGAATTATAATTGTTTCTTTTCCATCTTTTATACTTATAGAACGTATTCGCGGGTTTAATGAGATCAAGCTAAAAAAGACAGAGAAAAAAAGGCCGCTCTCAGAAGCCGAAGCTGTTAAGAAAGAGAAATCGAAAGTTGAAAAAAAGATATCTTATCCGATAAAAACAGATAAAGGAGTTAAATTTCAGTATAAATCAAGTACTGCAAAGAAAGTTTCCGTAGCAGGTACATTTAACAATTGGGATGGGAAAAAAGGAAAGATGTCTAAAAATGCACAGGGTATATGGGAAGCAGTTATACCTATAAAACCCGGAAAATATACATATAAGTTAAAAGCTGACGGTGTTTGGTTCCTTGACCCTATAAATCCTGCCTCTGCCAATGACGGTAAGGGGGGACGGGTTTCTGTTTTGATTGTGGAGTAGAGAGATAAAATGAGGAAAATAATTTTAGCTTTACTGTTTTTAATAATAAATCCGGTTTATAGTATGCAGATTTATATAAATAATGAAGAAGAAATAAAAAATATTAATGTAATTGAAACATCTACAGATTCAAAAAATATTTTTGTTATTCCATCGGATTTATTAAAAAATCTTTCTGACGAAAACAAAGAATTAATTAAAAAAATACAAAATACCGGTCAAGCTGATTTTGTCGGGACGACATATACAGAGGTTATACTGCCGGTACTTTTTAAGGCAGAGCTTATAGAGGATGCAAAAGAACAGATAGAAAAAGGCAGATTTGTTTATTATGAAGTTTTTGGGAATGAGCCGTTGGTTTTTTATCCCTATATGGGAATTGTTTCTCAGCAAGTTTTGGAGATTCTGAGAGAATCCGGCTATGATACTTTTATAAGTTCATCCGGTAAACAGGTTGATTTATATGATGAATTTCTGCTTCCGGAGCCTGATTTATCTCCCTGGATAGGTGTTTCAGTCCAGAAATTGGCATGGGAGTGTCTGAAACTTGCCAGGACGAGATTAGATGATTATGCGGGTTCAAAGATGTATAAGGTAGAGAAATTTAAAGCTGCTATGGGGGAACTTCGTCTTTTACAGAAACCTATATGGTTCGAAAATTATATTTCACCTGACGATAATAAAAAAAGAGAAAATGATTTATGGTTTCGTGCCGGTCTTTCAAATATTTATCGTGTTATTGGTTTTGAACCTCCTGAAGAGATTTCAGTACCGCTTTTTGTCCATCGGGAGGAATTATTTAAATCACATTTAATTAATCTGACTACAAGCGAGTATGTTGTTTGTTTTAATGATGAAGAAGAAGATATTGTTATAAGTTCCTGTAATATTATTGCATTCGGCGTGAATAAGTCATCAACTAATATAAGTTTTGATATAGTAATATCTTCTCAGGAATACAAAATTGTTGATATATATATTGATATGAATGGTAAGAGAAATGCAGGGAGCACATCATTTCTTCCGGGACATAATGGTTTTACGGATTCTTTGTCTGCTTGGGAATATGCAATTTCGGTTTCCAGCACAGATGCCCAGGTATTTAGATACAATAGAAACGGTTTGCCTGTAAAAATAGGTAGTTTTTTTACGGAACAAACTCTTAAACAAGATATGATTAGGATAAGAGTTCCGGTAGATTATATAAGAGGTAATCCGGTAAACTGGGGTTATGTAATTGCCGGTATTTTACCGTCAGGCAATATTTTTGATATTATTGGCAGTAGTGTGCCTTCCGAAGATAAGATTATTCAAATACCGGCACTGAGGATGAAATAGGAGGATTTATGGAGAACTTAAGAAAAAATTTATTTTGGACTGTTATGGTTTTGGGAATAGTTATTCTGGCATTTATTGTTGGCAGATCACAAA
Source organism: Elusimicrobiota bacterium (assembly GCA_016928195.1). GTDB lineage: Bacteria > Elusimicrobiota > UBA8919 > UBA8919 > UBA8919 > JAFGLF01. Next base: position 72,008 of record JAFGLF010000076.1, read on the forward strand.
GAAATCCGAATATGTCTTTAGGAATTCACACATCTGCTTCGCAGGAAGTTTTAAATTTACAGGAAGCATTTGTAAATGTTGTTGATGAACTGAAACCCGCGGTAGTTTCAATTTATACTAAACAAGTAGTAAAAGAAGTTGTTCCTTTTAATTTTTTCTTTTCAGATCCGTTTGAAAACTTCTTTGATGAATTTTTCGGACAACCTGCGCCCCAAAGAAAAAGTCCCCAGCAGAGACAGTATAGGCAAAGGGAAGTACCTGGTGCTGGCAGCGGTGTAATTATAGATAAAGACGGGTATATACTTACAAATTATCATGTTGTGAAAAATGCAAATAAAATTACGGTTAAACTTTCCAATGATAAAGAATATTCGGGAAAGGTTATAGGCAAGGATGCAAGGACCGATTTAGCAGTTGTTAAAATAAAACCCCGCGGCAAACTTACGGTTGCCGAACTCGGGGATTCCGATAAGATTCGTGTCGGGGACTGGGCAATTGCAATAGGCTCTCCTTTCGGGCTTGAACAAACGGTTACTGTTGGTGTCGTTTCAGCAAAAAGGCAGAATTTTGAGGTTGAAGGAATCCGCTACAAAGATTTTATCCAAACAGATGCATCCATTAACAGAGGTAATTCCGGTGGCCCTCTGGTTAATATCCATGGTCAGGTTATCGGAATTAATACTGCGATTATCGGACCTATGGGAGGTTCAGTCGGAGTAGGGTTTGCAATACCTATAAATAATGCAAAGAAAATACTTGATCCTCTTATTACAAAAGGTAAAGTTGAAAGAGGTTTTTTGGGTGTTAAAATCGATAAGATAGACGATGTTTTTGCAAAACAATCCGGATTGAAAAGTAAAACAGGTGTTGTTGTCGTTGAGGTTATACCCGGTCTCGCAGCGGACAAAGCGGGCATAAAGAGAGGAGATATTATTCTTGAATTTGACGGAAAGAAAATTGATTCCGTAGAAAAACTTCAGGATGTAGTTTCCGAAACAGCGCCTTCAAAAAAAGTAAAAACCGTTATCTGGCGGGATAATTCCAAAAAAACATTTTCCGTTATATTAACTGAATGGTCGGAGGATATTGTAACTGGTAAGCCAGAATCTAAGAAAGATGAAAATACCGCAAAATGGCTGGGTCTGGAAGTAAAACAGTTTACAGACGATATGGCAGGAGAATTAGGTGTTTCGGCTAGCGAAAAAGGGGTTGTGATTGTTGAAATAGAAAGTGGTTCAAAAGCAGAAGATATGGGGCTTTATGTCGGTGATATTGTAAGAGCTATTAATAGAAAGAAAACAACGACCATTGAAGAATTTAAATCGGCAATAGAAAAAGTATCACTTAAAGAGGGAATTCTATTTGATATAAACAGAAACGGAAGTTTAATTTACAAAACTTATATAGAGTAATAGAATATGAAAACGCGAATTAAAAGTAGTTATTTGTCCGCCGCGGCGGATTAATGAGTGAAACGAATAATGAAGATAAAACTTTTTCCAAAATTCCTGATTTTTATTTCATTAATTTCAATCATACCGCTCATTGTTATAGGGTTTTTAACTATTAATATAAATAAAGAAATGCTGCAGACAGTAATGCTTGAACATCATATAAAAATTACAACTGCTCTTTCTGAAAAAATCGATGCTAAAATAGGCAATATTGAACGGCGGATAAATTTTATTATTGCTACACAACAGCAGGAAAATCTATCAACTTTTGAACAGATAGGTATCGTTAGAAATATTTTGATAGCGTCGGATGATTTTGTAAGAGTTTCTGTAATTGACAAAGTAGGTGATGAGGTCGTTGCAGCAAATCCGAAGTTTGAAAGGACCCCTCCGCCTCCGAAAAAATATTTAAGGAACGGATATTATTTAAAAGTAAAAGAAACTAAAAAATACCAGATAACACCGCTTTATTATGACCAGGAAAGACCGACAATTGACTTTTATTTTCCCCTTAAAAACATGTATGTATTGAAAATATGCGTTTCACTTGAGGATATTTTTAATATTGTGAGTGAGACAAGTGTTGGTTCCACCGGATATATTTTTATAGTTGATAAAGACGGCAAAATCATATTTCATAGAAGGAAAGAACTGGCTGTTAATTCTGAAGATGTTTCTGCAGAACCGATTGTGAAAGCGGCAATAATAAGTACAAATATTGGAAGTCAGGAATTTGTTTCTAAAGACGGGGTAGAGGTGATAGGTGCATTTGCACCGGTAAAAAGACTGGGATGGAGGGTAATATTTCAGCAAATGAAAAGTGAGGCCTATTCATCAATGATAAAAATGAGAAGAAATGCTGTGGTGACAATATTAATAGTATTACTGCTTGCAATTTCTGTTTCCTATATTCTGGCGGGATCGCTTTCAAAGCCAATTCTTAAAGTAATTGATGTTTCAAAAAATGTTGCGAAGAGGGATTTTACAAAAAAAATTGATATTAAAACAAGAGATGAAATGAGCGATTTGGCTAACAATTTTAATAATATGATTAGCGAACTTTCCCATTATACAAAAATGCAGGCGGATGAATTATCAACAATTGTATACTCCATTAATGACGGGCTGATACTTACAAGAGAAAATAGTAATATTGTTCTTATGAATAGTATGGCAGCAAAAATACTTGATATCCCCAAAGATTCAACAGGGGTACTTTCCGAAGTTGTTAAAAATAATGAATTACGTATAGCACTTAAACAGGTATCGGAAAACCCTGAAGTTGTAAAAGAAGTTGATTTGTCATCCGATAAACCATTTATTATAAATGTTTCCAGTCAGGTTATAGTAGACCCGGATGAGAAAACGGTTGGCAGTATAGTTTTTGTTTTGCGTGACATAACAGGCGCAAAAGAGATTGAAAAAATGAAAGACGACTTTTTTCACGGTATTACACACGATTTAAGGAATCCGCTTACATCAATGCTAGGATTCCTTAAGTTCTTGATAGAAGGCACTGTGGGGCCTATTAATGATAAACAGAAACATTTTTTGGAAATTATTAGAAAATCATCCAATAGACTTCTTGGAATGATAAATGATATACTTGATGTAGCAAAATTGGAAGCAGGGAAAATGGAGCTGAACTTAAAACAGTTTAATATTAAGGATACTGTAAAAAGAGCCTGCGATGCTATGGCTTCCAAGGCAATGGAGGATAATATTGGATTGATTAATGAAACTCCGGAAGTAATTATTACTGCTGATGAAGAGGCAATAGAAAGAGTTTTGATAAATCTTATTGGAAATGCATTGAAATATACATCATCTGGAGGAAAAGTTAGGGTCTTAACCCAGGATTCTAACGAAAAAATTGAAGTTTCAGTCATTGATACTGGTGAAGGTATCCCTTCGGAATATCTGGATAAAATTTTTGATAAATTCCAGCAAGCAGGTGGTCACAGCAAAGGAGGCGCAGGTATAGGACTTACAATTACAAAGTATATAGTGGAATCACATTTGGGTAAAATATGGGTTGAATCAAAAATAAACGAAGGGTCGAAATTTATTTTTACTATCCCAAAAAATTTGAAAAGAAATAAAAAGAATGAAATATATATATAGAATATATGAAAATTAAAAGATTACAGAGATTAAAACATTATAAGAATTTAAAGATTTCAATTTTTCTAATCTTTCTAATTTTTCAATCTTTTAGTTATCTTTATTCAGAACGCCTGCAAGAGATAGAAGTAAAGGCCGGTGATACTCTTTGGGGAGTTGCAAATTATTATTTGAAAGAGCCGTCAAAATGGCCCGAGATTTTAAAGTTTAATAATATTTCCGCAGATCCTCATAATGTTCTTCCTGGGACAAAGCTTAAAATTCCTGTTATGCTTATAAAAGAAAAACTGCGGTCTTCAACAATGGTATCGATTATTAGAAAAGTGAAAGTGAGACGCCAAAAAGAAATGGACTGGAATGATGCAAAAAATAATATGAAACTTTATAATGAAGATGGTGTAAGAACCCTTGAAAATTCCTATGCTGGGGTTAAAACACCATCCGGGAATCTAATGACCATAGGACCATTATCACTTGTTATAATTCAGCCGGAAAAAAAATCGGATGAGACACGCCTTTTATCTGGTGAAATTCGTGCATCAAATATACCTATAAGAACGCCGTCGGCATTTATTATGCCAAGGATTACTCCTAAAACACCCAGTGCTGATTATAAAGCAAAAGTGAAAGAAGACTTGTCTACTGTTGTTGCAGTATACAAAGGATTAGTGGATGTTACAGCAAAGAATAAGACGGTTTCGGTTGCTGAAGGCTTTTCTACAGAGGTAAAACTAAATCAGCCGCCGATGCTGCCCAAGGAACTTCCGCCAACTATAAAGTCTTCCGACGATCCAGAAATTATGATAAAGGATGTTGCTTCTAAAGATACAGAAAAAAAAGTTCCTGAAATAAAGGAGGTCAATGTTAAAAACACCGGGAAACCCACCAGTATAAAGAATACAGGAGATATGAATGTGAATGAAATTAATGTGGGAGGGGAACTTTCCAGGTCAGGCAGTTCTTCGGGGTGGATTGATATAACACATTATCGTATACAGATTGCAAGGGATAAGGAATTTAATGATACGGTTTTCAATTCTGTTCGACCTATATATGAAAAGTTTGATATTAAAAAAACTAAGGTTCCTGACGGTAAGTATTTTTGGAGGGTGGCTTATCTTGATTCGTCAGGTGCCGAAGGCATACTCTCTTCTGCGAAAATAATGCTTGTTGATAAGACACCGCCGCCGTTGACTATTGAAGAGCCTCCGGATAACTCAAAATTCAGTGATAAGAGCATAAGTGTAAAAGGCATTACTGAACCAGCTTCCGCAGTTGATATTAATGGTCATTATGAAAATGTTTATGAGGACGGAAGTTTTTCAGCAAAGGTTTCTATTAAAAAAGGCGAAAATATTATCAAAATTAATTCTAAGGATGAATTCGGGAATCTTTCCACTGTTTCACTGAAAATTTATCGTACGGAAGAAGCTGCGAAACAGCAAATATCAAAGAAAAAAGGTTTTTTCTCTACGCCGATGGGTATTGCGGTGTCAGTTTTGACTATTTCTGTTTTATTGGTGATTTCCGTTGTAACAGTAGCAGGATAAAGGACGGGCAGTAGGCAGTAGGCAATAGGGTATAGAAAAGCATTTGATTTTTACTACTCCCTATCTCCTACACCCTATTCCCTGAAGTTAATATGGCTAAAATTATAGTTGCAGATGATGATTCTGGTATAGCAGAGCTTATAAAGTTTACCTTTGAAAATGAAGGGCATAATGTTAAGGTATTCCGAAACGGCCTTGATGCATATGAAGCCGTGTTAAAGGAAATGCCGGATCTTGTTATACTTGATGTTATGATGCCTAAAATGAACGGATATGAAGTCTGTGAGAAATTGAAAGGAGTATCTTCTACACGACTTATACCTGTCATAATTTTAACTTCTCAGTCACAGACTAAGGATAAACTTACAGGATTAAAATTAGGAGCGGATGATTATATTACCAAACCGTTTGATTCTTTGGAACTTCTTGCCCGTGCAGAAGGAATTATCAACAGGTATAGCGAAACAAGAGCGGTTAATCCTTTGACCGGTCTCCCGGGGAATGTTTCAATAGAAAAGGAAGTTAGTGCTAGAATCGGAGCCGGTAAGAAGTTTGCGGTGTTGTGGATTGATTTGGATAATTTTAAGTCATATAACGATAATTACGGTTTTGAAAAAGGAGATGTTATAATAAAACAAACAGCAAAATTTATTATTGATGCGGTTCACCAGTTGGGAACCTCTGAAGATATGATAGGTCATGTAGGCGGCGATGATTTTATTGTTGTAACTGAAATATCTTCTGCAGAAAATATTTGCAAAGAAATAATAAAACATTTTGATGAGAATATTGCTTCAAATTACTCTGAAGAAGACCGTACACGAGGTTATATTGTTTCAAAGGACCGTCTCGGAAAGGTTCAGGCCTTTCCGATTATGTCAATTTCTATTGGAATTGTATCGAACGAAATAAGAAATTTTATTCATTATGCTCAGCTTGCAGAAACTGCTGCCGAAGTTAAAGCCGTCGCAAAGGGAATCCCAAAATCATCCTATTTCAAGGACAGAAGAAAGGATTAAAATTCATTAAGATGGCTAAAACGGATAATTTGAATAATTTTTCTCATGACGACCATTTCAAGCAGCATATCTCCGACAGGATTAATATTTTTTTGGCGGGATTACTGCTTTTTTTTATTCCGCTTATCCCAGATGAAAAAATTACCAGATGGAAACTATGGGTTTTAGAATCAGGTCTGTTTGTTATTTTTATAATATGGCTTTTTGGCAGGATCAAGTTGAGTACAATTTATATCAGAAATTCTATTTTAAATAAACCAATATTTATTTGGACAATATTTATATTTTTTATGTATGCTATTTCTAAAAGTTCGCATATCGCAGAGCTAGAGATGTTTAGAATAATTGTATGTTTTGTAAGTTTTTTTACTTTTTCAAATATAGCACTGAAACAAGAGCAAAGGGAAGTTTTAATCAATTTTTGGATTATGGGAGGCTGCCTGGCCGCACTTTATGGAATTTTAACACATTTCGGTGGTTTCTGGATTATAAAAACCCCTCAGGTAGACAGAGTTTTTTCTACATTCGGTAATCCTATATTTTTTGCCGCATTTTTAATTGTAACAATCCCTTTTTTAATTTATAAAATAATCTTAAGCAGGGGATTTTTGATTAAGTTTTTATGGTTATTTTTTATGGTTCCATTTTTAATAGCCCTTTATTTTACAAAATGCCGTGCAGCTTGGATAGGGTTCGGTATTTCATGCATAATTTTAATATTAAATGTTTTAAAATCAAGAATTCATAAAATTATTTTCATATTAATTTTTATAATTGTTTCAGTAAGTTTTGTTTATAAGACAAAAGATACGTGGTTAAGGCATCAAGGTCATCTATTAATATGGCGGGATTCTATGAGGATGGTACTGGCTAAACCCGTTTTGGGTGTAGGTATAGGTGCTTTTATAATAAACTTCCCTAATTACGCTTCGGATGAGCTAAAAAAGATCTGGCCGTTAAATCAGAATATTGTCAATGATGCTCATTCGGAATTTGTTCAGCTTTTAACCGAGACAGGACTTGTAGGATTTGGACTTTTTCTATGGATTATTATTGTTTTTTTTATGCAGTCCAGAAAGTTTCATAACAGTATAAGCAGTAAAAGCGGCTTTTTATTACAAACTGCAGGTACTGCCTCTGTATGCGCAATTTTAATACAAAATATGTTTTCCGTTGACATGCGGTTTACAATATCTTCATTTTATTTATTTATGATTTTTGGGATAGCATCATCTTATTCGAATAATTACGGAATTAAAATTCGAAAAGATTATAAAATAATTTTACTGCTGGTTTTAGTGGCAAGTATATCGTTTCTGGAATATAGGATGGTTATAAAACAATATAAAAGCTGGAAAGTTGTTTTTGAAAGCGAAGATTTTATGGATAAAAAAATAATAGATTCTAACCAGCAGAAAGAAATAATCGAAAAGATGATTGCGGCTACCCCGTCCGATGCACGGCTTTATTTTAAACTTGGTTATATATGGGCCAATGAAATTAAACCCAATAAAGGCTCTTCCCAGATAAACCGTGTTGCTGTCCAGAAAGCAGTAGAAAATTTTTCAAGAGCGGTTCAAATTAATCCAGCAGTTGAAAACGGCGGGGCATATAATAATCTGGGCAACATTTATTTTACAATCAATAACAGGGCAAAAGCCAAGGAAAATTATATTAAAGCTATAGAAATAAATCCGGAATTAATTGATGCCCATTTAAATCTTGGGCTTGCATACTATTATGAAGGTAAACTGCAAAAAAGTGCCGTTGAGTTTGAAAGTGTACTGAAACTGGATCCAAAAAACTCATCAGCTATATATATGCTTAAAAAAATGAGAGAGTAGTATGAAAAAAATGAGACATATTATAGAATTTGTTCTTTTAATGTTATTTAACTGTTTTGTGCTGGTTTTACCATTTAGGACCGCTTTATGGTTTGGGAGGCAGCTTGGAGATATTGCATTTTACATATTAAGAATAAGAAGAAATATTGTAATGAGAAACCTGACTCTGGCATTCCCGGATAAGAGTTTTAATGAACTTCTTAGAATTGCACGGAAAACCTATAGAAATCTTGCAATGTCTATGATCGAGGTGCTGTCATTTCCGAAGTTAAACGATAAAAGTTTTGAGGAAAATTTTGATTTTGAAGGTTCGGAATATCTTGATGATTTCTTAAAACGTAAAAAGGGGGCGGTATTGGTAAGTGGGCATTTTGGTTCATGGGAACTTTTAGGTGCCGCAGTATGTAAAAAGGGATATCCTATGGATGTTCTTGTTCTTAATCAGCATAATAGATTTGTTGATACCGTTTTAAATTCATATAGAAAAAGTAAGGGAGTCGGTATAATTCAGCTCAAATTCGCATTGAAATGGGGGTTGAAGTCAATAAAGAGAGGAAGATTTTTAGCGGCATTAGTAGATCAGGATGCCGGCCGGCGTGACGGTATTTTTGTCGATTTTTTCGGTCGCCCTGCTTCAACTTCTCAGGGACCTGCTGTTTTTGCGCTTCGAACCGACGTCCCCATAGCAATGGCTTTTTGTATAAGACAGCCGTCATATGTAAAACACAAGGCAAAATTTATTCCTGTTGATTTTAAAAAAACGGGTAATTATGGAAAGGATGTAGAACTGTTAACTTTAAGATACACACAAATTCTGGAAGATTTCATTAGAAAATATCCGGATCAGTGGTTTTGGTTTCATAAGAGATGGAAAACCGTTGTTGACAATATGGAAAAGATGTATTAGAATAGATTTAAGGTTGTCATCTTAGTTCTTAATTCTGATTTGATGGAGGTGTGGCCGAGTGGATTGCTGTGCGACGAACAAGGAGCACGGGATTAGCGATGGGTGCGAGACAGTGAGCACCCCGGCATCCACATCCTGGACAAACTGGAACGGAGTGGAGGTGTGGCCGAGTGGATGAAGGCGCCGGTCTCGCCCACCTCGGCGGGTCCGCCTGTGGCGGAAAAACTGTATTAAATTGGTGGGATGCCCGAGTGGATGAAGGGGTTGGTCTCGAAAACCAATGTA
>JAFGLF010000077.1 GCA_016928195.1 Elusimicrobiota bacterium
GTAACTATAACGGTCCTAAGGTAGCGAAATTCCTTGTCGGGTAAGTTCCGACCTGCACGAATGGCGTAACGATGGGGGCGCTGTCTCAACGATAGGTTCGGCGAAATTGTGCTGTCAGTGAAGACGCTGACTGCCCGCAGCAAGACGGAAAGACCCCGTGGAGCTTTACTGCAATTTAATCTTGAATTATGGAATTGTCTGCGTAGAATAGGTGGGACCCTTTGAAGTTCCGCTTTTGGGCGGAATGGAGGGAACAGTGAAATACCACCCTGATTATTTTGTGGTTCTAATTTCATGCCGTGAAACCGGCTGGGAGACAGGGTTTGATGGGCAGTTTAACTGGGGCGGTTTTCTCCCAAAATGTAACGGAGAAGTTCAAAGGTCACCTCAGCGCGAATAGAAATCGCGCATCGAGTGCAAGGGCATATGGTGGCTTGACTGCGAGACAAACAAGTCGAGCAGGTGCGAAAGCAGGACCTAGTGATCCGGCGGTTTGATTGTGGAATTGCCGTCGCTCAACGGATAAAAGCTACCCCGGGGATAACAGGCTTATTTCCTCCAAGAGTCCATATCGACGAGGGAGTTTGGCACCTCGATGTCGGATCATCCTATCCTGGGGCTGGAGTAGGTCCCAAGGGTTTGGCTGTTCGCCAATTAAAAGGGTACGTGATCTGGGTTCAGTACGTCGTGAGACAGTACGGTCCCTATCTGTTGCGGGTGAAGGAAATTTGAAGGGAGCTGATCATAGTACGAGAGGACCTGATTGGACGGACCTCTGGCGTACCAGTTGTTTCGTCAGAAGCAGCGCTGGGTAACCAAGTTCGGACGGGATAAACGCTGAAAGCATCTAAGTGTGAAACCCACCCTAAAACAAGATTTCCCAATTCGAATTTATTCGAATATTAAGGTCACTTGTAGATTACAAGTTTGATAGGCAGGAGGTGTAAGTCCTGTAAGGGATTGAGCTGACCTGTACTAATCGGCCGTTTGACTTGACCGTATTTTTTGGTTTAATAAAGACACAAAAGATTATAATAAGTAGTTAATTTCCCCGGTGGTGTTTCCGGTGGGGTCATACCTGTTCCCATTCCGAACACAGAAGTTAAGTCCACCAGGGCTGATGGTACTTGTCGCTAATCCGCGTCCGGGAGAGTAAGTCGCCATCGGGGTTTTTTTAACGATATTTATTTTAGTTTACGGGTCAAAGAAAGCGGGGTCCCAGGAAGGGATTAAATAGAAAGACAATTTTAAAGATTAAAAAATTGGAAAGATTTAAAAAGGTTTTAATCTTTATAATTTTTCTAATTTTTAATAATTTTTTAATTGTCATTTTATCCCCCGCCGAGACAGAAGGATTGAGATAGATAATTATCTTCCTGTATGTTCTCGGGGAGATTTTTTTTTATAAGCGGAGTGGGTTATGATTAAAACCAGGCAAGAGAAAGAAGAATTTGTAAAATTATTTGAAGCAGAATTGAAAAATACTAAGAACTTTTGCCTAGTGGGTTTTCAGGGGCTTACGGTAAAACAGCTGGAAGATTTAAGAAAAAAACTTAAGACTGTTGATGCTACTTTTAGTGTGGTCAAAAATCGTCTTGTTTCCAGGGTGTTTAAAACTGTTTCTTTGGGAGATTTCGGCGAGTATCTTACAGGACCGACTGCAATTGTACTTGAGAGAGGTGATCCTGTAAAAGCAAGTAAACAATTATCGACATTTTCAAAATCAAACGAGAATTTAAAATTAAAAGCAGGTTGTTTTGAAGGCAAGTTTTTAACCGCAAAAGAAATTTCTCAGATTGCTTTGTTGCCGTCCAGAGAACAGCTTATATCATCAGTTATAAGAGGTATGTTATTCCCTGTGGTTGGTATGATGAATGTTCTTTCGGCACCAATGAGGAATTTAGTTGTAGTATTAAAACAGATAAGTGATAAAGGGGCAAGTAAAAAGTAAGAAGTAAAAAGTAAAATTTAAGGAATTTCAATTTTCAATTTTAAATTTTAGATTTAACTTGAATTTGAATGGGGGTGAATTAATATGGCTACAAATGGTAAGGATGCAATTTTGGATGCAGTATCAAAGATGACTGTTATCGAACTGGCAGATTTAGTGAAGGCACTTGAAGAAAAATTCGGTGTCTCGGCAGCAAGTTTTGCTGCACCTGCAGCAGTCGCAGGAGGAGGATCTGTAGCATCAACAGAAGAAAAGACAGAATTTTCGGTAGTTCTTACTTCAGCTGGTAACCAGAAAATAAACGTTATTAAAGCAGTTCGTGAGCTCACGGGACTTGGTTTGAAAGAAGCTAAGGACCTTGTTGAAGGTGCTCCGAAGCCAGTCAAAGAAGGTGTGCAGAAAGCTCAGGCTGAAGAAATTAAAAAGAAACTCACTGAAGCCGGTGCAAGTGTTGAAGTGAAGTAAAGTACACGCGAATATACGCGAGTGAAAAGACAACGCGAATATACGTCCGCTGCGGCGGATTGGATTTGCGACCATTCGCGTTTGCGAACGGAGTGAGCAGAATATGAAAAGAATAAGTTTTGCTAAAATTCCTACAGTGCTTAATTTGCCCGATTTGGTTGAGGTCCAGAAAAATTCTTTTAAGGACTTTCTACAGGAAGATGTTGAACCTGAAAAAAGAAAACTTATCGGGCTCCAGGCAGCTTTTCTTGATGTGTTTCCAATAACATCTTCGAATGGTGAATATATTCTTGAGTTTGTTAATTATGAGATAGGTACGCCTAAGTTTACTGAAGAAACCGCATCGCATACAGATTCAAGTTATGCAGCACCGATTAAAGCCGTTTTCCGGCTTTTATCTAAACAGCCGAAAGGTGCCCCAAAAGAAATATCACAGCAAGAAGTTTATATGTGTGATTTGCCGTTAATGACAAAGAACGCATCATTTATAATAAACGGTGTTGAAAGAATTGTTGTGACACAGATGCATCGTTCTCCAGGTGTTATATTTGAAGAAGATGTAGAAACAAAGATTTCTACTTATGGTAAACATCTTTATTTTGCAAGAATAATTCCTTATCGCGGAGCATGGGTAGAGTTTGAGTTTGATGATAAAAATATTTTATGGGTAAGAATTGATAAGAAGAGGAAATTCCTGGCAACCACTCTTCTTAGGGCCTGCGGAATTAAAAAAGATTCGGATATATTAAAAATATTTTATGAAAAAGAAGATATTCCTTTTGACAAAAAAGCTATAGGACGCATTACTGTTGAAGATGTCGTTGATACGAAAACCGGAGAAATTTTGATAGAAGCAAACAAGAGAATTACGGAAGAACTTTGGGAAAATCTTCATAAATCCCCGAATCATAAAAGCATTAAAAGCTTACCGGTTATTATAACAGATGTAGAAGTTGAAGACGGTTTTGTTAAAGATATGACAATTCATGAAACACTTCTTCAAGATAAAAATAAAACCAAGCAAGAAGCAATAATGGATATTTATAAAAAAATTCGGGCGATGGAGTTTATAAGTGCTGACCAGGCAGCAAATTATTTTGAGAACCTTATATTAAAAAATCCTAAAAAATATGATTTGTCAAAAGTAGGAAGATATAAATTAAACAAGAAATTAAAGGTAGTATTTGACGAATTAAAACTTGATGTTCCAAAAGAAACTAAAAAGACACTTACGCCAGAGGATATTATAGCGGTAATAAAATATGTTCTGGATTTAAATAATGGGATTTCCGATAGACAAATTGATGATATAGATCATTTAGGTAATCGTAGGATCAGGGCTGTTGGTGAACTTCTGGAAAACCAAATGCGTATAGGACTTGCTCACATGGTTCGTTTGACCCGCGAGAAAATGAACATGCAGGATCGTTCCCAGATCACTCCTAGAACAATATTAAATACACAACCAGTAATAGGAATAGTTAGAAGGTTTTTCGGAACAGGGCAGTTGTCACAATTTATGGATCAGATAAATCCGCTTGCAGAATTAACACATAAACGCAGGCTTTCAGCATTGGGGCCTGGCGGTCTTCATAGAAAAAGAGCAGGATTTGAAGTCAGGGATGTCCATCACACTCATTACGGTAGAATATGTCCTATTGAAACACCAGAAGGTCCTAATATAGGACTTATTACATCATTAGCCTGTTATTCAAAAGTAAATGAGTATGGACTTTTAGAAACACCTTATAGAAAGGTTATAAAAGGCAGAGTTACAGACGAGATAGAATATCTTACCGCTGATAAAGAGGATGAATTTACAATTGCTCAGGCAAATTCTCCGATTGATAAGACCGGTAAATTTACTACAAACACTGTTTCTGCTCGCCATGGTACCGGAGATTTTATTTTTGTAAATCCATCAGATATCGATTATATGGATATTTCCCCTTTACAGGTTGTCTCAACTTCCGCAGCACTTATTCCTTTCCTTGAACATGACGATGCAAACCGTGCTTTAATGGGTTCCAATATGATGAGACAAGCGGTCCCGCTTTTGATTACAGAACAACCGGTTGTTGCAACGGGAATTGAAAACAGGATTGCTATGGATTCCGGAGCGGTTATCGTCAGTAATAAAAATGGACAGGTATTAAGTGTTGATTCAAACCAGATAGCGGTTCAGGATAAACAGACACAGGAAATTGACGTCTATAGATTAAAGAAATTTGAAAGGTCAAATCAGGATACCTGTATTAATCAAATTCCTATTGTTCAGAAAGGTGAGTTGGTTAAAAAAGGCCAGGCACTCGCAGATGGTGCTGCAACAAGAGAAGGCTCCCTTGCTCTTGGCAGAAACCTTTTGGTTGCGTTTATGTCGTGGGAAGGATACAATTATGAGGATGCGATTTTAGTATCAGAGAAAGTTGCCAGGGAAGATATATTTACATCGGTCCATATTCAGGAGTTTATAGTTGAAGCAAGGGATACAAAAATGGGTCCCGAAGAGATAACTAAGGATATACCAAACGTATCAAAGGATGCACTTTTGAATCTGGATGAAGACGGTATTATTACTGTTGGAAGCATTGTAGAGCCCGGAGATATATTGGTCGGGAAAGTAGCTCCTAAAGGTGATCAGCAAACAACTCCCGAAGAAAGACTTTTAAGAGTAATTTTTGGAAAGAAAGCAGAGGATGTAAAAGATGCTGCCCTCAGGGTTCCTCCGGGTGTGTATGGTAAGGTGAGCGATGTAAAAGTATTTACAAGAAAAGAAAAACTTACTAAAGAAGAAACAAGAAAGAGAGTGAAAGAAATAGAAGGAAAATATAAAAAGGAATTAGAAGCTGCTAAAAATATTCTTTCTGAAAGTATAAAAACGCTTAAGGCATCTAAGTTGAAGGCCAGTGAAAGAAAAGAAGAAATAGAAAAAGCAAAGGATCTTTTTAAGAAACGGCAAATTGAAGTTAAAAAATCGGAAAAATTTGAAAAAGAATCCCTCAAAACAGGTGATGAACTTCCTATAAGTGTGAATAAAATCGTAAAGATTTATATAGCAATGTTGAGAAAACTTCAAGTTGGAGATAAAATTTCCGGCAGGCACGGTAATAAAGGGGTTGTTGCTAAAATTCTTCCTATTGAAGATATGCCTTATATGCCGGATGGTACACCTGTGGATATGGTTATTTCACCATTATCGGTTCCTTCCAGAATGAATGTCGGACAAATTCTGGAAATGATGCTTGGATGGGCCGGAATAATGATATCAACCCAGATGGTTTGTCCGGTTTTTGACAGTGCAAAGGAAGGAGAAGTTAAAAATCAGATTGCAAATGCTAAAAAACATTTAATTGAGAAAGGCGTTAATTCAAAATTTTTACCTGATGATAGTTGCCGGATTACACTTTATGACGGCCGCACCGGAGTTCCGTTTCACGAAAAGATTACAATCGGGTATATGTATGTTATGAAACTGGCACATCTTGTTGACGATAAAATGCATGCCCGTTCGACCGGACCTTATTCACTTATAACAAGACAGCCGCTTGGAGGAAAGGCACAGTTTGGAGGTCAGCGTGTCGGTGAGATGGAGGTCTGGGCTATTGAGGGTTACGGAGCTTCCCACACACTGCAGGAGTTTTTAACGATAAAAAGTGATGATGTGGCCGGAAGAACAAAGATGTATGAAGCTATAATAAACAATAAACCTATAACACAAATGGGTGTTCCTGAGTCCTTTAAAGTTTTGGTAAAGGAACTTCAGGCATTAGGTTTAAATATCGAATTACAGAAAAAATAGAAATACGGTGGAAATACAATAGAAATACTATAGAAATTGATTGTTACAATTAGATTCAATTTGTTTCTATGAGTTTCGTTTTAACGGAGTTAAAATAATGAAGTTTACTAAAAAACAGGGAAAGTTTTTAAAGTCCAAAAAGAGAAGATTAGTACCACAGCTAAATTATTCTGACTTTAATAAGATTAAGATTTCGCTTGCTTCACCGGAATCTATACGTTCATGGAGTTACGGGGAAGTTAGAAAACCAGAAACAATTAATTATAGAACATTTAAACCGGAAAGGGACGGTCTTTTTTGCGAGAAAATTTTTGGTCCGGTTCATGACTGGGAATGTAATTGTGGAAAATATAAATATATTAAACACAAAGGTATAACGTGCGATCGTTGCGGTGTTGAGGTTACAGAATCAAAAGTTCGTCGGGAAAGAATGGGGCATATAGAACTTGCAACACCAATCATACATATATGGTTTTTAAGGAAAAACCCCTCAAAACTTGCAATTCTTTTGGATATGAAACTTTCAGATATTGAAAAGGTTGTTTACTATGCACGCTACATTGTTTTATCTATAGAAAAAAATGAAAACAAACTTCCGATATATGAAAAACAGCTTATTAGTGACGAAGAATATCAAAAATTTAATAATGAATCAGGATTAAAATTTAAAGCCGGGATCGGTGCTTCCGCAATTCTGGAGCTGGTAAAAAATATAGATTTGGAACAGGAAGTAAAAAAATTACGTGCTGATTTAAAGAAAGAAAAATCGGAAGCAAACAGAATAAAAATAGTAAAAAGATTGCGTCTTATAAATGGTTTTTTGAGAGCCGGTATTAAACCGGAATGGATGATATTAAGAACCATTCCTGTTTTGCCTCCGGATCTAAGACCATTAGTTCCTCTTGATGGCGGAAGGTTTGCAGCATCAGACCTAAATGATTTGTATAGAAGGATAATAAACAGAAACAACCGGTTGAGACATCTGGAATCACTTAAATCCCCTGAACTTATGATACACAATGAAAAACGGTTGCTTCAGGAATCAGTCGATTCGCTTATAGAAAATGGCGCCAAAGGTAAAGTTGTAACAGGTGCCGGCAATCGTCCTTTAAAATCACTTTCTGATATTATTAAAGGTAAAACGGGACGCTTCCGTCAGAATCTTTTGGGTAAAAGAGTTGATTATTCCGGGAGGAGCGTTATTGTTGTAGGTCCGGAGTTGAAACTTAATCAGTGTGGTCTTCCGAAAGAGATGGCACTTGAGTTATTTAAACCATATATAATAAGAGAGATTATTAATCGGGGACTCGTATCGTCATTAAAAGCAGCAAAAAGATTTCTTGAGAAACAGAGGCCGGAGGTATGGGATATTCTTGAGAATATTATTAAAAATCATCCTGTTATGTTGAATAGGGCGCCAACTCTTCACCGTTTGGGGATTCAGGCTTTCGAACCGGTTTTAATTGAAGGTCGTGCAATTCGTCTTCATCCGTTGACATGTGCTGCATTTAATGCTGATTTTGACGGTGACCAGATGGCGGTCCATATTCCATTATCCGCAAAAGCTATAGATGAGGTTAAGGAAAGAATCCTGTCAACAAATAATCTGCTTCTGCCTTCAAATGGCCGTCCCGTAGTATCACCTTCGCAGGATATGGTACTCGGATGTTATTACCTTACTAAACCTAAGTCGAATGTTCTAGGTGAGGGTATGATTTTTTCCGATCAAGAGGAAGTTATAACAGCTCATCAGAATGGTGGAATTGATTTAAACGCTAAAATAAAAGTAAAAGGTATAAATCAAATTTGTGAAAAGAATTTGCAGCCATCCGAACAAATGGATCCTGATAAGTGGATCGATTATACAACAGTAGGAAGAGTGATTTTTAATAATATTCTTCCCAAGGAGATAGATTTTATTAATAAAACAATCGGGAAAAAAGATATTTCCCATATTGTAGAAATGTCTTTTAAACGGTTCGGGAATAACCCAACAGTTGATCTTTTAGATAAATTGAAAAAGATGGGTTTTAAATATGCAACACTCTCCGGACTTTCCATTTCTGTTGATGACCTTATAGTACCCCCGGAAAAGGAGAAGATATTAAAGGAAGCAAGAAGAGAAGTGCATGAGGTTGAAAGCCAGGCCAGAAAAGGAATAATAACCAATCTTGAAAGATATAATAGGGTAATAGATATTTGGACCCATGCCACGGACACTATTTGTAATTTAATGTTTGATAAAATGTCTGCATCAGAGAAACAGCCGTATAAAGAAGGAGAAGCCAAGTTTAATTCAGTATTTATTATGGCTGATTCCGGTTCCCGCGGCAGTCGTGCTCAGGTAAGACAGCTGGGAGGTATGAGAGGTCTTATGGCTAAGCCGGCAAAACGTCTTACCGGTCAGATAGGAGAAATTATCGAACAGCCGGTTGAATCAAACTTTAGAGAAGGTCTTACCGTTTTGGAGTATTTTATTTCAACTCATGGAGGACGAAAAGGACTTGCAGATACTGCTCTTAAAACTTCTGAAGCAGGTTATTTAACGCGTCGTCTTATTGATGTAGCACACGATGTTGTGGTTACCGAAGAAGATTGCGGTACTCTTAATGGGGTAAAGGTTGGTGCTATAGTAGCGGCCGGTGAAGCAATAGAATTATTATCAGAAAGAATAGTGGGACGCTGTGCTCTGGATAACGTTGTTGGTGTTATACAAACACCGACAGGAGAATATAAAGAAGAGTTGATAGTAAAAGAAAATAAAATAATAACTGTAGAAGAAGCGGAAAATGTAAAAAGAGCCGGTATTGAAACAATAAGAATTAGGTCAGTATTAACCTGTGAAACAAAAAATGGAGTTTGTGCTAAATGTTATGGTATTAATCTTGCTACCGGTAAACCTGCAGAATTGGGTGATGCAGTAGGTATTATAGCTGCCCAGTCAATAGGTGAGCCCGGGACACAGTTAACATTAAGGACATTTCATATCGGCGGGACTGCATCCAGAATAGTCAAGGAAGCGAGTATAGTGTGTGAGAAAGATTCAACAATAAAGTTTCATAATTTAAAAACAATAAAAAATCGTTCGGGTAAAAAAATTGTTGTTTCCAGAAACGCTGAGGTTCAGCTGATATCTGGACGTGAAAAAGTAAATTACAAGCTTCCTTACGGTACAGAAGTAAAATTTTCTACTGAGAAAAGAGTCCTTAAAGGTACTAATGTTGCTGAGTGGGACCCGTATACACTTCCAATTATTACAGAGTATTCCGGCAAGGTTCGGTTGCATGATGTTGTAGAAGGTTTGACTATGCATGAGATTGAGGATAAAATAAGTAATCAAAAAGAAAGGGTTATTGTGGAATATCATGGTTCCGGTTCAAAAATGAATCCGCAGTTAGTTATTATGGATTCATCTAAGAAGGTTGCTACATATCCGCTTCCTGTTGGAACCCATATTGTTGCCTATAACGATCAGCCGGTTGAAGTCGGAGATATTATTGCGAAAATTCCAAGAGAGTATACAAAAAGCAAAGATATTACCGGGGGGCTGCCCAGGGTTGCAGAACTCTTCGATGCAAGAAAACCAAAAAATGCCGCAATCATCTCTGAGCTAGAAGGTGTTGTTAAGATAGGTTCCGAGAAAGGAACAACTGTTGTAACAATCGAAAGTGATACTGGTATAAAACGTGAGTATTTAATTCCTCAGGGTAAACATCTTATTGTTTATGAAGGTGACAGGGTCTCAGTGGGTGAACCGCTCACCGATGGTACTATTAATCCTCATGATATATTACATGTTTTAGATATTAAAGGAGTTCAGGAGCATCTTGTTAATGAAATTCAGGAGGTTTACCGCTTGCAGGGTGTAATGATAAACGATAAGCATATTGAAGTAATTGTAAGACAGATGCTTTTAAATGTAAAAATTGAGAATGCCGGTGACAGCAATTTCCTGATCGGAGAAACAATTAATAAGTTTGATTTTGATAGTGAGAATAAGAGAATAGAGACTAAAGGCGGTAAGCCTGCAGAAGGTAAACCGGTACTTCTTGGTATAACAAGGTCTGCGCTTTCATCAAAATCTTTTATTTCAGCCGCTTCATTCCAGGAAACTCCCAAAGTACTGGCTGACGCTGCCGTTAGAGGTGCTGTTGATAATCTGACAGGTCTTAAAGAAAATGTTATTATAGGTCATTTAATACCTGCAGGGACAGGTTTTAAGAAAGAATAACTTGACAAATTATAATAAATTTTATAAAATAGAAATCTTGACTCTAAAAGGTAGAGCAAAAGAGCAGAAGCGCATTAGTAGTAACTTTGCACTTCTGACTTCTGTGCTCTTGAACTAAAGTTATTATGCCAACAATAAATCAGTTAATTAGAAAAGGCAGACTTAATTTAAAGCGGAAGAAAAAAACGCCTGCACTTGTCAATTCTCCGCAGAGGAGAGGTGTTTGTACAAGGGTTTATACGACTACTCCTAAAAAACCTAATTCTGCGTTAAGAAAAGTGGCAAGGATTAAACTTACATCCGGTTTTGAGGTAAGTGCATATATTCCAGGAATAGGACATAATCTACAGGAACATTCAATAGTGCTTGTTAGGGGTGGAAGAGTCAAAGATCTTCCCGGAGTAAGGTATCACATAGTTAGAGGAGCGTTGGATACTACGGGTGTTAGCGGGAGAAACCAGGGCCGTTCGAAATATGGCGCTAAAAAAGGTAAGGCTGTTAAAATAGGCGGATCTTCACCTGCCGCAGCACCAGCGCCTGCAGCTCCGGCTCCGACACCAGAGGGACAATAGAAAGGCAGCGCAGAAGCGCAATAGAGCAGAAGAGCAGAAGTAACTACTGCACTTTTGCACTTGCTACTTTTGCACTGAAGTTATTATGCCGAGAAAACCAAGAAAAATAAAAAAAGAACCTCCTAAGAGAGATTATAAATACAACAATGTTATTGTTGCAAGAATAATAAACGATATGTTGAAAAAAGGAAAAAGGTCTCTTGCAGAGTCTATATATTATAGTGCTATGGATATAATCAAAGAGAAAACTAAACAGGAGCCTTTGACCGTTTTGGATAGAGCAATAAAGAATATAAAACCACTTTTGGAAGTAAAGCCCCGCCGTGTTGGAGGTGCGACCTACCAGGTTCCTGTTGAAGTAAAGTCGGCTCGCGGGATTGCACTGGCTGTAAGATGGCTTTTGATGTACTCAAAACAGAAAAAAGGTAAACCGATGAATGAACGGTTAGCAGCTGAAATAATGGATGCTGCAAATAATATAGGTAGTGCGGTAAAAAAGAGAGAAGATACCCATAAAATGGCCGAGGCTAATAAAGCATTTGCACATTATAGGTGGTAGCGGAGGCAGATTGTAAGACAGAGTAAAAGAGCAGAAGAGCCCGCCTGGCCAACCGTCGGGCAGGCAGTAGTGGTTACTTTTGCGCTTTTGACTTCTGCACTTCTGCGCTGAAGTTGATATGCCAACTGTTTTAACAAGAAAAGATATTAAAAATAATCCTAAAATAAATTCGGAACATGACAAAATGACGAATAAATCATTAATAAGAAATATTGGAATTGTTGCTCATATTGATGCCGGTAAAACAACGACTACGGAGCGCCTGCTTTTTTACAGCGGAAAACTTTACCGTATAGGAAACGTTGATGAGGGGACTACTGCTATGGATTGGATGGAACAGGAGCAGGAAAGAGGAATTACAATAACCTCTGCTGCAACAACCTGTTTATGGCGTAATCATGAAGTAAACATAATCGATACTCCGGGACACGTTGATTTTACTGCCGAGGTGGAGCGTTCGTTAAGGGTTCTTGATGGTGCTGTTGTTGTTTTCTGTGGTGTTGGCGGTGTGCAGCCGCAATCCGAAACAGTATGGCGACAGGCGGATAAATATAAAATTCCTCGCATTACATTTATTAATAAACTTGATCGTATCGGAGCAAATTTTTTAGGTGTTGTAAAACAGATGTCAAAGAAGCTGCATGCTAAACCCATTGTAATGCAGCTTCCCATTGGTACTGAGGATAAATTTAAAGGTGTTGTTGATTTGGTAAAAATGAAAGCGTTCCAATATAGTGACGAACTCGGTACGAAAATTGAAGAAATAGAAATTCCTGAAGATTTAAAATCTAACGTTAAAAAATATAGAGAAAAATTAATTGAAACTGTTTCAGAAGCAGACGAAGGTATTCTTCATAAATTTGTTTCGGGTTCCGGAAAGATTACAACAGATGAAATAATAGCTACTGTAAGAAAACTTACTGTTTCCGGACATTCGGTACCTGTCTTTGCAGGGTCCTCACTTAAAAATAAAGGTGTTCAGTTTTTATTGGATGCTATTGTTGATTTCCTTCCTTCTCCGTGTGATATCCCTGCTATTACAGGAACTGAACCTGAAACAAACAAAGTTATTCATAGAAATATGGATGATAAAGAACCTGCCTCAGCCCTTGCCTTTAAGATACAAGCAGATCCATTCGTAGGACGTCTAACATATATTAGAGTATATTCCGGAAAAATAAAAAGAGGACATTCAATATATAATTCTACACGCTGTGTTCGGGAAAGAATTTCTAAACTTGTAAGAATGCATGCTAATGACCGTGAAGAAGTTGAAGAGATAGGTTGTGGTGATATTGTCGGTGTTGTTGGTTTGAAAAAGACGTTTACCGGAGATACACTTTGTAATGAAAAAGAACCAATTATTCTTGAAAATATAAGATTCCCGCAGCCGGTAATATGGCTTGCAATTGAGCCAAAATCTAAAGCTGACGAAGAAAAACTTTCAAAAGCGCTTTCAAAACTTTCAGAAGAAGACCCTACATTTAAATTGAAAACTGATGAGCAAACCGGTCAGGCCATTATTTCTGGTATGGGAGAATTACATCTTGAAGTTCTTGTTGAAAGGATGAAACGTGAATTTGGAGTTGTAGCTAATGTCGGCAAACCGCATGTTGCTTATAAAGAAACAATTAAAAATACGGCAAAAATGGAGGGTAAGTTTGTTCGTCAGACTGGCGGTCATGGCCAGTATGGACATGTTGTTATTGCTGTTGAGCCAAATTCGAAAGGTGAAGGTTTCAAATTTGAAAATGATATAAGAGAGGGAAGAATTCCCAGAGAATATTTTTCGTCTATAGAAAAAGGAATAATTTCTGCTCTTGAAACAGGACCTTTAGGCGGGTTCCCTGTGGTGGATATAAAAGTTACACTTTTAGATGGTTCGTATCATGAAGTCGATTCTTCGGATATCGCATTTAAAATGGCAGCTTCAATTGCTGTAAAAGAAGTTCTGCCAAAAGCAAAACCTGTTTTACTGGAACCAATAATGAAATTGGAAGTTATTACGCCTGATGATTATTTGGGAGATATTCTTGCAGATATAAATTCAAGACGTGGAAAGATTGAAAATATGGATACAAGTAAAAAATTTCATATTATTGACGCTTTGGTTCCTTTGGCAGCTATGTTTGGATATTCCTCTGCACTGCGTTCGTTGAGTCAGGGAAGAGCAACTTATACTATGGAGCCGGCATTCTATGAACAGGTTTCTGAGAAAATTGCTAAAGAAGTATTAGGAGTAATATAGAAAATAGAAGAGGCAGAGTATAAGTGTATAAGTGTACTTTTGACTTCTGCACTCTTGCACTGATGTTAAGGGGAGGTAGGTATGGCAAAGAAAAAGTTTGAGAGGACGAAGCCACATCTTAATGTGGGAACGATTGGGCATGTTGATCATGGTAAGACGACTTTGACAGCTGCTATTACAAAGGTTTTGGAAGAAAAAGGGCTTTCAAAGTTTATAAGCTACGATGAGATTGCAAAAGCATCGGAATCACAGGGTCGGCGCGATGAAACAAAGATTTTGACCATCGCGATAAGCCATGTTGAATATGAAACGGACAAGAGGCATTATGCACATATCGATTGTCCGGGGCATGCCGATTATGTA
Organism: Elusimicrobiota bacterium; assembly: GCA_016928195.1. Classification (GTDB taxonomy): domain Bacteria; phylum Elusimicrobiota; class UBA8919; order UBA8919; family UBA8919; genus JAFGLF01. Next base: position 14,189 of record JAFGLF010000077.1, read on the forward strand.
AAGAACATGATTACCGGTGCTGCACAGATGGATGGTGCAATACTTGTTGTATCAGCTGCTGACGGTCCGATGCCGCAAACAAGAGAGCATATTCTGCTTGCCCGTCAGGTAAATGTTCCTTATATAGTTGTTTATCTTAATAAAGTAGATACAGTTGATGATAAGGAACTTGTTGATTTGGTTGAGCTTGAAATCAGAGATCTCCTGAAAAAGTATGATTTTCCAGGGGATAAAACTCCTATTATAAGAGGTAGTGCGCTAAAAGCAATGCAGGGTGATAAAAGTGAAATTGGTGATCAGTCAATATGGAAATTGGTAGAGGCAATTGATTCTACTATACCTGAACCTAAGAGGGATATTGATAAACCGTTTTTAATGAGTGTTGAAGACGTATTTACGATTACTGGTCGCGGAACAGTTGCAACTGGTAGGATTGAACGCGGAAAGTGTAAGACCGGTGCCGCAGTCGAGCTTGTCGGTATTCAGGATACTAGAAAATCGGTTATAACAAGTGTTGAGATGTTTAGGAAAATACTTGATGAGGCACATGCCGGCGATAATGTGGGTGTACTTTTAAGGGGTGTAGAAAAAGACCAGGTGGAACGCGGTCAAGTTATTGCTGCTCCAGGTACTATTACACCGCACAAGAAGTTCAGGGGTCAGGTTTATGTATTGACAAAAGATGAAGGTGGCCGTCATACTCCGTTTTTTACCGGATATCGGCCGCAGTTTTATTTCAGAACAACTGATGTTACCGGAATTGTAAATTTACCTAAAGGCGTAGAAATGGTAATGCCAGGAGATAACGTGGAAGTCACCGGCGAACTGATAACTCCTATAGCAATGGAAAAAGAATTGAGATTTGCAATAAGAGAAGGCGGACACACAGTCGGTTCCGGTGTTATAAGTGAGATAATAGAGTAAGAGACAGAGCAATAGAGCATAAGAGCAGCAGTGCAGAAGAGCGATAGTAGTTACTTCTGCGCTTTTGACTTCTGCACTTTTGTACTGAAGTTATTATGGCGAAAACAGAACAATTAGCACAATCACAGAGAATAAGAATTAAACTGCAGGCCTATGACCATAAGATGCTTGATCAGTCGTTGGCTGAAATAATTCAGACTGCGAAACGGACAGGTGCATCCATTTCTGGCCCTGTTTTATTGCCTACAAAGATAAAAAAATATACGGTACTTAGATCGCCCCATACTGATAAAAAATCACGGGAGCAATTTGAAATGAGGATTCATAAACGTCTTGTTGATATATTACAGCCGACTCCGCAGACAGTTGATGCCCTCATGAAATTGGATTTACCTGCTGGTGTGGATGTAGAGATAAAAGCATGAAGACAATTACTGGAACAAAAATAGGAATGACACAGATATTCATAGATAAAGGTGAGGCGGTTCCTGTCACAGTTATCTCTGCTGATGTTTGTACGGTGGTGCAGAAAAAATCGGTTAAAACAGATGGCTATAATGCTATTCAGGTCGGGACAACTGTCGTTGATGAGAAGAAACTTAGCAAATCCCAGATCGGTCATTTGAAAAAAGCAGGAACAAATTTATTTTCACGGCTTGTAGAAATAAAAGTGGAAAATCCGGATGAATATAAGATAGGACAGGAAATAAAAAGCGATATATTTTCTGTTGGTGATTTTGTTGATGTTACAGGCGTTTCAAAAGGTAACGGTTTTCAGGGTGTAATAAAAAGACATGGTTTTAGCAAGGGTTCGTATACCCATGGACAGTCGGATAAACTTCGTTCTCCGGGGGCTATCGGTTCTCAGCAGCCGCAGAGAGTACTTAAAGGTTTAAAAATGGCAGGTCGTGTAGGCGGGACAACGGCGACTGTTCAGAAGTTGAAAATTGTTAAGATGATACCTGAGAAAAATATTTTGTTGATAAAAGGTGCGGTTCCTGGTACTAAAAACAGTAAAGTTGTTATTTCGAAAACTGTAAAAAAAGTTAGAATTCCCGTAGTGGTTACTTCCGCAAAGAAAGGAATTAAAAAGGTATCCCGCGGAGCTAAAAGTAAGTAAAGGCAGCGCAAAAAAGTCCTGATTTGTCGAGACACTTCTGTGCTGAAGCTGATATGGAAGCTAATATTTATAATATAACCGGCGAAAAAATAGGCAAAATGAATTTGCCTGAAAATATTTTCAACACAAAGATAAATGTATCGCTTATGCACGAAGTGGTTAAATGGTATCTTGCAAATTGTCGTCAAGGTACACATGCTGCAAAAACACGTGCTGAGGTATCTGGATCTGGAAAAAAACCATGGAGACAAAAAGGTACCGGTCGTGCTCGTGCCGGAAGCATCCGTTCTCCTTTATGGCGTCATGGGGGAGTAATTTTCGCAAAAAAGCCGAGAGAGTTTTCATATTCAATACCCAAAAAAAAGGTTCGCATTGCCCTTTTATCTTCATTAAGTGCAAAAGCAAAGGAAGGCAATGTAATTATACTTGATGATATTAAGGTTGAACAGCCTAAAACAAAAGAAATGTCCGCAATAATTAAAAAATTAAAAATTGAAAATAAAATATTATTAGTATGTAAAAAAGACGAAAAACTTAGCCGTGCATCGAGGAATATTTCTACACTTAATGTTTGTGATATTCCGGGTTTAACAACATATAATGTTTTGGATGCGGATAAGGTTATATTTACAAAGGAGTCTCTAGACAGATGCTCAGCGCTTTCGATATAATAAAAAAACCGATTATCACCGAAAAAGCAACTAGTTTAAAAGATAAGGAAAATAAGTTTGTTTTTATAGTTGCAAAAAAAGCAAATAAAAGTCAAATAAAAAATGCTATAGAAGACATGTTTAAAGTTGATGTTGAAAATATTCGTACAGTTATAATGTCTGGTAAACTAAGACGAGTGGGTATGCATGCCGGACACAGACCTGATTTTAAAAAAGCAATTGTGAAGATAAAAAAGGGACAGACAATAAAAATTGTAGAAGGAGTCTAAAAAATAAGCACCAAATATCAAGCATCAAAATGCAAACAAATTCCAAGCATCAAATTATAGGCAGTTTGGAATTTGAGATCTGGGATTTGTGTTTTGAGATTTACCGAGTGAAACGAGGTTTTTATGGCAATAAAAACATATACACCATATACATCATCAAGGCGGTTTGTAACACGTGATGATTTTAGCGATATAACAAAAAGTACTCCAGAAAAATCACTGCTTGTTCCATTGAGAAAGACTGCGGGTAGAAATAATACCGGCCGTATTACTGTTCGTCATAGAGGTGGCGGTCATAGAAGACAATATCGTCTTATTGATTTTAAAAGAGATAAGCATAATATCAAAGCGAATGTTATTGCTATTGAGTATGACCCGAATCGTTCGGCCAGAATTGCACTTTTAAAATATACCGACGAGGAGAAAAGATATATAATATGCCCAATAGGCCTAAAAGTCGGCAGTGTTGTGGAAAGCGGTGAAAATGTAGATTTGAAAATCGGCAATGCACTTCCGCTTTCAAATATTCCGTTAGGCACACAGATTCATAATATAGAACTTGTTCCGGGCCGTGGTGCTAAACTCGTCCGCTCTGCAGGATCAACGGCACAGATAATGGCAGTAGAGGGCGGGTTCGCAAACATAAAAATGCCGTCAGGTGAAATAAGAAGGCTTTCATTGAAATGTTATGCGACAATTGGGCAGGTTGGAAATCCAGAACATGAAAATGTTACTATGGGAAATGCAGGGAGACGGCGTCATTTAGGAATTCGTCCAACAGTAAGGGGAACAGCAATGAATTCGGTTGATCATCCGCATGGTGGCGGCAGAGGTAGGTCTAAAGGACATAATCATCCCCGTTCTCCATGGAATCAGCCGGCGAAAGGATTTAAAACACGGTCTAAGAAAAAATGGACAAATGTATATATAGTTAACAGAAGGCCAAAAGGAGTCAGATAAAAAGGCAATTAAAAGATTGAAAGATTTTAAATTTTTTAGTTGGAGTTACTATGAGCAGATCAACAAAAAAAGGTCCTTATATTGATGAAAAGTTACTGAAAAAAGTCGAAAAACTAAATTCGACCGGACAAAAATCGGTTATAAAAACTTGGGCCAGATCTTCTGTTATTTCTCCTGAATTTGTAGGGCATACTTTTGGCGTACATAATGGAAGGAAATTTGTGTCTGTTTATATAACAGAAAATATGGTTGGTCATCGTTTGGGCGAATTCTCGCCTACAAGATTTTTCAAAGGTCATGGGGCAGCCCATACTAAGGAAGCGCTGGAGAAGACATAAAATGCAAGCAAAAGCAATTTCAAGATTCGGAAGACATTCATATAGAAAGGTTGGGCAAATTCTTAAGATTATAAGAGGAAAAAGAGTTTCAAAAGCTTTTGATTTACTAATGTTTGTAAAAAAAGGCTCGGTTTCTTTTATAGAAAAAACATTAAAATCGGCAGTGGCTAATTGTGGTATGTTAAAAAATCCGGAGTCACTTTTTGTAAGGGAAGCATTTTCGACCATGGGTCCTCCAATAAAAAGAATGCGACCCGGTGCAATGGGCAGAGGAAATTTATATAAGAGAAAAACCTGCCATCTAACAATTGTAGTGGCAGACAGGAAGGGCAATTAGAAAGATTAAAAGATTTCTAGATTTTTTTAATTGATATTATTATGGGACAGAAAATTCATCCAAAAGGTTTAAGATTGGGCTATGTTGCTGACTGGGATTCTAAATGGTTTTCACGTCGCAATATGGCAGATCTTTTAGAAGAAGATTTTAGAATAAGAAAGTTTGTAAAAACAAGACTAAAATTTGCCGCAGTATCAAAAATTATGATAGAAAGGGCTGGGAAATACCTTAAAGTTAATATTTTTTCTGCCCGTCCAGGTCTGGTTATCGGTAAAAGAGGCGCCGATGTCGAAAGCCTGAAAAAGGAAATTGAAGAAATTAGCGATAAAAAAACCATGGTCAATATAATGGAAATTAAATCACCTGAAACTAATGCACAGCTTGTTGCAGAGGGTATAGCGCTTCAGCTTGAAAAAAAGGGTTCCTATAGAAGGGCTATGAAAAAAGCTATTGAGAAGGCAATTGAGAGAGGTGCGCTGGGTATAAAAGTTATGGTTGCAGGTCGTCTTGGTGGTAACGAAATTGCAAGAACAGAATGGCTTAAAGAAGGAAGAATTCCTCTTCAGACATTTAGAGCAGATATAGATTATGGCTTTGCTGAGTCTCTTACAACAATGGGTATAATAGGTGTTAAAGTATGGGTTTTCAAAAAAGAATTTTATAAAAAAACAGAAAAAGAGATGATAAAAGAAGCACGTTTAGTAGAAAAACCTGAAGATATAGAGAGAAAGGAAGAAGAAATACCCGCTCCTGAAGAAGATATTGAAGAGGAAAGCGAGGAAGAAGATAATGTTGTCTCCGAAAAGGGTAAAATATAGAAAGGCCCAGCGTGGTAAAATGAAGGGTAATGCATCCGGCGGAACCAATGTTAATTTTGGTGAGTATGGATTACAGGCATTAGGTACTGCATGGATTACTTCACGTCAGATAGAAGCATCTAGAATCGCATTGACACGGGCAATTAAAAAAAGCGGTAAGATTTGGATAAGAGTGTTCCCTGATAAACCATACACGAAAAAACCGGCTGAGACCCGTATGGGTAAAGGAAAGGGAATGCCTGAATCCTGGGTCGCGGTTGTAAAACCGGGAAGAGTTATGTTTGAAATTGCCGGTTTAGAAAAGGGTGAGGCGAAGGCAGCATTTGATCTTGTTGCCCATAAGCTTCCGATAAAAACAAAATTCTTGGAAAGAGACCAATAAAAATGGCTAAAGCAAAAAAAGAAGTTCGTTTTGAACAAATAAAAGAACTTACAGTTGATGAGTTAAAGTCTAAACTTATTGAAACCAGGGAGAAACTGTTTAGATTAAAATTCGGTCATAAAACAACACCGCTGAAAAATCCACTTGAGTTAAGAACTTTGAGAAAACAGATAGCAAGAATTTTAACAGTACTTGGAGCGAAAAAACACGAATGAAAAAGACAAAAACGGGAGTAGTTATATCAGATAAAATGGATAAAACCAGAGTTGTTGAGGTAGAATGGACAACTCGTCATTCACTTTATGGAAAGGTAGTAAAACGCTATACGAAGTTTTATGCTCATGATGAAAAAAACGAATCGCATATTAATGATAAGGTTAAGATGATAGGAACAAAACCTATTTCTAAGAAGAAAAGATGGAAAATAATAGGGGTGGAGCAGGGTAAACAATGATTCAGGAACGTTCAATTTTAACTGTTGCAGATAATACCGGAGCAAGAAAAATAAGATGTTTTCGTATGCTCGGGGGCAGTTACAGGAAATATGCATCCTTGGGCGATGTGATAATTGCCTCTGTATTTGATGCAATTCCTGCGGCCGCAATAAAAAAGGGCGAGAAAGTACGTGCGGTTATTGTTAGGTGTACCAAAGAGGTTCGCCGTAACGATGGCAGTTATATAAAATTTGATAAAAATGCAGCGGTAATAATTAATGATGAAGGTGAGCCGCGCGGAACAAGAATTTTTGGTCCTGTGGCAAGAGAATTGAGAGAAAAAAATTTTCTAAAAATTATTTCACTTGCTCCCGAGGTAGTGTAAAGGTAATTAAAACATTGAAAGATTGGAAAGATTGAAAGATTTTAATCTTTGTAATTTTTAAATTTTTCTAATTTTTTAATTGATAGTATCATGCATATAAAAAAGAAAGATAAAGTAATTGTTTTAGCTGGTAAAGATAAGGGAAAAACAGGAGATGTTTTAAAAATATTTCCCAGCAAAAGAACAGCTATTGTCTCAAAAGTTAATTTTGTTAAAAGACATACAAAACCGACTCAGACAGATTCTGGCGGCATAAGAGAGAAAGAAGCTCCGGTGTCCGTAGCCCGGTTAATGCTTGTATGTCCTAAATGTGACAAGCCGACCCGTAAAAAATGGGAGATACTCTCTGATGGTAAAAAAACCCGTATTTGTAAAAAGTGCGGAGAGATGATAATGTAAAAAGGCAGGCAGTAGGTAGTAGGCAGTAGGCAGTAGTTAAAGTCAAAGACTTTTCTACACCCTACACCCTATTGCCCATACCCTGAAGTTATATGGCGAGATTAAAAGAAGCATATAATAAAGTTATTGTAGCGGAACTAATAAAAAAAAGTAGTTATAAAAATATTCATCAAGTTCCTAAACTTGAAAAAATTGTTATAAATATGGGTATATCAGATGCAAAGGAAAACCCAAAGGCGATTGAAATAGCTTCTTCAGAGCTTTCGCTTATTACCGGTCAAAAACCGCTTTTGCGTCGGGCAAAGAAATCAATATCAGCCTTTAAATTAAGAGTTGGAACACCAAATGGTCTCAAGGTGACGCTTAGAAATAATATAATGTATGAATTTTTTGATCGTCTTGTGAATATCGCTATTCCAAGGATTAGGGATTTTAGAGGTCTTGATGTATCTAAATTTGACGGAAGGGGTAACTATAATCTCGGTTTAAACGAACAGTATATATTCCCCGAAGTTATCCTGGATAAATCCGATAAAGCAAGGGGAATGAATATAACAGTAGTTACAACAGCTAATACTGATTCTGAAGCAAAAGAATTGCTCGCAGCGTTAGGCATGCCGTTTAAAAAAGGCAAGTAAAAAGTAAAATTTACCGTATTTCAATTTTAGATTTTGGGTTTAATTATGGCGAAAAAATGTTTAATTATAAAAAATCGTAAACCTCCGAAATATTCAACAAGAAGATATAATAGATGTCGTATATGCGGACGTCCGCGTGGCTATTTAAGAGATTTTGGATTATGCAGAATTTGTTTTAGGAATTTTGCACATAAGGGATTAATTCCCGGAGTAACAAAATCAAGCTGGTAGATACAAATAGATGCCGAATATAAAACCCGAATTACACGAATAAATGTTCGTGTGATTTGATATAATTAGTGTTATTCGTGTGTTTACGGAGTAAATAATGATTACAGATCCGATTTCAGATATGTTGGTACGAATAAAGAATGGAAGTCAAAAATTTAAAGAAAAAGTGGATATTCCTGCTTCGGGTATTAAAGAAGAAATAGCTAAAATTTTGAAGACAGAAGGATATATCTCAAACTATAAAAGGCTTGATGATAAGAGACAGGGTATTTTGAGGGTTTTCTTGAAATACACACAGAATAAACAGCCAATGATTACAGATTTAAAAAGAGTTTCAAAACCATCGATAAGAATATACAGAAAGTCAAATAAGCTTCCTAAAGTATTAAAAGGTATAGGCATAGCAATAGTATCCACATCACATGGATTAATGACTGATTCAATGGCTAGGGAAGAGCATCTTGGTGGCGAAGTTATATGTTATGTCTGGTAAAAAGGCAATTATAAAGATTAAAAGATTTAAAGATTTTTAGATAAATCTTTCTAATTTTTTAATTTTTCAATTGATTCTAATATGAGCAGAGTAGGCAATAAACCGATACCAATACCAAACAATGTGAAGGTTAATGTAAAAGATAATGAAATTTCTGTATCTGGTCCTGCCGGTACGCTGAAAAGAAATTTCAGTCCTGTTATTTCGGTTACGGTTGATAAAAATAATATAGTTGTAAAAAGAAATTCTGAAGAGCATAAGGCAGTTCATGGTACTACACGTGCACATATTAATAATATGGTCAAGGGTGTAGTTACTCCTTTTGAGAAAAAACTTGAAATTTATGGAGTAGGATATAAATCACAATTAGCAGGTAAAAAGCTTACTATGCAATTAGGATATTCGCATCCGGTTGAATTTGATATACCGCAAGATATAGATATTGCTGTTGACCCAAAGGGAATTTCAATAACATTAAAATCTGCCGATAAAGAGAAGCTTGGTCTTATTGCTTCGAAAATCCGGAGAACGAAAGATCCGGATTCGTATAAAGGCAAGGGAATAAGATATTTTGGCGAATATATAAAAAAGAAACCAGGCAAAGCAGCAATCGGTGTTGGTGCAGCTGGTGCTGTTGGTGGGGCTAAGAAGTAAAAGGCAGGCAGTAGGCAGTAGGCAATAGGCAGTAGTTAAAGTCAAAGACTTTTCTACACCCTACCTCCTATTCCCTATACCCTGATGTTAACATGTTATCCAAGAAAAAACAGGCATTAATAAGAAGGAAAATAAGAACAAAAGAAAAAATTTTTGGAACTACTGATAGGCCACGCATGCTTTTTCAGAAGTCCAATAAATATATATATGTACAATTTTTAGACGATACAAAAGGAAAAACACTTTTGTCTATTTCAACAAAAGTATTAAAATTAAAAAATTCGGCAAATATAAAGGCTGCAGTGTTGCTTGGTGAAAATGCAGGCAAAAAGGCAATATCAATGGGTATAAAACAAGTTGTATTTGATAGAAGTGGATATATTTATCACGGTAAAGTTAGATCATTTGCAGATGCGGTCCGTGCATCAGGGGTAAAATTTTAGAAAAACGCGAACGGATACGAATAAGAAAGAACGCGAATACACGCGAATAATTGGCGATAATTCGCATTAGATTTGCGTAGATTTGCGTTTCCGAATATAGTGAGGATATCTTGGAAATAAAAAAAGAAGTAGTTGTGTCGGTTGGACGTGTCACAAAAGTAGTAAAAGGCGGGAAGAGATTTTCTTTTAATGCACTTGTTGTTGTAGGCACAGGAGAAGGTCATGTTGGGGCGGGTTTGGGCAAAGCAAACGAGGTTCAATCAGCAATAAAAAAAGGTACCGCTGCCGCTACGAAAAATCTTATAAAAGTTCCGCTTAAAAACACGACCATTCCTCATGAAATTACCGGATGTTTCGGTGCGGGAATGGTGTTGCTTCGTCCGGCTTCCGCTGGAACGGGACTTATTGCCGGCGGCCCTGTTAGGGCCGTATTAGAGTCTTGTGGTATAAAAGATATACTTACTAAATCACTTAGATCTTCCAATCCATTTAATGTCGTATATGCAACAATGGATGGATTGAAGCGGTTACGGCTTAGAGAAGATGTCGAAAAATTAAGAGGGAAAAAAAGTTAAATGAAATTATGTGATCTTAAACCAGCGGTAGGTTCGAAACATAGAAGGAAACTACTTGGCCGCGGCGAGGGTTCTGGGCATGGCGGTTCTGCAACTAAAGGTATGAAAGGCCAGAATTCCAGGTCTGGCAGAGGGACTCGTCCGGGTTTTGAAGGCGGACAGATGCCGTTAATGCGCCGTATTCCAAAAAGAGGTTTTAAAAATATTTTTAGAAGAGAATATGAGGTTATTAACCTAAAAACATTGGATGAAGTATTTGATTCGAATTCAGAAATAACAAAAACAGTTTTAATAGAAAAAGGTTTAATAAAAAGCAAGCAAAAACCTATAAAGGTTCTTGCTGATGGGGACATAAAAAAACCGTTAAAAATTACAGCCGATAGATTTTCAAAGAGTGCAATCGAGAAAACAAAAAAAGCCGGTGGCGAAGTAATAGAGATAATGAAGAACAGAAAAACAGACCAAAAAAGCACAAAGGCAGATCAGAAGAATAATAAAGCAGAAGCGCAGAAGTAATTATGATTGAATCTTTTGGCGACATATTTAAAGTACCTGAATTAAAAAAAAGAATTTTATTTACAGCAGGAATTTTTATAGTTTATAGAATCGGGGTGGCAATACCTGTCCCCGGAATTGATGTTGCGGCATTTAGAGCACTTTTTGCCCAGCAAAGCAATACGCTCTTTGGATTTATGGATATGTTTTCGGGTGGAGCGCTTTCCCGGCTTTCCGTTTTCACACTCGGAATTATGCCGTATATAAATGCATCCATTATATTTTCACTTTTACAGGCAACGGTTCCGTATCTTGAGAAACTTTCAAAGGAAGGTGAGACCGGCCGGAAAAAAATTACACAGTGGACAAGATATGCTACTCTTGGTTTGGCGATTATTCAATCCCTAGGACTAACGCTTTTTATGATAATGCCTATGAAAGCTCCTGGCGGCGCATCGATTGTTTCAAACCCCGGACCGATGTTTGTTTTTATAACTGTTCTTACGATGACAACTGGTACAGTTTTCATAATGTGGCTTGGTGAACAGATTTCAGAAAGCGGTATTGGAAATGGAATTTCCCTGATAATCTTTGTTGGGATTGTTGATAGGCTTCCCTCTGCGGTGAAAAATCTTTATATATTGATAAAGACCCATGAAATGTCATTATTTATGGGGATTTTGATTCTTATAATGGTTTTTGCAATTACTGCTGCTGTTGTATGGATTGAAACCGGTCAGCGGAAGATTCCTGTTCAATATGCTAAACGGGTTGTTGGCAGAAAGATGTATGGCGGACAATCCACATTTCTTCCTATAAAAGTTGACCAGTCAGGTGTTATAGCAGTAATTTTTGCTGTTTCCTTAATGTCTGTTCCAATGACAGTTGCGCAATTTACACAGGACACAGGATTTATGAAAAAATTTATTGACTGGTGGATGAGAGGTAGTATTCTGTATGAAGTCTTATATGCTGCACTTATTATATTTTTCTGTTATTTTTATAATTCTATAACCCTGAATCCAAAAGATATCGCAGAAAATATGAAAAAATGGGGAGGATTTGTTCCTGGTATAAGACCCGGTGAACCCACTGCAAATTATATACAATGGATTTTAGCAAGAATTACTCTTGGCGGCGCAATTTTTGTTGCATTTATAGCCATATTGCCTGATTATTTAAGAAAATTTGTTAATGTTCCGTTCTTTTTCGGTGGTACCGCACTTCTGATTGTAGTCGGAGTTGCACTTGATACTATTAGTCAGATGGAATCGCATCTTATAATGAGACACTACGACGGTTTTTTAAAAAAGGGAAAAATTAAAGGTAGATGGTTTAATATAAAATAAACGGGGTAGAAGATGAATTTAATACTTTTTGGAGCACCTGGCGCTGGTAAAGGGACTCAAGCCCAGTTTATAACTAAAAGTAAATCTGTACCCTCTATTTCAACCGGTGATATATTTAGAGATGAAGTTAATTCGCAAAGTGAACTTGGTAAAAAGATTTCATCCATTATGTCAAGAGGTGCTCTTGTCCCCGACAATATTGTTTTAAAAGTTGTTGAGGAGCGTCTTAAGAAAGACGACTGTAAGAACGGTTTTTTACTTGATGGTTTCCCAAGAACGCTTCCTCAGGCAAAAGGTTTGGACGATATTCTTAACCGCCTTGGTAAAAAAATCGACAAAGTAGTTTCATTGGAAGTTGCAGAGGAAAAAATAATAGAACGGTTGTCCTCCAGAAGAATTTGTAAAAAATGCGGAAATAAGCATAATCTTGTTACTCTTCCACCTAAAAAGGAAGGTGTTTGTGATATTTGTGGTGGTGAGTTATTTCAGCGCGAAGATGATATGCCAAAAACAATAAAAAACCGGCTTTCAGTATATTATGTAGAAACACAACCGCTCATTGAATACTATAAACAGAAAAACATATTATTGTCTATAGATGGCAATAAGTCAGTTCCTGAAATATCTAGAGATATAGAAGCTGCATTATGATTGATGTAAAGTCAGCCGCTGAAATTGATGGTATGCGCAAAGCATGTCGTATTGCGGCAGAAGTCTTAATAGAAACCGGGAAAAATGTATCTATTGGGATTACAACAAGAGAACTCGAAAATATTGCCGGCAAAAAGATAAAATCACTTGATGCGAAATCAGCATTTTTAGGATATAGGAATTATCCTGGAATAATTTGTACTTCAATTAATGAGGTTGTTGTACATGGTATCCCATCATCTCAGAAATTAAAAGAAGGGGATATTATTGGTATTGATGTTGGTGTCAAATATGGTGGTTTTTACGGTGATACAGCAAAAACATTTACGGTAGGAACAGTTTCTGGTTCCACAGAAAAACTTCTTAGAATTGCAGAATCATCGTTAGAATCTGCGATTAAAGACTGTTCTGCTGGTTGCCGTCTTGGAGATATATCATCGGTAATACAGAAAACTGCAGAGGAAAATGGGTTTTCTGTTGTGCGTGATTTTGTTGGCCATGGGATTGGCAGAAACCTTCATGAAGATCCTCAGGTCCCGAATTATGGATCCCGGGGTACAGGCTTAAGAATTCCTGAGAATTGCTGTCTTGCTATTGAGGTAATGATAAATGAAGGTATGTGGCAGATAAAAATTCTTCCTGACCAATGGACAGCAGTAACAAGTGACGGTAAGTTATCAGCACATTTTGAACATACAGTTTTAGTTAAAAAAAATGGTTGTGAGATACTTACAAAAGAACGCTAATATACGCGAATATTAAACCAACGCGAATAAACGCAAATAAAGAATTTGCGGAAATTAGCGTTAGATTTGCGACCATTCGCGTGTGAGTGAAACGAACATGCAGAAAGAAGAGAAAATTGAAGTTACTGGTGTTGTAAAAGAGGCACTGCCTTCCGCAATGTTTCGTGTTCAGCTTGATAACGGGCATAGTGTTCTTGCCAGAATTTCTGGTAAAATGCGGATGCATTATATACGAATTCTTCCCGGTGATAAAGTAAAAGTTGAATTATCGCCTTACGATTTGACAAGGGGGAGAATTATTTTTAGGGAAAGATAAATATGAAAGTAAGATCATCGATAAAACAAATTTGTAAAAAATGTAAGGTTGTAAAACGCAAAGGTGTTTTGTTTATTATTTGTACAAATCCGAAACATAAACAAAGACAAGGATAGAGAGGCAGCGAGTAAGTGAGTAAGTGAGTAAGTGAGTAAGGGTTTTGATTTTCCTGCTAACTGCTGACTGCTAACTGCTAACTGATTTTATTATGGCACGAATATCAGGTGTAGATTTACCAAAAGAGAAACGAATAGATATAGGGCTCTCGTATATATATGGAATAGGCAGAGTTCTTGCTAAGCAAATTCTTGATGAAGCACAGATTGACCCGTCGAAACGTGTTAAAAATCTCACGGAGGCCGAGGTGGGTAAACTTGCATCTATTATTGCATCCGATTATAAAGTTGAGGGTGACTTACGCCGTGAGATTGTGGGGAATATTAAAAGATTTCAAGAAGTAGGTTCCTATAAAGGAATGCGGCATCGCAGGAATCTTCCAGTTCACGGTCAAAGAACCAAAACAAATGCAAGAACTAAGAGAGGTAAGAGAAAGACAGTGGGTGCGGTAAAAGCTGAGGTTAAAAAAGAAGTAGAAACAAAGTAAGGGGCGGTGAGTAAGTGAGTAAGTGAGTAAGTGAGTAGGATTTTGACTTTCCTGCTAACTGCTAACTACTAACTGCTAACTGAATTTGATATGGCTGATGAAAAAGCGAAAGAACCAAAAAAAGTAGAAGAATCTAAGTCAAAAGAAACAGGTGTGCCCTCAGAAGGTCAAAAAAGCGCCGACTTAAAACCCAAAGCAGGTCGGCCATCCGTTGCACCGAAATCAAAATCAAAATCGAAAAGTAAGCTTGTTGCAAGTAGCGGGCGTGTATATATTAAATCTTCTTTTAATAATACTATTATTACAATTACTGACGACAGAGGTAATGTGATTGGCTGGGGCTCCAGTGGATCCGCCGGTTTTAAGGGCACAAAAAAGGGAACTCCATTTGCAGCGCAGATTGCATCTGCAAATTGTGCACGAAAACTTGCTGAAAGAGGATTAAAGCATGTTGCCGTTTTTGTGAGCGGTCCTGGAAGTGGGCGTGAAACCGCAATAAGGGCATTACAAATATCCGGGCTTACAGTCACATCAATCAAAGACATTACGCCCATCCCACATAATGGCTGTCGTCCACCAAAACAAAGGAGAGTATAAGAGGCAGTGAGTAAGCGAGTAAGTGAGTAAGTGAGGAGGGTTTTTTATGATTTTCCTATTCACTGCTAACTGCTTACTGATTACTGAATTTAACATGGCAAGATATACCGGACCTAAATGTAGGAGATGCAGAAAAGAAGGGATTCCTTTATTTTTAAAAGGTGAAAGATGTGAGACAATAAAATGTCCTATAACCAAGAAAAAGGGACCACCGGGACCTCATAAAAAATTCAGGAAAAAACCTACCGAATATTCGGAACAATTACGTGCTAAACAACAGGTAAAAAGGACTTATGGTGTTATGGAAAAACAATTTAGAAGATATTTCCATAATGCTGCGAAGCATAAGGGTAAGACAGGTTTGAATTTGTTACTGGTTTTGGAAATGAGACTGGATAATGTTGTAAAAAAACTTGGTTTTGCATCATCACTTGCAGCCGCTCGTCAAGTTGTTTTACACAAACATATAAAAGTGAATGGTAAAACCGTGAATATTCCATCATATGAAGTTAAGATTAATGATAAGATTCAAATTACTAATAGTCTAAAAGAAAATCTATTTGTTAAAAAATCAATGGAAATTTCATCCCAAAAAGGAATTTCTCCGTGGTTATCTTTAGATATGGAAAATTTAACCGGAACTGTAATAAGACAGCCAGTGCGCGAGGAAATGGCTATTCCATATAATGAAGAAAGACCAAAAGAACAACTAATAGTAGAGTTGTATAGTAAATAAAAAATAGAGCAAAAGAGCAGAAGGACCCGTTTGAAGTTGGTCGGGCAGGCATTTGGAGTAACTTTTGTAATTATTAACTTCTGCACTGAAGTTTATGGAGGTATATATAAAATGCGGCTTCCTGATATAGTAGGACCTCAGAAGATTGAAAAAAATGTTTCTTCGGATTTAACTTACGGTAGATTTGTTATTGAACCATTTGAAAGAGGTTATGGGCACACTGTAGGGCATTCACTTCGACGGATACTTTTGTCATCACTTGAAGGTGCTGCTATAATTGCGGTACGAATAAAAGGTGCTTCACATGAATTTGCAACTATTCCCGGAGTTGTTGAAGATGTTATGGGGATAATATTGAATTTAAAAAAAATTAGATTTAAAATGTATTCCGATGGAGTTGAAACTCTAAAGTTATTGGTTTCTAAAGGGTCTGTTGTTAAGGCATCAGCATTGTCAGTTAATTCAAACATTGAAGTTATTAATAAAGATTTTGTAATTGCTACACTTGAGTCTGGCGGTTCGATTGAAATGGAGGTAGATGTAGCTAAGGGTCGTGGTTATTCTCCAAGCGAAAAAAATAAGAGGCCGGAACAGCCGGCAAAAACAATTTTGGTGGATGCGACTTTTACCCCAATAACAAAAGTATATTATGAGGTTGAAGATACTCGTCTTGGCCAGGTAACGGATTATGACCGTCTTATTCTTGATATATGGACAGATGGTTCAATAAACCCTGAAGATGCTCTTGCTTATTCCGCTAAACTCCTGAGTGACTCTGTAAATATTTTCATAAATTTTGAGGAAGAAGAAAAAGAAGAAGTAAAATCTGAGGGTACAAAGTCGGAAGAAAAATTATCATCAGGTATTGTTAACCAGCCGGTTGAGATTATAGAACTTTCAATAAGAGCAGCAAATTGTTTAAAACGTGCCCGTATAAAGACAATTGGAGATTTGACAAAAAGATCCCGTGATGAGCTTCTCGGTTATAAGAATTTCGGAAGAAAGTCACTGGAAGAAATTGAAATGAAATTGAAGGAATTGGGAGTCTCTTTAAAACAGTAGGGGCAGGCAGTAGGCAGTAGGCAGTAGGCAGTAGTTAAGTCGTTGACTTTACTACACCCTACACCCTATACCCTATTCCCTGATGTTGATATGAAATACAGAAAAAACAGGAAAATGGGTAGAACAACAGCTCACCGTTTTGCAACACTTCGGAATCTTTCCACTTCTCTCATAGAAAATGAGTCAGTAAAAACCACTATTTCAAAAGCAAAAGAGCTTGTAAAATTTGTTTCGAAAATTATTACAAAAGCAAAGAAAGGTGGTCTCTCCCGTCAGCGGCAAGTTGCCAGGGATATAAAATCTCCTACAGCAATGGCTAAGTTGTTTGGTCCTTTAGCGGAAAGATTTAAGACCCGTCCCGGCGGATATACCCGTATTTACAAATTAGGTCGTCGCATTTCAGATGGTAGTAAGATGGCGATTGTAAAGTTAGTGGAATAAAAGGCGGAGCAGAAGAGCAAGAGAGCAAAAGATTAGAAGTACCCGTTGCGCTTTTGCACTTGTAACTTTTGCACTGATGTTACTATGTTTGATTTTATTTTTTCATTTTTCTCAAATGATATGGGCATAGACCTTGGTACTGCTACCACACTTGTTTATGTAAAGGGTCAAGGTATTATTTTAAGAGAACCATCGGTCGTTGCATATGATAAGGATAATCAGGAAATAAAAGCGATTGGAGATGAAGCAAAAAAAATGGTAGGCATGACTCCTTCTTCTATTGAGGCTATAAGGCCTTTAAGAAACGGAGTAATTGCTGATTTTGATATTACCGAAAAAATGATTCGGTATTTTATAAAAAAGGTTCATAACAGAACAACACTTCTTCATCCAAGGATAGTTATAGGAATCCCATCAGGAATTACAGAGGTTGAACGCCGTGCTGTAAGGGAGGCGGCTGAACAGGCAGGTGCACGGGAGGTTCATTTAATAGAAGAACCGATGGCTGCAGCAATCGGGGCCGGTCTTCCTATACATGAGCCAACTGGTAATATGGTTATAGATATTGGAGGCGGTACGACAGAATCATCTGTAATTTCTTTAGGTGGAATGGTTGTATCAAAATCGATTCCTATTGCAGGTGATGAAATGGATGAGGCTATTGTTGCGTATTTTAAGAAGAATCATAATCTTGCTATAGGATATAGAACATCGGAGTCTATAAAAATGCAGATAGGTTCGGTTTTTCCTCAACATAAGGAAGAAACTTTAGATGTTAAAGGTTTGGATATGACACAGGGACTTCCGAGAACCATAAATGTTTCAAGTAAAGATATAAGAACGGCAATGTTAGAGCCGGTAAAGTCAATTGTTGAAATGGTAAAAGAGGTTTTAGAAGAAACACCGGCTGAACTTGCGGCAGAATTGGTTGATAGAGGTATAGTTATGGCCGGAGGCGGTTCTTTAACTCGCGGTATGACAGACTTGATTTCAAAGGAAACCCATCTTCCTGTTTATCTTGCTCAGGATCCCACAACATGTGTTGTTTTAGGGACGGGTAGATATCTTGAGGAACTTGAAAATATAAAGAAAGCGCGCAGTCATTTGGAGTAAAGGAACGCGTGAACTTACCGTGTTTAAAAGAAATTCTACAGTAATACTCTCATTTTATCTTATTATATCGATTGTAATTTTAAGTTTCAATTTAAATCCCGTAGTAAAAGCAGCACGGGATTTTTTATTTTATGTAATTATTTCCCCATACTCGAAAATAAATACTGTGCTTTCTTCTATTGGGAATCTTGGCGGCAATATTAAAGATCTCACCTATGCCCATCAGCGGCTATTGGAATTGAAGAATCAAAACAGGCAACTTTTACATGATTTACTTAAATTAAAAACACTTGAAATTGAAAATGAACGGCTAACAAGACTTTTAAATTATAAAAGAAATATTCCCAGAAAAACAGTTATAGCCCGTATAATTGCAAAACCATTACAGCAGTATAATAAGATACTTATTATAGATAAGGGTACAGCCAGCGGGTTAAAGGAAAATAGGCCGGTTTATGGATTTTATAAGAATAACTTTGGAATTGTCGGCCAATTAAGGGATGTTAAAGAAAATACTTCGCAGGTTCAGGTTATAACTAATCGTATATCAAAAATACCTGCAAGAATTTTGCCTGCCAATGTTGACGGGATTATCGTCGGCCGTGAATCAAATAGATTGGAAATATTATGGATTCCAAGCAGTGCCGATATAAAAATAGGAGATAAGGTTGTTACTTCGTCTGTGTCTGAAATTTTTCCTGCTGGAATTTCTATCGGTATAGTTGTATCAGTATCTCAATCTGGGCATCTGCCGTTCAAGTCAGCTAAGGTTGAGCCTATTATTCCGGCATTTCAATTAAGCGATGTATTTATAGAATAAGGTAAATAAATTTGTTTGATTATGACCCCACCACCTGCCTATACACCAAAGGTGGATGGGGTGTATATCTCGGCTTGAATAGCCGAAGGTAGGTGGCGGGGTGAAGAGACTTCTTTTTTATTTCATTTCAATAATAATTATAATTTTCTTTGAAATTATAATTTCAAAGTTTTCATTATTTGGTATTTTTTTTATTATATTTATTGGTTTATATAGAGGGACTTCGGCTGGCTGTACGGTTGGTTTTTTTATAGGTTTACTTGAGGGAATTTTCTCAGCAACATCTTTTGGGATCAGTAGTTTTTCTTATTCTATTATCGGCTATTTTGCTGGCCGTCTTCCTAAAAGAGTAGACGAGGAAAATATATTTGCTCAGATTATAGTTGTTTTACTGGGAGTTAGTTTGGCTAAGGCAATAAATATAATTCTTGAAATGATTTTTATTGGTATTCGGGGATCGTTTTATTTTGGTCTTGAGTTTGTTGCTATAATTTTAGTTCCGTTATTTTTTAAATTATTTAAAATTTGGTGGAACGTTTGGTTTAAGCAACTTGATGTAGAAAGATAGGGGCAGCGCAAGAGAGCAAAAGTGCAGAAGATGAGAGAGTAGTTACTTTTGCACTTTGAACTTCTGTTCTTGTGCACTGGTGTTATGTGGCATGGAGAGAATTTAGGACATTCAATAGAATCATTTTTAGCCCGGTTAAATATTTTGAAATTTATCATATTTTTTTTAATCGGGATAATTATTTTTAGAATTATATCACTCCAAATAATAAAGGGCGATTATTATAGGAAAATATCAGATGAAAATAGAATTATAATATATCCGCAGCCTTCCACCCGCGGTAAAGTCTACGATCGAAATTTTGATATAATTGTAGATAATAAACCATCATTCGTTGTTTTATTCTCGAGACAAACACTTTCTGATGGAGAAGTTAAAGACGTTATCGATAAAGTATCTAAATTCCTTTCAATCCCTACACAATCTCTTTTTAATAAAATAAAAAAATATTACAGAAAAAATTTTTCACTTATAAAAATTGCAGAAGATATATCAAAAATTAAAGCACTGCGTTTGGCAGAGAGAATGCATCAATTGCCGGGGATTGTTGTAAGAATTGAACCCGTACGGGTATATAAATGGGGTTCTTCTATTTCACATATAACCGGTTATGTTCGGGAAGCATCATCGGATGATTTAAATAGCTCTTTTAATATAAAAATCGGAGATGTTGTAGGTAAAAACGGTTTGGAAAGACAGTATGATGATACTTTAAGGGGTGTTGATGGGGGAAGTCAGGTTGAAGTTAATGCACGCGGTATACAGAAAAGAATTCTTAAAACGGTGGAACCTATAGATGGTAAATCTCTCGTTTTAACAATTGATAAAAAGATTCAAAATGCACTTTACGAAAATATTAAAGGACACAGTGGTGTTGCAATTGCAGTTGACCCTGATACCGGAGGGATTCTTGGTTTAGCCTCTTATCCGGATTATAATCCGAATTTGTTTATTTCCGGAATGGAGCATTGGCAGTTGTCATATTATCTAAGATCTAAGAAATTACCTCTTGTAAATAGAGCCCTGCAATGTCAGTATCCGCCAGCTTCAGTTTTTAAAATGGTAACAGCTATTGCGGGGCTTGAAAGCGGAATAATTACACCTTGGTCAGTTATAGATTGTAAAGGTTTTATTGAGTTGGGAAAATATAAACGGAAATTTCGTTGTTGGGCAAGAAGCGGACATGGGAAGATGCAGCTTGTAGATGCACTGGCACATTCCTGTGATGTTTTTTTTTATGATGTAGGACTACAGTTAGGCCCGACAAAATTGAAAGATTGGGGTCAGAAATTCGGCTTTGGCGAGAATACCGGTATTGATTTACCGTCGGAAGAAAAAGGTCTTATCCCTGACAGGTCATGGAAAAAAAATAAATTAAGGCAGGGTTGGTATGACGGTGATACGGTGAACATGTCTGTAGGTCAGGGATATATATGGGCCACACCTATTCAGGTCGCACAGTTCATTTCAACGCTTGCAAACGGCGGAACTGTTTTTCAGCCCCATATTCTTAAAAAAATAATTAATGTTAAAGGTGAAGTTATATTTGAAAATGCACCTAAAATAAAGAGAAAATTGGATATAAAACCTAGTAATTTAAAAATTGTTAAACAGGGTATGGTGAACGCTGTTAGATATGGTACCGCCAAGAATGCACGCATTAAAGATTTATCGTTGGCTGGTAAAACCGGAACTGCTCAGAATCCGCAAGGCGCCGATCATTCATGGTTTGTATGTTTTGCGCCGGTAAGAAATCCTAAAATTGCTCTTGTTGTTATGATAGAACATGGCGGCGGCGGCGGTGAAGTTGCAGCACCTATTGCCAGGAAGATGCTGGAAGAAATATTTAATAAACAGACACGAATAATTACAAATATAAAGATAGACGAAAATTGATATGAACCCAGCCCTTCCTAAATAGTAGTATAAAGGGTTGGTGAGGTGTTATCTGCTGTTATGAAAGTTGAGATTATTATGTTAGGAGGAAGGGCCGAGTGAAGACAACAATATTTAAAAAATTTGACTGGGTTTTACTTATAGATGTAATTTTAATTACACTTACCGGACTTCTGTTTATATTTTCTGCACAGATGAGAACAGGTAACCCGATGTTTTTTGTAATAAAGCAGTCGACCGCTTTCGGAGTTGGTATTGCTGCGATGCTTTTGATTATAAGTATAAGATATGATATATACTCCGGATATGCAAAAGTTTTTTATGTATTAGGGTTAATTTTATTGATATTGGTTCTTTTTTTTGGAACAAAAATTCGAGGTTCAAGGTCATGGTTTGATTTCGGAAAATTCGCATTCCAGCCGTCCGAAATAGCCAAAATCGCATTAATATTGTATCTTGCTAAGTTTGTCGAAAAAAACCAGCATAATATGACCAAGTTCACTAGGTTGCTAACTCCATTTTTTGCAACGGGTGTTTATATAGCTGTAATTTTAATGGAGCCGGATTTTTCTTCAGCTTCTGTCTTCGTTCCTATTTTTTTAGGTATGATGTATGTCGGCGGAGTATCAAAAAAAATGATATACTATATAATTTTATTTTCTGTTGTTACGGTCGGACTTCCTATATTAGAGACATACTCAGTAATAAATTTTTCGGATATTTTCTTAATACATAACTTTAAATTAATTTATGTAATATTAATTTTTCTACTGTCTTTATGTATGTTTATCTTTATGAAAGCTTTACGAATAAGGATTACTCCTAAAGAATATAAAAAGATATTTTTAATTGTTTTAATGGGATTATTTTCTGCTATTTTGATATCGAACTATTTGAAAGATTATCAAAGAAGAAGGATGGTGGTATTCCTTAATCCCGCACTTGACCCTTTAGGAAGCGGGTATAATATATTACAATCTAGAATTGCAATAGGTAGCGGGAAGCTTGCAGGACGCGGAATTTTTCAGGGAACCCAAACACAATTAGGTTTTATTCCTGACCAGCATACTGATTTTATATTTGCTGTTTTATCAGAAGAAGGCGGTGCCATTTTTTCAATTTCTATTATTTTGTTGTATGTTGTTTTAATTTTAAGAGGGATTTCTATCGCTAAAAATGCCGCAGATAGATTCGGGAGTTTAACAGCTGTTGGTATAGTTATTATGTTTTCTTATTATATTATTTTAAATTTAGGTATGTTGATAGGAATTATGCCAGTTGCCGGTGTCCCGTTACCATTCCTTTCTTATGGCGGTAGTGCATTAATTGTTAATATGATTGCCATAGGAATTTTAATAAATATACATATAAGAAGATACGCCTATTAGAGACAGTGAGTAAGAAAGTGGGTGAGTAAGTGAGTAGGGATTTTGGATTTTCCTGCTAACTACTAACTGCTTACTGATTACTGGTTTATTATGGATATAGAGAAATTCTTACCCTATGTAAAAAAACCGACCAGATATATCGGACAAGAATGGAACTCAATGGTTCGGAGTCCAAAGTCTCCACCGCGGCGGATCCAAGGTTTAGTAAAGTTTTGTCTGGTATTTCCTGATCTATATGAAATAGGGATGTCTAATCTCGGGCTGCAGATTTTATACAATATTCTGAATAAATCTGAGAATGTTGTTTGTGAAAGAGCATTTTCTCCCGAATATGATATGGAGGAAATTTTAAGGGAAAACAATTTACCGTTATTTTCTATTGAAACAAAGGCGCCACTTAATAAGTTTGATATTATCGGTTTTAATATTCAACATGAATTATGCTATACAAATATTTTAAATATTCTGGATTTGGCAAAAATACCCTTAAGATCAAAAGAAAGGGACGGTAGTTTATCGGAATATCCTTTGATTGTTGCTGGTGGCCCCGCATGTGTTAATCCTTTGCCGATCAAGGATTTTATTGATGCATTTGTTATAGGCGAAGGAGAAGACGTAATACTAAAAATTACAAATTATAAATTACAAATTTCAAATAAGTTGGAATTATTAAAAAAGCTTTCGGAGATACCATGTATTTATGTGCCGTCATTGCATGACGGCAAAAAAACAATTAAAAAAAATACTGTTGATTTGGAAACTTCGGATTATCCGGTTTCTCCGATTGTCCCTTTTTTGGATGTAACACAAAACCGTCTTAATGTTGAAATAATGCGCGGTTGTTCAAGAGCTTGTTTTTTTTGTCAGGCATCGAAGACATATTCTCCGCGTAGGATAAGAAGCAAAAAAAAACTTTTAAAAATTATAAAAGAAGGTCTTATATCCACTGGTTATGATGAGGTATCACTCCTTTCGCTTTCCACATCAGATTATCCATATATAAATGAGTTGATGGATTCTGTTATGGAGATATGTTTGGAAAAGAGAGTAGCTGTGGCATTACCATCACTGAGATGTCATCCCTCATCGGTAGATTTGGCGGTTAAAACACGGTCTTTTAAAAAAACTTCTCTAACATTTGCCCCAGAAGCCGGTACAGAACGCTTACGGAGAAAAATAGGAAAATTTATTACTGACGATGAGATATTAAAAACAACGGAGTATGCTTTTAAATCAGGTTGGCGGTTGATAAAACTTTATTTTATGGTCGGGTTGCCTACAGAGACTGATGAAGATATCGAAGGGATTGTGTCGCTTGTTAGAAATGTGAAAAAACAAACACCACAGCTGAATCTGAATATTACCGTATCTCCTTTTGTTCCAAAACCGCATACCGCTTTTGAGAGGGAAAAGTTTTTTAACTTGAGTTATTTTAACGAAAAGAAAAAATACCTAAAAATAAAGCTACGGGCCGAGGTTAAGTTTCATAAGCCGGAAATGTCTTTAATAGAGGCAGTTTTTGCGAAAGGAGACGAAAGATTGAATGATGTGTTGGAAGCTGCATATAAAAACGGCTGCAGGTTTGACCAGTGGAATGAAAGATTTCTTTATGAAAAATGGTGTAATGCTTTTTTTAAATGTGGAATAAATCCTGATGACTATCTTAAAGAAATCACTGATTCCCGTTCTTTATCCTGGGATTTTATTCAATTATAAGATTGGGCGGTTTTTTAAAAACTTGTAATTTCTTTGAATTTTTTATAGCGGTTCCGAATTTCTTTATATGTGAGTCGTTTCATTCGTTCAAGTGAAAAATCCTCTACGTTGAATGATGCCATAACACTGCCGTAAATTATTGCTTTTCTTAAGTTGGATTCATTAGGGGTTTTGTTTAGTTTTGCCAAATAACCGAAAAAGCCTCCTGCGAATGTATCTCCGGCTCCTGTTGGATCTGAGATCTTTTCCAGGGGGTATGCTGGCGCCGAAAAAACTCCTTTTTTAGAAAATAATAGGGAACCGTGCTCACCCTTTTTTATAACGATATATTTCGGCCCGCGGTCGAGTATAATTTTACCTGCCTTTATTAAACTGGATTGCTCTGTAAAAATTCTTGCTTCCCCATCGTTAATGACTAAGATATCGATTTTTGAAAGAAGTTTTATAAATGATTGCTTCTTTATTTTTATCCAGAGATTCATAGAGTCCGCAGCTACCAGTTTTGGTTTTTTTATTTGGGATAAAACATCCATTTGTAAATCCGGATCGATATTGGCCAGAAATACATATTCTGTATTTCTATACGAATCTGGTATTTCGGGTTTAAATGTTTCAAATACATTGAGACACGTTGTTAATGTTTTTGCTTCATTCATATCACCTTCATAACAACCACTCCATCTGAAAGTCTGGCCTTCTAAAATTTGTAAACCTTTAAGATTTATCTTTTTCGATTTTAAAAGTTCCAAATGTTCTTCAGGGAAGTCATTGCCTACTACCGCCACTAAATTAATTTTTCCGGGCGGCATGAAAAA
Organism: Elusimicrobiota bacterium; assembly: GCA_016928195.1. Classification (GTDB taxonomy): domain Bacteria; phylum Elusimicrobiota; class UBA8919; order UBA8919; family UBA8919; genus JAFGLF01. Next base: position 39,573 of record JAFGLF010000077.1, read on the forward strand.
ACTTGCCGAATAAGAAAAATATGTGGCTGATCCTCCCAGAATATCACTTTTTTCTCCAAAAGGTGTTTTTACCGAATCCAGCGCAACTGACCCAACAACAAGTATAGACATAAATAACTCCAATTAAAAAATTTTTAACCCCTGATGTTTCTTAACTCTCTTCTTACTTCTTTTTCTTTTATTGCTTCTCTTTTATCCCAGTGTTTTTTGCCTTTTGCAACAGCTATTTCAACTTTAACCAAGCCGTTTTTTAGATAGACTTCGGTTGGTATGATAGCTAAACCTTTTATAGTGGTTTTTTCCAGCAATTTTGTAATTTCTCTTTTATGGAGAAGAAGTTTTCTGGGTCTAACTGGCTCATATTTTGTATCTGAGAGATGTTCATATGCTGATATATTTGCATTATATAAAAATGCTTCTCTTTTTGCAACCGCTACATAACTCTCTTTTATATCAATATGTCCTGCCCTTATTGACTTAACCTCACTTCCTAGAAGCGAAATTCCCGCCTCATATTTCTCTATAATTGTATAATTAAAGTATGCTTTTCTGTTTGTAGTAATTGTTTTTTTACCCATAATTTTATTCTATCAAATTTGAACAAATTTTGCAATTGTCCCGTATAAATCCTTACAGGATTCTTCGGGATTGACTATTACCCAGTTTTATAGTAAAATAATTATGTCTTAACTCTTAACTCTTGGAACGAAGTGGAGATCCCGATTTATCGGGATTAATTCTGCCTTAATGGGCGCGTGGCGGAATCGGCAGACGCGCTAGCTTCAGGAGCTAGTGCCCGAAGGGGTATGGAGGTTCAAATCCTCTCGCGCCCAGATTAAATAATCTAATTCTTATTTCTTAACTCTTAACTCTTAATTCTTAATTCTGTCTTAGTGGGGGTGCACAGGTTTCGACGGGAATAATCGTCCGATGCCGTTGCAGGCTGCAGTTGACCGAAGGGCTGCATTAAAAATCGGTCATTCAAATATAACTGCCGATTATACACCGGTAGTTGCTCACGCTTAAGCATGAGCCGCTCTCCTGACCTTTTTTCTGCGAGTTCAGGGTAGAGTGTCATAATGCAGAATAGTTTCGATTTTTGCTGTTGAAATCGGAATGAAAACTTAAACAGCTGGTTCCGGACTGATTTTGCCGGTGGAAGCAGTCTGGAATGAAATAAAGCACCGGATAAGCTTGTAGAAACCATCGTGCAGTATTTTCGGACGCGGGTTCGATTCCCGCCACCTCCACCATGTATTTCTTGCCGAATTGATAATTACCAGTAACTTATGACAGGTAATCGCTTATTAAAATCTCTTGTTTTTAATGTAATAATTTTTGTAATCCTTTTCTGTTCCTTATTCGGGAGTACGTATTTTTTAGGGAATATAAATTTCCTTATATTATGGGTAATAAGAATTATAATAATTATAATAAACATTCTGATGTTAACCAGAATATTTTATTTTTTCATTTTTAAGAATGAAAAAATAAAGGAAAATCTAAAAAAAGTATTTTTATGTTTCTACTCGTTTATTTTATTATTTTTTGTTCTGGAAGCTGTTTTTATGTTTGTTCCGCAGAGCCATGGGGTTGGATATACGCATGCTTCTTATAATTGGCACTATTATTATTGGAAACCCATAAGCAGGTTTCACTATAGGGATAAGGATTGCAGTATAAAAGAAGTTATTAATAAACAGAAAATATTTGCGTTAGGTGACTCATCTACCGCAGGGGCTGGTATAAAAAATATTGAAGATAGATATTCGGATCTGCTTGAAAAAAAACTCCCGTCAAATTATAAAGTTTTCAACCTTGGCATGCCGGGTTCTGACACGAAATATGCATATCATAGATTGGTCAGTTTTCCATTTAGGCCGGATATACTTATTTTACAATATGCTGGTGATGATATTCTAGGAGCTGCTTTATCCAAAGGAAAGAGTTTCCCGGTTTTTACCCCCTATGAAAATGTAAAAAAATTATTTAGGCCTATTATACGCTACTCATATGTCATTGATTTTATCTACTGGCAGTTTCCTCAGGCGGACACATCGACATACTTGAATTTTCAGGTTTCATCTTATAAAGATAAGGAAATATTGAAGGAACATTTCGCTGACCTTAGCAGGATTTTAAAGTTTTGTAAAAAAAATAATGTTTCTCTTATTGTAATGATGATTCCTTATCTTCATGACCTGGAGAAAACCGAAAGTTTCACCATGCCTATTGGCAGGTTTTTCAGGGGAAAGGGTATCCCGGTAATAGATGTTTCGGATATCATTAGGAAAATCCCGCTTAGAAAACGCATAGTCAGTTACAATGACCCCCATCCTAGCGTAATGGTTCATAGGTTAATGGCAGAGGAAATTTATAGAATTTTAGTTTCAGAAAAAATGATTGAATTGTCTAGCCGTAAAACTTCCAATATGCCGTGAAAATTGCAATAGAAACATCCCTTTTTTGATTGATTTTGTCTCTTAATTTTTGTAATATAAATATTAGTATAGAAAAATATTAAAATTCAAAATGAAAACTAAATTATTTCTATTTTCTGCTTTTTATTTTCTGCTTTTTACCTGCCATTTATCAGCATTACCGGATTTAACAGTATCGGATATTTCTTTCAGTGATGACTCGCCGTCAAAAAACCAGGAAATTACGATATCGGCTACTATTATAAATAATGGTGATAACTATTCCAATCAGGTGGTGCTTACACCCGAAACTTCTTCCTATCAGACATGGACATCAAGCGGTACAACGGGGATATCGTCTGCTGCCTGGTTTGCAAATTATTTTGAAGTTCCTTCCGATGTGTATCTCGGTAGAGCGGATATTGTAATTCGTAATTTAGAGGGGATAACCACTAACTATATAACAGTTGAAATCCGCGAAACAGTTGTGGATTTCGGAAGCATAGAACCCGGGGCTTTCTCAATACATCTTTTGGATTCAGACACATTGAGCAGTCCTACAACATACCATCATTGGCAGGAGTTTACATTTGATTCTGCTCCGAAACTGAGTGCAGGGACAACTTATTGGTTATGCGTAGGAAGTACAGCTTCAGTTTCGGTGGCATATGGACTGGGAATAAACAGCGGTGTTGGGGAAGATAAAATTGCCGGAAGTATTGATTCTGGAACCAGCTGGACAGGTGTTACGGGTGTCGGGGGGGACCATGAGATTAATTTTAAGCTATATAAATGTACGGATACAATTGTTAAGTTTTTTGATGGTGACCCGGATAATGGCGGTACAATAATATATACTGAAATAATTGAACAGCCAATCTATTCCGGTACGAGTGTTGTTGTTTCAACCAGTTGGGTGACTTCGGAAGGAAGTCATAGTATTTATGTAGTTGTTGATTATCCGAGTTCCGGTATAATAAGCGAATCAAACGAAAATAATAATTCCTTAAATAAAAACCTGACTGTTGAAACTGCGCCTATAATAGTTTCTGTTTTCCCGCAGGATAAGGCAAAAGGAGTAGATATAAGCACATCAATTTATGTTTCTTTCAGCGAGGATATGGAAGAGGTTTCTACGGAGGGTGCGATATCTGTAAAGGCGATCAGAGATAATGAAGGGAATAGTATAAATTCAGCCGTAACCGGAACAGCGGAATATGTCAGCAGTGATAAAAAATTGATTTTTACAGCTGGTTTTAAAAATAATTATACCTATGAAGTTATAGTTTCTGTTGCTGCCTGTGATATATACGGGAACAACCTTAATAGTTCCAAAATATGGACATTTAGTACAGTTTTGGATAAAAGTATTCCCAATATCGTAAAAGATCCGGATAACCCCGGGTTATATCAAGTAACTCTCGCACCGGGTGCTTTGTCCGAGAATGTTTATATTATAGGAAGTACTACAACTTCAAAGACTTCCGAGGTTGAACAAGCAAACACGAAACTTCAGAGTTTCGCGGACCCTTTTCATTTCTTTGTACCGGAAACTTTGCGTGAATTTACCGCATATAATAGTGTCGGCGATTTAATAGTATCCAATTTTTCAGCAGCAGTAACTATTACCATCCCTTATACTGAGACAGCAGGAATTGTAAACAATACCTCGCCGCCTGTTAGCGAGAACACCTTATCTATTTATTACCTGAATGAAGATAATAATTTATGGGTGCGGCTCCCTGGTTCAACGGTTAATAGTGCAGATAATACAGTAACAGCTGTAGTTCCCCATTTCTCAGTTTTTGCTATATTAGGGACCAGTGCTAATGATCTTTCAAATGCTTATGCATATCCGGTTCCGTTTAGAGCTAATATAGATACAACAATAACATTTACGAGTCTCTCTTCCTATGCAAAAATAAAGATTTTTACAATAAGCGGAGAGTTGGTCAAGGAAATTGAACATATGGCCGGAAATCCCTGGGAGTCCTGGAATGTGAGAACAGATGATGGAAATAAACTATCCAGCGGTGTGTATATTTATTGTATAGAAAATGATGAAAACAAAAAATTCGGAAAAATAGTAATAATAAAGTAAAAATACTATGAAAATACAATTGAAATATAATGGAAATGCAGTGGAAATTATGAAGAAGATTTTGATTTCATATTTTACATTTTACATTTTACATTTTACATTTATTTTTGCAGAGCCCGGTACCACTGCTCTGAATTTTCTTAAGATAGCTCCCGGGGTTAAAGGTGTTGGTATGGGTGAGGCATTTACCGCAATTGCCGATGATGCCTCCGGTTTTTACTGGAATCCTGCCGGGTTATCTCAGATAGAGTATCAGGCTGTAAATGCAGGATATACAAGCTGGTTCCAGAATATTAATTATCAGACATTAACATTCATACATCCATTCCGGTTCGGTAACTTATCCCTGTGTCTGAATAATCTGTCTTTTGGTGATATTGAAGGGTATACAAGTACAGGTGCTCCGACTGATGATGTGACTGCATATGACAGGGTTTTAATAGTTTCTTATGCAAAAAAAGTCCAAAAAGAAACATCGGCAGGATTGAATTTCAAGGTCGTTCAGGAAAAACTTGATGATGAATCCATCCTTGCATATGTTTTTGATTTAGGACTGCTTTACCATTTCAGAGAAAGATTCTCCCTGCCGTTACAGTTAGGTATTGCTGTTCAGAATATAGGGTCCTGTGTGGAATATATAGCAGAGAAAGATGATCTGCCGTTTAATATTAAAACCGGCGTTGGGTATAAATTTTTAAATGATGATATAACATTGGCTGTGGATTATAATGTACCTAAGGACAATACCGGTTATTTCAATGTGGGCATGGAATACCAGTTTTTGGATTTGTTCAGAATCAGGGCAGGATATAAGTTTAGGGATATTGAAGGGGTTCGTCTGGGTGCCGGTATTGGAAACGGCAAAGTTGATTTTGATTATGCATTTGTTCCTTATGGTATTCTGGGGGATACACATCGTTTTGGTCTCAATTTTTATTTTGGCAAAAGCCATAATCTTGACATGGTTCAGTCAAGGATTGAAAAGCATTTAAGAAAAGGAAAGAGATATTTTTCTAAAACTGATTTAATAGATGCACAACGGGAATTTAAAAGTGTTTTAATCTATGATCCTACAAATGCGGAAGCAGAGAGCTATCTTGAAAAAATTAAATCAAGGATAAGCGAAATAAATATCGAGAAATATATGGATGCAGGGAAAGAATATCTTAAAGAAGATGACCTTATGAAAGCCAAAGAAGCATTTGACAATATTTTGGTATTAATGCCGGAAAATACACGGGCCCGCCAGTGGCAGGATAAAACCGAAGCAAGGATTTTGGAAGAACAAAAGCGCAGATTAGAGGTTTTGTTTAATCATGGACTGGAGTTTTATAAGAGGGGCGAATATAGTAGTGCTATAGAAGTTTGGCAGAAAGTTTTATTGCTTGATAAAAATCATTCAGCCAGCAAGGAATATATAGTACGTGCAGAAAAAGATATAAAGACAAGGGAAAAACTAAAAGCTAAAGAGAGATTAAAGGTTCTTTATGAAACCGCAGAAGAGCTTTATGAAAAGGGAGAATATAAAAAAGCACTGGATATATTTACGGAAATAGCCAGAGAATCAGAAGATTATTTACAGATAAAGCAATATTTAATTAAAACGGAAGAAAAAGTTGCAAATGTATATTTTAAAGAAGGTCAAAAGCTTTATGAGAACGGTTTTTATAAGGAAGCACTTGATGTGTTTAAAAAATCATTGAAATATTCTCCAAAACATAAGGATGCATCGGACTATATACCAAAATGTGAAGATAAGCTTGCTCAGGAAAAGGAACAACTCAGAATAGCAGCCGATGAGTACAATAGAAAAGGGTTAATAGAGTATAATCAGGGAAATATAGAAAAAGCGATTAAATTTTTTGAAAAAGCGTTGGAATCTGATCCGGAACATAAAACTGCAGGTAGAAACCTTGAAAGAGCTAAGAGAGAGCAAAAATGAACCCCGCCCTTTCTAAAACCTGTCCTTGCGTGCAGGAATTAGGATAAAAATAATAGAAATAAGGGTTGGGGTATAGAGGAAAAGGAAGGTCGGGGTGAAGTTAAAAACCAAATTCAGTTTATTAACAGGACTATTAGTAATCCTGATTGTCTCAGGAATAAGTATATTTCTTTTTATTGCCGAGAGACAGCACCTGATAAGGGAAATGGAGCAAAATAAAATAGATATGGTTAAGAGTTTGGCACAGGTTTGTAAGGAGTCTTTAATAATAAAAGACGAGATATTGCTTCTGAATTATCTTAAGTTAATTAAAGGAACGAAAGGGCTTGTTTATGCATCTTTAACTGATAATAATAATAAAATACTTGCCCATACAGATATAAAGTTATTAGGTTCCGTATTGAGACCTTCTGAATCGGAAAAAGACAATATTTTTGATGTTAGCTCTCAGGTTTTTATTGACGAGAAGAAAGTTGGATTGGCAAGGATAGGTTTTTCCCGCAAGATATTGGACGATGAAGTAAAAAATACTTTAAACGAGACCCGCAATAGAATTTTCGCGATAGCTTTTATTGCATTGCTGGTAGGGCTTGCAGGTGCCTTGATTTTTGCAAATATGATGACGGAGCCGATTAATAAATTATCCATTGGTGCAGAGATGATTGGCCAGGGAAAATTGGACCAAAGAATTATAGTAAAAAGCAGGGATGAATTGGGAGGGCTTGCGGCACAGTTTAACAGGATGGCGTTTAAGTTGAAAGAACTCGACCAATTGAAAAACGATTTTGTAGCAAGTGTTACTCATGAATTACGGTCACCCCTGACTTCGTTAAGTATGCATATTGATCTTTTTTTTAAAGGTGCCACAGGAACACTTACAGAAAAGCAGATGGAGTTTTTAAGAATCATGAAAGAAAACACTTCCCGTCTTGCTAGATTTATTGACGATCTGTTAGATGTTGCAAAGATTGAAAGAGGGAAGATGCCGATAAATAAAATTTCTTTTGATTTACCGTCTCTGGTGTATGAAGTTGTGACATTATTTAATATTCAGGCCGATAAGAAGAAAATTGAATTAAAAGCGGAAATTCAAAAAAAGCTTCCCAGGGTTTTTGCAGATCCTGATAGGACAAGACAGGTTTTAACCAATCTTTTAAGCAACGCATTAAAGTTTACGCCAGAAGGGGGAAAGATAGAGATAGATGCGAGATGGCGTATGGGAGATGGGAGATATAAGTCAGGAGATATGAAAACTGAGTCGTCACTCCAATCTCCAATCTCCAATCTCCAATCTGACTTTATGATAGTATCTGTTTCCGATACAGGTATAGGGATACCCCATGAAGACTTAGGTAAAATATTTGATAAGTTCGAGCAGGTGAAAGGTGTCCGGGAAAAAGTTAAGGGACAAAAAGGTACGGGATTAGGACTCGCTATTGTAAAAGGTATTGTTGAAGCACAGGATGGAAAAATATGGGCAGAAAGTGAACCCGGGGAAGGCTCAAAGTTCATATTCACGTTACCGATAGATAACAAAGGGATGGAGAAATAGCTTATGTCTGTTGAAAAAATATTAATTGTAGATGATGACCCGCATATAAGGAATGCCTGTGCAGAGTCATTGAAAATGGAGGGTTATGCTATAAAAACTGCAGAGAACGGGGAAGAGGCAATAGAAATAATTAAGAAAGATTTTTTTAATGTTGTTATTACTGATTTAAAGATGCCGGGTATAGACGGAATAGAAGTATTAAAACAGGTGAAAAGAATATCTCCCGAGACTGAGGTGATTCTCACAACTGCATATGGAACGGTTGAAACCGCGGTCGGTGCTTTAAAAATAGGAGCATATGATTATATAACAAAACCCATTGATCTGTCCGAGCTGGATTTTATAATTATACGTTGTATAGAGAAACAGGAATTAGCTGCCGAGGTAGGTGAATTTAAGGAATTAGTGAATCTTTATGAGGTAAGTAAGGCAGTAAATTCCGTTATGAAACTCCCGGATCTCCTTAATTTTATTATAAATCTTGCTTGTGACACTTTATCAGCAGATGGTGGTTCAATAATGCTGATGGATGAAAAAACGAAGGAATTAGTTGTAATGGCATCTACAGGTGTTAGAGGAAATTTGGTTTTGAAAAAGAGACTGCGGCTTGGCGAAAGAGTGGCAGGTTATGTAGCACAGGAGAGTCAGCCGGTTCTGATAAACGGTGATGTTAAGGATAATTCGAAGTTTAATAATTTAGAAGGATTTGACGGAATAAAGTCCGGGATGAGTGTTCCATTGGTAAGAAAGAATAAAACCGTGGGGGTTATAAATCTTAACAGAATGAGTGCGGAGAGTAAATTTACTGAGAGAGACCTGAAGCTCCTCTCGGTTTTTGCCGTTCAGGCAGGAATTGCTATTGAAAATAATTGTCTATTCTCTGCCCTTGAAGAAGAAAAGGAAAAACTTAATGCGATATTTTCTGAAATGGGAGATGCTGCGGTGATTACTAATGATGAGTTTAAGATCACTATGTTGAATCAATCGGCGAAAAATCTTTTAAACATTAAAGATAAAGAATATCAAAATAAAAACTTTATTGAATTGTTCTCTGAATTCAACCCGGTGGCATCGTTAGAAAAACTAAGGATAGAAAAAAGCGGTGTTTTTAATTTTGATTTAGTCAAACCGGAGAAACATCCCTTATATCTTTCCGTTTTGACAACGAAGATTCTGGATGCAAATGGCAATGTGGCTTATTATATTTTTGTTTTACGAGATGTTACTAACGAAAGAAGGGAAGAGAAGATTAAAAGAAATTTTCTTTCACTAATTTCACATAAGTTACGAACGCCCCTGGTCAGTATTATTGGTTATTTTTCTATCTTGAAACAGCAGGGGACATTAAAAAAATTGAATGACATAGAGAAAAATGCGTTAAAAACAATTGAAAAATCCGGGCAGGCCCTTAATGGTTTGATAGATAAACTGATTTGGTTTACTTCCATAGAAATAGATTCTTTGGAGCTATATAAAGAATCTATGGGTTTAGAAGACCTTATTAAGAATAGTTTGGGGAGTGTCCCTGCGTCAAGCACTCCTGATGTTCAAATAAGTATTTCTCCTGAGATTAAAAAACTACCTAAGGTCCATGTAGATAGAACAAAGATTGAACAGGTTTTACAGAATCTCATAGAGAATGCAATAAAATTTAATAAAAAGAAAGAAAAGATCGTGGATATTCGGGCAAAAGTGATGAATGATTTTATTCAGGTGGTAATAATAGATAATGGTACTGGTATAGCGTCAAAAGAATTCCCGAGATTATTTCAGAAGTTTTATCAGATAGATGATTATTTTACAGGTCAAGTTGAAGGTGTAGGGTTAGGCTTGGCATTTGCTAAGAGAGCAATAGAAGCACATAAAGGTAAGATTTGGGTAGAAAGTGAATTAGATAAAGGAAGTAAGTTTTATTTTACTCTGCCGGTTCCTTCGCCTAAAATTTCACACTAAAGCTTAAACGATGTGTATTGCCGAGGTCGCCGTAGGGTACAAATGCATAGTCAGTGGAAAAATTATATATATTCAATCCTAATCCGCCGCCAAGA
>JAFGLF010000078.1 GCA_016928195.1 Elusimicrobiota bacterium
CCGATACCGGTTGAACCCGTATTCTCCCTCTTCATAATGGCGCTGACTGTCTGCCCGACATCTTTCACTAATTTTTTCTTAGCAAGAAGTTCAATAAGCTCATTAATAACCTCTTTCTTCGTTTTCCCTTTTAAATCAGTTAAAACACAACTCTCCGATAAAAAATCCAAAACCTTCATCTTGCCAGACCCCCTTTAAAAAAATAATATCGGTACTTCTCTAAGATTTTCCTCCTTTTTAAATCTCAATTAAACCATATGTTAAATCTTCTTTCTTGTAAACAACCGATATTTTTCCGTTTTCATCGTTTTTGAAAATAAAAAATTTATAATTGCTTTCTTCCATACTTTCTACTGCATCATCTACACTTAAAACCTGGGGATTAAATTTTTTTCTTGTTAACTCCAAAGCGATATTTTCCAATTGAAAATATCGCTTTCCCAAAGGAAATTTCGCCAGTTTTCTATGTTCTTTCAATCTTTCTTTTTGTTTACGGAGCTGTTGACTAATCTTATCGACAGCTATATCAACTGCCGAGTGAAAATCTGTTGAACGTTGATGTATTTTTACTGTTTGACCGGAAACATTAATAATAATATCAACGGTACACATATACTTCTGTTGACTTAAAAATACTTCTATTTTATTTATCTTAGAAGAATATTTCTGAGTTTTTGACAACTTTTCTTTTATATAGTCCAATAATGATTCACGGACTTTTACTTTCATAGCTCTAATACTAACTAACATTATATTATCCCCTAAAAAACACCCGGCATTTGTTATTGTATTTACATTTTAAACTTTTCGCCGAGGTATATTTTTCTTGCTTCCTCACTTTCCAAAAGTTTATGTGCAGATCCTTCTATAAGAATCTTACCGTCATAAATTATATATGCCCTATCGATTATCTCTAATGCATCACGTACATTATGGTCTGTAAGAACAATCCCGATACCGGATTTTTTAAGATCCTTTATTATTTCCTGTATATCTGCTATTGTTATGGGGTCGATACCTACAAACGGTTCGTCGAGAAGTATGAAGTGAGGATTAATAGCCAACGAACGCGCAATTTCCGTTCTACGTCGTTCACCTCCGGAAAGACTATGTGCATATCTGTTCCTGAGATGCCGGATGCTAAGTTTTTCCAACAGCTTCTCACATTCGGTATGACGCTTTTCTTTATCAAAATTAAGCATTTCAAGAACAGCCATTATATTTTCCTGAACAGTAAGCCCCCGAAAAACCGATGACTCCTGGGATAAATACACAATTCCTTTCCTGGCACGCAAATGAACGGGTAAATTTATAATATCCTCTGTATTGTAATAAATACTGCCGCTATCTGCATTTATTAAACCAACTATTATATGAAACGTTGTTGTTTTTCCGGCACCATTAGGTCCAAGAAGACCTACAATTTCGGAATCATTGACTGACAGTGAAATCCCATTAACAACTCTGTGGGACGAATATGATTTCACAATATTCTCAGTTCTTATCTGCATATATTATCCGTTTGAATCCGTACCTTCGTCTGTTTTCATCATTTCTTCTCTTTCTAAATCTTCTTTGTTTTTAATAACTATTCTGGTTTTCACACTTCCTGTAATCGTAATTGTCTCTTTACTGTTCCCAACATAGATTTTATCACCCGTACATTCAATATATTCCTTTTCTCCTTTTCTGATTATCTTCGGAGTACCGCCCAATAGAAGAATTTCATCTATTTTGTGATTATAAAATGCTTCTGCACCTTGTGCCTCTACCTGATTTTGAAAAATTCTCACATTATTTACAGTATGGAGCCGTTCTCCAAATTCAAAAATCTCAAGTTCTCCGCATGTCAAATTTACAGCATTTGTTGTATCATCAGACAAAACTCTTTTTACTTTTACATCTCCGGATATAACGCCGTCCCCGCTGTTTTTGTTATATTCTGCGGTCTTTGCCCATGCATAAGTAGTTGTTGTACCGCTGGAATAACGGATAACCACATCCCCTTTGCCTGACACTGCTCCGGTTTTTTCATTTGATATCATTTTATTTGCTGTAATTTTAAGATTTTTCTGAACAAGTTTTACATTACCTATAAACTCCATTATATCACCTTTAGACAGTATCTTCATTCTATCACCTGTAATTGTCGCAGGTTCACCGGCATATAGGCAGTGAGTAAGAGAGTAAGAGAGTAAGAGAGTAAGAAAAGGCATTGACCATTTTTTTATGGTTTTACTCTGAACTCTGCCGCCCTTTTGGGGCGAGCCTCGCCCATCTTTGATGGGCGGGAACTCTAAACTCTGAACTGGTTTTATCATTTCTTTACTACTTTTACATCACTCAGAATCGTTATATCAGACAAATCAGTATTTGCATCGAGTCCTACTCCTGTAACCGTCATGTCGGGTTTTTCCTGACGCACAAAAGTATCGGAAGTCACTCTCCCTGATTTTTCAAAATAATTTATAGAATCTGTAAAAATTGTTGTATCTCTTAATAATGAGAAAATAATAACATTTCCCGAGGCACTTATATCTCCCGTTCCAGTATGGAGAATTGCATTATCGGCGGAAATAACAGAACTCATTTTTTCTGCTTCATAAAAACTCATTTTTATACTCCTGGCATTAATCTTTTTTTTCTTCTCATAAACATCACCGCGAACAGCATAAAAATCCCACTTGTGACTTTTAATATCATATTTGGTCATTGTAAAACCTTTTACTACCTGGTCCGGGAATGTATCGCCTGCAAAAAATTTTTCTATCTTACCGCTTTTACAAGAGTTAAAACAAAAAAATACTAAGGCTATGAACGATATTTTTTTAATACTTTTCCCCATATACCCTGCGATTTGAAAATTACCTCAACAACTTCTCTAAAAACACCTCTTCCGCTTTCTGCGGTTGTCACGTAGTCGACTGACTTTTTAACATCATTCGGTGCGTTTTTTGGACAACATGAGAATCCACACTTTAAAAGAACCGGCAAATCTACCAAATCGTCTCCTATAAAAGCAACCTCATCTGTCTTTATATCTTCTTTTCTTAAAATTTCACTAATTGCAGAAATTTTATCCATACACTTTTGATAAAGATAATGAATCCCTATTTCTTCTGCCCGGCCACTAACCTGCGGAGAAACCCTGCCGGTTATCCATGCGGTTTTCATATGCTTTGCAAAATCTTTTAGAAGGGTAAATGCAAATCCGTCATATACATCCCAAAATTTTATTTCCTCTCCATTGTTTAAAATTATAATGCGCCCGTCGGTTAAAACACCGTCAACATCAGAAGCTATGAGCTTTATTTTTTTTGCTTTTTTAAGTACCTTCTTACTGATTTTCATATCTAAATTATGCTGATATGCTTATATGTTGATACGTTGATATGTAAAATCATATATCCGTATCAGCATATCACCTTATTTACGTATTCCCCTGCTCTTTTATTTTCCCGACTTCCTTGTATTTTTCTCTATATCCAAAAAGAGCAGAATTGTTTCTGCGACAGCATTAAATGTAATAAATACTACGTATGCAATTACCGATACGCTTACCAGGGCAAGCAGTGAATAAAAAATAGTTATCGGAAGCAATATTATAAAAAAACCTATGGATGTTATTAGCCCAATTATCAGAATAAATCTTCCGAGAAATCTAAAAACATTTGATATTCTATGCAAAGCACCATATCTGCGAGGTAGTGCATGCTTAGGCGCTTTTAAAATGTTCCCGCAATTAACACAATAATTACTTACAATTGTTTCTTTGCGGCAGATGGCACATACCATTACCACTTCATCAGTAATTTTTTCGTCGCTAACAAACGCAAATTTCTCTGCTGTTCCTATGAAAAAGTATATTAAACCGGCTGTTATTCCTCCGGAAAGTACATCTGCGGTAGCAAACATAACTGTAGAAACCGCCTCATATCTCAACCGCAAAAACACCTCCCAGCCGAGCGCACCGCCTATAGCACCGCCCAGTGCACCACCTATAAATGCAGAGATTCCTCTCTTTTTCTGTGCTGTAAAAATACCGATAAAAGCACCGGCTACCAGCCATATAACGGCATTGGCAGTAGTGTACAGGGAAAATTCCAGATTCTTTGCTTCTTCAGGAATAAACAGCCACATAGTGATATTATTTCTTAAAATAAAAACTGCGGCAACAGCGCCCAACGTTCCGCCGATTATTCCTCCCAAAAGACCGGAAACTATCTTGCCTGTTGATTTTTCCAAAACACCTATAACCACACCGATAAAAACTGCAGATATTACGGTTCTTGCTATGGTATAAACCTGTTCTGAAATTTCCGTACCTGTAACATTAAATATTAAAGAGGATAAAAACCAGCCGACACATCCTGCTATAGCACCGGCAGCAGTCCTTCTTAAAAGCCATGCGGCCGTTGTAAGTAAGAAATTTGTTCCGCAATTACTGCAGTATCTTGAACCCTCTCTCACCTCTGCATCACAATTAGAACAGCGCATAATACCCCCATTAAACCTAAATTTTTATTTTTCACTTTACATTTTTTGTTGGTTCTGTCTTCTCATACATCGGGTACTCACGTTCCCAAGTAGGAAGATTTCTATCAAATTTATCCAGGAAAAAGCGAGCAACAAAAAACAGCACTATAACAACTAAATAAATTATGCCGAGAACCTTCAAGTGCCACCGCCAGCCGGGACGCCAGGGCACATAGGTTAAATCGGCACCGCAACCCTTACAAAACTTTGCAGTATTTTTGTTTTCCATTTGACAATTGTAACATTTCATTGTCGCTTCGCTCCTATTAACGCGAATTTTCGCTAATCTAACGCTGATGGTCGCGAATAATGACTTTCATTCGCGTGTATTCGCGTTGTTCTTTACATCTGCGCTTATCAGCGTTGTTTTATTCGGGATTCTATTAAAAGTTTCTTTAATTCGGAAACCTTAACTGCATTTGCACCGTCAGACAATGCTTTTTCAGGAGTAGGATGTACTTCCATAAAAAGAGCATCAATCCCCACAGCCACCGCTGCTTTGCATAATGGAAGGATGTACTCACGCTGACCGCCGGTTTTATCGCCAAGCCCGCCAGGAAGCTGTACACTATGTGTTGCATCAAACACCACAGGGTATCCAAAACTTCCCATTATTACAAGGGAACGCATATCAACTACGAGATTATTATATCCAAAACTGGTTCCTCTTTCTGTAAGTAAAATCCTTTTATTTCCAGCTGATTCAATCTTTTTTATTACATTTTTCATATCGTGAGGAGAAAGAAACTGCCCTTTCTTTACATTTATCGGCTTCTTCGTTTTTGCGGCGGCAACAATCAGGTCTGTCTGCCGGCACAAAAATGCAGGTATCTGAATTATATCTGCAACCTCTGAAACACGTGAAACATCTCTTGTACAGTGAACATCCACAAGAAGAGGTATTCTTAATCTTTTTTTAATGTTTAATAGGATTTCAAGCCCTTTTTGAATACCGGGCCCCCTGAAAGATTTTATGGATGACCTATTTGCCTTGTCATAGGAAGCTTTGAAAATAAGAGGAATCTTTAATTGTTTGCAGATTTTTTTTAGTTTGGATGCTATATAAAAGGTTGTTTTTTCCGTCTCAACAATACATGGACCAGCAATCAGAACCCCCGGATTTTTCCCCCCGATCAATATATTGTCAATTTTGATTATTTTACTCATAGTTTATCCTACCAGATTATCATTACTATTGACGTCTGTTTTAAACAATCTATTTTACATAATTTTCGGTAATTTATCAACCCCAGTAACGATTTTACAAAATTTAGTAATTGTGTCTATAAAGGGGGTATTCTGGTGGGATATACTAAATAACTTCAATATATTGTTCCTCAAGCCAGCCTTTTATTCCCATTGACTTAACGCCAATTTCAAGCCAGCTGCCTGATCTGCCCAAAATAATCATTTTTTTGCCTTCCGGAAGCGTAAAATTTACTTTAAAATTCTCTCCAGGGCCTGATCTTATTTCAACATTATTGCTTATAGCAACAGCTTCTACCTGTTTTTGCTGTTGATATTTTACAAAGTATAATACCGAAAAAAGAACAAAAAACACAAGCGAACCGATAATAGGCCAAAACAGCGTTTTACCGGGCCTGAATAGTTTTACGGAAATAATTATTATAAAAATAAAAAAGGAAAAAGAAAAAAATAATTTCAATAGAAAAATATCCACTCCGGAAAAAAATGTTTGTTTATAATCCTGGTCTTTTATCATTTCCGCAAGAAACTTTATATTAAAATTAATATCATTATCAAACGGAGAAATTTTTCTTGCTCTCTCATAATATACAAGTGCTTTTCCGATTTTACCAAGCCGGAAATATGTATTCCCTATATTGTAGAAAACACCCGAGGCTGGATATTCATTCTCAACAAGCTTAAACTGGTCCAATGCCTTTTTATACTCAGCCTTTTTATAAAAATCACATCCTAAAAGAAATTTCTCTTTACTATTCTCGGCTGAACAAAGAAACTGACAACTATAAAAAACCATCAGAATAAAAACTACTATCTTTCTCATAATTTCCAGTCCTTTTCAATATTGTAAATTACAGTTCTAATCCGGATTGCATCATCTTTCAAATTAACATTTTTATCTACAGACGGTGAAAACCGCATAAAATCCGTATTTTCCAGAATATCTCTTATTTTCCTGATACTATCAGATGAAAGATTTTTTTGAATCAAAATATTTTCAATCTCAGCAAAAGTACTCCCCGAAAGAACGGTCTTTGATTTGTCCGAAAGATATTTAATTATTAAATCAAATACGCTACTATAAAAATCTCTGGTATCAACCGGGGTTTTTTGCAAATTTCCTATTTTCTTATCAAATTCCCTGAATGCCCGTTTACTTCTGATAAGATTAAAATTTTTGGATACGAAAAAGTTGTATCTGTTGTATCCAAATGAGAACAGAAAAAGTATAGGTGTAATAATCAGCAAAATATTGCTTGCAATATTTCTTATATTACCATCCGATTTTTTACCCGGTTCAGTTTTTATAAATCTTATATCCTGTCCGAGAATACTAATACCTCCGGAAAATGCCGGCTGTTTTGCAGATACGGGTTTACTTGACGGAAGAACTTTTAACTGTATTGATTCTGACTCTATATTCTCATAACTCTTTTTTTCAGGATCAAAATATGAAAAACTAACTTCAGGAATTATCAAATCCCCCGGTCTTTCGGGTATAATAACCGTTTTAAACATTTTTGAACCTGTAACAGTATAATTTGCTTTGGATACATTTACCGATGAAACCGTATCATATTTTCTGATACCCACAATATCAGGGAACCTCGGTTCCAATATTGATTTTATATTTCCCTCACCGGAAATACTTACAGTTAAAGTTACAGGGCTGTTAGCTTCAACCTTTGATTTATCCACACTGGTATTTATTTTATACTTTCCGACCGCACCGCTGTAATTTCCATGCTTGCCTTGTTCCGGAAGAGCAACAACATTCAGTGTAATAGGTTCTGACTTTACAATGGTGGTCTTTCCGGAACTGAAAAAATCTTTAAAAAAATCATCATCAAATAAATTTCCAAACGGCGAACGTGAAAAATCCCTCATACTCACACTAAGCGAAGCAGTTCCTAAATTATATACACCAGGCGACGTCGGAAACAGCATTGTTTTTACTTCAATAACATTATATATCCTTCCGTTTATACTTGTCTGGTAACCCCTTTGCGGCGGGAGGTCTTCAACAATAAAACCGGTGAAATTCGGAGGAGAATATCGGGGATTTGAATATAAATTTCTTGATGTAAAAAATCTGAATATATAGGTTACCCCTTCATTAACAAAAGCCTTTTTTTTATCAAGCTCGGCAGTAATAAAAACTTCCCTCTTCTCTCCATCAGTGACTTCAGTTTTTTGTTTACTAACCTGCTTTTGTGGCTGAGCAGTGCCGGATCCGGCAGGCAAAACTTCAACATTTATCGGCTTAGTAGAATATGTTTTTCCTTTAACAGTTAAAGTAATGGGATTGATTGTAAATTTCCCGGGTTTGTTTGGCGACAGAATAAAACTATGAGTTTCTGCCGAGGATGCTTTCCCGTCAGTAGAATAAGAACTTTTTGATGAACTGCCCGAAGAATATACGTTAAAATCGGCAAGTTCGGGAAGCAAAGGATTAGGAATATTTAAAACATCTCCAGAAACATTGACTTGTAAAGTTATGGATTCCCCAAAAACCACCTTATCTTTGTCAACAGAAGCGCTTATGGATATGTCGGCATAGAGACAGCTGATAAGTTGATAAGCTGATAAGCTGATAAGTAAAAACTGCAGCAACAACTTTATTCTTTTCCGTATCATCATATCACCATATAATCGTATCATCGGTTTTTCATTCATTTTTTACCAGTCCTTTTCAGGCATTTTAAACAACGGCATTTTCATATTTGCCTTTTTTTTCGGGTGTTTTTCATCACCTACTGATTCAAGCAATCTATTTGCATCCTCTTTTGACATCTTCTGTTTTTTATCTTCTTTATCTTCTTCATCTTCTTTGTCTTTTTCATCTTTATCTTTCTTATCTTTATCCTTATCTTTCTGCTCCTTTTTATCCTTATTCTTCTGTTCTTTATCGTCCTTTTCCGCCGGCCGGCTGACTCCTTCCTCGTCCTTCTTATCTTTTTGCTCCCCCTGTTTATCCTGTTTATCTTTACTATCCTGTTGCTTCTTATTTTTATCAATATCTTCTTTTAACTTCTTTTGAGCAAACTCTATATTAAACTTTGCATCCTGGTCCTTCGGATCCAACTCCAATGCCTTTTTATAAAACTGTATTGCTTCCGGGAGCTTTTTCATCCTGAATAAAGAATTCCCCATATTATAGTATGCTTTACTCTGAAGTTCAATATCCTTTGAATATGTCGCCTTTTCATAACTTCTGAGTGCATCCTCATAATCTCCTGTTTTATAATAAACATTCCCAAGATTAAATGCAGTCTCGGGTAAGTCAGGTTTACCGGTCTCAGCAAGAAGATATTTCTGCAATGCCTCGTCATAGTTTTCTTTTTTGTATGCTTTGCTCCCTTTATTCATATTACTTCTTACAGAACAATATATTACGTTACAGAAAACTAAATTTAAAAATAAAAACAATATGATCCGGCTCATATATTTACCTTTCTTCTAAAACTGTCCGGCAAAAACATTTCAATAAGAATAAGTATTAGTCCTATTAATACAAAATAATAAAACTTTTCTTCATATCTCTCATATTTTTTTGCCTTTAACTGCTTTGTTTCCATTTCTGATATATCATCAGCTATTAACGAAACTTCCATTTCGCCATCGCTTGCCTGGTAATATTTCCCCCCGGTTTCATAAGCTATATTCTGCAATGTTTCCGCTGCTAATTTTGTCATCACCGTTTCACCTTCTTTATCTTTTTTATAGCCGACTACTTTCCCGCCCGCATCCTTTTCAGGTATCAACTCACCCTGGACTGTTCCGAATCCTATCGTAAAAATTTTAACGCCTTCCTTCTTTGCCGTTAATGCATGCGATACAGGGTCGCCTTCGTGGTCCTCTCCGTCCGTTAAAAGAATCAATGCCTTATATTTTCTTTCTTCTCTTATAAAATTCTTTACTGCCAGTTTTATAGCTTCTCCTATAGCCGTTCCGGGAACAGGTATAAGCTCTGTACCTAATGAATCCAGAAATATTTTAACGGCAGCGGTATCGAGGGTCAACGGACACTGCAGAAATGGTTTCCCGGCAAAAGCTATAATCCCTATCCGGTTACCGGAAAGTTTTTCCACAAGCGAACGGAGTTCTAGTTTTGCTTTTTCCATCCTGTTAGGACTCATATCCTGTGCAAGCATACTCCTTGAAACGTCAACAGCTATTATCACATCCACGCCGTGTTTTTTGATATTTATAAGTTTAGCGCCGAATCTCGGGCCCGTGAGAGCAAAAATCAGAAAAATCAATCCCAGTATTTTTAAAACTTTTTTTAATTCTATTATACGCAAATCATACCTTAAAAAAAGTTTTTTAATATTTTCTTCTGAAAATACTTTTTTTATAAAATTCCTCTTCTGTCTCTCGGAAACATATTCAAGAATTACAATTAAAGGAATTATCAGTATTAAAAAATAAACAAAATATAAATGCGAAAATCCCATTACGGTACCGTCCTGAAAATCCAATCTTTAAGAACTATTTCGGCAATAAACATCAAAACAGCAGGCAGGAGAAACCATAAGTAGAGTTCATTGAAATCCGTATATTCCTCAACTTTAAATTTTGTTTTTTCCATAGCGTCAATCTTCTCATATATTCCATCCAGAGCTTTTTTGTTTTTTGCCCTGAAATACAGCCCGCCGGTCTCTCTGGCAATCTGCAAAAGTGTAGTTTCATCAAGATCTTCTTTTAACCATCCATATCTCTTTCCGAAAACCGGGTCATCTACTGGATACGGAGCCGGTCCGACACCTGCTGCCCCTATAGTATAAACCTTTATTCCGAATGCAGACGCCGCCTTTGCCGCAGTAACAGGGTCAACCTCTCCCATATTGTTTCTCCCGTCTGTAAGCAGTATTATCATTTTACTTTTGCCTATTGATTCCTTCAATCTGGCAACGGAAATCATTATTGCAGTACCTATCGCAGTACCATCCGTCTGGGTCATACCGATTTCAATATTATCGACAAAATCCAGCAGCGACCCATAGTCAGTTGTCAGGGGTGACTGGGTAAACGCGACTGCCGAGAAGACAACAACACCTATCCTGTCATTACTTCTGCTTTTTATAAACTTCTTTATAACCTCTTTTGCAGCATCAAGACGGTTTTGCGGTTTAAAATCCTCAGCGCGCATAGAGGTGGAGGTATCAACACATAAAATTATATCAATACCTTTTTTTGTTAATTCCGACGACCTCTCTCCGCCCTGCGGACGTGCCAGTGCCAGTATTGTTAAACATACAGCAAGAATCTTCAGGATATTGATAACTTTTTTTTCCAACAACGGTTTTTCTTCGCCAAAAATATGTATATCCGAAAATAATATCCCCGAAGATTTTTTAAGTTTTTTTCTTTTGATATAATAAAGTACACTAAGAAAAATCGGGATTAATATTAAAAAATATAGGTAATAAAATCTCATATTAACTACCTGCACTCTGATTTCCGTCTCTTTGGGGTTCCATGGATTCACCCCGCTCCTCCTGTGGAATTTTAGGAGGGTCGGGGCGGGCCATTTCAACTATGTTCTTTGCACTTTCAAAAACTACTGCTATTTCTTTCTCTTCAGGAATATATTTTGCAAATTTAACCAGGTCGGAAAATTCAAAAAGATTACGAAGCTTCACCAAAAAACCTCTATCTGCGCCTTTTTCCCTTACCGCACGCAATGATTCCGAAGTTGTCATGTCCAGAATATTAATAAAAAATATTTTTGACAGGTACAGCCGTAATATTTGAGTCAACTCTATAAAAAACTGTTTCACCAGTCCTTTCTTTACCAAATCCATGCTCTCAAGTTTAGATAACTCATCAATAGCATATTTATACGGGTCCACTATTTCCCCAATCAACCGTGCAGGACTTTTCTTTACAGAATAATATCTATAAACAAGGCCTCCGATTATAAATAGTACCAGTATCCCAAAAGTAATAATATACACTAACGGATTAGTTTTCAAACTTACGGGTGGTTTTATATCCCTTATATCGGCAGCACTCTCTTTATCCAACAGGCTTGTAACCTCAACTTTCAGTGTATTTGTCTGGCTCTGCGCGGACTGTCCGGTTTTGTTAACAAAATTTATGGTAAACGGTTTGATTTCATATATGCCGGTTGTAAATGTTGAAAGTACATACTCATGTTTCCTTATGATTCTTCCCCATAAAAAGTATTTCTTCCTCTCTTTTGAAACTTTATAATCCTTAATTTCAAAACTTTTCAGGTTTTCATCAGGGTTAAAAGTATCAAGCTTTATTCCCTTATCATATTCAAGTATAAGTGTCAATTTTACCTTGTCACCTATTGTTATCTTATGTTTATCAAGCTTTGCAAACAGATACGCGCCGGAAGTATCGGAGAAAAGGGGCTGTCCTAAAAACAACGCGACAAATAAAAATAATATTATCTTTTTCATCTGAATCTTCGTTCTCTCATTTTGAAAAAATTTATCAGCGGCAATATATACGATTTATCGGTATAAAAGTTCAGCTTATCAATACCCATATTCTTTGCAATCTTCTCAAGATACTCATAATTATTTTTCTTTGCATCTTGAAGATCCTTTATCAAAAAATAATCCCTGCTGTTTATATATATATCTTTTCCTGACTCAGAATCGATAAAATGGAAAATCCCGAATCCCGGAATTTCATATTCAAGCGGATCACCGACATTTATCATAATCAAATCATGTTTTTTTGAAGTTATTTTCAATAATTTTTCATAACCCTTATCCAAAAAATCCGAAACAAGAAAAACTACCGCCTGCTTCTTTACCGCCCTGTTTAAATAATCCAGAGCACCGTATATATCTGTTCCTGCTGTCGGTTTGGATGATAATACTTCACTGATTATCCTCAAACAATGCTTTTTGCCCTTTTTCGGGGGTATAAATTTTTCAATCTTATCCGAGAAAAGAACAACTCCGATTCTGTCGTTATTCTGCATGGATGAGAAACCGATAATCCCCGCAAGTTCCGCTATTAAATCAATTTTGGATTTTCCTGATCCAAACTCATTGGATCTTGAAACATCAATAAGAAGTATTATTGTAAGCTCTCTTTCTTCTATAAACTTTTTTACGAACAGGTTACCATACCGCGCAGAAACATTCCAGTCAATCGTTTTTATATCATCGCCTGCCTGATATTCCCGGACTTCGGAAAACTCCATACCTCTGCCCTTAAAAACACTTTTGTATTCACCGGCAAAAATCTCATTCACAATTTTGCCGGTGGTTATCTCGATTTTTCTTATTTTTTTAACAAGATTTATATCTACCATAATATAATCGCAGATTACGCAGAGAAATCCGCCAGCTGGCGGACAGATTACGCTGAATCACCTTTTAAAATCAGCGTTATCGGCATTATCAGGGGACTTCAACCTCTAAAAGAATACGTTTAACAATATCCTCGGAAGCAATATTCTCCGCTTCGGCCTCATATGTAAGTATAACCCTGTGTCTTAAGACATCCATTGCGATATTCTTTATATCTTCGGGAGTTACATATCCGCGTCCGGACAAAAACGCATACGATCTTGCCGCTTCCGCAAGATAAATGGAAGCACGGGGGGAAGCACCGAAGGAAATCATATTTTTCAGATCCTTTATTTTATATTCCTCGGGATTTCTTGTGGCAAACACAATATTAATAATATAATCTTTTATTTTTTCATCCATATAAACCTGACGAACGGCCTGTCTGGCTTTTTTTATTCTTGCAGGGTCAACGACTCTTTTAACACTACCAAAATTATTTGCGGAAACCTTTTCCATAATTTCTTTTTCCTGTTTTTTATCCGGATATGTTATTTTCAGTTTCAGCATAAACCTGTCAATCTGAGCTTCCGGAAGCGGATAGGTTCCTTCTTGTTCAATAGGGTTCTGCGTAGCAAGTACCATAAACGGGTCATCCAGTGTATATGTTTTATCGCCTATTGATACCTGCCTTTCCTGCATAGCTTCAAGAAGTGCACTTTGAACTTTTGCAGGAGCCCTGTTTACCTCATCTGCAAGAATCAGATTGGCAAAAACAGGACCCTTCCTTACATCAAATGTACTTGCCTTCGGGTTAAATACCATAGTACCTATAATATCACCCGGCAGTAAATCAGGAGTAAACTGGATTCTCGAAAACCCGCAATCAACGGACTGAGCCAGTGTCTTAACCGCAAGCGTCTTTGCCAAACCGGGAACACCTTCAAGAAGAATATGACCGTCAGCCAGTATCCCTATAAGCAGGCGTTCAAGCATATACCTCTGACCGACAATTATTTTCTCCATTTCATTCATAACCTCTGATACAAACAAAGACTCCTGTTTAACCATCTCGTTAATTTCCTTAATACTTTTTTCCATACCGCCTCCTTTATAAATTTAACTTCTATTATTTAGATACATTTTTCTTAATATGGTTCCATTATTTTGATTAGTTTTTGGGATTAGTATTTAGAGGATAACATCTTTTTAACTTTGTTCAAATCTCCCGGGGTATCTACTCCTATTGTTTTATACCTGGTTCTGGCAACATAAATTTTGTATCCGTTTTCCAAAATACGAAGTTGTTCAAGTTTTTCTGCAATTTCAAAAGGCGTCTGTTTCATTTTGGAAAATTCCAACAAAAAATCTTTTCTAAAAACATACAGCCCTATATGTTTATACTGACAACTTTGTACCAATAACGGGTAACGGGTAAAATAAACTGCAAAATTACTCTTATCTACAATAACCTTGACATTATTCGGGTTTAAAATATCCTTTTGTTTTTCGAATTTCACTGCAATGGTCGATACGGAGATTTTTTTGTTATTCACAAGGGGATTAATTGCCGAATCTATTATCCCGGGTTTTATCAGCGGCTCATCACCCTGAATATTAACGACAATATTGCAGTCAATTTTTCTTGCAGCAAAAACAACACGGTCTGTGCCGCTGTTGCATTCGGGTGTCATAACAACATCCGCTCCGAAAGATTTTGCAGAATTAAAAATTCTTCTATCATCAGTAGCAATTATAACCTTACTTAAAAATCTTGATTTTAGTGATGCCTCATAAACCCATTGGACCATCGGCTTTCCAAAAATCTTAGCAAGTGGTTTGCCGGGAAATCTTGTGGCAGCATACCTGCACGGGATAATTCCGATTATCTTCATAGGACTTCTCCATTTATTTACTTTTATGCTTTATTTTAATATTTTTGTTAGTTCTTTCGGAGAGACAACGGCGGTGCCAAGTTTACCCACGACTATCCCTGCAGCATAGTTTGCAATTTTTGCTGCATTCAGCAATGAGGCACCGCTCGCTAAGGCGAGCGTTAAAGCTGCAATAACCGTATCACCGGCCCCGGTTACATCAAAAACTTCTTTTGCCGCAGTAGGAATATGGTTTCTTTTTGTTCTTTCAAAAAGCGTCATTCCGCTTTTACCCTGTGTAATCAGAACTGAACGGCACTTAAGTTCTCTTAGAATTTGTTTTCCAAGTTTGTTAAAATCACTTTGTGTTTTTAACCTTGCAACATACATACCTGCCATTGCCTCAGAAAGATTCGGAGTTATACAATCAACACCCCTATATCTCCTGAAATGTTCCATTTTAGGGTCAACAGTGACAATTTTTTTATATTTCTTTGTCAGCCTAATAGTTTCTTTTATTATACTTTCGGTAACCACACCTTTTCCATAATCGGATATCAGAACAGCATCTGAATTAGGTATCTCTTTGCTTATAAATTTTAAAATTTTTTGTGAAATAGACAGCGGTATATCCCGAACAGTTTCCCTGTCAAACCTTACAACCTGCTGGTGCCCGGCAATAATTCTTGTTTTAACAGAAGTGGGTATCGAGCTGTCGGTGAAAACCCCTCCGGCTCCGATATTTTTCTTTAAAAGCTGTTCTCTTAAAATTTCCGCAGTATTGTCCCTTCCGACAATACCGCATACAGTCACATTGCCGCCGAGCGAAACTATGTTGTTAGCGACATTTCCTGCAGTACCCAGGCAGTATGTCTCATTATTAACTTTAACTACCGGGACCGGTGCTTCCGGCGAAACCCTGTTAGCTTCACCGCGTATAAACCTGTCCAGAACCAGGTCACCGATAATCAGGACCTTTGCATCGGAAAATTTTTCTATAATATTATTCAAATCCATGATAATACCGAATTACACAAATTTACAAAACCGAATTATACGAAAAAATAAACAATTGCCATTTTCGTGCTATTCGTTATAATTCGTGTTATTTGTATGCATTATACTACTTTATCCAAAAAAATCAAGAAAAATTCATCTCTTCTTACTAAAAGACATTAATGAATGCCATAACAGAGGAAGCATTAGCTCGTGATGGCCGACAAAATAGAACCCTCGGCCGCCTGTCGGTCTTGAAACGACATTTTCGGCAGCACGATACTGGTAAATCATGTCAAAATTTGCAGCTGTAAAATTTTTCACTTTATATCCGAGATTTTTAGACAGATTAAAAGCTTTTAAAAATACTTCGGGCAGTATTACTGCAGATCCGAAATTTAGCAATACCCCGCCTTCAAGCTTTGAAACGATTTCACAGAATTTCAGAAAGTCATAATAAGAGGTTTTTCCCCAGCTGCCGCCGTCGCACTCCGGTTGCTGATATATTACATCCGTTCCGATTCCTACATGAACAGTTGCCGGAATCTTTAATCTGTATGCATTTGCAAAAATACTGGTATTTGAAAATGTTAACCGTTTATCATTAATCATTTTCCCGACAGCAAAACCAAGACCTAAATTTCTTTGTGAAGCAAATTTAGCAGATTCGTTAATAAGCTTGCCTGTCTCGTAAGCCATACCGAACTTTCCGATTTTCAGTTGTTCCGCAACATCTTCGGAAGTCTTTCCGCAGTAAGCAATTTCAAAATCATGGATAACCGAGGCACCGTTTGTAGCTATTGCCGTAATGAATCCTTCTTTCATCATCTCTATTACTATGGGTGACAACCCGCATTTTATTACATGAGCACCGAACATAAAAATTACAGGTGTTGAGTTTTTTCTTGATTTTATTATTCTTTTTATAAGTTCTTTAAATTTCCTGCCGGCTAAAATATCCGGGAACATCCTTACAATATCCTTTTCAACAGGTACTGCAAACATATTTATTCCAACTTTACTTTTCCTTTTTGCCAACGAATACCGTTTTACTTTCTTAATATTCAGCATTTTTCCCCCTATTTAACGATGGATGACGGATGATCGCTTCGCTAGGACGATGGGCGCCTACTGTATTTGAACAGTGAGCTCGTCTATCGCCCCCCCTCTCTCGCCTCTCATTTTTTTACTTATTTTCCCTCAATTCCCCGACGATAGAGCCGACTGAGATTTTTGACTTCATCTTTACGGGCATATGATATTCATCATCAGTAAGCCATATTAAAACCGCGCCTTTCTGCATGAAAATTCCGGCATCCTTAAGATCCGGCTCAACAACAATTGTTTTATATTTCTTGCCTTCGATTTTTATTTTTTCTCTGTCATGAATCTTAATACTCATCTTATAGTTTTTCTTTCTACAGTTTACATCCACTGTCAGGACGGTATTGGGCCTTAACTCCTGAGTCCGAACCCAGTAAAACGCACCGAGCACATCCAAAACATTATCCGGAATACCAAAACGTTCATTCTTTTCGGTTGTTGCTATATGATTTTTCTGGTCATAAACCGTCCTTCTGTCTCTTTTGTATCCTCCTTCCCTTATCTTCTGTTTAAATTCAAGGGAATAAAAGTTTTCTACATCAATCCATGACCTATTTTCGTCTCTTACCTTATAGAAAACGTCGAAAAACGGTGCGGATTTTGCTTCGGAACAGATAAAATAAGCCTTTCTGCCCTCATAATCCACAATACCGTTTAGGTTAAGAGTACCATAGCCGACTTTTATAAATTTCCAGTAAACATCAAAAACAAGATTTTCACCTATAGGCATATTTCTCTCTGAGAAGCAAGGATTAACAAAACAGATAGCAGATAGCAGATAGCAGATAGCAGATAGTGCAAATTTACGATTAATTAACATTTTCTTGTTTGATGATCCAGTTTGCAGCATCCAGAATATCCTTTGCGGTATAATCAGCACCCTTCACATCCTTTTTAGCAGAACCGGTTAAAACCGCCACAGACTTAGCACCTGCATTTTTAGCAAGGTCTATATCCGACTGTGCGTCACCTACTACATAAGAATTCTCAATATCAATGTTTAAATCTTTCCTTGCTTTTAAAATCATACCCGTATTTGGTTTTCTGCAGGAACATTTATCGTCGGGATGGTGCGGACATATATAAACCCCGTTTATTACCACACCGCCTTCTCTTGCCTTTTCCACGACAATCTTATTCAAAACATCCGCATCATCTTTAGTAAAATATCCTCTTGCAATTCCCGACTGGTTTGTAACAATTATAATTTTATATCCTGCTTTACTCAGTATCCTCATAGCAGGAACAGCGTTATTATAAATTTTAAACTTACTTATATCCGCCGAATAACGCATATCTTCATTTATAGTATCGTCCCTGTCAAGAAAAACCGCACGGCTTTTATAAAACGTCAGCGCCATCAAAAACCATACAATCATCTGGACTTCCGAGTCCCCGTAAGAAAACTCGGTAAACCCTGATAATAAAAATCCAAATATTCCCAACCAGCATCCAAAAACAAAATATTTCTCATCCCTGCTTATATGCAGTATTTTTTTGCCGCCGTAATATAGATAACTGCCGAATAAATAAAAAAAAGCAATAATGCCCAGCAATCCTCTTTCAGCAAGTATATGCATAAAATTGCTATGAAGATGTGAAAGTTTCCGGTAAGACGGATGTATATTCAGTTTTGCATAATAGGACGGAAGAATTTTTTCGTTCTTTATATTCTCCTTGCCGACACCGAAAACCGGATAATCCTTAAAAATTTCGACGGCTGTTTTCCACATCCCGATACGTACCGGTTCGTTAAAATCCATAGCTCTTTTAATTATATCCCTTCTATTTGTAAGAATAATTGCAGATATTACAGCCAGAACAAGAGTTCCCGCAAATATATAAAGCAGTCCCTTCAATTTTCTGAATTCCAGAATAAACATTAATGCGAGTATAATAGCCGTAGAAATCCATATCATTCTGACATAACCGAAAACTATTCCTGAAAAAATGGTTATTGCTGCCAAATAAAAAATCTTTCTTTTGGAATACAATACCGCATAAATTGATATGGGAAGAGCCATTAGAAGCCCTTCTACATATGTTTGAGACCAGGAACGTGTTCCATGGGCTCTTCCCTCCAACATACTGAAAAATTCGGCATGCTCTACCCAGCCCCCCCTGCAGTACTGTAATACCCCCAGAAGACCCGAGACGGAAGAAGATATTATAAAAATAAAAATTACTTTTTTTGCGTGATTAAAATCTTTTACATTTGCGACGACAAGAAAGAAAATAACAAACAACATTTCGGAATTCATTTTTTTTATACCATGTATAAAATCAATTCCGAATAATGCAGATATTAGAGTAGCAGCAAAAAACACCAATATAGGAAGTGTCATTGGCGATGTATAACCCGTTTTTTTAGTGTGGATTACTTTTACAATCCATACCAGAAAAAGCGTAATCCAGACAATATTCGTTGCTGCAATGGAAATCGGCAATACAAAAGCAAGCACGAAAAGTCCATAATATAAAACAGAATTAAGCTTTTTTATCAAGACAAGCCTCCATAAGTTTTTTTATTTTATCTTTTTCCTTTATTTCGAGTCTTATATCAAGAATATAACAGGGGAACTCCTCGGGCAATCTGCTGGCATCCTTTGCTGTAGTTATTATAACCGCCTGAAACTCAGCAGCATCATTGTAATATCTCTTTATATCTTTATCCTTAAAAAAGTAATGGTCCGGATATTTCCTGTGAAGGAGTAGTTTTAAACCCATTTCCTCAAGGGTATTTTCAAAATCATCGGGGATAGCAATACCGGAAACAGCGATAACATTCTTTCCGTACAGTGAAGAAACATCGACATTAACACCGCTTCTGTTTAAAATCCTTTTACTGAAAAAACCATGGAAAATCAATGCATCTTTTTTATATTTTCTAATGGTTTCTTCTATCATTTGAATTTTATCGGCAGGTACTTTATCGCATCTTGTTATTATAAATGCCGTAGCACGCTTTATATTCTTTATAGGTTCCCTTAAATGACCTGCAGGCAAAAGAAAGTTATTACCAAAAGGATTCAGTGCGTTTATACATACAATATCGACTTCCCGGAAAAGATTTAAATGCTGGAAT
The DNA here is from genome assembly GCA_016928195.1 of Elusimicrobiota bacterium. Lineage (GTDB taxonomy): Bacteria > Elusimicrobiota > UBA8919 > UBA8919 > UBA8919 > JAFGLF01. The sequence continues at coordinate 20,082 of JAFGLF010000078.1, forward strand.
CCGTCATCTAGAATCAATATTTCGGAATTAAACTTTGAACTTGCAAGCAAACCCGCTTTATATCTGCTTTTACCAACCACCACAGGAACCTCTTTAAGTGTTCTTGCGATAAGACACGGCTCGTCACCTGCAATCCTAGGACCTAAAAACATCTTTTTACCGTCAGTGACAATACCCACTTCAGTACTTGTATAAGCAGAGTCAATTTCAGATTTGTAACCTCTTGAGACAACACAGATACTTTTATTCATTTTTTTAAGCAGTTCTGCCAGATAAATTACAGTAGGGGTTTTACCTGTACCTCCGACTGTAATATTACCCACCGAAATTACCTTGCAAGGCAGTCTTTTCTGTCCTGCTTTTTTAATACTCTGCAAAATATTAAAAAACAGAAGATATAAAAAAGAAAACGGATACAGGATCTTTAACGGTTTCATAATCACAGATTACGCAGATTACTAAAAACGATTACACAGATTATTATATTGTTCAAGAATCTAAATTATATTTTTCCGCGGACTTTTCTGTAAATCTTTGTAATAACAGGGCTTGAATAAATTTTGAGCCGGTTTCTCAGCCAGCTTGCAGGGCCCCGGGCATCGATTCTTTTTATCAGGTACGGGTCCTGCCCGGGAGTATTTACTCCTATATCAAGCGTAAACCCGCTTAAAAACCCTGCTGCCTTCAGTGCTTCAATATACAGATTATCATATTCTCCATACGGATAGCAGAAATGTCTGGTTTCTTTCTTTAAATTTTCCCTTATAATATCCTTTGAAACCGTAAGGTCTTCTATGAGCTTCTCCTTTGCAGGACGAACCAGGGAATACCGGGGGTGCGAATGTGTATGACTTTCAAAATTAAAAATACCGGAGTCGTTCATTTCATGAATTTTATTCCAATCCAGACACCCAAGAATTCCTATACGGGATGTTATCAGAAATATAGTTGCTTTAAAATCAAATTTTCTCATAATGGGAAATGCCTCGGTGTAATTGTCGATATGGCCGTCGTCAAATGTTATATGTACCGCCTTATCAGGGAGATGTTTCTTTCCGGTAATATACCCGTAGACATCATCAATCGTTGCCGGAAAATAATTCTTACTTTTGAGCAGTTTTAAATTTTCCTCAAATGTTTCAGGCGTAACCTTCCCATTTTTATTTATGTTATGGTAACATATAACCAGAACCGACATAGCATTCACTCCTCTTATTTAGAAACTTTTAGTTTATTATAAAACTTTATAAATTTTTCAAAAACTTTATCTACGGAAAGAATGTTAAAATCGTCCTGTATGTAGCCGTGAACATTATCGCTTTGGGGCGGCCCCCATTCATCCGGACCATCCTTTAAACCGTAAACCGTAAAACTGGGGATTTTCTGGCTGACAGCAATATGCATGGGTGCGGAACTTGTGCCTATATGCATACTGCAGTTTTTTGTAAGAGCCGCCAGATCAAGAACATCGAAATCATCCGAATATATATGCTTTCTCTTACATAACGACATAGCGTTTTTAATATGGTCAACTTCTCCCGGACCCCAGAGAAAAATGATCTTTCCGTTCAACTTTTCGGCAATTAAGTCAGCAAGCCGGGCAAATTTTTCTTTCTGCCACTGCCTGTGTTCTTTCTTGTTTGTTATATCAAATGTTACTACAAAATCGTTTTTAGTTATATTTTCTCTTTTAAAAAAATCAAGAACTTTTTTTTCATTTTCCTTTCCAAAAACAAAATCCAGGTCTGTACCGTCATCCTTGACTTTGAAAATATCAAGCATCTTTAATTTCTTAAAAACGGTATACCCTTCATAATCAATCTTCGGCATTACGTTATAACACCAGAATCCCCAGGGCCTGTAGGTTGCAATCCTCTGTTTGGCACCTGAAAAAAGTGTATAATAACCTGATATTGCGGAATGCATAAAATCAATCACGGTATCAAACTCCTGTTTTCTTATTTCTTTTAATGTATCGTTATTTCTCAGAATTATACCTGACAGATAAGGGTTGTGTCTTAGTATCTTTTCCGACGCTTTTTCGGTAAGAAACCATACCTCGCTGCCCGGAATACCTTTTTTCAAAGCACGTATTAACGGTGTGGTCAGCAAAACATCACCAATCGCTTTTAAAACAATAATCAGAATTTTCTTCGCCATTGCCTCACTCACTCACTCACTCACTCGCTTACTTACTTTATCTTACTAGTTATTTCTGACGATGCATGTGTTTTCTTATCACCTACAATTACTATTTTTCCGTCAAAACCCGTTATACCTTCGCTTTTCATAAGACCCTTTTTTGTATAATCCGTACCTTTTGCATAAACATCCGGGTTAATATCATTAAGAAGTTTATTTGACGAACTTGAACCGTATTCAAATACATAGTCAACACCCTCTACGGAATTAATCATTTCCATTCTTTCATTTACCGGAAATACCGGTCTGCCCCTGCCTTTTAACATTTTCACCACTTTATCCGAGTTCACCGCAACAAAAAGCACACCACCCTGCTTTTTTGCCGACTGTAAATATCTAATATGCCCTACATGAAGAACATCAAAACAACCCTCTGCAAGAATAACCTTTTTGTTTTTTCCTTTTGTTGTTTTAATAAGTGCTTTTATTTTTGATAAGTTTTTTATTATACTCATCCTCTAAACCTCTTAATCAGTTTAACAATATACTCAATATCGGAAGTTTTGAGTGTAGAGCCGGAAGGCAGAGTCAAACCGCATCTGGCTACCGTTGTTGAAACTTTAAAATCGCCTTTTGTTTTATAATCCGGCAGAAGATGCATCGGATAAAATACGGGTCTTGTTTCTATTCCCTCGGCTAAAAGTTTCCTGGCCAGCCCTGTGCTGGAAATACCGTACTCCTTACCGACAACTATAGTATACATCCAGTATACGTTCTTTGCCCATTCTTCTTCAACAGGCAGTGTTATTCCTTTAACATTCATAAGCAGTTCTTCATAAGTTTTTGCTATTTGCCTTTTTTTCGAGATTATTATATTGATTTTCTCGAGCTGGGCACAGCCGATTGCAGCCTGAAGGTTTGTCATTCTATAGTTAAACCCGACCTTGGGGTGAAAATATTTCCTCTTTTCCAACATCGCCTGATTCCTTAAAAACCTGGCAGCAGACGCAGCCTTCTTGCTGTTTGTAACAATCATCCCGCCTTCACCTGTTGTAATAATCTTGTTACCGTAAAAACTAAAACACCCCACATCTCCAATGCTTCCCACTTTCTTAATTCTTAATTCTGATCCGCCAGCTGGCGGACGAATTTCGAATTTGACTTCTGCACCGTGTGCTTCCGCGGCGTCTTCAATCACATATAGTTTATGTTTTCTTGCAATATCAAGGATTCTCTCCATATTCGCAGGATGCCCGTACAAATGAACCGGGATTATTGCTTTTGTTCTTCTTGTAATCTTTTTTTCTATCTTTTCGGTGTCAATACACCAGGTCCTTTTATCAATATCCACAAATACGGGTTTGGCACCGGTATATGAAACGGTATTTGCTGTTGCAACAAATGTCAAATCCGGAACTATTACTTCGTCACCTTTTCCTATTTCCAGGGAAACCAGCGCAAGATGCAGTGCAACGGTCCCGTTAAAAGCAGATACCGCATATTTTGTTCCGCAGAAATCGGCAAATTCATTTTCAAACTTCTGGACAAAACTTCCTATGGAAGAAATCCAATTATCTTTTACACACCTAACAACATACTTTAACTCATTTCCGTTAAGTTCCGGCCGTGCAACCGGAATTTTAATTATACCCATATATTTCCTCGACTTCTCTTGTTATTCTCTCCCAGCCGTATTTTTCATCAACAAGATTTTTTCCGGCTTCCCCGATATCTTTCCTTAAATGTTCGTTACTGATAAAAAGCGAAACAGCATTCGCAAGTTCTTCGTCATCTTCCGGAAGTATAAGTATAGTATTCTTCTTATTCTCAAGCCCGGACGGAATAAACCTGCCTGAAGTCGTAACAGTCGGAATACCATGTGCAAGCAGAGACCAGTAGCTCGAGCGCATTCCTGAAATCCCATCCCTGAAAGGCATTACGCCTATATCGCACGACTTTATATATTCCGAAACTTTCCCTTTTTCCACATATCCGAGCCATATAACATAATTCTCAAGTTTAAGTTCTTTAATAAGTTTTTCGAGTTTATTACGGTAATTCTCTGAAGCTTTGTCATGATGCCCGCCTGCAATAAATAAAACTTTTATTTTACCTCCTCTGTCTAAAAGCTTTCTTGCCGCATGAATTATCTCTTCTATTCCTTTGTCGCCCTTCAAAAATCCGAAGTTTAATAATAGTGTTTCTGTGTCAGTTATGCCTAATTTCTTTCTGATATTATTTCTATCAACAGTATTTCCGTTATATAAAATATTGGGGCCATCAAAAACCTTATGCACTTTATCTTTATACTCACGAAATTTTTCGGTAACGGTTATATAATCCTGGTCCGTAGTCACTGTTAAATGGCTGCTGTATTTTACAATCATTTTTGCAAGAAAACAACTCACCGGATTTCCAAAATCGACAAAAGCAAGCGATGTTACAACTTTAATTCTCCTCCCGAATAAGTACGGCAAAAATCCAGCCAGAATCTTGCCGGGAAAATCTCTCTCATGATACTGAATATGAATCACATCGGGTTTGATTTTTCCGACAAATTTTCTGACCTTACCATATTCAAAAACCGACCAGTTGTTCATTATTCCGGCTACATTACCCGGGAATATATGCGCTATCTTCGTAGTAAGAACATAAACCTCGTGTGATTTAGACAGATTCTTACACAGCAGTTCAGTATAATCCGCCATTCCGCATTTTGTCGGCGGATATGTAGGCGTAACCATTAAAACTTTCACCCAGCCATCACCCCTAAAGGATAAATCATTTTCGTGTGACCACGAGGGGGAACTTTTCGAAGAGCCTCGATTTGCGACTACGCTTTCACGAGCAAATCCCCGAGCGAGCTGGTGCCGAGCGGCTCAAGAAAAGTTTTTCCTAGTGGTCATACGGTCAACTCAAAAAAACTTTCTTCTGAATATCATTTACCTGAAGTATGCAGTTCTTTTAATTTTAAAAACTTTACAATATCAAAGAAAGAACATAAAAGCGCCCAGTTTAATCCTGCAGAACCGTCAAGAAAACCAAGCTTTAAAAAGTATATTTTAATAAACTTAATAGGAGCATATAAATACTGCCATAAATAAAATTTATTTTTATTGTCAAATCTCTTCAGAGCATTCAACGTGGTGTATCTGTTGAACCGCTCGAAATAATCCGAAAGATTTTTATAACTGTGATGTTCCAGGCTGTTTTTTAAACGCCCTATTTTACCGTCAACATCCAGTTTTTCATGTACTAAATCAAGATTAAACCTCGCCTTTCCTTTACGAAAGAGCCGAATCTGGTAATCCGGGTAACAACCGCCCCATCTTAAAAACTTACCCTGGAATATCAGCTTTCTCGGAATTTTAAAAGCCACATAATCATCACTGCCTTTAATAATCTCTTTTATCTCCCGCTGCAGCTCAGGCGATATTACTTCGTCGGCATCTATGGATAAAACCCATTTGTTTACGGCTTTATCTATTGCAAAATTCTTCTGGATACCATATCCTTCCCATTTTCTTTCAAAAACTTTTGCACCGAATCTCTTGGCTGTATCAACTGTAGTGTCGGTACTGCCTGAATCGACAACTATAATTTCATCAGCCCATTTAACGTTTTCAAGACAATACGGCAGATCATCCTGTTCGTTTTTTGTAATAATAACTACTGATATCTTCACCCCTACCCCCCATCAAAAATCCTTATAACTTCTTTTATGGTTTTCTGTATTGAAAATCTTTCTGCGGACTTTCTGGCATATAAAGACATTTCCTGTCTTTTTTCCGGATTATCTATAAAATACAAAATTTTTTCCGAAAGCATGCCGGAATCGCCAACATTTATAAAAAAACCGTTTTTACCTTCATCAATCTGTTCCGGAACGCCTCCGACCTTTGTAGTTATCACAGGGACGCCCATAGCAAGCGCTTCCAATGTCGCATTACAGAAATTTTCAGATTTAGAACTTAATACGAACAGAAAAAAACTGCTGACAATATCAAAAACATCAAATCTGAATCCTGTAAATATTACTTTTTTACCGTAGATACCCTGCTGTCTGGCAAAATCTTCAAGCTCCTTTCTAAGGTTGCCGCTGCCCACAATAACAAAATACAGATCGTCCCTTTTTGTCTTTTCTAAAATATAGCGGATAGCTTTTAAAAATGTAATCTGGTCTTTTATTTTGTCTAATGCCCCGACTGTACCTACTATTAATGCATTATCGGGAATTCCGAATTCTTTCTTAAAATCAGCTGTATTTTTGTCTGCTTGTAATACGTCAAGTTCTATACCATCATGCACAACTGCTATTTTTTCAGCCGGTATATCCGAATCCCTAAGAACCCCTGCACTAAATTCCGAAACTGCAATATATTTATCAACCAGACGGCTGTTATATTTTATCCTGCCAGTAAAACCCCTGCCGGCAGGTCTTATAACCCTGCGTGCAACATAAAGTTTTAATTTTCTTAAAAAGAATTTGACCAACAAACCTATCGTGTGGGCATTAGAGGTCTGTGTGTATAAAATCCCAGTGTTATCCTTTTTAATCTTAGAGATAATTCTGCAGTATGTCGCCGGATTATACGCTGTAAAAAAATTCGGCAGTGCAACGGATTCAAAATTTTCATTTTGCAGTTTTTTATATAGTACACTATTTTCTGGGGTTACGGTTACCGAACTGATACCGTTTCTTATTAAATACTTCTGAAGGAGATATGTCTGCCTCTGTCCGCCCCCCCATTTTCTGCCTGTATCTATTAAAAGAACTTTGTTCATAAGCTTTTATAGACTTTTAATGTATTTTCGGCAAATATAGAATCACTATAGTTACCGACGACATGCTGTCTTGCATATTCCGCCATTTCATTTCTCTTTTTCTCATTTTCAATTAATATAGATATTTTTTCTGCCATAATTGCGGGCTCCTCGGGTTCTACAATATATCCGCAGACATCATCCCGTATTATGTCCGGTACCCCGCCGACATCGGTTGCGACAACAGGAACACCGCAGGCAAGCCATTCAACCAACACCCTTGGCACAAACTCCGAACCTACAGAAGAAATAACGCCTGCCCTGCAAATACTCATAATTTCCGGTAAATCATCTCTATAACCAAGAAAAACAACAGATTTAAATATTCCGGCATCCTTTGCAAAATTTTCAAGATCACCTCTGCTTAACAAATCGTCCTTGCCGGCAACAATAAATTTTATATTTCTGTGCTTTTCAAGAACCAATCTTGCTGCCTCAAAAAAATATCTATGGCCTTTAACAGGGGCAAATCTCCCTATTATTCCTATTGCCGTAGTGTTTTTGCTTATACCCAGTTCTTTATAAATACTTTCAGCAGGTTTCAACGGCATAAACTTTATAATATCTACACCCAGTTGTATAACCGATATTTTTTCTGCTAAACCCGGTATTTCCTTCAGACAGCCGTCTTTAATATTCTTATTACTAACGATAGTATGAGCTATAAAAGTTTTATAAAAAAATCTATGCAGAAATTTTTCAGCTATAGGATGATCATCCGTTTTAGTTCTGACTATTTTTATTCCTGCGATTCTGGCAGCTAAAGCAATAACAGGAAAACCTATAGTCTGATGTACATTAATAATATTTATTCTTTTCTTAAATAAAAACAAAAGCAGTTTTACAAATGATATTATAAAAAAAATCGAATGTTTTAGATTAATATTAAGAACTGCCGGGACCTGCAGTTCTTTTAATTTTCTCGCAATATCCGTTCTACTCTGGGTCAGCACATAAACATTTTCCCCTTTATCCTTTAATGCTTTTGCAAGAAAAACTCCATACTGTGCTTTTGCCCACCAGCCTTTCACCATAACAATATGAAGAATATTTAATTTACTAAACGCAGATTGCCGCCCGCCTGACGACGGCGAGGCAGGCAAATTAACTTCCGAATTACCTCCACTTCTTCGTCCATCGTCCATCGTCCGTCGCTTATCGTTTCTCCTATCCACTGCCTCTGTATAAACCCTTTCTGTTTCTGTTATGAACCTTTCAGAACTGAACCTTTCATTGATAATTTTTTTATTATCCTCCCCTATATTTCCTGCTTCCTCCTGATTCTCCAGAAATTTTAAAATCTTCCCGGAGAGAGACCGGGAATCACATGGTTCAGCCAGAAACTTTTCATCAAGTATTTCCGGTATACAGCCGACACGTGTCGCGGCAACCGGTTTACCGCAGGCCATCCATTCAAGCAGGACTCTGCTAACCGCTTCACTACCGGTTGAAGCAATAACTCCAACCGAACATTTAGACATGAAACGATATACGTCGTTAATATATCCGTAAAACGCAACTGAGCCTGCTATTCCGAGTTCTCCGGCATACAACTTAAGTTCACTGTATTTTATATTGGCTTCAAGCCCTGCAACAGAAAATCTTATATCCGGGAATTTCCTCAAGACCTCTGAAGCAGCTTCTAAAAAATATCTATGCCCTTTAACAGAATCAAGCCTTCCGACAATACCGACCCTTTTAAATTCTAATTCTTTGTTTATACTTTTGCTCTTTTGCTCTATGCCCTTCTGCTCTTGTATGCCTTGATAAACCGTAACAACCTTTTCTTTATCAATTCCTATATCAATATATCTTTTTCTTATAAGTTCGGAAGCTGTTATAATCTTTGAAGTTTTTTTATACAGAAAACTTCTTTTTGGATGCATATCATCCGACTTTGTTCTTACTATGGAAAACTTTTTATCAGCAGGAACAACCAGTAAAGTAAGATATGCCAAAAGATGTCCTTTGCCGGTGTGTGCATTTACCACATCTATATCTTCTTCACAGATAAGCTTCCTCAGCCGTAAAATACTTCCGAATATAAACGGATTCTTTCGTGAACATATTTTGACTGTTTTAAAACCGTTCTCTTTTGCATGTTTTAAAGGCAACCCCGTTTCAATACCTGCAAAAAATACCTTATGCCCTCTCTTAACAAGTCCTTTCGAGACATCCAGCGCATAGCCGGTAATTCCGCTGAACCAGGGAATATCAACTATATGTAAAATCTTCACCCAGCCCCTCCGATACTTATCTGACCACAATTCTTATACACCACTACTATATAATAGAACCCAATTTATCCCACCAAAAATTATGGAGGGGCCGGGTTCGTTTTTTTATGCATTCATTCTTATAACAGCATTTAATACTTCTTCAACTCCGATATCACCCATGCATACAAAACTATTTTTAGGACACTTTTTTGGACCGTGTTTACCGCAGGGACGGCAGGGAATATCTTTTTCTATAACCATTGCTTCCCTTGAATACGGATAGAATCCCTGTTCTTTTATCGTAGGACCAAAAATCGCAATCGTCGGAACATCAAATGCTGCCGCAATATGCATTGGACCAGAATCATTCGTAATAAAAACCCTGCATTGTTTTATAAGTGCAGCAAGCTGTTTTAGTGTCGTTTTACCCGCAAGATTCAATGCTTTTCCCTTCATATTTTTTTCAACAATATCGGCTGTTATCTTATCTTCTTTACCGCCAAAAATTACAATTTTACCGCCAAGCCGTTCAATAATGGAATCGGAAAGCTGTGCATATCTTTCCGGGAGCCATCTCTTTGTGGCCCAGACACTACCTGGGTTTATTCCGAAAAAATTACTATCTGTACCTAACAGAATTTTTGCATATTTCCCGCTTTCATTGTCGACATATATGCGCGTTCTTTCCTCGCGAACCACTACGTCAAAATACAGCAATAGGTCCAAATACCGTTCAATCTGATGTTTTGATTTATTAAAAAAGACTGTATCGGTAAAGAAAAACCTGCCCGCGCTATTATCAAAACCAATTCTTTTCTTAATTCCGGATAGAAAAGCTAAAAATCCCGATTTAAACGACGGATGCGGAATTAAAGCCGTATCGAATTTCTTACTTTTTAAAAATCTTGCAAGTTTCAATAGATTTAAAAATCCTTTATTTTTACCTTTTTTATCATAAACAATAATTTCGTCAATGTCCGGGTGTCCTTCAAGAATATTTGCAGTGGATGGGATACAGACAACTGATATCCGTGCCTTTAAATATTTTCTTGCTGCCTGAATTAAAGGGATTGTTAGTACAACATCCCCGAGAAACGCGGTCTGAATTATAAGTATTTTCACTCCACCACCTGCCTAAAGTCCGAAGGACTTTTAATATCCCACCAACTACCTACATACCAAAGTGTGTCTAATGACACACAGGCAGGCGGTGGGGTCATATCAACGAATCCGATTTGGCAGTTATTTCATCCAGTGCTATTTCTAGTTCCTTTGATTTTTCTTGTATATCGTCATTTTCTTTGATATATATTGGTTTACCGTGGCACAATGCAACTTTACCGAACGGGAAAGGAATGTGGAATTCATCCCAGTTCCTGACAATATATTTTCTTTTTGCAGAACTTGACATAGGAATTATCGGCAAACCTGTTTTTTGTGCTACAACTAGAACACCCGGCTGAACCTTTTTTAAAGGCCCCCTAGGACCGTCCGGAGTAAAAGCAATGGGATTTCCTGCTTTTCCTTTTTCAACCAGAGAGCACAATGCCTCAAAGCCGCCCCTGGATGTAGAACCTCTGACATTTTTACAGCCGAATTTTTCCGTTATACCAGTAATATAACCCCCATCCCTGGATTTACTTACCAGAATATAAACGCCTTCGTTCCTGTGGGCCCAAACCAGATATATCTGTCTGCCGTGCCAAAAAGTAAAAATCACCGGCTTTTTATTTTTATATAATTCTTCATATTCCGGAGCATTATCCACAACGGTTCTTGAGGTTTTACCGACAAGCCATATATAAAAAAAACCTATATTAATCAGCAATTTATCCAGAATATTCATAGATTTCTTATTTCTTTTTTCTAAGTGACCAGTTTACAGTAAAAAATTTCGTATTTTCAGGAGAAACAATGTTGTCGGAAAAACTTACATCTAATTTTGAAAAATCAATGGTTTTCAGTAACTTCTGATTTTCGAAGACCTTCCGGGGCTCAAGTTCAACGGCTTCCGCAAGATTACAGCGTTCATCCTCCGCTTCAATCTGGAGCAGTTTCATAACAAAACCCTGGGCTATTTCAAGACCGTCGGTCAGTGAAAGCATTGTAATTTCATTCTTTTCCAGTGTTTCGACATCCTTTCCAAGAGTAACTGCAAGAAACGAAACAGCTATGGATTTACCCGCTTCACAGCATCCCCGGAAAACCTCGGGTTTCAAGGTATCATAAATCGTTGCAGGTTTAATAAGACCCTGGATTTCCCCTAGTTTCTCTGCCAGTACCTCTTCCGTAATATCAATTTTTCTTTTCTTAAGCCCCCTGAGGATATATCCCTGCCTCAGGTTAATTTTGAAACTCTTTATCATTTTCATAAAAAATATCCCTCTTTCGCATAAATTAGCGATTAGTCATATGCAATATACATAGTTAACTGAATATTATACTACAAAAAGAAGGGTTTTTCAAGCAGATTTGGATTCTTGTAAGGTCAGCCTTTTTAAATCAAATGTCTTAATATTGCCCGGATTCCCCGAAAAACTTACTCTATACGTTTTACCCGGCCTTAATATAAGACTATTATCAGAAACATCAACATCATTTTCCGGTTCAATAAAAAGACCGAAAACAGGTTTATCCACATTAATTTCCATCTCTCTGCCTTTTACAACGGTCTTTATTCTTGCTTCCTGTATATCGAGGTTTCTGAATTTATCAAAAACAAGATAATTACTGTAGGTCTTGTTGTCTACAATAACATCCGCAAATATTATAGTGTCAATCAGTTCTTTATTGACTATGGAAGGAACGGTGTTGTAGGAATCGGTCTCTTTCATCATTATATATCCGATGTTTTTATTAATAAATTCCGATGTATGGAAAACCTTAACTTTTGTTACATTGTTTTTTAATATTTTTGTCTTAAAATTTCTTCTCAATACTCTTTTGCCGTTAAGTTTATATGCTTCAACGGTAATCTTTGCATTTTTATCTTCGTTAAAATCGTTCACAATGCTAAGTTGAATTCTGTTATTTTCGAATTTTAAATACGGCAGGACATTGGCAAAAAACTTCTTAGAGTAATAATACAATGCTTTTTTTCTTTTATAATAATCAATACAGGACCAGCTTGCCACAGGCCAACAGTCATTAAACTGCCAGAAAAGCGCGCCGCTGGTTTTAAATTTGCGGTTTCTCCAGTGCTCGACCCCTGTTTTAATTGCTTCCGCCTGATTAAACTGTGTAAGATACACAAAACTCTTAAAATCTCTCGGCAAACCTATTCTTTCAAATAAAAACTTAACCTGTCTCTCATGACCTTTTATTATCTTATTATGACATAGTATTACCTGGCTTAATATACTGCGGTCTTTTTCTTCAGTGAACGAAAGAACCGTTTTCCAGGTAGGCATTGCCTGAAATCCAAATTCACTTATAAATCTGCCCGTATCCTTTTTATAATACTCATAATCCAGCCAGTTGATATATATATCCCATGAATGCCTATCTCCTTCATTTTCACTATTCGGTTCTTTACCGCCGTATGGACTTGAAATCCAATAAGGCCTGGAACCGTCATTTTTAGTACATATTTTAGGCAAAATCCTTTCATAAATATAACTGCCTAAAATTTTTGGTCTGTTTTTTCTCCGATGATAATGCAACATCATACTGTTCTCATTGTTACCGCACCATAAGATTATTGAAGGATGATTGCGGAGTTTTTTTACAATGATTTCAGCTTCTTGTTCGGCAAGCTTTCTAAACCAACTCAAATTATCGGGATACTCGGCACAGGCGTACATAAAATCCTGCCAAATCATAATTCCCATTCTGTCACAAGCATCATAAAATGCGCTGTTTTCGTAAATCCCGCCGCCCCATACCCGTAACATATTCATATTTGCATTTTTTGCATAAGCAATAAAATCATAATAATCTTTTTTGGTAATCCGCGGAAGCAAACTATCAGCAGGAATCCAGTTCGCACCTTTGCAGAAAGTCCTGATACCGTTTATTTCGAACAAAAAACCCCTACCTTTACTATCCTTTTCCTGAACCAGTTTTATCATCCTAATCCCAAAATGGGTTCTGAGCGAATCTACTTTTTTGTTCTTGAAATATAAAATATACTGTATATCGTACAGGTTTTGTTCTCCCATTCCATTCGGATACCATAACTTTGGATTTCTTATTTTTATTTTCCGGCTTATTTTATTTTCACCTTTAACACCCCTTAACTGCTTTTTAAAAGAGAATATCTTCCTGCCATGGAAGCTAATTATTGTCTCTAAATCCAATTTCTCTCCATTACAATAATCCAGGATATCACATTCAATATTCATCAGTGCAATATCCTTTTTTATTCCTTCAGTAAAAATAAACGGATTGGTGATTTTTGCCTTGTCTATAAACTCAAGATAAACATCACGCCATATTCCTGTCTGAGCGATTCTCGGACCCCAGTCCCAGCCATAAGAATACTGTGCCTTTCGAACATACGGTCTGGCGGTTTCGAATGCACTTTTTAGCATAAACGAAGATTTTTCTATCTTTTTTATTGTTTTTATAGGTGAATCAAAATCAACAACTAGTATGTTCTTGCCTTGTTTAATTATACTTTTAACATCATATATATAAGGAATAAACATATTTTCCGTTCTGCCCAGGTGTTTATCATTAAGATATACGTCACAAAAGGTATCAATCCCTTCAAAAACCAGTTTTATCTGCGAATAAGATAATTCTTCCTTTTCTATTATGAATGTTTTTCTATAACTCCATTCATCTGCTTCCATACCTATAAACTGTATTTCATTGGTACCGAAAAAAGGGTCGGGCAATTTCCCCAGAGCCATTAAATCCATCTGAATACATCCGGGGACTACGGCTCTTTCCCAGTTGTTTTCTTTATTTTTTCTAAACTGCCAGCTGCCGTTTAATGTTTTTTTCAGTAACATACCATATCCTTAGATATTTCTATATTAAACTTTTAACTTCTGAAACCTTGTCTGTAATAATCTTCTTTATTTGTTCCAATCTTTCGGCTGTCTTTGCTTCAAACCGGGAAACCAGGACCGGCTGTGTATTGGATGCCCTTATTAATCCCCAGCCGTCTTCAAAGATTATTCTTGCACCGTCAATATCGATAACCTTATGGTCTTTTTTAAAGTGTTCTGCAATCTCTTTTACTATTAAAAATTTTTTCTCTTCCGGACAATCTATTCTTATTTCCGGAGTAGAGAAATAAGCGGGCACATCGGAATAATATTCTGAAAGCTTTTTTTGGGATCTGCTTAATATCTCAACCAGACGGCAACAGGCAAAAATAGCGTCGTCATAACCGTAATAATCATCGGCAAAATAGAAATGGCCGCTCATTTCTCCTGCTAAAAGCGCTTTCTCTTTACGCATTTTATCTTTTATGAGCGAATGCCCTGTTTTCCACATTATAGGTATTCCGCCGTGTTTTTCTATATCCTCCGCGAGACTCTGTGAACATTTTACTTCAAATATGATTTTTGCTTTAGGATGGCGGGATATAACATCCCTGGCAAAAAGAATAAGAAGTTTATCGCCCCAGATAATATCTCCTTTTTCATCAATTACCCCTAACCTATCGGAATCCCCGTCAAAAGAAACACCCAAATCCGCTTTTGTTTCCAATACTTTCTTCTTTAAATCCGCCAGATTTTCAGGAACGGTAGGGTCGGGAAAATGATTAGGGAAATTACCGTCAGGTTCGCAGTATATCTTAATCACATCACAACCCAGACCGGTTAAAAGCCCGGGCATAATATTGCCTGCGGTGCCGTTACCGCCGTCAACCACTACTTTTAACTTTCTATTTAATTTAATTTTCTTCTTAATATAATCAACATAAGATGATGTGATATTTTTGTCTATATAACCGCCTTTTTCTCTGTTAAAATCTTCGTCCATAATCAACTGGTAGATTTTTTGTATTTCTTTACCGTATATGGTACTAAAGTTGTGACACATCTTAAAACCGTTATATTCCGGAGGATTATGGCTTGCGGTAACCATTATTCCATTGCCTACATTCAAATTATGTGCAGCAAAATATACAGCAGGCGTAGGAACTTCCCCTATATCTATAACACCTATACCTACGGACAATAAACCTTTTACCAAAGCATTCTTCATCTGCGGAGAAGACAACCGGACATCCCGGCCTACAACTATTTTTTTCCCGCCGTTTCTATAAACATATGTACCAAAACCTTTACCTATCTTCTCTGCATCCTGCGAATCCAGATCCATATCAACAACGCCTCTAATGTCATACTCGTGAAAAATACTTTTGTTCATATTCCTCCTTTTTCCAAAAATATACAGACGGTTATTATATTTTTTATTGTAGCAATTCTATTGCCAATGATAATTATTAAAAAAATAAGTTTTTGGAAGGAAAAGTGTGAAATAATTGTTTCCTTTGAGAAATTTTTTTCACACATTCAGGTTTGAGAAACCTACTACTGAACATTTTTACTTCGCACTACAGGAAAATTTTTATACCCCGCTCGTATACCTTGAACAAGATAGTCGAAACGGGCATTGCTTGTCCCGCCGTTTAATTCTCTGACCTCTATCTCATAAGGAGTTTTCCTGCTTACCCAGAAACCGTTACAGTTATCCAGCGGGGTAACTACTGCCGTTATATTTTCCTCTTCCGTAACAAATGCAAAATGTTCCGGGAGCTTAACTACCGCTATTCCGTTTTCAAGCTGTGCTGTCCCGCGGGTATATGTACCGCACTCGCCTCCTTCTAAGCTCACATAGTATATTTCCTTTGTCGAGTCGGTAGGATGTGCCTGAACAAAACTCTTGGGACCCTCACTTGTGAAAGAACCATATACATAAACATTGGAAGAAAATGCTATACTTTCATTTTTGTCCGCATCATAATACATATAGTGTACCGACTGGGTTGTTGTACCGGATGAGGGATATACTTTTATACATTTTAGATTCCCTGAATTATCAACGACAAAATTCGGGGTCCCGGCTGTTCTTATCTCCAAATTATCAGGGGTGCCGGCTCCGTCTTCATCCACATAAATAGAAGCGCCTGTGCCTGCATTCGTAATTTTCAAACCGTTGTTTGGTCCTGCTCCGTCCTTGTTAATTTGTATCCCGTTGCTGTTAACCTGCTGGTTTACATAAATACCGTCCCATGAGGTTCCGGTGTTAATAACCTGAATCCCAAAACCGCTTGCAGATTGCTGCAAACTTATTCCGTGTGCATTACCTACATTGGATATTTCAAAGGCATTACCGTTACTTTGATGGTCAATGCTGAGAGAAGGAGCAGAACCTGCCGTATTAGCTCTGTATACTTTAACGGAACTGCTGGTTCCGCTGGATTCAAAATATGCTCCGTCCCATGTCCCGGAAGAAACTACCCTCAAAGCACATCCTATGCCGGTGCCTGTTTTTGTAAGTGTTAACACATTGACATCAGCGGCAGTTATCTCTACCGCACCGGAATTCTTAGTAGAAACAAATGAATCATAGTTATAACCGTCAAGGGTGTCGGCGTTAAATGCATAGCCCGACGAGACAATCCTTACTCTCGGAGTCATTGCAGTATCAGCACCAACCTTTATCTCCAACCATTCCGTTGCTCCTGTAAAAAGACCTGCAGTAAGCGGAGTTACATCCCCCAAAAGAACATTAAATATACCGTTCTCTACAGAAACAGAACCCTGGGTCTCATTCCATAACTCGGTCCCTCCCGTGCCCGGGCCTGTATCCCAGATGCTGAATCTGATACTATAGGTTCCTGTAAGAGGATTATTGCTGGAATCGGTTAATCTTCCCTGAAAATTAATCCGTCCAGGAGCATCAGCATAACCGGTAACTGACATTAATGAATAGATGGTGAATAACAAAACTGTTTTAACCAATATTCCGACCATAAGACTTTTACTTCTCTTGTTTGCCATTTTCTTAAACATCTTTCCCTCCTGGTATAACTTCGTTATACCTGATTACACAGATTTCTAACTTACGATTACACAGATTAGCGTACTGGTTTTATCTGTGTAATCTGCCCTTTAATCTGCGTAATCAAACATCCTAGTTCTTTATAGGATGTTAATATTTTATCGACATAGAAATACGGTGTGTTCCGCTATTGTTACTTATTTTTAAGGGCCATAAAAAAGCATAATCCATCTGCATATCAAGAACATCAATCAAATTCTGTCTAAAACTTCCCCCAAGCGATACCTCTTCAAGATTTATACCTGTACGAACACCATACTTTTTCTCAATAAACCAGCCTTCACAACCAAAATGTATATCAAGCTTATCGTAATAATCTCCCCATTGCTGATGACGGTAGGAAACATCCACAGCAGGAATAATATCCTCTATCGCTTTCCATTTTTCCAATCTGTAAGCAAACCCGCCTCTTAGTTCCATAGGCACTTTATCTTCCGATTCCAATCCTACATCCGGCTGTGTAATATTTTTTCCACTAAATCCGAAGGACAATTTTTCCTTTAACTTAACCAAAATCCCCATATCGAAAGTGAATGCATCTTTAGATCTGCCCGCTTCTATTACAGGGTCATTTGTTCTTGTCTCTGCCTCTTCATCCCAGTAATATTTATGATTAAGATATTTTATATTTATTCCAAATGCAAAATACCAGTTATCGACTATCAAATATCTTGCATCGGTTACAGATATAGTATCCTCACGGTAAAATCCTGCTCCGTCAAAATTTGTCCAGGATACTCCTATACTCTTATTTCCCGGTAACGGACGTACATAACCAAAATACATAAATCCAAGGCTGATATTTTCCAACCCCCAATAGGGTTTGGCATACATAAAAGTTCCTTCCTGCCTTCCCACCTGAGAAATTCCCGCAGGATTCCATAGAGGGGCATTGGCATCATCGGCAACAGCAACAAACGCTCCGCCCATCCCCGCCGGTCTTGTTCCCCAGCGCAGGTCCTTGAATGCACCGTAAAGACAGGTGATATGGTGATATGGTGATATGGTGATATGTAAGAAACATATGATAAGGATAAATATTTTTACATATTTACGTATCAACGTATCAACGTATAATCGTATTCTATATTTTTTCATATTTTATCTGGCTATTACTATCGAACCATAGACAATTTCACCGGCTTCATCCTCAACCTTATATATATAAAATCCCGACTCAACAGGAATATTATTTTCATCCTCGCCATCCCATTGAATTATATTTTCTCCGAACTGATTCTTGTCAAGTTCAATTACTATCCTTCCCGTAACATCATATATTATAACTCTGTAGGCGGATGCACCGAATCTTGCAGGGGTGTACCTGGTAAGAAATCTTATATCGGATTCAAGCCTGGTCGAAGCAGGAAACAAAGCATACTTGCTAAAATGATAAACACTTGCGGTTATAGTATTTTTATCTTTATCTACATTTCCCCCGACTATTCTCCACTTCGAACCATCCCAGAAATAAACCCCGAGTGTGCTTTCATCAATATTGGTACCGTCAACAAAACCGTCTTTCGGGTCATGATCAAAATAGACCAGAGTTAAACTCACAGGTTTTTTAAATTGTGTTCCGTCGGGTCCAAAATCGAATACCGCTACGGGTCTTCCGTTATTCTTTGTAATATCGATTTGTTCATCAACAGCCGGAGCTTCTGCTGCGGCATTTTCCTGTGTTATGGTTATCGGTACCGCAAAATCCAATGCTCCTGCAGGTATATTCACGCCGGTTTCGCCATCCTCAGGATTACCGTCAAAAAGCGAAACGGTACCGTCTGAAACAGATTTGCTTGTTGCCCGAGACACAGTTATTGTTCTGGGAAAAGCCGTAGGGTATGTACTAACATTTACACTGTCTGTTGCCGTTATATAATATTCAAAACCGTTGGAAGACAGTGAGTTCTCAACAAACTCTTTGGAAATATCGGCAGTCCCCGTTTTTGAAACCAAAGTGTTTCCGGAAAGACTAAAGGAACTGTTATTATAAGATGTTTCTCCTATTTTTCTATAATACAGCGTTGCTCCTGTTACCTTTCTATTATCGGTTACTGTTATTTCAATACTCATTTTATTTCCAAGAACACCTATCTTGCTTATAGGGTCGTTATTTTCATCCAATGGCTTATTATAGGTGATACCCGGAAATGAGACATCTATTGTATTTGCACTTACCGAATCGGTATATCCAGTTTCAACTCCGTCACCGTTATATCCCCAGACTCTGAAATAGTAAAGTGTATTCTCGGAAAGATTATAGACAGTAGTGGTAAGAACAGTCAGGTTATCGGCAAAAGCAATAAAAGTAGTATGCTCCACTGTAAAATCTGAATCCTTAGCACCTGCCAAACCGTAGGAACTGCATATGCCCGAATCCCAGGAAAAAGTCACGCTTGAATCATAAACACTTACAGCCTGCAGGTTAGAAGGCGCTGTTGCAAAAGTATAGCGGGAATAACTATCGGAATACTTTGAACCTGTAGAGTTATAAACTTCCGCACAACGTGTATACTGGGTATTTATTTCAAGTCCTGTTTCAGTATAGGATGATTTGTCCACTCCTAAATCCGTTGTTATTCTTCCGTTCGTTGACGTACAAAGATAATATCCCGACTCATTTGTAGCTTCATCAGTCCACTCCCACAGTATGCTTGAGGTCGAAAGAACCGTCCCTGTAAATCCACTGGGTTCATTAGGTTTACCTGTTGTTTGGGTCCATGCACTTAGAATCGTTCCCGTAGAAAAATACGCCTGATTCCTGGCCGAATCTCTTGCTTCAATTGCAATATAAAATGTTGTTTCTTCGTTTAACCCGGTTAATGTTTTTTCCTCATTGCTCCCGGGAGGAGTGGCCGGCGTCCAGTTCTGATCATAGGTTGATGCAAGGTCAAAAAGACTCTGGGAGTTAATTGAATAGGTAGCATATTTTACCACATAACTTGAAGCAGACCCTACGGTTCCGTCTGCACCCGGCGAGGTCCACACTATGTTTATTTCTTCTGCGTTGGTACCTGATGAAACATAAAGATTCGTTATTGTTCCCGGACGATAAGGCTGACTCTGATATCCGGGAAAAATTTTATAATTCGTAGAAAGGTTGGTAATAGAAGCAGGCCCGTCAATTGTAGTATTAATCCTGTAGTTGGTTGAATTTAAACTTTTTTCTCCTCCGCTGCTTATCAGTCCGCCGGTAACATGATAATTCGTACTCTGCAGATTATACGAATAGGAATTTACCGTAAACAGCAAGTATGCTAAAACTACTAAAGATTTAATAATAAACTTAATCGCTGCAATCATTCTTTTTAATCACTGTAATCAGACTTCTTTTAAAAATAGATATCCAGAGTAAGAGTTGTAAAATTATCCGTATCGTCTCCTGAAGGGTCCCATTCTCTTTTTGCATATCTGGTTACCATATGTTCCAACGTTATCTTTGCATTGTTATTGAAAAAATGTTCTCCTTTAATCTGGTAATAATGTTTAGGATAAACATGATTGTCCAGATAGAGATATATATTCTCTGTCCTGTATTTCGTCCAGAGATTGGTTTTTTGTGATATTTTATTACTAATATAAAGCTCATAATGCCTGTTTATCTCATTTCGCGGATTACTAGGATCTATATAAAGTGTAGAACGTTCATCCGAAGCAATACCGTATTTATCACGTTTTCTTCCGGTAGAAAACACAATATCCGTACCGTTAATATTGTATAAACCGACATTACCCTGAAGTATTTTTCTATAATAATCAGTATTTGACAACCGTTTGATTTCGTCGTATTCAGCGTTTAAAGTAAACTTTCTTATAACCTGTATAACCCTGTAATTCCAGCCCTTCTGGTCACCATAAAAATCATCAAAATAGTCCGTTATGCTTGAATCTGCAGAGGCAGACGCGAGATAATCCGATTCAACTCTGAACCTCGGTTTAAATTTAGTATCTACCTTCCTATATTGGACTTCAGTATTTGTAATAACTTTCAATACATTCTTAAGTTTAAGTCTTGCGCTTATTACCTCGCCTTCCTCACGAACCGGAGAAATAATAGTATCGGATATGGTCGGAGCGTATGGATTAGACATATCCTTTATCGCATCCCTTCGGTATTTATTCTTACTATAAAGTATCGAATATTCCAAAAGATTATCTTTTTCAAAATGACTGCCCGACATATCAAATGCGTAGGTTAAATCGTTTCCGACAAAGCTGGTAGCAATTTCAACATCCTCAGACGGGATATAAAGCTGACCATATTTATTGATTTCTGCATTGGCTAAGCGCTTGGCAGTATCATTAAACCGAACCAAGGTATGGCGGAATGTCCATCTCTTCCACCTTCTCTGAATCTGACCTCCGGTAGTAGTTGAATCATATTTATGTTTTATAACAAAAGCATCGTAATTAAAACCCGTCACCTCTCCTCTTACCTGAACACCTTTATACCGCCAGCTTGGGTAAAAAAGATAGAGCCAGTAGTCAACAGGATAGTCTATCCAGAGATTTCCGATAGTAACCGTTTCCAAATTCGGATGAATATTATTTAATATTGCTTTTAAAGCAAGCAATTCAACAGCAGGATTACTTTCCTGGTGACCATAATAGGAAAAAACGGCTGTTTCATCACCAACTTCTTTTTCTTTTGATACTATATCCGCCTGAATACCGACATTTTCCATACTACCGAGAACATATAGTTTATTGTAATATAAAATTTCTTTGTTCCTTTCAGGCGTATCCATATATTTAACAGAAAGATTATCTGCTAAACGAATATTTACCGGTTCCGCTTTCGTAACCTGAACAGAAGGAGCAGGAGCGGTTATCAAAGGGTCAAGTTCTTTGCCCCGAACCGAAAACTGGTCAATACAGATTTTACCTTTGTATGTCTGATATGAAGTACCGACAATTGCAAACTCCAGGGATTTAATTTTACTCATGTCTGAAGAACGGTCATCCTCGTTCTCCTTTTCTGATAATATGCGAAAATCACTTATTGGAACCGATAACTCAGTCCAGCCTCTTTTTTTAAGTACGTCCCTGTTCTCATACTGCCAGACATTACCCGAGGCGGTTAATATATTAACCTGCAGTATATTGGGAGAACCGTCACCTTTAACCCAGAATTTAATTCCTTCTACATTCTGCCAGTTAAGGACAGGTTTAAACTGGTCCGCAGCACTCACCCACGAAGGTACAAAACGGTCAGTACTGAGCGTATATTCCATTTCCATTGATAAATTTCCGGATTTTGCCTCATACGATGAAGTCAGCGAAAGTTCCGAACTGTCACCTCTAAAAACTTTATATCTGTTATTCTGATTGGACCGCTCAAAATCGTCTACGACTACTGTTTCCGATCTTCCGATGACTGCACTTACATCCTTTATTTTCTTAGGTACGGCACAGAGAAAACTCGTTTTGGCAATAAATATCCTTCCGCCTCCTATAAAAGAAGAGGGCTCATCGTCAATTACAAAAGACAGAAATGACACTTTTCCTTCAATCAAACCGTTATTGTTCCCTCCCCAGTGAGAATCAAACTTCAGTTCTTCATTGACTTCACGCCATCCATTCCAGCCAATGCTTGAGACAACAACTGCCTGAAAAATCTCACCGCTCTCATCCATAATATTTATTCTGAAGGAGCATCCCCGAGCATCTCCGTACAGCTTAAGTTTTATTCTAAGCGGAACACTGGGAAGTACTATAATATTTGTAATATTCACATAATCATTCTCTTGTGTGTTAAAATCATAAAGTAGTTTTGCCGATATTTTTTCACCTTCAAAATTTTTAACAAGTCCGCTGAATTGGCTGGTTGACGCAGCCGAACCGTCCAGCTTCCAATCCTCCGTTTTTTCTATAGGAATATCTACATCCGAAAATTTCCCTTCCGCATGTAACAGCTGTACGGTTATTCCGGTATTAATTAGTATTAATATTGATATTAATTTTTTTAAAGAATCTGTCATTTTATAATCCTACATTAATACTGAAAATATGTGTCGGACCCAAATCCGTGTGATTTTCATACGCAAAGTCAAATCTTACCCTGTCCACACCTACACTTATACCTCCGGATGTAATCCAGCTATGGTTGTTTGCTGCAAACTGGGACGCACCCAACCGGCATCCTATCATATCGGACACAATCCAGTATTCTGTACCAAGCTGTAACAATTTTTCAGACCCCAGTAATGCATCACAGTCCAATGATAACGTAAATCTCTTTTTCAAAAAACATATTCCTGTACGAACGTTTACCGGAATATAATCTATGGCATCCGTATCCCATCTTATCGCTGTATAGCCGACATTCTGAGCAGTAATTCCTATACGAAACATCTCATTCAATGGCAACGGCGGCTCAAAAAGCATGCCTAAATCCACTCCAAAACCGCTGCCATTACTTATTGAAGAGGCTTTATAGAATTTTGTTGTCACACCGCCTGATACCCATTTCCACAATTTCATACCATATGATATTGAAAATGTATTTTCAGAATATTCTAAAAAATCCACTTCTCTGGTTGTCCCGTAATTAAACCAGCCCACACCCAGACTTCCAAATCCTGTGTCAGGACGGGCATAGGAAAGTGTTGTAAAATCTACCAAGCCCAGATTATATATATCATTATACATAAACTCCGCTTCCGCACGTTTTATATATGACAGTCCCGCCGGATTCCAGTATATAGCAGATGCATCATCAGCTACTGATGTAAAAGCCCCGCCCATACCGCGGCTGCGTGCTCCTATAGCGATAGGGTCGAAAGCAGCACCGTAAAGACAGATGACAGATGACAGATGACAGATGACAAATGTAAGTAAATAAACAATTATATATTTTTTTATTTTCATTGTTTTTTTATATTCCCTTTCTTATTCGCTAACTTTCAGTCTATCTAAGCACTCCTACGACATTTGTGTAACGGTCATTCTCACCGTCGGCAGATTCCGCCCTAATTTGAAAAAAGTAAATCCCGTTACGTGCGGTACGTTCATCCTTATCGTTCCCTGTCCACACCAGAGAATGCTCTCCTGCGGATAGGAGTTCTTCCGAACCAAGCTCCTGGATTACCCTGCCGTTGTTTGAATAAATCTTTAATTTTACCGAGGCATCTTTTAAAAGTTTGAAACTAAAAGTAATGGTATCTTCTATTCCATCACTGTTGGGTGAAAAAGGATTATTATCAAATGATATATTATCCAATATACCTTTTCCTCCGGCTAATGCCACAGTAGGATTCACCAGATATTCCAAATCATCAAAAATTACATATCCGTTTCCTCCTCCGCTTTTGGAAACCGTAAGTCTTATGTATTTAATTTTCTTTAAATCAAGAATACTGTCATCTCCTGTTTCGCTGCCATATAATCCAAAATCCGAGAACGGTATGGTAAGGGTCTGCCATTCATCATCTGTATCAGTAACGGAAGTATACTTTTTCCAGAAATGTGTATTATCACTATCCAAAACATGAATCTCCAAATCGTTTATTGCATTGTCACCCGCATATTTCAAACGGAGCGAATTGGAAAGAGACATATTAGGATAGAATAATCTTGCCATATGGACCAAATTGCCGGAATTGAATATATACGAAAGACGTAAAGCGTACCCGTCATAACCGGCAATTTGCGATAAACTGCCCTGCGCATTACTGTCTGCATATACACCCCAGCTGGTGTGAGTGACCGGTTTATCAATATCATCAATAACTTTTATTACACCTTCAGATGTTGCCGAACGCACAAACCTGATATCATCAAACCATATTTTCCCGCTGCCCCTGCACACATTCTCTATCAAATATATAACAAAAGTCCTTATTTCCTGTAATTCCTCATTACTAATCTGGTCGTAGTATCTGAGAGGTATTGATATTTTCTCCCATGTTGTTCCTATACCCCAGATTCTAACCACCTGTTCTGTGGAAGTAGAAGAACCCAATGCTATGCTGAAAGCTTCATTATCATTTGAACTTTTCACATAGAACTGAAGATGTGTGGCAGTGGTAATATCTACTCCGTTCGGAGTGCTCCAGTACCCGCTCTCATAAGAACCTAGATTTGTGTATTCCAGTTTCAGGGAGTAACTTCCAGAATATACATTACCGGCTGTATTATCATAGGTTGCGGTTATTGTACTGCCGCCATTGCCCCAGTCGCCAAAACTACCGCCTAATTTATTTTTGGTACTGGCAGGTCCGCCCTCAAAATCGTCTAACAGTATATCTGTCGGGTCTAGTGCATTTTTCCGATAAAGCTCTAACCGGTCTATCTCAAGGGTTCCGGAACCGCCTTCGCCCGGCACAACAGCAAATGCTATTTCATACACCTGATAAGTGTTAAAATCACCATTGCCTGTGGCTGCAAGACTTAAATCGGAAAAAGGCAATATCTGCTCTGTCCAGACGGAAGCTGCCGTCACGCCGTTAAATTGTTTGTACCAGCGGTCCCCGTCTGAATCTATGAGAGTAATAAGAAGATTATTATTATTACCGCTTCCGCGATACCAAAAGCGTAAAGAATCCCCCCCGCTTATATCATAAAGGGATACATCTTTAACCGTCTGTGCCCATGTACCGGATGAAAAATCATAATAGAGAAGCATACTGCCGCCGGATACCGCCATCAAATATTTGACCGCAGCGTCACCTTCTTCCGACCATCCTATAACAATATCCATATCATCAATAATCTCTGTATTGGATAGTGCAGGAAAAATTATTAAAAAATTAAAAGTGATAATTACCAGTAATATTTTTTTCATGGTTTTACCGGAAAAGAAAGAACATAATCAACCAGTTCTTTCAATGGAACTTCGGCTACACAGCATACAATATCGGCTCCGCCGTAATATACAAGAATCTTACCGTCAATAATAATATTAGCCGTAGGAAAAACAACATCGTGTTCAATACCGGTTGTTTCAAATTCTGCTTCGGGAAGCATAATAGAGTCAGGTGCACGGGCAATAACCTTTCTCGGGTCATTCAGATCCAGCATCATCACGCCGGTTCCGTATATGCGTTTATTGTCCACTCCATGATAGATAACAAGCCAACCCTGAGCCGTTTTTATAGGAGGAGGGCCCGCTCCGATTTTTGCACTTTCCCATTCAAACACGGATTGTGCAAGCAGGGAATTGCCGTCCCAATTCAGCATATCTTCGGAAAAAGCAATCCATATACTGGGTTTTTCGCACCCGTATTCGGGCCCCACCCATTCCGCCGGTCTGTGCATCATAATATAGCGGCCGTTAATTTTTTCAGGAAAAATAACGGCATCCCTATCATCAATGTTGTCAGGCGTTATCGGCCCCAGCCGCTCAAACTTTTTTAAATCTTTTGAACGGAGCAGACCGGAACGTGACAGATTTTTTCTGACTGTAATAGGAGCATCTGCCGGCGGTCTCGGCGTTTTTTTCTTCCAGAACATGCCGGGAGGGAAAAAACGGAATGCATAGGTAACATAAAAATACTCTCCGAACTTTACAATCCTTGCATCCTCCACACACCCTCCGTCATATTCTCCCTCGGTAGGGCCAAAAACAGGTTTATCGGATACTCTTTTAAAACTATACCCATCCTTACTGGTTGCAAGTCCAAAATATATTCTATAATCCTCTATCTCTCCTGAAGCACGGTAAAGCATATAAACCGTGCCGTTCTCACGCCATACCCCGGGATTGAGTACCGCTACTTTTTCCCAGTCGCCCTTTCCAGTAGGTTTCAGAATCGGATTGCCTTCATATTTTTTTAATTTCATTTTAACACACACACCTTTTTATCAAACACCTTAACATTTTGGCTGTTTTTTAACTTTTTATCAATATTAACTTTTACGGCGCTTCCTTCTATTTTTACATTTAATAAATTTCCTCTGTAAATAATTTTAAACTGAACATTTCGCCACTGTTCGGGCAATCTGGGAACAAATTCAATCTTATCTTTATATAATCTCATTCCGCAAAAACCATTTATCAGGGTCTGCCACGTACCGCCCAAGCATGCCGAATGTATTCCAAGAAATACGTTTTTCATTACATCATCCAAGTCCAATCTCGCCGATTTCTGGAAATAATCGTAACTCTTGCTTTTATATCCCAGTTCCGCAGCCATTATGGCATGCGTATTATAACTTAGCGAGGAATCGTGAAGCGTTAATTTCTCATAATATTTCCATGCATTCTCTTTTTGTTCACGGGTAAACATATTGTTATGCAGATACATCATAAGAATAACATCAGCCTGTTTTACCACCCTGTGTCTTAACAGTGTATCCCAGGTAATACCCGACTCTGTAGCTATTTCCTTCCCGGGCTTAACTTTCTTCATTTCAACCGGTCTTTTATCAAGAAACATATCGTCTTCAATAAATAATTTGCTTTTTTTATCATAATTTATGTATATGTTTTCTGCGATGCTTTTCCATTTTCTTAGTTCAGCAGGACTTAAACTAAGTTTTTTACTTATCATTTTAAACTTGGGCTGGAACCTTTTTCTAATACTATTAACGGTCTCAATACAGGAGCGAAGATTAAACCTGGCATTCCAGTTTGTATAGGAATTATTGTTTACTACGCCGGCATATTCATTCGGCCCTTTAACATTATTTATAACATATCTGCCTTTTCTCGGATTAAAATAAACCCTGCTTGCCCAGAATCTTGAAGTTTCAATTAAAAGTTCCAAACCATAATTGAGCATAAAATTGTCATCACCGGTAGCATTATAGTAATGCATAACCGCATATGCTACGTCTGATACAATATGAATACCGGCATTGGCATATTCCCAGTTATCTGCCTGTTCATGACCGGGGAATGAACTCATCCATGGAAACATTGCACCTTCAAACCACAACTTCTTTGCCTTCTGCCGTGCGGCAGGAAGTGTCAGGTACCTGTATTTCAAAAGTGCCTTTGCCGTTTCGGGATGCGTATAGATAAAGAAAGACAATATAAATATCTCGGTGTCCCAGAAACAATTACCATAATGCATCTCGCTTGTAAGACCTCTTGAACCTATATTTACACGCGGATCATTCTTATTTCCCATCTGGATAAGGTGGTAGATTAAAAATCTTAAACTCTGCTGGTCTCTTTTGTTACCGTCTATCTTGATATCGCTTATATTCCACCTTTCTTTCCATCTGTCCGTATGTTCCTGCAATAACTTCAAATAACCTTTTTTTAAGGACTCATCTGCTTTGCTTAATGCAGCCCTTTTTATATCCTTCTTGTTGTCTCTTGTTGTATATACGGCAATTGTTTTTAAAAATGTATATTCCTTCGCTTCGGTTACCCTAAATACCGACTTATTACTAATATACCGATGACTAACCTTATAATCATTACGGCATTTTATCTCTTTTTCGTCAACCGCTAAGCGGGTTTTAAAAAGTTCGCATATTTTATGCTTTGTTGTTTTTGTCTGAACTGTTATATAAGTGCCGTTTTTTATTTTTCCTTTTTCATGTGTATCATCTATAAGAAAGTATTTTTCGTCCCTCAACTGGTATCCGCTGACATGAAAATCAATATTGGATACATTGGCGTCAAGTATATTATTTATTTCCATATTTCCGCTATAATTTAAAGGCTTTATTTTAAAATGTGCTACCGCAATATGAGGGTCAGATATGCTTAAAAACCTTGTTATTTCAAACCTTGTGGTTTGATTTCTTTTGTTTGTCCATACAAATCTGCGCGTCAATACTCCGCGGTGCATATCAAGAGACCTTGTATACCCATTGATTTTGCCGGTATTGACATTAAGCATATCCCCTCCGACACATATCTGCGTGTTAAAATAGTTCGGAAGGTTCACAATTGCCTGATACTGCTTATTATATGAATCGAAAACTCCGGCAACATATGTTCCGCTGCACGATTTGATATCGGAATACGAGGAACTTTCTTCCAGTGTTCCCCTCATTCCCATATAGCCGTTTGCAAGAGCAAAAATAGATTCCCAGTATAAATTTTTGCTCCGCTGATATCCGTTCTCAGTAATTAACCATTCATCCATATTTAAATTACACGGATGCAGACAGATGAAAATCACGGATTCAGACAGATGGTCATCTGCTTGCATTTATGCTTCTATCCGTCTGCATCTGCGCTTTTATCTGTTTGAATCTGCGCTTATTAATTTTCCGATATCTATTTTTCTTAAATCTTCGGTGACTATATCTGCGCCGGCTTTAGTAAGCGATTCCTTTTCACCGATACGAAAAACCCCCACAGCATAAAATCCCAATGATTTTGCAGCTTCTATTCCCGAGGGCGCATCTTCAAATACAACAAACTTTTTTATTTTTCCGCCGGAAAGAGTTTTTAACTGTTCTGCTGCAAATTTCAGTATATTCTGTTTACCGCCAAGGTCCAAACCACAGACATCTATATCAAATACCGAATAAAGAGTATCCTTGTCTTTTAAAACCCCATAGTTGTCTTTCAATTCATCAGTTATCCGTGATTTTGAAACCTTCATTAACATCGGTTTCGCATTTTTTGAGGCGGAAGCAGCTGCCTGTAATATTCCGAGTTTTTTTGCTTTTAATAACTGTGTAACAGCATCGTGAAATAATTTAAACTTACCTTCGTTTATAAGCTGTTTAATTAGTGTGTTTTTCTCCTCACAGTATTGCTCCAGTATTCTCTTTTTCTCTTCCTCTGTCCGCGCACCCAGTCGTTCGTAAATACCTTTTAACTTCAATATATTATTTCCGCCCTCATACCTGGGTCTGGATGCTACGTGAGCAAAATAAAAATCCGAGGTTAACGAATCCGCATTCCACGGGGATTTCATAGCTGTAATACGCCATGCCTCTTCATGCGGGCTGTCCACCACAACACCGTCTATATCCCAGATAAATCCTACAGTATCCATGAGTTTTTCAAACTCTGATTACAGATTTCTTCCGCCAGTTGGCGGATACGATTCACAGATTAACAAATTGGTTTTATCTGCGTAATCTGCGGATATTCCGCACTCTCTGCGTTATTTTTTTAGCCTTTGACCGCACCTGCGGTAAGTCCCTTTATTATATTTTTCTGCATCGCAAAATAAACAACCAGAATAGGAATCGTGGCAATCGTAAGGCCTGCCATAAGTAACGGATAATCCGTGACATACTGTCCCTGGAAAACCATAATTCCTCTCTGAATCGGCATAAGCGACCTGTTGCTTATGATAATCAATGCTAATATAAATTCATTCCAAACATTTAAAGCCGTAAAAATACCCACTGTAGCAAGAGCAGGCCTTGCTATCGGAAGCATAACATACCAGTAAGTAGTAAATCTGCTGCATCCGTCAACCGCAGCTGCTTCATCCAGTTCCTTTGGAATCTCTTCAAAAAACCCTTTAAGAATGAAAATAGCAAGCGCAAGCCCCGAATTTATGTATGGAAGAATCAAACCTATTCTTGTATTGACTATACCGAGCTTAATAAGAAGTACATAAAGCGGAATAAATGCTCCCGGTATGGGAATCATCATAGAAGCAATAAAAAAGTAAAAAAGAACCTGCGAACCGGGAAACTTTATCCTGGCAAAGGCATAGGCGGCAAGGGAGGATAGAAAAAGAACGCCTATTACCGTAAAGAATGTATAAATAACACTGTTAAAAAAATATATTCCGAAACTCCCTTCTTTCCATGCAATAGCAAAATTTTTCCACTGGAATTCAGCAGGTATAAGACTCATACTGCGGAATATCTCCTGCTGGGATTTCAGTGCGCAGGAAACCATCCATGCCAGAGGAAACATACAGCATATAACAACTACACATAAAAGAAGATGAATTAATATTAAGTTTCTAGTTTTCATTTTTCATATTTCTTTGAAACCCTCAATTGGATAAAAGAAACAATCATAAGTATCAAACCCAGAACTACAGCCATGGCTGTAGCATACCCAAAATGATAGGATTCAAATGCTTCCTTATATATTCTTGTAATAGGGACCTCGGTATGAAAACCGGGACCGCCTCCGGTCATAGAAATAATCAAAGCAAATGCCTGCATTGTTCCTAAAATAGTTAAAATAGAAACTATAATACAAACCGGGAATAACTGGGGGAGTGTGACATTTATAAACTGCTGCCATGCATTGGCACCGTCAATCTGAGAAGCCTCATAGAGTTCCTTAGGTATTCCCTGAAGTCCTGCAAGAAAAAGAACAAAAGCATAACCAAAACCATGCCAGGCAGTAACAACGGCAACAGCAAGCAGAGCGGTATCCGGATCAGCCAGCCATGCCCTGAGATGAACAACAGCAACACCCATTACTTTTAAAAAATAATTAAAGATACCGTAATTCCCGTTAAATATCCAACGCCAGATTATACCGACAACAATAACCGACAAAACAGGCGGGATAAAGAAAACCGTCCGGTAAAAACCCTTGCCTTTTGAAAGGTGCTGGTCCGTAATAACCGCTATGGCAAGTGCAAAAGAATTCTGAAAGATAAGACAGAAAATGGCAATAAAAACGGCATGCCATACTGATAACCACCAGATTTTATTTGAGAAAATAATATCAATGTAATTTCTGAATCCGACGAATTTCATTGTAGGAGAAATACCGTTCCATTCAAAAAAGCTTAATTGAAAAGTTTTTAAAAACGGGTAAACTCCGAATATAAGATAAATAATCAGGGCAGGAAGTATAATAAGGTATACTCCCTTAACACGGTTTGCTTCTTTTAATTTTTGTTTAAAATAATCAATCATTTTTTTATTATCTTTTCTTTTTTCTTCTGGACTTCTTTAAGGACTTCTTCGGGTGTCTTTTCTTTTATCAGAATCGACTGTATTCCCTTAAATAAAACCTCTTCCACTTCATATTTTTCAGCAATATGAATTTTAGGAGTCAGGTTATTCAGTCCTTCGGCATTTTTTGCCAGAACAGGAGGCAGACCTTCGAGCGTATTTTTATTAGCAGAAAGTTCGTTACCTTCTTTTGAAT
Source organism: Elusimicrobiota bacterium (assembly GCA_016928195.1). GTDB lineage: Bacteria > Elusimicrobiota > UBA8919 > UBA8919 > UBA8919 > JAFGLF01. Next base: position 52,287 of record JAFGLF010000078.1, read on the forward strand.
AACGAATCTGCTGGTCTTTATGGGTAAACCACTTTAAAAATTTTATTGCTTCCTCAGGATACTTAGAACATGTTGTTACAGCCGCAGCTGCCCCCAAACCCCCTGCAAGATACAATGGATATTTTGCTTTAGGGTCTTTTGGAGGCTTCATAACTCCAAAATTCAAATCAGAATTCATCTGTTTATAAACGTTAACCGCCCACGAACCGTTCAGGGCCATTGCCACATCTCCGTTAGCAAATAATCTTTCCGATTCCTTGTTTGGAAGAGTAACTATTCCATCAACAAACATACCGGCATCCCTCATTTCAACAACTTTACGCAGTGCGTTGTTCCAACCCGGAGAAGTATAGGGATACTGCCCTTTAATCGTTTTTTCTATATTATTTTTCCCGAGATAACTCCATGCATAGGAATAAATAAATACACCATTCATCCATAAATCTCCGAATCCGGAGGTAAAAGGAGCAATCCCCGCTGATTTAAGTTTTTTACCCGCTGCTATAAACTCATCCCATGTTTTCGGAGGATTTTCAGGGTCAAGACCTGCCTTTTTAAAAAGTTCCTTGTTATAGTAAATCTGAATATTAATTGCGGAAATCGGTACACACCAGCAGGAATCCGGCTTTACACCCCACTGGTTCTTAAGATAATAAAATTCCTCTTTCGGATTGCCGTAAAACCAATCCTTCCAGCCTTTATCCATTTCCTCTGTCAATTCAACAATTTTACCCGCAGTAATATATCTGGCTAAAAACTCTCCTGTTGCAGCTATACCAATAATGTCCGGCAGGGTATCAGCCTGGGCAGCAGCCTGAAGTTTATTAAAATACTGCTGGCCAACCGGGGCTGTAAGTTCAAAAATAACCTTAATCCCTGTTTTCTCTTCATACTCTTTAGCAAATTTCTCAAGAAGCTTATGTTTATCAGCCCACCATTCCCAAAAAACAATTTTTATCTGTCCGGTATCTTCAGTTTTTTTAGTACAGGAAAAAAATCCCGAAACCAGAAAGATTAATACCATTAATAAAACATTTCTTTTTATCATTCTTCCTCCGTTGTTCTTTACTGCCTTACCGCTTTTTCCCAATCGGATTTACCTGCAAGGTAACTTATATTAAAATTTCTGCTTTCTTTCGGCTTAAGTATAAATTCTTTAAATATCAATTCTACCGTAAAAAAATCCTTTCCCTGCCAATAACCTATTTTCCATACCGAATCCTTATCAAACTGCTGTGCAAAATATTCTTCACTCTTTGAGTCAAGAGCCAGACACCAGCCTTCGCTTGGAAAATAATGTTTTTTATCCATTATTGCTTTAAACGGTTCATTGACGATCCCTTCTATGGTAGGAACTATTATTTTATGTATAAGTTCTGCCTTTTCCGGAGGGCCGGGAGCTAGGTCAGGATGGGTACTCCAGACAAAACTTGCATCCTCTTTCCCTAAGTTTTCAACTGTATAACTTACATGCAGTTTTCTTGTTTCCGCAGTCAGGGTCATTTTCCGCTTAAGTAGAAGATTATCTTTTGTTACCGCAGACATAATCAAAGATTTTTTTTCTGCACTTTCTTCAATCTTATACTGCCATTCATTGTTCCACACTTCTCCGGGCCAAATATCAGGGAAGGTATCATTAATCCCTCCGTATTCAACCCATTCCTGGGAATCCTTATCTATAACCTTTTCTACCGCAGGATATTCAAGAAATAATTGATTATTTTGTGTCTCGCGCAGGTAAAAAGCCAATATTCTTCCTCCCAGTGCCGATGTAACCTGAACTTCAATCTCGTTATTACCAAGTACAAAATCCGTCCGTCCGTCAGCATTAATATCTCCCTTAACCACAGCAACTTCCGTCTCTTCTATCACTTTAAAAGGTTCGCTTACAGAGAGCTTTTCTTTACTATGGCTGGTTAGTAATGCTGTAACAACAGCATTTTCTACTGCACTTGTAGGTGTTACAAAAAAGTCAATTTTCTTTTCATCGGTACTATTTAAAACATACGAGGCTTTTGAAGGATTAACCTTCCAGCCGTGAGGTACTTCCAAAACGATATTTCCGGAATCAGAAGCATCTCCCTGGTTAGTTATCCGAACCGAAACTTTTTCTTTTTTGTTCAACCTTAAAATATTATTAGGCCCTATGTCCATATGAAAAAAGAAAGGTTTTACTTCAATAACCGCGACGGGCGAACGCACTAATTTTTTCCCTGATTTTAATTTCGCCTCTATCATAGCCTTTATGGTTTTTGTTCTTTTTTTTGGAACACTGATTTGGAAAGGAATCATTGTTTCTTCACCGGCATTCAAATCAATCCTCACGGTTTCCCCGATTAACCAATTCGAAGGTATACCATCCTCGCTAACAATACTGAGCTTACCTTTTACAGGTTCTTTCGATTTATTTCTGATAACAACGGAAAAATCCTTTGAAGTACCCGCAAAAATAGTTGTCTCTTTTGGATAAATCGATAATTCGACTTCTTTATCTTCCGGGAATTTTATTTCCTGCTGTTCAATCTCCTCTTTCAGTTTATTAACAATAGATTGTGTTTTATTATAATCGCCTTCCACAAATAAATCTATTGCTTTCTCTGTCTCTGTTTCATACGAACCAAGAAGGCCGTGCCCGGTTTTCCCATTTTTTCTTAATTTCTTTATCTGGCTTTTTATATCATAAATTTCTTTAGGGATTCTAATAGCACTATACTTAAAATTTTTATTCTTCAGCTTGGATGTATAATCGGAAGTTATTTCTAAATATTTATATCCATATTCAAAAGTCGGCTCTATTGTCGACCCTTCGGCAAAATCGTTCCATGTTATAATCTGAATCCAATGGGCATCATATTTTAAGCACTCATCCCATGTCATTTTATATACCTCTCCTTCCTTTCTCGGAAGAATGGTACGGCCTCCGCCCCAGCCCCATGTACCATAACTATCAAAACCGGGACATGCTTCTCCGCTGATAAATTTAATTTTACCTTCTGCCAGAGCCTGTTTTGACTCTTCATAAAATTTTATCCTGCGGTCCGGCCCTCCGGAAACCCAGGGATATATACTATCAGCAACATCCAGAAACCCGGTTTCCTCAATGCTCCTGTTCCAATGCCATTGATAATTAGCTATAAATAAAGGTTGAGAATCCCCTGCGGACCCAAAAATCTCTCTCCATTCCTCAGGTGAAAAAGAAGTAGCATTTTTGCCTACCATAAATGGCGGTCCCCAGCCGAAGTTTGTAATCACAGGCCGTCCGTTAATCCTAAAATAAGCTTTACTCTTTCCATACTCTGAAAAAATTCTTTTAACATCTTCACTTGCTTCAATTACCGCCTCATGCCTGTTAGAAGCACCGGAAAAAGGGGGAAACATACATTTATCGTCAATATCAATACAGACTTTGAAGTTCAGTTTTTCCGCTGCTTTCAGAAGCTTTTTAAAACCAATATCTTCATGCCTGGGATTACCGTTTTCGTCTTCAAATCCATACCAGTTGACGACAAAACCGTCTATGCCGGCTGCTTTTGCCAGCAAAATATGATATTCTACAACATCCTCATCAGTTGAATCATATGGTCCGATTAAAGGATAATGTAAAGAAGCAATATCCCGTCGTCCGTTAGGCAGTATTCTGTCCGGATTGCGCCTATGGCCTTTTTGAAACCAGGCCCAATTGCACCATCCATTGCTTATTTCCGGTCTTCCGAACCAGGTCATATAATGAGCAAAAATCTGTTTTTCCTTTTGAACCGAAGGATAAAACCTTTCTATTTTCTCCGAGTAAGAATAAATGCTATAAGCTTTAGAAAATATTATGATGATTAAACTTACTACTAATACTTTTAATATTGTTTTCATTATTTACTTCTCCCAGATGCTCATTCTGCTTCAAGAAGAGTGAGTTTGCTAAATACAACCTTATCCCCTTTATTTGTGGGTGCCTCCTCCTGTGTGCTAACTCCCACCTGAAGTCTTATCTGCTGTATCCCCGAAAGACCTGTTATGTCCTTTAAATTGTAGGTTTTTACTCCTAATTCATTTGTATCATACTGAATTCTTTTCCATCCTTCAGGAAGATCCGGATGATGCATTATTATATACCAATATCTTGTTACATCTAAAACATTTATTTTAAGGATAGGGCTTTCATCAAAATTTATCTTAATATCCGTATGTACACTGCCAAACATACTGTTGGGTGAATTTCCTGTAATTATTGCTTTACCGTCTATAATTTTGATAGTAGCACCTGTTATTGAGCCATCCTCCATCTTATCGGCCCATTTTCCTTCAATAACAAGATCAAACTTAGGAGACATTTTTTCCGAAGATGTTTTTACTGACTTCTTCGGCTCCGCAGTTGGAGGTTCACCCATTGAAATATCAGGCACTTCTTTTCCTTTGAATCTGAATCCTGTGAAAGTAAAAAACTCGCCTTTGTTCCCTGTAGTTTTTCCTTCGGTAGTTATACCAAGCTGTAATTCAAATTTCTGTTTTCCCGAAATCTTAATATAATCCTTCAGATTAAAAAAATGTTCCCCGGACTTTTTTATCGCACTTCCGATCCTCGCATATCCGCCTTCAAACTGGTCTCCCTTAAGAATTATATAAGCATACCCTAATTTCGAAATCGATTTTATATCTATCATAATCGTATCGTATTTATTAAAATCTGCTTCAATATCCCTATAAACACACCCGTAATGCTGTTTTTCGCTGGTTCCTGTTACTGTTATACCATCTTTATCATATTTTATTGTCGCATCTGAAGATGATCCGTCTCCCCAACAATCATTCCACTCACCCGCAATATTATGTGAACCTGCATCTCCTGCTGCCGATTCAGCTTTTTCTGTTGATTTTTTCTTTCCATGCGGCTTTCCGGACAGCCTTAACTCCGAAAAAACCATTTTGCTCCCGAAATTATTTGAATCTTTTTCTCTGACTACTCCCAGCTGCAGCCTAACAGCTTCCGCTTTATTAAAATTTGTTATATCTTTTATGTTGTACGAAAAAAATCCTTTTTCATCTGTCGGCGCCTGTACATGTGTCCAACCGCCTTTAATCTTCTCAGACCCCATTATTATATACCACTTATCGCTTACCTCTTCTACTTTTATTTCAAGGAAAGTATAGGACGCAAAATCAATCTCCATATCTTTATATACAACTCCATATGATATTTTTTTGCTGGTCCCTGTTATTGTTCCTATATCCCCGTCATATTTTATCGCTGCATCCGAAGGCGCTCCGTTCCCCCAATGGTCATTCCACTCACCCGCAATTTTATACACACCTTCTTCTTCCTCTATTACCTCCGCTTTTTTTATTACCCTTTCCTTACCATATGCTTTTTTTGACAATCTCAACTCCGAAAATGCCATTCTGCTTTCTATGTTTGAATCCTCTTTACCAAAAACTCCCAGCTGCAGCCTGACATATTTTATTCCCTTCAGTTTTGTTATATCTTTTATATTGTAGGAAAAAAATCCTTTTTCATCCATCGGGGGCTGTATATGCATCCAGCCGCCTTTAATTTCAGGAGCTCCTGCGATTATATACCACTTGCCTTTTGTTTCTTCTACTTTTATTTCAAGAAACGGATATGCTGAAAAATCAATTTCCACATCCTTATATACAACCCCATACGGTTTTTCTTCGCTTGTTCCTTTAATAAATGCCTTTTTACCCGAAGTATAAATCTTTGCACCGCTTTTGCTCCCGTCCTCCCATTCTGCTTTCCATGAAGAAATATCCTTTGCTTTTCCGGAATGAAAGATATAAATAAGGTCCGATTCATTAACAGAACAATAAACAACGGAATTTATTGTCACAAAAACTGTAAAGATTGCGAAAACAGAAGTTATATATTTTTTCATATATACTCCTCCTTTTAAATTCCTTTATTACTTCTTTCTTCCGGTTGACATACGAACAACCAGTTTCGTTTCTACAACAATTTTTTTCTTAGGAATTTTCTGATTATTAATCCATTCCATAAGGTACTTCACCGCCTGTCTCCCCATATCTTCCTTGGGCACATGAATAGTTGTCAGAGGAGGATTTGTCCTTATACCCATATCAATATCATCAAATCCAATAATAGATATATCATCAGGAACCTTTAACCCCTTTTCCTGAGCTGCATATAAAGCACCTATCGCTGTTTTATCGTTACAGGCGATAACCGCCGTAGGCGGAGAGGATAAACGTATCAGTTTTTCCATTCCCTCATAACCACAAGGGAAATCCGTATCATCCTGGTTACTGCCATCAGGTCTATACAGAACTTTTTGAACCAGCTTTTCATCAAAACCGATATTGGAATCCTTAAGGCATTTTTTATACCCCTGTAATCTTTCTCTAAAACTCTGGGATTCCTCTATATCAGCATAATAACCTAAAATAAAACCGATTCTTCTGTGTCCCAGAGCAATTAAATATCTTACTGCTTTGTAGACCCCCCCCTCATTGTCAATAACAATTGTTGTTGATGAACCACCTTTTATAAAAGGGTCTATCAAAATATGGGGGATAGAAAACTGCTGCATATTTCTTATAACTTTGCGTGACTTTGCAGATAAAAATACAATCCCGTCGACAGTGTGCATTTCAATCATTGGGGGGAGAAATTTTGCGGGAAAATCTATCGTAGAGAAAAGTAATCCGTATCTGTTCAGTTTAACTTCCTGTTCAATTCCCTGAAAAACACTTGAACAGTACGGGTCACTAAAAAGATATGCCTGGGAACTTTCATAGATAAAACCGATGTTTTTTGTTATTCCCTTTGACAAACCGCGCCCGAATGAATTGAGTCTGTAATTCAACTCCTTTGCGGCCTTTCTTACTTTGCCCTGGGACTTTTTGGAAATCCTGTCAAGGAACCTTCCATTAAGCACAAAAGAAACACAGGACTGCGAAACTCCGGCTTTTTTTGCCACATCCAACATGGTTGCTGACATTGCAATTCCCCTTGTTAATATTCTCGTCTGTTAATACTCTGTTAATACGTTTTAACAATAGTATAACAAAAAAAAGAAATTTGTCAAGAAAAAAATTAAATTACAAAAAATATTTTTTTACAGGTAAACAGTTGATACGCAAATTACCCTGTAAGAAATGACCGAACAAAGACAGGAACAATGCAATCAATAAGGAGATTAATATTATCTTTTTACCAGAGGCCCGAACCGGCAGGATAACGAAATCCTGTGTGAACCCATACTCTCCTGTATCTGCAAAGGCCACATAAATGCATAATCCAGCTGTGTCCTGAATTTGTCCCAAATACTTATCTTAAAACTCACTCCGCTGGTTAGTTCTGTATAATTGCTCCCTATCCTAAAGCCCAGAAACTCATCAAAAAACCATGCCTCGCTTCCTATATGCAGATTAACCTTGTCAGATGTTGTCCCCCATTCCTGCTTGCGGTATACTCCATCTATACTCGTCAAAAAGTTCTTTACCTTCCCCCAGCGTATAACCTTGTACGCTATTCCTAATCTTAATTCCGAAGGGACAATATCCTCTGTTTTTAACCCGACATCGGGCTGGGTCATATTCTTTACTACCACTCCTAACGATATTCTATGCGGGTCATCAGAAAACGCCTCTAACCATAACCCAAAATCTGCCGTTATTGCCGATTTAGAATCACCCTCTGCAAACACAGGGTCTGTTTCCGTTCGTTGGTCCAAGACATATGCGTGTCTTAACTGTTTTACATTAATTCCACAAAACACTTTTGGTGTCGCATCCTGCTTGGTTAATGGCGCTGCATATGTCAAACTTAACGTATCTTCCTTATACTGATCCGCCGATACAAAATTTGCCCAGTTCGCTCCAAACGTTCCTACCTTACCTGCAGGACACACTATTGCTGCATACTTTAACCCTAAATCTACTTCCCTTAAACCGGTATACAGCTCTGCATGCATAAAATTTACTTCCACATTCTTTAACTGACATATTCCCGCAGGATTATACAGCATTCCGTTGGAATCATCACTCACTGCAGTATATGCCCCTCCCATACCCGCAGGCCTCGCCCCCCACCCGCTGTCTTTAAAGGCAGGGTATAGGGTATAGGGTGTAGGCAGTAGTAAAACCAATAACAATAAAATGAATTTTATCATCCTTTTAGAGAATCTATCTATGGTTTCATATATTAAATTTGTATATCTCATATTATCTATTCCCTATCCCCTATTGCCTGCCGCCTGATGTTTCCCCTACTCCCTACTGCCTGCCTTTTTCCCTACTGCCTATCCCCTATTGCCTACTGCCTGCCTTTTTCCCTACTGCCTATCCCCTATTGCCTACTGCCTGCCTTATTTTGCTACCGCTATTGTTCCGCTGTACATCTTGCCGTCCAGCTCAAACTGATATATGTATACTCCGCTCTCCACTATATTATCCAGTCCGTCCTCCCCATCCCAAAAACTCCCATCTGCCAATGCATTTATTGTCCTTACCTTCCTGCCGGTTATATCATATATGCTTATGTCTACATCCTTGCCTGCTAATCCGTCAAAATTTGCCTGGTCATTATTCCCGTCTCTTAATGCAGGTGTTATTATCTTTTCAGCCGGCCGTACCGGCAATACCTCTTTAGCAGGCAATATCGCATATATGGAAAAATGCGACAGCTTGGCTATCACAACCTTATTTTCTTTATCTACTTCCCCGCCTATATACCGCCACTCTATTCCATCCCAGTAGAAAACACGCAAATTATCTTCCTCGCCTTCAGGTACTACACCGTCCAAATAACTCATCTCTACCATTACTGGTATTTCAAATGTCAGCCCGGAAGGAAAAAACTCATACGCACACACAGGCGGACCATCCTTTGCAGAACCGTTCCCTCTGGATAAGAGTTCTACATTTCTCTTTAATACCGATATCTCCGTAGTCCCTTTAACCGCTCCAGGCGGTATATTCAGCTTTATCTTGTTCGGTATCTCTATTGTCCCACCGCCAAGCCCTATTTTCTCGGATATCTTTACTGACGAAATTATTGTTGCATTGACATTAAATGAATATGCCTCATCTATATGCACTGTTGTTGAAGGTGAATCTATCCTGAAAAACAGACTCCTCTGTTCCCCTTTGCCTATATCGTATCCTTTGACTCCCTTTTTATCAGATGCTTTGGCAAATGTGTTGACATGTGCTATTGTTTCTGTCATAAATATTACATCATGCTTATCAAAATCATCTACTGCCGGCTTGTTATCAGTGAATATTCCGTAGAACATTATCTCTTCGTCCCTGTCGCTGAATTTACTCACCAGTTCCCATGGTGAATTGTGCCCCATTGACAATGCTACCGCAAACGGATCATCCCCGTCATTGGTTATTGTCATTGTGCCGAATACCATACTCTCATTCTTTTCTATCTCTACCGACACAGAATCTGTAGACGCTACTATACTGAAACTTAATTTTCCTCCCAAGCTGTTTATCATTATCTCGCCAGAAAGGCAGGGAGTAAGTGAGAGAGCAAGTAAGCAAGTAAGTAAAATCTTACACATACGTACCTGCAATTTATTAGTATAATATTTTTTCTTATTCATTATTTTCACTTGCTTACTCGCTTATCGAAGCGTAGCGAAGATCCCGATTCATCGGGACTCGCCTACTCGCCTACTCGCTTGCCTCTTTTATTTTAGGAAATTAATATTGTCTATATACACATTTCCTGTGTTTACTTCATCCGTATTCTTTATTACAATAATTATTTTCATCGGATTGATAATATTAAACGGCATATTCCACTCCAGTGTTTCCCATGTATTTGCTGTAGAAACAGATTTAATACCTGTATCCAGCCATCCTTCCGTTTCATTCCAGAAACCTACGGATATATCTGCTGCTGTTGCCGAACATTTAATTTCTGCTCTTATTTTCATATAACGGCTAAAATCGTGATATCCCCATGTTTCAATCTTAGCCCAGTCAGTACCGCCGTCTACCGTACTGTTCCACTCCATATACAAACTTCCGGCATTTAAGGTGGAAGTGGAGCCATTGTGCGTTATTACAGAATCCGCAATACCAATAGCATCACCTGCATAAATAAATACATTTGTAGAATCATTAAAATTGTCCCAGTACCACGTAGTGTTATCAGTCATAACAAACCTTAAATTCTCAAAATAATAAGTACAGAGATTGCTGCCTAAATTATCCGGCGCAAAAATCAACTGTTTTATATTAGAATACCCTGCCAACGACTGGTCAATATCCCAGACACAATCTACCCACTCACCGGCAGGGATCGCTTGTGAAAGCCATATCTGCTGGACTGTCGTATCACTCGAGTCTTTTATATCAATTTTTAAATTCATACCTGTACCGGCACATTCCACATACACATCCATTCTAATCTTGTCAACACTGTTCTGCCAGTTCTCCTGCGGGAATGTCTTGGTCCGCGCAAACATATAGCCGGGCGACGTTGCGTTTGAAGACAATCTTAAACACTCTGTTGAATCAAATGTTATCCAGTCCAGATTCACCGGCCTTCCCCATAGCGGGTCTTCCCAGTAATGTGAATCGCAGTCGTCCCATTCGTACCATACATTCTCCATGATTTTCATCTGGATATTCAAATTGCCGTTGTCAGCACCGTAAAGACAAATGACATATGACAGATGACAGATGACAGCAATAGATAGAACATAGCGGATGACAGATGAAAGATTACATATAGTAGGTATTTTCATTTTCATAATTATTAACATTTTACTTTTTTCTTACTTTCTCACTCTCTTGCTCTCTTATTTCAATGTATGTCTTTATGAATTTCCTTCCGCTTATTCCTTTCCCCGCTGTCTTTATCTCCATTAATGTCATATACTTTTTATCAATGTACTTTTCCCTATCCGGCATCTCTATATATACATTAAAACTTTTTTTCTTTCTCCTTCTTATCTTGAGCTCAGCAGGAACAAATGATAAAATCATCCCCTCAGGCGCTGCTTCGTATCCATCCTTGATTCGTATATTTGCTTTATTTATATCCTCCTGGCTTATTTCATATTTCCTGCTTCTCTTTGATATGTTCTTTATCTCTATTATCCCTATGAGTTCGCAAGTAGAATCTGCTACCGCATACAACTCCTCAGGCTCTACTTCAAAACTCAAATCAACCGGCTTTATCTTCTCTTTCGTTTTTACTGGTGCTATACTGAAAAGCAGTGAACCCTCTATCCCGGGAGTAACAGATACCATACCTGCTCCCGCTCCTATCCTTGATACACAGCTCCACAAGTTTACCTGATACTTCTTACCCAAATATATTTCATCATCCGGTATACTGATAATTACATCGCTTATCGCATATTCTTCAGGTCCAACCTCAAATCTTTCCTTGCTCAACCTTATCCATTCCGTTGACGGTATAACCTCAAACCCCTCCCGCAGATGTTCTTTCTGGGGCACAACCGGATGTATATCTATTCTTACTTTCTCCTCCCCAGTATTCTGTACCTTTAACGGCAGGTTAGCTATTTCTCTAATATTATATTCCCCGCCTATCTGCAGATTCTCTATGAATATATTATTGAATTCTGTCGATATACCTAATCCAGAAGCTATACTGTTAAATGCAAGAATAATAACTATTAATAATGAAAACTTTTTTATCATACAAACTCAGGTGAGGAGCGGGAATTATCCGCCCCCCACCTATAAACACTAATTATGTCTGTTCAATCGCTGTTATTGTGACCTGTATTGTCTGAGGTACGGCATACTGGTCTAAATTTGAAAGTGAAGTAGGTGCATTGAAGAAAAACAGGTTAAGCAGCGAAAAACCAGGGTCTGCATCATAACCATCCACATCAGCACCATTAGCACCGTCAACTGCCGGGTCTGTTGGTGTATCGCTTACAAATGTCCCGGCTCCTGATGAAGGTGCCTGGGTAGATGTTTTATCCGTTTCGGTAATTACATCGTTGTCACTGAACCAGCCAACCTCCGGAGTTTCGTTATACTTAGCAAATACTGTTGCAAGAACGAACTTGTCAGTATCAGTATCGTTTAACGATGCTGTTCCTACGGTCCAGCCGGTCGGCTTGGATGTAATTCTTAACTTAAATGTGACGTTTACAGCGCCGATATTTTTGGTTGTGGTTCTTTCGGCTGTAGTGGATACATCGGAGGAACCTACTACTACATACCCAAGAACTACGGTATCACCAAGCACAACAATTGATACTCCGCTTGCTTCTATAACGGTAACACCGATATTGAATACGCCATTATCAACAGCTCTAAGTGTGTTCGAAGCGGCAAACATCAGGCATATAATACCACATATCGCCAATATTTTTTTCATAGTTTATCACCCCCTTTGAGGCAACCCGTCCACCCTGACTCCGCCAGTTGGCGGAACGTCGGGGCGCGTGGTCTTGTGCCCCCCGGGTTTCCCCGGAGTTTACCTTTCACTTTATTCTTAATACAAATATCCTGTGCTTTGTGTCTAGATAAGTTTATTCTGGTATTCTTTGTAAATTCAGTCAAGAAGCAAAAATACGGGATATTTCTCCTCTGTTAATACGTATTAGTAATACGGTTTAACAACATTATAACATAAAGCAATATTTTGTCAAGAGAAAAATTAAATTATAAAAAATATTTTTTTTGAGGTAACTATATATCCCGGATTGTCCGACGATAGTAGGGGCAATGAGGTTAAGCAGGAAAAGAAAACGTTTGTAAAATAAGTTATTAAAAGAGGATTACTTTTCTTTAGATTTTCTTAGTTCGATTAGTAGATTATTTTGTTCCGGTGTATTTACAGAGCGGGTTAAATTTTCCATATCAGTATATCTTGTTTTAAAAAGATTATATTTTTTCTTTACCTTAAGTATTCTTCGGACAGATTCATTAAGTCTTTCTTCTGTTATTTTTCCGTTCTTAACAGCCCTATAAACTTCATCCCATGCTGATTTCTGTGCTTCTTTTCTTCCTACAAAAAGGAGAATATCCACTCCGGCATTGATACACTGTACAGCCAGGGTGCCAACTCCTTTTTTCTTTCTTATTCCACCCATATTGAAATCATCGGTAATTATAATACCGTCATATCCCATATTCTTTCTTAAAACCTCAGAGATCATTTTCTTCGATAAAGTTGCCGGCAAGTTTACGTCACCGGTTACTTTGGGGACAGCAATATGCGCAGTCATAATCATATCTGCTTCTTTTTCTTTTATCGCTTTAAAATAAGGAATTAATTTACCTTCTTTTAATTCCTCATATGTTTTATAGGTTACAGGCATGGATCTGTGCGGGTCAGGCGCAACATCTCCGTAACCAGGAAAATGTTTTATACATCCCACAAGATGTCCTTTTCGGTACCCTTTCAGATAAGCAACTACATATTCTGCAGAAACGAAAGGATTTTTATGGAAAGAACGTTCAAACTTTACAATATGACTTTTTTCATTGATATTTAAATCCGCAACCGGAGAAAAATTTGTATTAATACCTGCTGCTCTCAATTGGACAGCCGTATAAAAAGCGGCTTTTTTCGCCAGCGACGGTTCGACATTATTGCCGATGTATTTTTGGCTCGGATAAACCACCACTCCCTTTTTCAGCCGGTTTACTTTCCCGCCCTCCTGGTCGGTAGAAATTAATAACGGTATACTGCCGTTATACTTTTCAGCATATTTCTGTAACTTGTTTGACAGCCCTGCAATCTGTTTTGGAGTTAATTTATCTATATCTACATAACCAAGAAAAACATTGCCCCAGTGGTATTTTTTAAAAGACTGTTCGGATTCAAGGTCCTCACCTAGATTACCTATCATAAACATCTGCCCGACTTTCTCTTCAAGAGTCATTTTGTTCAACAAATCATCAATATCACAGAAAGCCGGCTGAACAACAAAAGCACTAAAAATCAGTATAATTAAATATCTTATAATCCGACAAAAACTATTAACCTTCACTTTCCCACCGCATACCTGCAGCTATTGACTGTGCAATATTGGACAAATGGTCGCCTATCTTTTCCATATTATCCACAAAATCAACAAAAACTATTCCGGAATCAAGCAGACATTCCCCTTTATTAAGCCTTTTTGTATGATTACTTCTTAATTCAACCCTCATTTTATTCAATTCACCTTCTAACTCAAGAACTTCTTTAGCCAATCTAACATCATAGTTTTTAAGTGCTTCTATGGTTTTTTCTATCATTCTATCAATTTTTTCATATATATTTTTCATTTCAACCTGCGATTTTTGACTGAATTTCAATTTCATCTCAACCTTCCGTTCGGTAAGTTCTGCAATATTTACAGCATGGTCACCAACACGCTCAATATCATTAATTGAATGAAGTAAAACAGGAAGCTGTTCGGACTCTTTTACATCAAGTTCCCTTCTGGATAACTCAATAAGATACCTGGATATTTCTCTCTGAAAATTATCGGTAACTTCTTCCCTTTCTTTTACTTTTTTAATCAGTTTTGTATCTTTATTGAAAAAACCGGTTACAGCTTCACGCACCGCCTTCTGGGATATCTGTGTCATATAGATCATTTCTGTTCTTGCCTGGTTAAAAGCTAACTGCGGGCTGTCCAATAAATGCTGTTCCAGATACCTCGGTGCCATGGCTTCCTGGTCTCCTTCTTTTTCCGGCACAAGCCAGATAGATAGTTTTTCCAGTACATTGATTGCAGGCAGGAATACAATAAAAGCATTAAATATATTAAATACACTGTGTGCTAATGCAATATGGAGCATAACATTATTATCTGAAATCGGACCGGGAACCAACCATTCTATGAATTTCGGATATGTACCAGTATATACTAATACCATCATATACGCTGACCCTATTACGTTGAAAAGAGTATGTGCCATTGCCGTTCTTCTGGCATTCAAATTACCTCCGATGGATGCCATCTGGGCAGTTACCGTTGTACCTATGTTCTCCCCCAGTATTATAGGTACAGCCATTTCAAAAGATATAAGGCCGTTAAAAGCCATTATCTGTACCATAGCTACAGTGGCACTGCTTGACTGCAAAAGAATCGTCAAAAACATTCCGAATAAAAATCCTAGAACCGGATAATGACTGCCCATAACAACCACATTTCTCACAAACTCGCTTTTACCTATAGGACTGGAAACATCTTTTATAAAATGCAGCCCTATAAACAATATCCCGAATCCCAGTATTATTTCACCCCAGTATCTTATTTTTCTGTTTTTACCTATAATTGTAAGTAAAAACCCTATACCAACTGCAGGTAAGGCATATGTAGATATTTTAAAGATTGCAAGAAATGATATAAGCCATGCGGTAAATGTTGTACCTATGTTGGCTCCCATTACCACACCTATTGCCTGGCGCAATGTAAGCAAACCGGCATTAACCAGGCCGACAACGATTACTGTCATAGAGCTGCTGCTCTGGATTAAACAGGTCAGCCCTGTCCCCAAAAGTACCGCAATCAGAGGAATGGTTGTAAGCTTGTTAAGAATGCTTCTTAACTTATCCCCGGCTACTCTTCTGAGCCCGCCGGACATAAGATTCATACCATAAAGAAGAAATCCAAGCCCGCCTATTAATCCAAAAACAATCTCTTTTACCATTAAAAACTCCTTTAATTATTTATACTTCCTTTTATTTCTTCGGATATCCTACTGTCTGTGCAAGAATTATTTTTTGGCCCGGTTTAAGTTTCATTACTTTTGCCAGTGCCTCTTTATCAACAAAACCGCGTACAACGGTTGCCAATCCTTCGGATGCACAAAAAAGATAAACATTCTGGCTGATAAAACCGGTATCGGTAGCTGAATAAAAATCTTTATCCTCGGCTTTTACCTGCCCCATACGGGAAAAATCTGCCACATAGACAAGATTTACCGGGGCTTCCTTAACGAAATCCTGCTTGCCTGTTAAAGCACGTACATCCTTGGCAAGAACCGGATCTAACATATGCTCCTTAGCATTATAAAGATAAAGACCTTCCGGCATAGAAACATAAATATCAATTTCCTGCCAGTTTACAGCAGATGGGGCTGTACGCTTCCCTGTATCTTCCCGGTTTACTCCGAATGCCGCCCAAAGCATATTGGAAAGAATCTGATCGGGTAATTTTTTAGAACTGAATTCCCGAGATGATTTTCTATTTTTAAGTGCCTGCATCAAAGGCTTACCGCCAGATGTCTGCGGTTTCAAAAGCTTAACCGGCCCCATATTCCCAGCATAAATTACAGATGTTACCAAAAAAACCAAAAATAAAAACAAATTAAACCTTCTCATACTGCCTCCTCTTATTTCTCGAAGCAACTTGTAGTGAGCTTGTCGAACTAAGTACAGATCCGCCAATCCGCAGTGGCGGATATACCTCTCAAACTATTGGATTATATCACAGAATATAACAATAATGCAAGTAAAAACTTTGAAAAAATAGTTAGGTTGGCTGTTGGAAATTATATCGGATATCGGGATAAGAGAAAAGGTGAGTGTGCCCTGTGTTTTTAACTTTGCGGAGGCTTTTTCAACGGTTTTCAGTGCCTGCTTTAAATCCATATTAATTAAAGAATTTTTTGTTTTTGGTCTTAATCTAACTTTTTGAAAATAATTGGTAGGGTTGATTTTTCAATCACTTTGATATGATATGGCTGTGTGAATGCCTGGGTACTAATAGAATCTTTTCCGGGTATTTCTTCTCTATATTTGACAACTATTTTATCCTTAAGTTTCTCCACATCGACTATCCTTACTGAATATCCTCCTGTCGGTTTTTGCCCCATAAAAGCAGCAATAATCATTTCCTTACTAAAATCAATATCGGCTAAATCCGAAGAAGGAACATTTGTTCTTTCGTGTTTCTGCCGGAAAGCCATCCATGAGTTCTTATCCTTAAATACTTTTGTTCCGGACCCCGTATAACCGCTATGGTATCCATACCATTCTCTTGGTCCGGATACTGATTCTTCTAACTCTATAATCTGCCTTTTTGTTTCCATTTTTAATTTTGCGATTTCTTCTGCAAGTATCTTATTTTCATCAAAACCAACTAAAAGTTCTTTTCCATCGGATATAATCACTCTTTTCTTTCCTTTTACAATCTCAAGTTTATCCAATGTTCTTCTATCCACATCTTCTTTCAAAGGCAGAACGGATTTTGAAATATTTCCCTTAGAATATTCATCGGAAATCTTATCAACTCTTTTTACAATCTTCTTTGAGTCATACTGGCGAGGTAATGATTTTGACTTCCTGCTAATAATCTTCCTTCTTATTTCTCCTTCATTTATCCCTGATTCCTGTCTTATTTCCTTTTCGGATGCAACCATTCCTTCCTGCTTCCGAAGAGGAACAATATCAGATTCAGGAACGGGTTGCTGTTTTCTTATTTCTTTAACCAAAAAGAAAGCAATCAAAAGCGTAAGAGCGGTAGCCACACCGCGCATCAAATAGTTCCAGCCGGATACCGGCTTTAATACCGTTGTTTTATCTAACCTTTTATTAAGCCGTTCATAGAAACCGTCGGGTAATTGTTTCCCTGAGATATCCGAAACAGCTTTAATTGCAAGTTTTGTTTCTTTCAGGATTTTCGCACAATTACTGCATTCCGAAATATGAACCTCAAAACCTGCCAACCCACTGCCGGATAATTGTCCGTCAATATATAATGATATGTTTCTTCTGGTTTCCTTACATTCCATTTTTATCATCCTTAAAATACTTCAAAAGTTTCTCTCTCAATGATTCCCTTGCGCGGGCAAGACGGGACTTAACCGTCCCTAAAGGACATTCAAGAAGCGACGATATTTCTTCGTAATTTCGTCCTTCCATATCACGAAAAACTATTATTATTTTTGACTGTTCATCAAGTTCGTTTAATGCTTTTTGTACATTTTCACTTTTGCGAGCCTGTTCGACCTCCGACTCGGGATTGCATGAATAATCCGGCAATTCCATATTAATCTCGCCATCCTCGGTTTCAGCAGGTTTATCAAGCGAAAAAAAACTTAAAAAAGAACGTTTTTTATCATGCCTGACTTTGTTCTTCCAGAGATTCAATGTAATTCTATAAACCCAGCTTGAAAAGGAAGATTCTTTCCTGAATTTTGATATGTTTTTAAAGGCATTAACAAGTGCATCCTGCGCCAAATCTTCGGCGCCAGCAGGATTACCCGTTAAATGAAATGATAGATTATATATCCGTTCGGCACATTGTCTAACAAGTGATTCAAAAGCATCGCGGTTTCCATCTTGAGCTAATTCAACAAGTTTGCTTTCGTTGTTACTATTCGAAGTCGCCATCTCCTCACCTTTTTAGACAACATTATATAAAAAAAGTTCCAGTATCCCTTATTTATCCCATTACTACTTTAACATTATGTGTCTTGCCGTCACCTGCCGGTACAACTATATTACCTTCTATTTTATTTCCGTCAACGGTGACCTCTTTTACACCTTTTTCCACTCCTGAAGGGTTCTCTATTGTAATCTCATATATATCCCCCCTGAAGGGCCGTCTTATACCTGCAGTCTTCCAGTCAGAAGGCAAACACGGATCTATCTTTAATCCTTTTATATCCGGCCTTACCCCAAGGACCCATTGTGTGGCTGCCATATACGACCACCCTGCAGTACCCGTAATCCATGTAAACGCACCCTCGCCATAGAGATAAGGATGCTCCGGACCAACTATATATTCCGCATACACATAAGGTTCGGTTTTATACAGGTCATAATCCTTCTGTAAATTCGGCATTATCTTCCTCATTGCAGCATAACCCTTATTCCCGCGTCCGCATTTGAGTTCTGCCACAACCATAAAAGTCGCTGCATGACAAAAAACCGCAGCATTTTCTTTTGTTCCGGGGGCAAACATGCTTATCCTTCCTAACCGGGAATCATACTTAGTATAACCCGGATAAAAAAGGGCATACCCGTGTTCACCGCCGAAATATTTATCTACTGATTTAAATATTTTTTTTCTTCTTTCTTCACTTGGTATTTCCGCAAGTATAGCCCACGATTGTGTATTAAGATATATCTTCCCTTCGTCATTATCTTTACTTCCGTATACAAATCCGTTGTCCGCGACACCCCTGGTATACCAGCCGCCATCCCAGCAGGTTTTCTCGATTCTTTCAGTCATTGTTTTTATTCTTTTTTCCAATATTTTAATATCTTCTTTTTTGTTCACTAATTTTGCGAGACGAACCAACGCCTTTAGCGATCTCACCAATCCCATGGCCAGCCAGACACTTCCGCCTTTATGCCGGATTCCGGCAGCATCTATTCCATCATTCCAGTCAGCATGACCTATACGAGGAAGTCCGCCGTTCCCAATATCATTAAAAGTAAATTCCAGATTCCTCCAGAGATGGTCATACAGCGAACCCTTACCCTCAAATACAGCAGGTCCTTTAAACTCCTTGTCTATAAACCATGCCTGTTTCCAGCAATCCACCATATACTCCATTTTCTGATTTAATATATCCACATCACCTGTTTCTTCTATATATGCTTCTACGGTATATACAAGCCAGAGCGGGTGATCCTTATTCGGCCTGTACATTTTCGGACCGCTGGTACTGGTCCAGCCAGGAGCGGTAGTCCCTTCCTTGCGTGTAAACCTGGCAAGAGTTAATATTCTCTCCCTTGTTAAATCTTTATTCAAACTGCATATTGCATGAGCATCCTGACAGGAATCCCTGTAGCCCCTGCCCCCCGTACCCTCATGATAATATGAAGGTGACCTTGACCAGTAGTTGCATATGTAAACCTGCATTTTCAAAAAGTTATTTACAAATTTATCGAATTCTGTATCGGGGGTTTTAATGGTTATATTGTCTTTAATCCGTTTCTCCCATATCTCTTTTGTCTTTTCAAATTCCTTTTTTGCCGAATCAACATCTTTATACTTATTGAGCAGTTCAGCAGCCTTTTTCATGCTCTCAGTCTGACCTAAAACTACTGTCCATTCCTTCTTTTCTCCGGGCTTTAATCCAAGAATATGCCTGAATGCCCCTATAGCATCTTCACCAAAACATAGCCCAGTGTTTTCAATTTTATCATTTGTAACCGCTTCCGGTTTTTCTTCAGTATTATACCTTCCGCAAAACTTATCCTTTACCGTAAAGTATCCATCTGTCTTAAGTCCGGAACCAAAAAATAAAACATCGGAAAAAGGTTGTATGTTCAAATCTTTCCAAAAAGCAGTTTTTTTGGCAAAGACGGCATCATAAGTTTTATCATAGTTAACATAATTATACAGGTTCATTATATTTCTGTATCTTAATTCCTGGTGATAATCCCCTATCAGCCATTCTATGTACGGGAAAACACGGAGGTTCCTGTTTTTACTGTCTTTATTTTCAATTTCAACTATCCAGTTCTCGCAGGTATCTTTATCGGGAACAGAATAAGTAATCCTGGTTCTTATTTTATTTTTTTCATATTCAATTATCGTATAACCGAGACCGTGCCGGCACTGATAAAAATCAAAACTACCGCGCACCGGATGGTGTGAAGAACTCCAGTATTTACCCGTATCAGCATCAGTAATATAGACATATCTTCCGGGACGGTCAGTATGCCAGTTGGCCGGCTGCCATCTTAAAATCCTGTTTTCCCTGCAGTCCTTATAAAAAGAATATCCTCCGGCGCACTGGGATATGATGGCACAATAATCATGATTCGTCAGATAATTTATCCATGGACGCGGTGTGTCGGGATTTGTTATAATAAATTCCGAACCATCTTCATTAAATTTACCGTACTTCTCAAGGTTTGCAGCCACTTTTGCCTCCAGTAGATTAAAAATTCATCCAGCTCCAGACTTTACTCTCATCTTCCTGCAACCAATCGCCGGACTTTGTAAGATAAAAATATACATTCTGCAAAGAAATTAAATGTTCATTCTCTTCTTTCATCAACTGCCGGAAAAACTTCTTTTCGGATTCATTTTTTGCGTTATTGTAAAAACCTTCATATGCTTTATATCCTTTTCTTTCCATTTCCATAGCGAGCTCATAACCCGGGATATTATCCGTATCTTTTTTTAAATCTGTACTGCCTGCCTTTAGAAAAAATTCTTTTAATACCGATTCCACGGAAGGCAAACTCTGCGGTAAAATAGTTTCGGAGGTTTTATCGTTTTTCAGCTTATCATATATTTCTTCGATTCTTTTAGCATGTTCTACTTCCTGTCCGGCTAATGAATAAAAAAGCTGTTTACCAAGAATATTTTTTGTTTTTCTTGCAAGGTCAAGATACAGATTCGTGCCTTTAATTTCAAAATCCAGGGCAAACTCCAAAGAATCATTTTTTATTGTTTCCATTTTATTTACCTCCTTTATTCAAAGGCCGTCCCGGTATACATAGGGATACGAAGCCCTATTAAAAAACTCCTAATGCTCCCAGCACATGCATTATCAGAACTAAAATCGTTATTACAGCAAAAATCTTATGATATTTTATTTTTCCTAAAAGACCCGTTGCTGCCGTAATTATAAGACAGCTAAAACCAAGTATACCTAACCATATAAAAAGCGGTTTCCCGAATATCATACTAAATACCTCCATTGTTTTTTCTATCTTTTTTCCTGTAAATTATTACAAAAACGACAACCAGACTAAAAAAAATAAGATTTGCAATATTGAATACTTTCCATATTAAATCTTCTGACAGGAATGCCGCCGGCGCCATTAAAACAAAGCATGTCCATACCCCTATAACCCAGTACATACTTATATCGTCCGATGATTTCCTCTTTATTATTCGGACGATAAGCGGAATATTCCATAGAGGCAGTACAACCGCAGCAATAAGGGCAATTTTTTCTATCATAAATTTTGATTTATATTTTATATTCTTTTATGTGAAAAGTCAAGGAAAGTCACTATTCCGAAGCGAAGCCCCGTGCCATATGGTGTTCTGGGAGAATCTGAAGATACCGATTAAATGGGATTGATTATCAATGCGGGAATCTGCTGAAGTCCGAATTTCTTTATTATTGTTGTCTTGTCGTAATTACAATGGTATAGGTATAACCGAATTTCCAGCCGCCGTCATCCGGACCGTCGACATACTCCGGCTTTTCTGCCATTGTTTTTTTCCAGGTACGGGCTTCTTTTTCAGAAGAGAAATCTATCTGCCACCAATCGACAGGATTACCGTGAAATTGTTTTCTCGCCTGCGGGTCATTCGTTAAACCTACATATTTCATCCCCACCACCGCCTTTCAAAAAATTCATATTCCGGTTTTGTTATTTTTCATACTTACCAAACATACTGCAAATTTTCTTTACATCATCCGGATCTTTTACAGGACCGCTTCGTTTACCTATTAAATCTCCGCATTTGGGACATGCCTTATATAAACCGTTTCTCTTATCTAAATATCTATGATAAAACTTCAATTCTGGTTTAATAGGATTGTCTACTTTTTGGATTATTTCCACATCACTAATTATAACCGCTTCAACTTCTATCTTCTGCGGATGTCCCAAGTAATGGCCTGTAGGATTTTTTATTTTAATTTTTTGAAGTTTCATTAGTTTCATTCAAACCTTTTATTGCGTCCGTCTACCGCAATTATACCTTTAATTTATAACCTACCCCTTTAACTGTAAGTATTCTCTTTGCAAAATGCGAACCGAGTTTCCTTTTTAAATTGGAAACATGACTTTCCAGAGTATGTTCAACTATTTCATCTTCACTCCCCCATACCGTTTCTAAAATATCCTTATGTTTAACTATCTTGCCGCTTTCCTTTACCAGGATAGAAATAATATCAAACTCTTTTCTGGTTAAATCAATCGGTTTACCTTTTACCTTGAGTTTTCTTTCATCCAAGTTTATTTCTACACCGCATTTTTTTATGAGTTCTTTTACTTCCCCTTTATATTCAAGCCAACGAAGCGCTACTTTTACCCTGGCCATCAATACCTCGTGATCAAACGGTTTTAATATATAATCACAAGCTCCGGCTTCTAAACCGGCCACTATACTTCTGGAAGATGTTCCCACTCCTGTCAAAATTATTATTGGTATATGCGAAAGATGTTTTGTCTTTTTTAGTATTCTGCATACCTTGAATCCATCCATATCAGGAAGGTTAATGTCAAGAATTATCAAGTCAGGTTTTGAAACTTCGGCTTTCTTAAGGCAAGTTTCGCCATCCATTGCTGTTATAACGGAAATATTTCCTTCCTGCAAAACCAGTTTAAGCGATTCAAGAACACATGTCTCATCATCAACAACAAGTATTTTATACTGCATTGGTCGTCCTCTTCAATTGGCATTACCTTTTAACGCTACATATTATATATTACTAACCTCCAGTTTACCTCCAGTTTTCTTTAGGAGTTTTAATAAAATTTACCGACGATACTTTCCATACGTATTCTCGATAAATCCTGCCTTTCTTTAAAATTTAGGATATCCTTACACTTAAGCATGAGACTTGAGATGCGGGGTAAATCAAAAAAACAAATAAAATGCATAGCAGTGAAAAGAAGTAAATGAAAGATATCGGTTAGTAATTAGTGGATAGCAGATATGTTCTTATCTATTATTAAGTTCACTTCTTTGCTTTGGTTTTCATATCAACCATTATAGCAATCATTATTAGGAGACCTTTAAATATCAGCTGGATTGGATTGGGAAGTGACATTAATATCATTGCATTTACAACCATGCCTATTATAAGGACCCCTATTATTGTACCTCCTATTTTTCCGACACCACCGCTTAAACTCGTGCCTCCTACAACAACTGCTGCGATGGCTTCAAGTTCGGCAAGAATACCCTGGGTTGCAGGTGATGCCGCCTGTGCACGGGATGTCGCAACTATACCGGCTATTGCACATAAGAATCCCATAATAGTAAATACTAAAAACGTACACTTGGTAACATTTATTCCGCTCAGCCTTGCAGCTTCAGGGTTACCCCCGATTGCATATAAGTGACGGCCAAAAGTTGTATTATTAAGAAGAAATGCTGCTCCTGCTGCAAGCAGAGCAAATATAAGAACCATAACAGGAATTCCCTGATGAAACGAGAAAATACTGCATACGATAAAACATCCAATACCAACCATAACAGCCTTAAATATCGTTTCAGATTTTTCTTCAAGTTTAAAACCGTGGTCTTTGGATCTTTTAATTGATCTTAAATGGAATATCAGCCAGCAGACAAATACAAGTATGAAAAGACCTATTGTGAAAACAGGGCAAAAATTTTCCCCGACACAAAACTTTCCGGGATTTATCATCCCGTTTGCAAACTTATCCGGCATGAATAAATTATCCACATAAGTAGCTACACACTGGGTTCCTTCTATACCACGATCCTTTAATATAGCGGCTGCTTCGGCAGGGATACCCTTAATACTGTAATATAGTTTATACAAACTTTTATCCAGTGAATATACACCGATGTATTTAAATATTTCCCCTTTAACTCGTATCGACTGTGAGCCTGAAACGAGATATGCTATCCCTCTGCCTATTGTAAGCATGGCAAGTGTTACAACAAACGGCAGTAGTTTGAACCTGGCAATCATTACTCCGTTCCATACCCCCAATAAAGTCCCTGCAAAGAGTGCACATATTATGGCAAAATACGGCGCAAGTGTTCCGGTATCGTAAAACCATATCTCAGTCTGGGCAAGGACTATTGCTGCAACAGCAAGTATGGATCCGACTGAAAGGTCGATACCGGCAATCAATATAACCATTGTCATTCCTATGGCAAGTATTCCGGTCTGGGTTACCTGCTGTGACAGATTGGAAAGATTTTCAGGTGAGATAAAAGTCCAGCTTCCTGTCCACATATAGGTAATGATTGTCATAGCAACAAAAACACATATCATCGATATTAACATACCGTTCTGTTTCAAAATTGATTTAATGTCCATATCTCATCTCCCAATTAACTTAATGTGTTCTTATCTTCCCACTTACTCACTTTCTTACTCCCTCACTCTCTTTGTTTAAACGTTTCCTGTGGCAATAGCGCCGATTTTTTCAACACTAACATCCTTTCTATCAAAAATACCCTTATTACTCCCTTCGCGCATTACCATAATCTTGTCACTCATTCCCATCAGCTCGGGCAGATCGGATGTAACCATTATAATTGCCACACCCTGTGTTTTCAATTTATTCATAATATTATATATTTCAACTTTTGCCCCTATATCAACACCTCTGGTCGGTTCATCAAGCATAAGTATTGCAGGTTTATTTGCAAGCCATTTGGCAATTACAACCTTTTGCTGGTTGCCTCCGCTGAGATTTCTGACAACCTGGTCCGGAGATGATGTTTTTATCATTAGTTCCTGTATAAGCTGATTTACGAGTTTACGCTCTTTTACTTTATTGATAACCATTCTATTTGAGATTTCACGCAAAGCAGCAAGCGAAATATTCTGGCTTACGGGAAGACCCAGAACAAGTCCAAGCAGTTTTCTGTCTTCTGTTACCAGACCCAGCCCTGCATTTATAGCATCCATAGGCAAACTAAAATTCTTTTTCTCGTTATTAACAAATATTTCCCCGCTATAATCATCTTTATGAAACCCGGCAAACATAGATGTGAGAACTTCAGACCTGCCACTCCCCATCAAACCGTATATACCAAATATCTCTCCCTCATGCACGGAAAAATTAATATCTTTTACAACGTGTTCTCCCAACAGGAATGGGTGATTTACATACAAGTTTTTTACTTCCAGAATTTTTTTCCCGGCTGAAACCTCAACACGCGGATACATTGTTTTAATATCACGGCCAACCATAGCCTTAACTATATCATCCTTGGACATTTTAGTTACCGGAGCTGGTTCTCCTATGTTTTTACCGTCACGCAGGGCGACCACATCATCACATATTCTTCTTATTTCATCCAGTTTATGAGAAATAAAAACCAAAGTCACACCGCTATCCCTGAGCATACTCATAATATGGAACAATTTTTCAATTTCATTATCGCTTAATGCCGAGGTGGGTTCATCCAGCACAAGTATCTGTGCATTTTTAGACAGTGCCTTGGTAATTTCCACTAGCTGTGCCTGCCCGAGTTTAATATCCTTAACCAGCTTTTTCGGATCCATATCCAGACCATACTTATCAAAAAGCTTTTTTGTTTCATAATAATACTTAGGCCAGTCGATAAATCCTCTGTGCGTTATTTCATTGCCGATAAAAACATTTTCCCCGACACTAAGTTGGGGGAACAGATTAAGTTCCTGATGGATTATAGCGACACCGCCGACTTCAGCATCTTTAGTCCCAGAGAATTTTTTTAATTCACCGTTAATATATATATCTCCGGAATATTCATCCGGAGTGAACACACCGCTTAGAATCTTCATAAGGGTGGATTTACCTGCCCCATTTTCCCCACAGAGCCCCAGTATAGTTCCTTTACGGACCTTTAAATTTACACCGTCAAGGGCACGGACCCCGGAAAACTCTTTAACAATATTACCCATCTCAAGAAAAAATTGACTCATATTGAACCCGCAGATTACGCCCGCCTGAATGACAGAGTCGGGCAGGCAGAAAAAAGCACAGATGCCGCAGAAATATAATCTGTGTAATCGTTCTTACTCTCTTATCGAAGCGCAGCGAAGATCCGCCGTGGCGGACTCTCTTACTTTCTTAAATTACAGTTTATATTTTGGCCCGGCTTTTATTACAACATCCTTATAATTCTCTTTGGTGACTGATTTGACCGGGGTCAAAATGGTTTTAATGTTTTTTGCTGACTTATATGTAGTCGGTTTATCAAGCTTCTTAGGCTGTTCACCTTTTGAGAGTGAAATAGCAAGTTTTGCCGCTGTAGCCGCAAGCGTAATCTCGTCTTTATAGACATCCTGCTGCTGTTTTCCCTCAATAATATATTCGATATTTGCCCTATCGGCATCCGCACCGCTGATAAATATCTGTCCGATTTTTCCGGCTTTTTCCACCGCCTGAATAGCACCGCGTGCCATACCGCTGTTATTACATAAAATTGCTTTTATATCAGGTGTTCTTACAAGTATATTTTCAACCGTATTTAAAGCTTCATCGGTCCCCCATGCATTGTGATACTGCTGGGCGGCGATTTTGACTTTTGCTTTCTTCAATACTTCAATGTTGGCGCTGGTAATAGCTTCAGCCACACTGTGTCCCTGTTGGCCGCTGCATATCATAACCTTGCCGATACCACCGTGTTTCTTCATCCATTCTATTGCAGAGTTTGCCTGCATTTTTCCTACCGCAAAAGAATCCTGACCTGCATAGAAATCAAGCTTCGGATGATTTATCATACGGTCATAAGCAATAACTTTAACACCTTTAGCATGTGCTTTATCGACAAAAACTCCGGCATTGTCGCTGTCTACAGGCTGAAGAACCAAGACGCTTACTCCCTGCGACAGAATCGAATCTACTGCGTTTGCCTGGATAAGTTCATCATTATTACTGCTAAGGAAGATGACATTAGAATCGAGAGATTCAGCTGTTTCAATAAAACTTTTTTTATCTCTCTGATATCTTTCCTCCTGTTCGGTCCCAAGGATAAATCCAATCTTTATTTTTCCCTCACCTTTTCCGGCGGATTTCTTACAACCGGATATAAGAAACGAAACAACCAACACCAACGAAACAACTGCTGCCAACCATTTCTTCATACCAACCCTCCTTGTTTAAATTTTATAAAACGACATAAAGTATACCAACGTATTACAAGTGAACAATGTCATTTGCATTTGTATTATATAACGATAGAAACATCAGAAAATACTCGCGCAGATGACGTGTTAATAAGAAATTCTGTTTTATATGCCAATACCCGTTAAGTCCGAGCTGTTTTGCATATTCGGGAGAATTCAGTACCTGCTTTATACAGTACGCGGTTCCTTCCACAGTACGGGTAAGCATACCGGAATACTTATGTGTAATCTGAAGCGGTATTCCGCCGACCGCACTTGCAATAACAGGTTTCTTTTTCCAGAGGGCTTCGGAAACGGTCAGTGCAAACCCCTCTCTTATGGATTTCTGGAGAACTACTGTTGATGCTCGCTGTAAAGCATTTATCTCTATATCATTGTACGCCGGCTCTATTACAAGTATATGGATATCCGGGTCATTGCCTGCTTTTTCTTTAACTGCTGTCAAAACCTTGTCGTGTTCCGGATCGTCGCTTGCAATATTCCCTGCAAGTATAAGCTGGCAATCAATATATTTTCTTACCAATTTAAAAGCTTCGACTACCCCTATAGGGTCTTTTAGAAAATCATAACGCGAAATCTGGGATATTATAGGTTTATTTTTCTCTATTCCGTATTTATTTAAAACGGAATTGATTGTTTCTTCCGGTAAATCCTTATTTTTGTCGCTTAACGGGTCTATTGAAGGCGAAATCATAAACTGTCTTATAGGAAGAGGATGGGAAAATACCGGCGCAGAAAACACCGAACAATCATAGTTATTTATTATTTTCTCCAGAAATTTCCAAACATCCTGCTGGGGCTGTGATATATCTACATGGCACCGCCATATCCATTTTTTATCTTTGTCCTCCGGAGAACTCTTCCTCTCAATAAGCGCTACCGGCTGGGAATCGTGGATAAATATTACATCGCCCTTAAACTTAAGATATTTTATATTCTCCCTGTTCACTTCCAGAAAATAGTCAAACTCATCTTTGGTTATGGTTTCCGGCCTGCCATGAAGTGCATTGTGAAATTTCTTGGTTATATGAAAAAATCTGTCAGTACCGCGTATGACATTCCAGCGGGTTTTCACACCCAATTCATTCATCAGCGGGACCATCCGGTTAAGAATCTCAGCGACACCACCGCCGACTGAAGTAGAATTTATATTCTGTATAGTTATATTACTGAGTTTACTTCCGAGAAGATGCAGTTCCTCAATAATATTTTCACCTACTATAGGGATATATTCACTTATTTTTGCCATCGATTCTAGCCTTAACAATACGGCATAATGTTTTTCTTAAATCCTCAAGCGTCTGCGTATAAGGATCAAGCTTTGCAATCTGAGCAGCAAGACCGTGTTCATCAAGATGCTGTCCCAGCCATTCTGAAAAATCGTTATCACCTTTTTCCAGCCGCAGGCGGGCTTCAAATATATGAAAATATATTGAATGTACGCTAACTTTTTCTAAGATAGTATAAAACTCCTCCAGACTGTGAGCTACATAAGGAGTGGGCATAATAAAGGTTATCGACTTCATAAAATGAAATTCTTCACCTTCGGGAGCTACTCTTACGGACTTAGCTTTTTTAAGATGGGTTTCTATTATAGAAATAACTTCCCGACGAAGGTCGGCAATTTTCTTAAACTGCACAATATCTACTGCAGCAAGCTGTTCCCCGAGTTTATCCTCCTGCAAGACACTGCCGATCCAGTATGCAAAATCATTAGGCGGCTCTGGTGACAAAAAGTGATGCTGCTGAAGGAATCTATGCGTATGATGATAGATTGATGAACCCGAGACGTTTTTAATGCCCTCAAGCAGTTCGGTGAGATTACTTGCTGTCACTCCCAGAAGTTCAGTAGAATTTAAACGTGTATAGAATTGGAAAGGATTTTTCATAAAAAACCAGAATTAATCCGCCACTAAGGATTGGCGGATCTACGCTTCACTTCGAGAGTTAAGAATTAAGAGATTGAGTGATTTTAAAAATTTATTTATCTCTGATTGATTTTTAAGATAATATTTTGCTTTTGAATTTTTTAATTTTCCTATCCGTATACTAATTCCTTTTCCCAGCGATTTGAAAGCATCCTCGTCGGTTACATCGTCTCCAAGATATAGGGTCACACTAGACTTTGGACATTGGACTTTGGACATAATATATTCTACTGCTTTACCTTTGTGCCAGTCAATATTAGGCCTTATCTCCCAGACTTTTTTACCCCTAGTCAACTTTAAATGCAGATTACCGCAAATTAAAGACCTAACCAATGCAAACAGTTTGGATAAATATTTTTTTGGTGTCAGGCGCCAATGAATTGTCAATGTCAAACCTTTATCTTCGACAAAAGCACCCTTTATATTTCCTATCTTCTTTTTAAGAACCTTTTTGATTCTTTGCAGTAACGGTCTTGTTTTTTTTGCCTCAGGATGAACCCAGCCCTTGCGTGCAAAAGCTGGGTGAATATATATCCGCGGCAATCCGGTTTTTACACCTGCTTGTGTTTCAACCCGCCCACAGCTGCGCAGTTGATGGCGGGTTACTCCACTATGTGCCGCAATCTCGAAGCCATGGTTACCGGCATAAATAATATTTTTAATTTTTATAAATTTTTTAACTTCTTTCAATGGGCGACCGCTTACGATTGCTAAAACAACTTTTTTACTTTCAGAGACCTTTGTCAGAAGTTTTTTTGTCTCTAAACTTAATTTCGCGAGTTCCGGTCTCGATACAATGGGCGTAAGTGTACCGTCATAGTCAAAAAAAACAAGCAGTTTCTTTGTATTATTAAGTTTCTTTTGTATCGTTTTCCACTCATTGAAGAAATATTTCATCGACTATTACTTAAACAATTCAATATACCACTTTGATTCAGAATACAATTCCTGTTAACGTATATCCTGAAGGAATGTCCATTTCAGGATACTGGTTATTAATACACTTTCTTCTAAAAATTTTTTTCTTATGCTCTGTTCGGCTGGAAAATATTTACTGAAAATGTTATTCATATGTTAAACGCTGATATGTTGATATGGAAATATGGTGATAAGTAAGTTTGTGAAAAACTTTTTTACGTATCATCTTATCGCCAATCAACGTATTTTTAAATTTTTATCAATTCACCTATAAATCTAGCCCCTCGACTTCATTCAGGATTTATATTTTTATAAGTTCTCCAATGAATTTTGCGGCCCATTTATAGATATTATTTTCCTTAATATTTTGTCTCATCTTCTCAATTCTTTCCTGTTTTTCTTTCTCTGACATTTCAATTGCCTCTTTTATAGCATCTGCAACATTATCTATATCATATGGATTAACAAGCACAGCTTCTTTTAATTCTCTTGCTGCACCTGTAAATTTAGAAAGAATAAGCATACCCTTATGGTCAACCTTTGAAGATATGACCTCTTTTGCAACAAGATTCATACCATCATGCAAAGAATTTACCATACACACTTCACAGGCACGGCATAATGCGAGCTGCATGGAATAATCTATTTTCTGATTTACCAAAACAATAGGATACCACGAGCGGGAACGGTATTTCCAGTTGACCTCTTCGGCAAGTGACTGAATCTCGTCAATAAGATTTTTGTATGTTTTTATATGGAGACGGCTTAAAGCCCCTTTCTGAAAGAAGATAAATTTTCCCTGATATTGTGGATATTTTTCCAGAAATCTGTCAACTGCACGAATCTTTTCAAGAATACCTTTTGTATAATCGATTCTATCTACACTAAAAGCCATAATATCATAAGGATGATCTATTTCGGCTGGTAAGTTTTCAATTCTTTTTGTGACTTCCGGACTGGCAGACATTTCCGACAATGCTTCAAAATCAACACTTATAGGAAAATCCCTGACCAAAGTTTTGTGTCCTTTATAGGTAACAGATGATTCCTCCCAATCAATTTTTGATTCTAACTCCGCCTCGCATGTTTCAAGAAAATTATGGCAATGGTACTTAATATGAAATCCCAGCAGGTCATTTGATAATAAACCCTCTATGATTTCTTTTTTCTGAGGACAAACCCTGAATACCTCCGGGTTCGGCCAGGGGATATGCCAGAAAAGAGATACAATAGCATCAGGATTTTTCTTTTTAATGTATTTTGCTGACAGTGTAAGATGATAATCCTGAAGCCATATAAAAGGTTTTTCTTTATCAATTAATTTAATCACACCATCAGCAAATTTTTTATTAACCTTGTCGTAGTTTTCCCAGTCAGAAGCATAGAAAGTCGGCTGACGGTATGCGATATGACATAAAGGCCATAATGCCTGATTTGCATAACCGTAGTAGTACCCGCTTTCTTCCTCCTTTGTCAGATTGATAAGCTTCATTTCGTATGTAGGTTTTTCGGGAGGGATCTTTACAATATCATCTTTATCAACAACCTCACTATCGGCATCACCTGAAGAAACGGCGACCCATGTTCCGCCGGAAGCCTGCATAACAGGGTCGAGCGCAGTCACCAAACCGCCGATTGTTTTTGAGCATTTAATTTTTTTTCCTGCATATTCAAAGGTATAGGGCTGTCTGTTTGAAACAACAATAAACTTATAATCAGCCAGCTTTTCTTCGATTATTTTATGGAGAGTATCTTTCGTAATCATAGTTATTATATTATACCATATTTCATTAGGGTTTTCAACCAATAATCGAATGAACTACTTAAATTCTTTAAGACGGCAAACAATGAAGAATGCGGAATACAAACTACGGAAAAAACCCAGCTTATAGGTGAGCTTTGAGTAATAAGAAATAAAATAAAGAGCTTTGTCTATTAAATCATAAACCATGTCAAATGGCATATTAAGAAAAATCTTTTCAGCAGGCATTTTCAAAAAAGGGAATTTTATTATAAAGTTAGCGATATTTTTTAATCTCATAATCCTTTTCCCTTCCGAATTGTTCCTGATGATAATACTGCTTTCATGAAAAGTGGCATCGGATCCGGATACATCAACACTGCTTATGCATCCTTTATCCAGCGCGTACTGAGCCAGCTCAGTCCTTGGAAGTGTCTGGTATACCGAAAACCATGCCCAGACCGGTTTTACTTTTACATTTATATTGACGGTATCCCAGACCTCACGCAGGGCTTCACCCGGAAGACCTACCATATTGAATGTTGCAAACGGTATTTTATATTTATGCAGAAGTGATGCACAGTCCAATATATGCTTATCAGAGATGTTTTTCTTCAAAACAAGATTTCTCAGTTCCTCGTTGCCGCTTTCTATACCAAAATAAGCAAAATAACAACCTGTCTCTTTAAGGAGTTTCATAAGGTCATCGGTAACCAGATCTGCACGGAGATGGCAGGCAAAAGGAAGTCCTATTTCCTTTTTATAGGTATTTAACAGTTCCGCACAGTAATCCTTTTTAAAAATAAATGTGTCATCATTAAAAAAGAAACAGGATGACCTGTATTTATTTTTTATATCTTTAAATTCTGCTATAATATCCGGGATGGCACGAAACCTTACATAATTTCCCTTTCCTTTATAAATTTCCCTATAGACATGTGTGGAACAGAATGTACAGTCAAAAGGACAGCCCCTGCCAAACATTACTTCCTGCCGTTTATTTTTATAAATATATTTCACATCGCGATAGATTTCCCTGTCCGGATGAGGCAAAGTATTAATATCACAAAACGGCCTTACTTCATTTTCGTATATTTTTCCTTCTTTTTTTACTGTTAAATTTTTTATTCCGGTGTAGTCATTAGTGTTCTTAAGTGCCTGCAGTAATTCCAGAACAGCCGACTCACCTTCTCCCCGGCAGATTATATCAACCCCTTCGGCTTTTATCATATCCGGAACAAAAGTAGGGTGGGGCCCTCCGAATAATGTAAGAATTTTATCACCCAGTATTTTTTTTATTTCCGCAGCAATTGATATGTTTCTATGGTGGAATCCTGTAGTGCAATAGAATCCTATTACTTTCGGTTTTTCGGCGAGAGTTTTTTTGATAATATCCTGTCTGGTACCTATTGCTATATCCGTTTCAAATCCATTCTTCTTCAGACAGGCGGATATCTGCATGATACCGAGTGTTTGTTCATAATAATTTTGTACAAAAAGTATGTCCGTCATTACATGGAATACCACCCCCTAGTTCCGATACATCAGAACTGGCAGGGGGTTAATTTTTCTTCAGAAAAATTAAAAATTAACTTCCGGGACTTCTTTTGCCTTTTCTTCTGCTTTAAAATATGCGTCTTTTTTCTCAAAACCCATCATTGAGGCAACAATATTGCTCGGGAATCTTTTTATGAGAATATTGTAACCGCGTATCACCTCGTTATATCTTCTTCTCTCAACGGCAATACGGTTTTCCGTTCCGGCAAGTTCATCCTGAAGCCTGGAAAAATTTTCACTGGCTTTCAAATCAGGGTATCTTTCTACAACTACAAGCAGACGGCCGAGAAGACTATCCATCTGCTGGTTGGCTTTGATTTTCTCGTTAACAGTCTTTGCTCCTGCCAGTTTTGCTCTTGCATCTGCAATATGCGTGAAAAGCTGTTTCTCGTGCTTCGCATAACCTTTGACGGTCCTTACAAGATTTGGTATAAGGTCATTTCTCCTCTGAAGCTGGTTTTCAACCTGTGCCCATTGCCCGTCTATACTTTCATTTAATGTTACAAGTGTATTATACTTGCCTATGAAAGTAGCCGCTAAAATAAAAACAAAAAATACTACAACCCCTAAAATAATCCATACCTTCTTCATACTACCCTCCTGTTACTAAACACAAATTACTGCAAATTAACGACCAAATTACCGCAAATCAACTATCCCCTATTCTTCACCGCAGGCGAACATATTCTGCCTACTGCCCGCTCCGCCAAAGCTCCCGCTTCGACAAGTCGAAGACGAGGCGAGTAAGCGAGGCGAGCCCATACCCTGTCTTTTTATAGATTATCTACGATGTCGGTGATTTTCTCGATTTCCTTTAGATATTCCTGTATAATCAAATCAGGATCCTGATTTAATGCTTCTTTATCGCCTTTTTTCATATTAAAAATCGTAATAAATGCAGATGGATTTAAACCTTTTTTCTGTGCGAGTATATTTAATGCGTCTAACCGCTTTGGCGGAGGGGTTACACCTATTAATCTAAGTACATGACGGAAAATAATCAGGAATGTAGAAATTGAGTTGATTAACAGATTTCTTACATCGGATTTTCCTGATGCTGTCATATAACCCTGCCTAAGTTTTAACAATTTACCTTTTAATTCAAACTCACACTCATGCCTTAAATGCGTATTATGAATCTCCAGATTCTGGAACGGGTCTTCTCCGTATAGAATTTTACGGTTATCCTTCATATCAAGAAACTCTATCGGAAAGACATCTGCGGATTTTTTAAGACGCTCCATTGTAAAAAGCAAAGGCGGCTGGTTTCCTTTTCTTATCCAGGACTTCATTATTTTGTTAAGTGATTTTAAATCCATAAAAGAAATATTTTCAAGGACTATAAGCAAGTTGTAATCAGAATGTTTTTTTGTATCCTCACCGCTTGCCTTTGAACCGTAAAGGATGATTGACTTTAAATTTTGGGAATAGGTTGCTTTTGCTTCTTCAGTAAATTTCATTAAAATATCAGACATTTTAAACCCCCAGTAAGTCAGAATTAAAAATCAAAAAAGGAATCCATAAGACAACGCCCATACTTTATCTTTGTCATTTCCCATTAAATAGTTAATTTCAATAGAGAACCCTATGCATATTAGAAAATGGGGACCCCAGTAAGATTTATCAAACTTATCATCTCTTTTGTGGACTTCAACATATTTAATACCTGCTCTACCGCCAAGTACTGCAGAACCTACAGGTGTATTTTTAATCAATTCTATCGGTGTACCCGGGCAAGGCGTACCGGCAAAACCGTAACTAACGGAACCATTCATAGTATTTGTTCCATAACCTAACGACAACATTGGACCATGGTTTCTTGTTTTTGATGCAATATAATAATTCGTTAATGTAAATTCAGCTTTATCAAATTGTCCAGTCTTAATTGAAGGAAATATCCATAATTTTCTTTCATTACCGAAAACAGGTACTTTTATTATTAATAATATTAATGTTAAAATTAAATAAATACGCATAATTACTATTTTGCAAGGGATCACTACCAGCTTCTGGATGCTCCTCCCCCTCCGCTCAGTCCTCCGCCGAAACCTCCAAAACCCCCTCCGAATCCTCCTCCGCCCATTCCTCTTCCCCCTCCTGACATTCCTAACAACAAAAAGAACAAAAAAGGATTACGGATAAATACAAATATCATTATAACAAAAAATATGAATTTCATCACTAAGCCCAAAAAAGTCACTTTTTGTTTCGGCTGTGAGACAACCACATTTCCGGTAAGCTGCACGCCTGCATCTTTTGCAATAACAGATGCAATAGCAATGGCGCCTGTTGTCAGACCTTTACCATAATTACCCTGCTTGAAATAAGGAACAATATAATTATCAAGAATTTCTCCGCATAAACCGTCAGGAAGAATGCCCTCAAGCCCATAGCCAACTTCTATTTTTACTTTTCTGTCTTCAATTGCAGCAACAAGCAAAACACCGTTATCTTTTCCTTTCTTTCCTATGCCCCATTTTTCAAAAAGTTTTACAGCAAAACTATCTATTGATTCGTCTTCTAACTTTTTGACTGTTACAACCGCAATCTCGGTACCGGTTTTCTGTTCCAGTTCCTGTATAACCATGTTTGCCTGCTGATATGAGCCGGCATCCATCACACCTGCAAAATCCGAAACCCAGCTGTTTGCAGCAGGATTAGGCAACTTCGCAGAATACAAAGATGTAAAACTAATTATAAATAAAAAAGATAAAGTAATAAGTGTTTTTATTTTCATTTCTTTTAATTGATTTTTGCCATTATTACAACATAGTTCTTACCGTATTTCTTTGCACATTTAGGGCATGCTGTGTACCACATGTACCATTTTTTAATATCTAAATTTTTACTTTTTACAATATTTTCAAAATCCTTACACCATTTCCCTGTATCTTTATATGGTCCTTCATATACCTTACTAAAAAATTCTCCGCCTATTGTAACATTTTCTGCATCTGAGATTTCTTTATCTACCGCAAGATAGACATCCATATTCCATTTTGAGGTATGGTCTGACAAGCAAAGCCAGTCAGGTACTGTGCCCTCGGATTTCCTTATTTTTGCATCCAGTTTTTTCATAACACCACCGAAATTCATCGGCATATAAAAAATCGTGAATACTTTATCTTTGATAAACTTCTTATCTTTCCAATTGAGTATTTTCTCATCCCAGGGAGCCGGATCAAATTTAGGGCAGCATTCTTCTTTATTCATCTTATTCTCCTCTTTATTTTTCTTTCAATCTTTTCAGATTTTCAACTCTGGTTTTAACACCTGCGTCGTGCTGTTTTTGCGTATAGCTGGGATCCTTTAAATCCTTCCATAGTTTGCAGGGTATTTCAGCACATTCTCCGCAGTTGTTATATTTCTTTTTATCTGATACACAGCTATATATAGGACAAACCTCGGCGTTTATATAGCTTACCCACCAAACTTTTCCTTTTATTTCCGAACATCCGGAACATTTTAATTTCTTAAAATGCTCGCATTCCGGGCATTCACAACCGCATACCGACAATTCATTATTCACTCTTTTCTCCTTAATTTTAACATTCGAGATAAGCAGTGTGTATCTATCTTTTTTTAGCTTCCCATACATATACCATAGGGGAAGCAATAAATATTGTTGAATATGTACCGATTACAACTCCAAAGAGAAGAGCAAGTGCAAAGTCGTGAATCACATTTCCTCCTAAAAAGAAAAGTGCAAGCACAACCAGCCATGTCGTAAGAGAGGTATTTATTGTCCGGGAGAGTGTTTCGTTAATGGAGCGGTTTATAACCTGATGCAGTGATTCTTTTCTATAGAGCCTCAGATTTTCCCTGACCCTGTCAAATACAACTATGGTATCGTTTATAGAATACCCGCCTATTGTCAGAAGAGCCGCAATCATTGAAATTGTTATTTCCCTGTCAAGAATCGAAAAAAGACCGATGGTAATAAATATATCGTGCATTATAGCGATAACTCCTGCTACACCCCACACACCGGATTTAAACCTGAAGGCAACATAAACAACTATTCCGACAAATGCCCAGAATATTGCAAAAAATGCCTGGTTTTTCAGATGCCGTCCGATTGTAGGGCCAACATATTCGGCCCTTTCAAGTTCATAAGGATTTTGCGGAAGGTCCTTTTTAAAAATTTCCTGAATATCTTCTGAAATACTCTCATCTGTTCCCTTCAGACGTATTATGATTGAATTCTGCTGCGGAAAATCCTGTAAGTCACCTTTTAAACCGTTTTTCAAAAGCACCTCGCGTGCCTGGGCAAGTGTAACATGCTGTTTAAATTTCAACTGTATAAGCGTACCTCCGGTGAAATCAATTCCAAAATTTAGACCTTTGTAGAAAAAAATGCTGGCAACTGAAAGTATAATAAGTATTCCCGATAACCAGAAAGTAGTTCCCTTTTTCCCGATAAAATCAAAATCTGTTTGTTTAAAAAACCTTATCATATCGTCGCTCCGCTCCTTTTAATCGAATTACACAAATGATAACGAACAACCCGAATAATTA
This sequence comes from Elusimicrobiota bacterium, assembly GCA_016928195.1. GTDB lineage: Bacteria > Elusimicrobiota > UBA8919 > UBA8919 > UBA8919 > JAFGLF01. The sequence continues at coordinate 90,681 of JAFGLF010000078.1, forward strand.
TTCGCGGAATTCGAGTTTATATATTCGGATTTTATTCGTATTTTCATATGGATAATTTCTCAACGTGTTTACCTTCAAGCCAAAAATCATATATCTGATGAGTTACAACAATTGCTGTATACATTGATGTCACTATTCCAAGCGTCAAAGTGACGGCAAAACCTTTTACAGGACCGGTTCCGAACTGGAAAAGAAAAGCAGCGGCAATAAGCGTTGTTATATTTGAATCTATAATTGCCGAAAATGCCTTGCTGTACCCTGCATCAATAGCTACTCTTACCGTTTTCCCGTTTCTAAGTTCTTCTCTTAATCTTTCAAGAATAAGAACATTTGCATCCACAGCCATACCTATTGTTAAAATTATTCCTGCAATACCCGGAAGCGTAAGTGTGGCATGGAAAAACGACATTAAACCAAGCAGTATTACCAGATTTAAAACCAGAGCTGAATTAGCAATCATCCCGGAAGTTTTATAATAAAACAGCATAAAACATATAACGAGAACAACACCGGCAATACAAGCCGTCAGTCCTGCTTTAACCGAATCACGTCCCAACGAAGGTCCTACCGTCCTGTTTTCAATAATTTTCACGGGAGCCGGTAAGGCGCCTGCGCGGAGTATAATGGCAAGACCGGATGCTTCATCTGCCGTAAAATTACCCTCAATAATAGCATGACCGTCGGGAATCCTGCTACGTATTACGGGAGCAGACTGGACAACACCGTCAAGCACTATAGCCAAACGTTTTTCTATGTTTGCTTCTGTGATTCCTGCGAATATTTTGCCGCCCTCTTTATCAAAATCCAATCCAACATAGGGCATATTATACTGACCACCGATTTTCATCTTTGCGTCTGTTAAATATGCTCCGGTGATCTGTGCGGTGGATGTAACAAGATAGTAGCCGTCCTCTTTACCGGGCAGAATTTCATAACCTTTAGGCACTAACTCTTTAAATTCTTCCTTCAGGTTATGATTTTCATCATAAATATGTTTTAACTGTATGCCGAGTTCCCTTGCTTTTGCTGCAATATTTTCAATAATACCTGTCTCTTCCACAAGCCGGAATTCCAGGAGAGCCGTCCGTCCGATTAAATCGATCGCACGCTGAGGGTCTTTTACACCCGGAAGCTGGACAACAATCCATTTCTCTCCCTGTTTGGCTATAAACGGTTCGGAAACACCGAACTGGTCAACACGATTCCTGATGATTTCTATTGCTCTTGTTAAGGCATCGGTAATATCCATACCTTTTTCAAGTTTTGTATCATCGATTTCAAGGACAAGATGAATCCCTCCCTGCAAGTCCAATCCAAGATTCAATATCTTACTGACTATTTTTTCTTTTGACTGCTGAGCCTTCAGTTTCTCCGAAGGAGGCATCTGATACCATAAAAAAGTTGGCCATAAAAAGTAAATTGCACCCAATAACACAACCCAAAAAATTAACCATTTGAAATTCTTTAAACTCATAATAACACCAATTAAAAAATTTGGAAAATTAGAAAGATTTAAAAATTTTTGTATCTTTCAATCTTTATAATCTTTTCAATTGCCTCCTATAATAACTTAGTTTTATTTATATACAAATTAAAATCTGTTTTCAAAAAAGCAGCAGCTTTTTTACAAAGCATCATTCTTGTTAAAAATATCTCAAAATATTCCATTACCTGCGAAATGCTGGTATCAATACTCAACTCCAGTGATATTATTTTTTTCCTAGCATTTACCTGCAGAGAGGAACGTTCAACCGCATAGTTTACTCTGTCGTGGATGTCAAATCCTATCATCTGCGGATTCCTTACCCTGCTTCTATGTACATCAGCTTTATCGGCAAGTATCAATGCTGCTGAAATAGGATTCACAGGCTCACCTTCGGGTTCCTCATGATTACCTATAGCGCTCATAACCATAGCAGTATCTTCGACAGGAACCTTCAGTTCAGAAAAAATATCCATAGATATTAAAGCACTGGCTGACACATGGTCCTGGCGATTGACGACATTTCCGATATCATGCAGATATCCTGCAATCGCTGCAAGCTCAGGGAGCGGATCTTTATAACCAAGATGTGTCAGAATATTTTTTGAGAGATGGGCAACGGTATCCGCATGCCGGAAACCATGCTCGGTATAACCGATAATACCGAGATATTCGTTCGCCGCTTCCAGAAAAGATATTACTTTCTGATTTGTTTTTATAGCTTCTAATGTAATTGTTTTCATCTTATGTTACAATAAGCAGTGCAAGATACGGGACAAGAACAAATACGAATATTAATATCTTGAAGAATGCCATACCTGCATAATGAATCGTATTAAATGTTTCTACAGGCATATTAAACCATTTGCCGTGCATACGATAGATAAAATCATGAGCAAACAGAAAGAATAAAGCCCACCACAGCAGCAATCCTATATTGATTATGAGCGACCACAATAATATTTCCCGAAGCATATCAATCGTCATTTAACACCTCCCATAACAAATAGTTAAGGCATAATTGCCGGATTTTTCATCACCGGCCTTACAAGCAAAAAGAGTGTTACCGTAACCACTGTTAATCCTAAAAAAACATACCCTATAATAAGTCCTGCAGTTGCAAGTCCTTTCCCTCCCAATTTCGGGTCTTCTTCGATTTGGGAGTTGGCAATATGTCCGAATATAATGCCCGGCAAAAATCCAAGCGGGCCTATAATGACAGCCAGAATAGAACATACAAGGGATGCAACTGCCATACCGGATGTCTTAACCGGAACATTTACTTCATTAACAGATTTGACTTCGTCGGCTGCCATGTTTTCTCCTTCGCTAATATAAAATATCAAATGGAACTATTCCCGCCAACAGCTTCGCAGTTTTGGCAGGATCACTTTTTCTCTATTTGTGCTGTATCGGTTACTACACCGGAGATTGCAGATTTTAACATCTGTACATTCACACCTTCGGCTATCTTTATTTTTACGTTATTGCCCTGAATATCATGGATTGTTCCGTAAAGTCCGCTGGCGGTAACTACCCTGTCTCCCTTTTTAAGCTCTCCTAACATTTTTTGATGTTCTTTCTGTTTCTTCGCCTGCGGTCTTATAAGCAGAAAATAGAAAACAATAAATATCAAAAATATCGGCATCAATGACGTAAACATTGAAGGTTGCTGCATACTGGCTGGATTTGCTGCTGGCATATTAGCCTCCTTTGTACTTTTTTAAAAATTTTTTCTTCTCCTGTAAAAATCTTCCTGTTTTAATGCTTTTTCTTATTTTATCTGTTAATTTTAGCATAAAATTGAGATTATGTAAAGTGTTTAATCGCTTCCCGAGAATTTCTTCGCTCCTTATAAGGTGGCTGAGATATGCCCTGCTGAAGTTATTACAGGTATAACAACTGCATTCAGGGTCCAGCCGGGAAAAATCGTTTCTGTATTCAGCATTTTTGAGGTTTACCTTCCCGACCGAAGTCAGCGCCTGACCATTTCTTGCATTTCTTGTAGGTAAAACACAGTCAAACATATCAATCCCTCTTTCTATACACTCCCACAATTCCTCCGGAGTACCTACACCCATTAAATACCTGGGTTTATCTTCAGGCAGGTACTGTACAGTATTCTCAACGATTTCATATATAAGCTCTTTTGGCTCTCCGACAGAAACCCCGCCGACCGCATAACCGTCAAATCCGATTTTAACCGTTTCCTGAGCAGAAATCTTTCTTAAATCCTTATATGTAGACCCCTGAACAATCCCAAACAGCAAACCTCCGAACTTTTGAACTATTGAACTATTGAACGCCTCTCTACTTCTTCTCGCCCATCTCAAAGTCAACTCCATTGATGATTTTGCATACTCTTTCTCACACGGATAGGGTGCACACTCATCCAAAACCATCATGATGTCGCTTCCCAGTATATTTTGTATTTCAATTACTCTCTCAGGAGTAAAGAAATGCCTTGAACCGTCAACATAGGAGATAAATTCAACGCCTTCTTCAGTAATCTTACGTAATTTTGACTGTGAAAAAACCTGGAACCCTCCGGAGTCTGTAAGTATTGGCCGGTTCCAGCTCATAAATTTATGGAGTCCTCCGGCTTTTTCAATTGTATCAGTACCGGGCCGTAAATACAGATGGTAGGTATTCGAGAGAATTATTTTTGTATTAATTTTCTTTAATTCGTCCGGTGAAACCGTTTTTACGGTTGCAAGTGTTCCCACAGGCATAAAACATGGTGTTTCAATTGCACCGTGAGTAGTATATAATGTACCGGTTCGTGCCGTTTTGAATTTTTTTATGACTTTAAAATTCTTAATACTACGCCCCATAAACCACCTGCTGCATTGAACAATACATCCCTGATATCGCCTACTCTGGTAGGTAAAAACCACTGGAATACTTCATCTAATATACCTATAAAAAAAACAAAACCTATACAAAATACAAGATTATTAATAGTTTTTTTTCTGAAAGCATCGTCAGTAGAAAACCAGC
>JAFGLF010000079.1 GCA_016928195.1 Elusimicrobiota bacterium
GCGTAAATCCTTTGAGAGCAAGCCCTCCCGGACGGTTTCAGTTGTTCCCAAGCTTCAGGAGAAACAGGCAATAGTAACTGTTGATGCAGGTAAAAATCTTGGAAAGATAAACCGCCTCATCTACGGCACCCTTATGTGCTGTTACACGACTCATCCAAGTGCTAAAAATCATGAAGATTTTATTATGGGTGCTCAATACGGTTTCGGCATGTGGGACCCTGATACTCACGAAAGCGTAAAGGAAACCATAGAACTCGGTAAAGAAGCGGGAATAACAATTTTAAGATTAATGGGTATGTGGGAATACTGGAAGGACGGCGTTGATATTCCCGGTAAAAAAAGAACACACGACTTCGGGGTTGACGAGCGCATGCAGTACTGTTCCGAACTCGGTGCGGAAGTAATGCTTTGCTTCCAGCATGTGCTGACCAATCCGAGAGACCTCAACAATTTTAAAGACCTGTTGTGCTATTTAAATATTAAAGCAGACAAAGACCTTATAGCCGAACTTAAAAAAAGCGGTATACCGCAGGGCCCAGATTCCAGAATGACTCTTTATAAAAAATACTGCAAGCTCGGTAATGATGATATAAACTGGGCTAACCTGCGCGCATTAAACGGGCATATAGAACCTTATAATGTTAAATACGTGGAGATAGGCAACGAAACATATATTCATTCCTCTGCCAAAAGGTATGCAAACATATATCTGGATTATTATAAAACCGCAAAAAGTGTAGACCCGGATATAAATGTAGGTGTCGTGTGCGGTATAACATCATGGAACTGGCCCTGGGAAGTTATCGTATCCGGCATAATAAAAGCTCAGGTTGATTTTTTAGTTGTTCATCTGTATCCGGGAGCACCGGACAGTTTACATCCTGATAAGATGTTCAGGATAACCTCTGCTATACCGGAAACCGAGAGTAAAATGTATCTTAATGATGTCAAGGAATTATACGAAAAAAGTGCCGGCAAAAAAATCCCGATAACCATAAACGAATACAACGGATGGTTTCTTCTTGAGACAACACAGAGAAGATATATGCATACTATGGGAGTTGCGGTAGCGGTATCGGAACTGTTAAAGACATTTATTAACATGGGCGATAATATCCTGAGTGCAAACCATTTTAACTTTACCAACGAGGCATTCGGCATGGTCTCTAATGTATTCTGGACCGACTGGAGTATGCTCCATAACCCGTACTTCAGGAGACCGGATTACTATGTAATTAAAATGTATTCAAAACACTTCGGAGGCATACTTACCGGTTCGGAAGTGAAAAGCGAAGGGTTTTCTCTGCTTGCCGAAGGGGTTGAAAATCTGGGAGGGTTCCGCCTGTTACCCGGCAAAATCACAGGAGAGGATTTACTGCAGGGAATGGACATGGATGGAACCGTCAACCAAGGAAACGGTATATACCGGCTCGACATTTTAGGCCCCAATGATAAGACCGTTATGTACAACTTAAAATCATTAAAAGTCAATCCGGATTCATACTATAAATTTTCTTTTGATATCAAGATAGATTCTATTGATAATAACGGCTATGACGAATGCGAGACGCTTATAGGCGTTAAGGACGTGCGCGGCCAGTATGCAAAAGTGTGGGAGGCAAGGTCGCCCGTACTTAGAGGCGAGTCAGATCCGAAATGGGTAAGTGTTGAGAAAACATTCAAGACACCTTCCTACACCAGCGAGATCATGCTTCTTTTCCAGCGCTGGTCCGGAAAACCCCTGAAACAAAAAATATATCTGAAAAATATAAAACTGTATAAATTCGAGCCGGACCCGATGTATGTTGATTATGTTTCAGCCATAGCTTCAAAAAGCACCGACGGTAAAAAGGCATATGTAATGCTCAATAACAGGAACATGACAGAGGATATATATACAAAAGTCCTTATTAAAGGTTTTAATCCCAAATCCGCAATAGTCCGTACATTGTCCGCATCCGACTGTACCGACAGGAACGAAGGTCCCACTCACGACGATGTGAAAGTAACCGAAAAAGAAATTCCGGTCAAAGATAACACTCTGGATATTAATTTAAAAAAATGTTCCGTAACAGCCATAGAGTTATATTGATAAATAAACATAGAATTCGTCATCTGTCATCTGCCCGCTTCGCCCGCGAAGCGAGGCGAGTCATTCGTCATCTGTCATCTGTCATTTGTAGTTAAAGGGGGGGTAACATGAAAAAGTTTGTAACTGCTGTACTGTTTGTAGCTTTATCGGGAATGTGTTTTGCTAACTGGGACGACCCTAAGGAATGGGACACAGGAGAAAAGAATCCCGAGAGTAAAATCTCGCTGGAAAGTTTTAAGGGGGAAAACGGAGACGGCATAAAGGTCAGCTACGACCTTATGGGCGAGGGCCACAACTACGCCATAATGAAAAAAATATACCACGGCGAATACGACAAAAGTATTCCCTTTGTATTCAAAATCAAGGCAGAATCCGAGTCAACCCTTGAGTTAAAAATCATTGATAAGGACGGCTCCATATTTATAAAGACAATGAGTATGAAAGACAAATTCAAAAAGTTTGAGGAAGTAGTAGTTTATCTTGATACGCTTGATTACGGCTGGGGCGGAGACAACAAGTTCGACGAGGTTGACAGCTTCTGTATAGGCATATCAGGAAAAAAATCAAAAGGTACCGTATGGCTGGACGAAATAGGATTCGGCAAGGAGGGAATGGCACCTTCATTTAAAATGGGAAGGCAGGTATATGAATCCCATTACGGAAAACTTGCGGAAAAAGCACCCTTCGGGTACTATCCCAGATGGCTTGTCAAAGAGCAGAGCTTCTGGACTGTTGCAGGCGTGGACTATGACGACGAGGAAATGCTTTTCAGCGAGGAAGGCATTATCGAACCCTTCTTCCATGCTTTTTCCATACAGCCGTTTCTTTATATAGGCAATGAATTTATTTCATACGGGCAGGCAAAGGTATCCCAATCAATGGAAAAAGGATATATCCCTGTTTATACCGTAACATGGGAAAAGGACGGAATTATTTTTGAACAGAAATTATTTGCATCCGGCGACGCGGGAAAATCCGGAGGATATCTCAGGTATAGGTTGAAAAATAAAAATAATAAATCTGCTAAAGGCAGGTTGTTCCTTGCATTCAGGCCGTTTCAGGTAAACCCGCCGTGGCAGTACGGAGGATTTGCAGATATAACAAACATAGAATATTCATTTAAAGATTCGGCAAAGGTAATTATAAATGATTCAACGGCACTTGTGTCATTCGATAACCCGGACGGGTTCGGCGCAATAAAATTCAAGGACGGAGATATAGTTGACATTATAAAATCCGGAAATCTGCCCAAAGATAAAAAACTTACAGACCCGTACAACAGCGCATCCGGCGCACTGGCTTACGGGTTCAATCTTGCTTCCGGCGAAACAAAGGAATATTTTTTCTATATCCCCATACATAAAGAAAGCAGACATGAAAAGATTCCGTCAGGAGGCACAGCAAAAAATTTGTTTGAACAGGAACTGGATAAATCCGTAAAATACTGGGAAGCCAGAATCAACAAAGCGGAATTTATCATTCCCGAACCGGAAATTTCAAATGTTGTAAAATCCAATATAGCTTATATACTTATAAACAGGGACAAGGCATTAATACAGCCCGGCTCGCGCAACTACCAGAGGTCGTATATGCGCGACGGTGCTATACTCGGCTTGTCTATGCTCAGCTTAGGTTATACAGAGGAAGTAAAGGAGTATATAGAGTTTACAATGACAAAAATCGGAGAGGACGGTTTCGTTCCGTTTATGGTAGAGGTGGACAAACTTCCGGACTTTGCAAAGGACTGGATAGAATACGACAGCCAGGGCGAGTTTGTTTATATAGTTATGGAGTACTACCGTTTCACACGTGACAAAAAGTTCTTAAAAAAATGTCTGCCTGCTGTAAAAAAGGCGCTTGAATATATGGTTATGGTCAGGAACAAGCGGATGACACCGGAATACAAAGACGGTCCGGACGATATGAAAAAATTTTACGGAATACTTCCGGAATCCAACAGCCACGAAGGATATTTCCCGGGCGTGCACAGTTACTGGGACGACTTCTGGGCGGTCAAGGGCTGGAAGGACGCCAACGAGATGGCAAAGATTCTCAAGGATAAAGAATTTGAACGCTGGACAGCAAGAGAAGGGGAGGATTTTAAAAAGACATTTTACGATTCTATGAAACTCGTAATGAAAATAAACAATCTTGACTATATTCCCGCATGTGCAGAAAAAGGCGATTACGACCCGACCAGCACATCCATAGGCATATATCCGTGCGGAGAAATTGAGAACCTTCCTAAGGCCCAGCTGAAAACTACTTTTGACAGGTATTATGATAATACTTTTTTACCGAAATTACAACCGGGCTGGAAAGGACACTATACCCCTTACGAGCAGAGGAACGCACTTTCCTTTCTTATAATGGGCAAAAAACAGAGAGTGCTCAGGATGTTCAGGTATTTTATGACACAGACGCGCCCAAAGGACTGGAACCATCTCGGTGAGGTTGTTTACAGCGTTTATAGAAATCCTGAGTATATAGGCGATATGCCTCACACATGGATAGGCGGAGAAATAGTAAACACCGCCAGAATGATGCTTGCGCGCGAACATGAAGAAAAAATTATTCTTGGCGAAGTAATAGACCCTGCATGGCTGAAATCTCCGGGCGGAACAGGCGTTAAAAACCTCCATACCTACTGGGGAGTGCTGAACTACAATGCAAAACAGGAGCAGGATACCGTTAAGCTCAATGTCAGCGGAACAGCCAATCCTCCGGCAGGTTTTGTATTCAAGTCACCTTTTATTGACAAAAAGATAAAAAGCGTAAAGCTCAACGGCAAAAGCTGGAAAAGCTTTACCGGCACCGAAGTCAGCTTTAAAGATGTTCCTGCAGAAATAATTATTTCCTATTAGCCTTAAAACTTTCTCACTTTTTTCCTCTCCCCTGCGGGGAGAGGATTAAGGTGAGGGGGGAACTTTAACCTAAAATTCACAATTCGAAATGCAGTCCATAAATCCGCCGCGGCAGAAGAATTCGAAATTAGTTATCATTCGTCATCTGTCATCTGCCCGCTTCGCCCGCGAAGCGAGGCGAGTCATTCGTCATTCGTTATTCGTAGTTAAAGGAGGGAAAATGTACAAATCGTCCGGTTTTCTTAAAACCGTCAAATGGACAGCAAGAGTACTTAGTATTCTGTTTATAGGTTTTGTTTTAATGTTCTGGATAGGAGAAGGCGGCGGTAATCCTTTCCGACTTGGGCTGCGTGTTTTGATACATCACCTCTTTTTCCCGTTAGGGGTTATGGCAGGTATGATAATCGCATGGAAACGGGAAGGTCTGGGAGGGCTCATCACCGTTGTTTCAGTTATTATTTTTTATATATTAAACTTTGCCTCCTGCGGCAGGTTCCCGAAGGGTCCCTGGTTTGCCATAATATCCTCCCCCGGCCTCCTCTTTATCTTTTACTGGCTACTTAATAAAAAATCCGCCCGAAGCGAAGCATAGTCCCCCCTGTCAGTTCCGATATATCGGAACTAGGGGGGATGCCCAATTTCCTGTGCAATGACTCTCACAGCTTTGCCCCGTATCAACCTATCAACGTATAAACGTATCATCCCTGTTATTCCCCCTTGTTTTTCTCTATTTTTTTATTATAATAACCTCAGAAGGACCGCACCTCAGTTACCACCCCAAATCCACATAATCACAATAGCACCCCTACACCTTTGAAGAAGTAGTTTTAGTATGAAAACCCTAAACGTATATAAAATATTAATTTTTTATTAAAGGAGAAAAATTATGGAATTTTTTACTAATCCATGGTTCATAGGTATTGGAGGAGGTGTTTTTAGTGGTTTTGTCGTTACTTTAATTTCACGAAGAATATTTTCGAGGAGAGACAATAAAGAGTATCATCAGAAAATTATTACAGCTAACCATGAAATACTCTATGCTATAAGACCTTCTATATCTGAAAAAAAGATTCCCAAGAGAGAGATAATTGAAGCTATCAGATCCGCAACTGCACAGAAATATAGCATAGAACTTCAAGATTTATATAAGCTTACAGAAATTATCGATATTTTAATTAAGGAAGTAATGGATTCAAGTTTTATATCCATGGATGCCAAAACTAATTACTGCACGGAACTTGCCAATTTAAAAATAGATTCTACACCTAAAATAGATTTTAAAGAAGAACAAACTAAGGAAATATCAGTAGAAAGTACTAAGTATTATAAATACAAAGAAAGGATGTTGACTATGATGAGCACAACCTTGGGGATGATGACAGCTGTGATGACAATGGTTGTATATTTGTTTTCAAAAGAAGAAACACCGGTGCCTGCTTTATTTTCAGAAAGCATGTTGCCTTTATTAACTATTACATTAGCAGCAGTTATGAGTGTAATGATGGCAACTTTACTAACTAATATTAGACGTAAACATAAAGATAAAAGAGAGGATATTGAAAAGGAAAAAATAAATTAAATTCTTTTAATGGCTCGTTCTATAGGACTAAAAGCAATCTATGAAAAAATAATTCTGAGATGATGATATTAGAATGTTTTATATTTTCTGAAAACTGTAGAATATTATAAGAAGTATAGCAGTTTAGTTTATAAAATAATATTCCAGTTTTTATACTATTTTTTGGTAATTTATGAAAGGGATAATACTTAAAAATAATAACTTTTAGATA
>JAFGLF010000080.1 GCA_016928195.1 Elusimicrobiota bacterium
AAGTAAAAAATAATATTTTAATATTTTTTTTATTTTAAGTAAATATTTAATAAAAAAACCCCCGCTATTTCGTCCCGATTTTTATCGGAGCGAAGTTCGAGGGTTTTTTATTCCATATTAAAAAATGACTGTTTAGTTACGAGCCATTTTTGCTCTGGAAACATCGCCCTGCTTGTCAAGAAAATACAGATACCCTTTTTCTTTCTTTACGCCGACCTTCTTAACTTTCTCGGGCTTACCGCCTTTCTTGCCGCCACGGGCCATCTTTGCTCTTGAAATATCACCATGTTTGTCAATATAATACAGGAAATTTTTCTGTCTCTTTACTCCTGCTTTCGCAATTTTCTGTGCCATCTATTATCTCACCCCCTTTTATAATAAAATTTCTTCCCGACTTGATCGGGTTTGTTTGTTTTCAGAATAAACCTTTCGGCCCTGCTCAGGATAAACATAAATTTCTTTTTTCCAATTTTTCATTATAATATTATTTTTACTTCTTGAAATTATATAATCCGGAGAAATCGGGACTTTCCCGCCGCCACCGGGAGCATCTATTACATATGTTGGAACAGCATAGCCGGTCGTATATCCTCGAAGAGATTCAACTATTTTTATTCCGGTATCTATTGTTGTTCTAAAATGGGATGTTCCGGGTGCCAAATCACACTGATATATATAGTAAGGCCGAACCCTTATTTCCATAAGGCCATGCATAAGCTGCAGCATAACCTTAGGACTATCATTTATACCTTTTAATAAAACCGTTTGACTCCCAAGCGGAATTCCACTGTCAGCAAGCATTTTACAGGCAGTCTTTGTTTCCTGTGAAATTTCTGCCGGATGATTAAAATGTATAGACATGTAAAGCGGATGATACTTCTTTAACATTTTTATCAATCCTGGCGTTATCCGCTGCGGTAGAACAACCGGAACACGCGTGCCTATACGAACAATTTTAACATGTTCAATAGCACGCAAATTCTTTAAGATTAATTCAAGTTTATTATCACAAAGTATTAAAGGATCTCCGCCTGAAATCAAAACATCACGAACCTTTTTATTCTTCTTTATATAATTATATGCTGTCTCTAATTGTTCCTGCGAAAGCGATGTCTCTCTCTGTCCAACAAGCCGCCGTCTTGTACAATGTCTGCAGTACATAGCACATAAATTAGTAACCAGCAGGAGTACCCGGTCAGGATAACGATGGACAAGCCCATAAACAACCGTATCCTTTTCCTCACCGCAGGGGTCAAAAAGGTCATTTTCACAAAAGTTTAATTCAGCGCGTGTAGGAACAGCCTGTTTCCTTATGGGACAATTAGAATCGTTTTTATCGATTAATTTTAAGAAATGGGGCGTAATAGCCATTTTAAGCTGAGATTTTGTACTCAGTGCATTTAATTCACTTCCAGTAAGATTAACAACCTTTGAAAGTTCTTCAATGGTTGTTATCCTATTCCTCAACTGCCACCGCCATGTGTTTTTAGATGATACGTCACTCACCTTTTTTTGACTCCTTTTCAAAAAGCCCCATTTGTGACGTTTCTGGAAGCGTGATTATTTTCTCTTTCAACCAATTCGTGATAACTTCTTTTGAAAACCTGTACTGCCTTCCTATCTTAGAAGCAGGAATTTTATTCTGTCTTATTAAATTGTAGATTTTTGACTTACCTATACCAAGGTACTCAGAAAGTTCTTTTATTGACATCACATCTTTATTTACTACCATATTTTACCACCTTTTTCCTTGAACTGTTATTAGTATATGTATTTTACCAGATTTTGTCAAGTATTTTTTTGTTTTTCCAAATTTTTTTATTTTTAGGTAACTATTGCTTTGTTTTATCTTGTTCTATCTTTTAGTAGTGTCTTTTAAAAAAGAAGTGTTTAAATTAATAGGTTTTAAGGCCATTATTTCTAGTATTTATTAAGAATTTTTGGCTGATTTGTGGTTAAAATTTAGGAAAGATTGTATCTTTTTAATGCAGAATTAAAGATTTTACAGATCGCCTCTTCGTAAGAAAATCCGGCAGCATTTGCAACAAGTGGAAATATATCGCCTTTACCCAGATTGGGCAAAGGATTGCATTCTAAAAAATAAGGTACACCCTTTTTATTAACTCGTATATCAACTCTTCCAACATCTTTAATTCCCAAGGCTTTATATGAAGCTAGTGCCATTATTTTTAATTTCTTTTCGAGAGATTTAGGCATTTTTGCAGGACATATATATCCTATGTCATCATTTTCAACACGGGCATATGTATAAAATTCTTCGCCTAAATATGATTTACCCTGTATATCTATACGAACAGGCGGTAACACATTCGGAGGGTCATTTTCAATGACTGCAACTGTAAACTCACTACCTATTATAAACTCCTCAATAAGTGCAGGCTGGTTATATTTCTCAATAAGCCATTGCGTTCTCTTTTTAACATGTTTAAAATCACGGGCGAGTGAGTCGGATTCAATTCCTTTTGAAGTACCCTCTTCTGACGGTTTTATAATCACAGGATATTTTAAATTAAACTTTTTGGGTGACAGTTGGGATATTTTCTCAATTTTTAAAAATTTCGGGGTCAAAACACCGGCACTGGAAACAATAGATTTAGCAACTACTTTATCTAGAGTAGCACCCATTGTTAAAGCATCGCTACATACATACGGAATTCCAAAAAGCTCAAGAACAAGAGGAACCTGTGACTCCCGGTTCCGTCCTTTAATCCCTTCTGCAATGTTAAATATAATATCCCATTTTTCTCCACTCATCAATTTCCGAAGAAGCGTCTTGACATGTCCGACTCTTTCAATTTTATGCCCGGCTGATTTTATTGAATCTTCTATTTCAACAAGCGTTTCTTCAAAATCGAATTCTGCATATTTATCCTGTGCATCTCCCGGCAAGAGTTCATAGTCTGTCTTAGCATCATATGTAAATCCAACGTTTAAACTTCTCATAGTTGCTCTGCAAAAAAATATGCTGATATGCTGATATGCTGATATGTAAATATGTAAAAACCTTTATCCATATTACCGTATTTCCGTATAACCGTATTTTTTCGTTCCTTATTTACAGTTTTCTCTTTACAAGTTCAATATTATATGATTCTATTAAATCCCCAGCTTTTATATCACCAAAACCATTAAGAACTATACCGCATTCAAAACCTTTTTCAACCTCTCTTACGTCATCCTTAAACCTTTTAAGGGAAGCAATCTTACCGTCAAAAATAATAGTATTGTCCCGTAACAACCGGGCATTCCCTGTTCTTAAAATCTTATTGTCAATTACAGAACAGCCGGCAATAGTGCCAATCCTTGCTGCCTTGAAAATCCTGAGAACCTTGGCACGCCCCAAATAAACCTCTTTCTTATCCGGCTCCAAAAGCCCTTCTAATGCCGCCTTTACTTCATTTACAACTTCATAAATAATTCTATACGTTTTTATCTCAACATCCTCTTTCTGTGCAACGGTCATTGCAGATATTTCACTTCTTACATTGAAACCTATTATAATAGCATCGGAAGCAGCAGCAAGAATAACATCGGAATTGTTTATACCGCCTATACCGGAATGTATTGTCTTAACAACTACATCTTTGGTTGATAATTTCTCTAAAGAATCACGTAAAACTTCAACAGAACCTCTGACATCTGCTTTAATAATTAACTTTAATTCCTTTACCTTTCCCTCAACAACATTTTTATGAAAATCTTCAAGCGTAAGATGGGGATGACGGGAAAGCCTTTCGTCTCTTTTTAATTGCTGGCGAATTTCGCTTATATGTCTGGCTTCTTTTTCGTCAGCTACAACAAAAAATTTATCCCCTGACTGCGGTGCTTTCTGGAAACCCATTATTTCAATAGGAGTTGACGGACCCGCCTCCATAAGACGTTTTCTCCTATCGTTATGCATGGCCCGGACTTTCCCGGATACGGTTCCGGCAACAAAATAATCTCCAACTTTAATATTACCGCTTTTAATCAAAACGGTTGCCACAGGACCTTTTTTAGATGAAACCCTTGCCTCGACTATAATACCGACCGCCTTCTTATCATAGTTTGCCTTTAATTCCATCATTTCCGCCTGAAGCAGTATCATTTCAAGAAGCTTATCAATTCCGATTCGCTTCTTTGCAGAAACTTCAACAGTAATTGTCTTACCGCCCCAGTCTTCAGGAAGTAAATTTTGGTTAGCCAATCCCTGTTTAACTTTCTGCAAATTTACTGCAGGCATATCAATTTTATTTATTGCAACTATTATGGGGACATTCGCTGCCCTGGCATGATCGATTGCTTCAATGGTCTGCGGCATAACACCATCATCGGCAGCAACAACCAATACAACTATATCCGTTACCTGTGCACCCCTGGCACGCATTGCAGTAAATGCTTCATGACCAGGCGTATCAAGAAAAACTATTTCACCATTACGTATTTTTACTTTGTAGGCGCCGATATGCTGGGTAATTCCCCCGGATTCTTTCTCAACAATATTGGATTCCCTAATAGCATCCATAAGCGAAGTTTTTCCGTGGTCAACATGTCCCATAATTGTAACAATGGGGGCACGATGTTTTAATTTTGACTCATCCTCTTCTTCTACTATTTCTTTTTCACCATAAAGCGGAACTACTTCTATATCATAACCGAACTCAGACGCAACAAGTATTACAGCATCCGTACCTATTCTCTGATTTATGGTAGCAAGAACGCCTAATGACATTAGCTTTTTTATTAATTCGGACGACTTTATATTCATTTTTACTGCAAGTTCAGAAACAGTGACCGTTTCATCAACCTTTAATTTAGGACGAGAAATGGCTGGCTTTTCAGGAACAGCAGGAGCCTTTACAGAAGGTACAACCGTGGGGGGTTCTGGAACAGTATCTATTGTTGCGGGAGAATGTGTCGGTACCACATCCGTTTTCGGAGGCACTGGTTTAGCAAGCGGCACCTTTTTTACTCTGGGAGCTCTTTTATGAGGCGCAGCTGTAATCTCCGGCTGAGCTGTTTTAACCGTCTTTTTAAGGGATACTTTTTCATCTATAGATTTTATCTTGGGCTTTCTTTTCCGAGCGCTAGCATCAATCGCATCTGAAGGCAAACCTTTATTTTTTTTCTGTTTGGGAACTTTTGTAATTACCGATTTTTTTGGCTTGTCCAGAGCCTGTTTAAGAGGCTTCTTAGTCTCGGTAGATTTAACTTTACTTTTTGGCTTTTTTACTGACATCCGCTCCCTCCGCCGCTTTCGCCTTTAATTCCTTTTTAGCCGAATTGATAACTTTTTGAGCCATTTTATCACCAATACCCTGCAATGCGGTTAGTGTTTCAACCGAAGCAGCTGCTAAAGACTCAACTGTCTTAAATCCTGATTTTATAAGTACCTGTGCTGTTTTCTTACCGACACCTTCAAGTTCCGTAAAACCGTCCATTCTTTCTTCTACACTTGCTGTTTCAGCTTCTTTTTTCTCTGATTCAGACTTTATATCAATGTGCCATCCTGTCAGTTTAGCAGCAAGACGGACATTCTGACCGTCTTTCCCAATAGCAAGAGAAAGCTGGTCGTCTGCAACAACAACCCTTGAGGATTTATTCCCTTCATCCAAATCTATTGAAAGTACCTTTGCCGGACTTAATGCACTTACTATAAACTGTGAGGCATCTGTAGAAAAATTAACCATATCGATCCTTGCTCCCTGAAGTTCCTGTATTATTGCTTTTATTCTTATACCTTTTACTCCTACGCAAGAACCGATAGCATCAACTTTTGCATTATGGGACAAAACCGCGACCTTAATTCGTGTACCGGGTTCCCTCACAATATTTTTTATTTCAACGGTATTATCATAAACCTCAGGGACCTCGAGTCTAAAAAGATTCTTTATTAATTCTGGATGCATTCGCGACACAACCATTTGAGGACCTTTCGGAGTTTTTTCAACCTTTACAACATATACTTTAATCCTGTCTCCGACATTAAACTTCTCGCGAGCACACTGTTCTCTGACAGGTAAAATTGCTTCACCGCGGCCTATATCCACTATAATATTTTTACCGACAAATTTATAGACCATTCCGTTTACAACCTGGCCTATTTTTGAAGAAAAGTCATTGAAAAGATTATCCTTTTCTATCTCTCTGATTTTCTGGATGATTACCTGCTTTGCTGTCTGAGCCGCTATTCTTCCAAATTCGTTTATAGAAACCTCAAACTTTAAATCCATATCCGGATGGGCTTTCGGCTTAAGTTTTAATGCTTCTGTAAGTGAAATTTCCATATCGGGATCAGATACATTCTCAACCACCTTTTTAATATGGTATGCCTTAATTTTACCTGTATTTTCATCAAGATGTACATCCAAATTAAGATTCTTATTACCGGCATGTTTTCTGAAAGCCGATATCAATGCTATTTCTATTGTTTTTAATAATTCGCTCTTTTTAATACCTTTTTCTCTTTCTATCTGTTCGAGTACCGGCAAGAGCTCAATTTGCTGTTCAACCATAATAAAATCAGTGACGAGTTAGTAGTCAGCAGTTAGCAGGAAAGTTAAAATCCTTACTCACTTACTCACTTACTCACTTACTCACTGCCCTCCTATTTCTATCTTTAATTTCGCTTTGGATATTGTCTCTATAGGAATAACTGCTTCACGATTTTTATTCTGCACTGTGATATTGTTTTGGTCAACTAAAATTATTTTTCCTTCTATGTAATTCTTTATATCATTAATAGATTCTTTCAAATTTATCATGACTGTTTTACCAAGACATTTTTCAAAATCCCTTTCTGAAACCAGAGGTCTATCAAGACCAGGAGATGAAACCTCCAGTTCGTATCCGGCCAGGTTCAAATTGCTGCCATCAAGCAAAAAACTTATTATACCGCTGGCCTTCTCACAATCATCAATAGCAACCCCGCCTGGTTTATCAATAAATATTTTAATACTTGTTCTCCCCTGAAATTTGGAACATTTTACTTCTACAATCTCAAAACCTTCTTTTTCAATATCTTCTTTTATTATTTCTCTGATTTTGTCTTCCATGTTCGCTTCGCTCACACACAAATTACCGCAAATTAACGCCCAAATTACCGCTAATTACTTATGCGGGTATTTGGCCTACTAGCTAGCGGATTGATTTGTGGACATTTGGTCCGCCAACTGGCGGATTTATTTGTGGATATTTGCGTTCCTTTAACAAAAAGAAAGAGTGGTTTTCGCCACTCTTCTTTGATTATACAAAATTAAAAAATCCTGTCAAGTAAAAAATTAGTTATTCAACATTAGTTAGATATATATCGTCTATATATATTATTCCTGTTTTTGGTATTGTTGTTTCATCTTTAAAAACTATTACAAATTCTTTTATTTCGCTTAAATCTTCTATCCCTTTGAATTCTTCTAAAGGGATATCAACTCTCCTCCAGCTGCTTTCTATGTTTTTTAATGTATATTTTCCAACCTCTTCATTGTAGTTCTTTAATTCTATATTTATCTCTGCAGGATATCTTTCTGCCTCTCCTTTTATAAAAAAGACCAGTTTTTTATATTTTCCTATATTTTCTCCTAGTAACTTTATAAAAAAACCATTATATGCTTGATTAGGAGAATCTACATCGTATTCTATTTTTAAAGATTTCCCTTTCATTTTACTTCTTATTTCTGAACTACAACTCATATTACAAAACTGTGTTTCATCTCCCGGATCTTTATCCCAGACCCCATATTTACAATAAAAAACATCTGCATTTTGTTCCTTGTCAAAATCCGCAAGTATCAATAGATCGTTTTTACTTTTATACTTAGTACCGCATCCAATAAAGACAACTGCCGCAATTAAAAATAAAAAAATTTTCTGCTCTTTCATTTTTTATCTCTGTATCTTTCTATTTTTTCCTCTGTTACTCCATACTTTGTTAAAAGTTCCGTCATTTTTGTCCAATTAAGAAGTTGTGCCTTCTCATAAGAATCAACAAATATTGAATCTGATAAATCCGTTTTTGCTCCGGCTTTTATTAAAACCTCTGCTGAATCGACTGAGTTATTATCAACGGCATAACAGAGCGGTGTTCTATCAAAAATACCCCTGGCATTTATATCAGCTCCGTTTTCTAATAATAATTTTAGGACATCAACCGAATTCCAATTAGCCGCTATCATTAATGGGGTATGCTTATTTTTACTCTTTATATCTAGCTTGGCCCCTTTTTCAATTAATAATTTGGCTACCCGAAAACTATCTTTTATTGCAGCTGACATTAATGGAGGACTATTACTTTTATCAAGTATATTAACATCCGCTCCTTTTCCAACTAACAATTCTGCAACTTCAACAACATCCCAGTAAGCTGCCCAGTGTAACAAAGATTTACCGTCGCTATCCCGTATATTAACATCGGCTCCTGCTTCTATTAATTCTTTAACTTTCAATAAATCATTTTGCTTAATATATCCGAGTTCTATAACCGGTTTATTGTCTTTCTCCTTAAATTCATAGCTCTTTAGAAGTTCCAACATTTTATCATTGCCTTTATAACTGGCTATATGCCATGCCTTCATTTTTGTATTATCCTCTGCATTTACGTTCGCCCCATTTTCCAACAACAATCTAACCATATCTATATGATTATATGCCGCCGCCATAATTAATGCCGATTGTTCTATCCCTCCGGAGCGGGCATTTATATTGGCACAATTTTCCAGCAGTACTTTTGCAACATCCACTGAATTATAAATAGCAGCAACCATTATAGGTGTATATCCGGATTCGTATCTTATATCAACATCCGCTCCCGATTTTATCGCCTTATTTACCTTGGGAACATCATTTTCCATTACTGCTTGTATAGGTATTTCATGTATAGTTACACAACCAGAAAAAATGACAGTAATTGTCAATAAAAACAGCATCTTCGGATTATTTTTTTCTAATTTCATTTTCTCCTCTACTGTTTTCAAACATATTTTTTAATCAGCAGCTTCAATCTCTGTTTTGTTTTTTTATTTATAGCTTTAGGGGATGTCAAAACCGCATATTTTAAGGCATCCTTACAAATACATTTTCTCTCATTGCTTATTCTGCCGACGACATTCTTTATAAGTTTTTTAACATTTGATGTCAAAATATTCAGATTTTCAATAACTTTTCCAACTGAAACCTCCTCTCCTTCCTTCCACACATCATAATCGGTAGCGAGCCCGACCGTAGCGAAACACAACTCGGCTTCACGCGCCAGTTTTGCCTCAGGTAAATTGGTCATACCTATAATTGAAAATCCCAGAGAACGGTATGTCTTTGATTCTGCCTTTGTGGAGAACTGCGGACCTTCCATGCATACGTAAGTTCCACTGTCATGAACCGGGATATTAAGTGATTTCGATGTCTCAACTAAAATCTTTCTCAACTCAGGACAATATGGTTCGGCAAAGCCTACATGTACGACAATACCTTTACCAAAAAAAGTCGAAGGCCTGGACTTTGTACGGTCAAACAGCTGATCGGGAACAACAAAATCCCTCGGCTTAATCTCTTCTTTAAGCGAACCGCAAGCCGATATGGCTATAACCCTTTCAACACCAATCTGTTTGAGAGCATAAATGTTTGCCTGGGAATTCACTTCAGTTGGTGTAAGTTTATGCCCTACGCCATGTCGTGGCAAAAACGCAACTTTTATCCCCTCAAGCTCACCGATTATTATTGCATCAGACGGCAAACCAAACGGAGTCCTGACTTTCAGCTTCTTTAACAATTTTATTCCGTCAATTTCATAAACACCGCTGCCGCCTATAATACCTATCTTAACATCATTCATTATAACCTCCTGATATAATACTATATCCTTTTTTATTTATACTCCTCTGTTTTATCCTTTGTTACTTTTGCATAAAAAAATCTGGGCGAACCTACTTTTTTATTGCCCACTGTATACGCTTTTAAAAACTTATCCTTTGCTTCGGCAAACTTTCTTTCATTGCCATCAGTGTGAAAAATGGCAAACGTCTCCCCTCTTCCAATTTTATCTGAAATCTTTTTCCTGATATAAATACCTACGGACGGATCAATGGTATCCTCTTTGGTTTTTCGTCCGGCACCCAGAATTAAAGAGCATAGGCCTATGTCATAAGTATTTATCTTTTCAACATATCCTGACCTTTCACTTTTCACTTCTATTTGTTTTTTACTTTGCGGGAGAAGGGAAGGATTATCTACTACATCGGGATTGCCTCCCTGGGATTTTATTAGTGTCCTGAATTTTTCGATTCCTTTTTTATTTTTTATTACTTTCTCTATTTTTTTCTTCCCTTCATCAACTGTTTTTACGATTCCTGAAACCATAAGCATATTGCTTCCCAGTTCTATACATAAATTTGTCAGGTCTTTAGGACCTGTTCCTTTCAATGTATCAACCGCTTCTTTAACTTCAATTGAATTGCCTATTGCATACCCCAATGGCTCTTCCATGCTTGTTATAAAAGCAACCATCCTCTTGCCGGCAGCTTCCCCTATATCGACCATAGTCCGAGCAAGTTTCAAGGCATCCCCGTATTTCTCCATAAACGCACCGCTGCCTGTTTTTACATCAAGTATAATTCCATCGCTTCCAGCAGCAAGTTTTTTTGACATAATACTGCTTGCAATAAGAGGGACCGAATCAACCGTTGCCGTAACATCTCTTAACGCATAAATAACTTTATCGGCAGGCACAAACTCCGATGTTTGTCCCATTAAAGCAAGGCCGTTAGTACTTACATTTTCTATAAATTTCTCTTTTGTTATTGATGTACTGAATCCGGGTATTGACTCCAGTTTATCAATCGTTCCTCCCGTGTGTCCCAAACCCCGGCCTGTCATCTTTGCGACACGGCCGCCGCAAGCAGCCACAAGAGGTGCAAGAATAAGCGTGGTCGTGTCGCCGACACCTCCGGTTGAATGTTTATCTATTTTAAAACCCGGTATTTTCGACAAATCCACACGTTGTCCCGAATCAGCCATAGCCATGGTTAAATCAACAGCTTCTTGAGATACCATGTTTCTAAAATAAATTGCCATCAAAAATGCTGCCATCTGATAATCAGGAATTTTTCCCTTTGTAAATTCCTGAATAACAAAATATAGTTCTTCTTTAGAAAGCCTTTTTCCGTTTCTCTTTTTATAAATTAAATCATACATTCTCATATTTTTCACTTCACGAATAGACGAATTACTGCAAATCCACAATCAAATTACCGCTAATCATCTGCGGGCATTCGGATTTTAATTTGCGGATATTTGCGTTTATCTATTTTTTAAATGATGCCATCCGATGATTTTATATCCAATATTTTTAGTTGAGCTGATTCTTTTGACTGCCATATGTTCAGCTCAAGCTGAAAAACAACATCAACCTTTTGACCCTTTTTGAAATCTGCGGCCCGGCGCCCCAATTGCCAGCCGATACCGTTTATATTTGTTTTATCATTTTTAAAATTCACGCGCAGATGAGCTCCATCCATACCTACACTTGAAAAACTGTTTAAAATGACTTCACTAAGAATAAAAATGGGTTGTTCATTCCCAAATCCATAAGGTTCAAGCAATTCCAATTCTTTTACCAGCCGGATAGAAACATTCGTAATAGGAATAGAAATATTTATAGGAAGCTGCGGTATGAGCATATCATCTGTTATTAAACTATTCGCAATGAATTTTATCCGTTTTCTAAACTCATCCAGCCGGCTCTTTGAAACCGTTAAACCTGCAGCCGCTTTATGTCCTCCGTATTTTATAATAACATCTTTACATTCATCCAATGCAGAAATAATATCAAAACTATCAATGCTTCTTGCTGCACCCATGGCTTCATTATCTTCAAGAATAAGAAGAATCGCCGGACGGCCAAATTCCCTCAGTATCTGGTTAGCGGCAATACCGGTAACTCCGTGTTTTAGGCCTTCTACAACTGTTACAAAAATTTTATCTGTTTCAATATTATTCTGCCGAATCGTTGCATCAATAAAATTTTTAATATTAACTTTTTGTAAACTCTTTCTTTCGTTGTTAATAGTAAAAATTCTATCAACTAAAATTTCACATCTTTTTTTATCGGTAGTTATTAATAATTCTGCCGACAAATCTGCTTTTCCATAACGCCCGGCAGAATTCAAAATGGGTACTATTGACCAGGAAACTTTTCTCGCGGTAAATGCTTTCTCATCTATTTTAAGTGTATTAAGGATTGCTCTGATACCCGGTTTCTTTGAGCTATAGAATAACGGGATGCCATACTTAACAAAAATCCTGTTTTCAGAAACCAGCGGAACTATATCTGCGACGGTTCCAAGTGCTACGAGATAAAGATATTCCTCTATAAATTTTCTCTGTTTTTCCTCCTGAATTAAAACAATCCTCTCAAAAACTTTCATGGTTGTTATTGCATCGCTCAAAGCTCTATGATATTTATCACTTTCGATGTTTAGTTCTTTTGAAAGAGCTTCAAGTTTATGTGACTTAAACGGAAAAACCAAACGGGACATCTCGAGTGTGTCAATAACCTCGTTGGGAATTTCCCGCCCTATTTTCTTTGCAGCACGATGTAAAAATGCCATATCAAAACTTGAATTATGTGCTACAATAATTGAATTCCCGATAAAATTCAAAAACTTTTTCATAACTTCTGAAATATCCGGTGCGGTTTTACAATCATCATTAGTTATACCATGAATCTCACTTACAGCCTCTGGAATCAGACATATCGGTTTAACAAGAGTTTGAAATCTTCCGATTTCAATAAAATTTTTAATTTTCACGGCTCCGATTTCAACTATTTCATCAGTTAAAGATGAAAGCCCGGTTGTTTCAATATCCAAAACAACTATTCCTTTGTTATAATATTTTGAATAGGAAAAAGCAACTGATTGAAACAGTTTAAACGTAACACCGCATCCGGCAAGTCCTTTGAATGGATACTTTTCATAGGAACATTTAGGATTAATTACCGCTACAGCTTCCGGGATATAATCAGGAGGTTCGTGATGGTCGGAAATTATTACATCTACACCAAGAGATTTAGCAAAATCCACTTCTTCCTTAGCAGATATCCCGCAATCAACTGTTATTATAAGTTTTACACCCTCTTTATGATATTTTTCAATCAAACTCTTATGAAGTCCATAACCTTCATCCAGAGGTACATACCATAATACATCGGCCCCCAACTCTTTTAAATATAAGAAAGCAATATTTGTCGAAGTTATCCCATCAACATCTCTATCTCCATAAATAAGTATCTTCTCTTTATCTTTTATTGCCCTTTTAATTCTATCTACTGCTTTTTCCATATCATTAAACAGAAACGGATTATATAGATCGGAAATCCTCGGATTAATAAATTTTTCTATTTCATGCGGTGTTTTTATCCCTTTTTGTACAAGCAAAGAAATCAGTATATTTGAATAACCTGTTTGGTTACAAAGTTCGTTTATAACTATACTGTTGTTCTCCTGGATTTTCCACTTTTTCATATAATATATTAGAAGCGGACTTACGCTGAATCCGCCGTGGCGGACAGATTTACGCTGAAACCTCCGCGTTATTCTGCGCATTTATCCGCGTTTATCTGCTTCTATATCTTTAAATTATCCTGATGATTTCCTTTATATAATTACCTAACTTTTCTTCTGTTTTTTTCCCAATCTTAATTACTTCTTTATGATTTAATGGTTGTTTTAATATCCCGGCTGCCATATTAGAAATATATGAAACACCAAGTACTTTTATCCCGCAATGATTGGCAACGATTGCCTCCGGTACCGTTGACATGCCAACAATGTCAGCACCCAAAGTTACTGCCATTTTTACTTCAGCAGGTGTCTCATAAGATGGGCCTGTACATGCAAAATAAACACCTTTCCTGATTTTAATATTAAGTTTCTTTGCGGTAAATTCCGCCTTTTTTACCAAATCATTTTTATAAACTTCTGACATATCCGGGAAACGAACACCTTGCAAAACACCTTCCGGACCAATAAGCGGATTTATACCCATAAAATTTATATGATCGGTTACCAATATAATATCTCCCAACCGAAACTTCCTGTTAACCGCACCTGTTGCGGACGTAAGAATCAACTTTTTTACGCCCAGCTCTTTCAGCACACGGATTGGATAGGTTACATCCTTAAGAGTATATCCTTCATAAAAATGTATACGACCGGCCATAATTATAACATTTTTACCAGAGAGGTTACCAATAACAAGCTCACATTTATGGCCTTCAATGGATGATTCCTTAAAACTTGGTATTGAAGAATATGGGATTGTGACAGAATCTTCCACATTACCTGATATAGAAGAAAGTCCGGAACCAAGAATAACGCCCACTACAGGCCTTTTTTTCGTTCTTTCTTCAATATATTTCTTTGTTTTATCAAGATTTTGTTTCAATAACTTTATTTTACTTATTTCTGTATATTGCATTGTTCAGCTCCTTTTTACTATGTATTTTTTACCAGAATATCATTAACTATATCGGCCGCTTCCGCAGCCCTATCTGCTGCATTTGACAGATGTCTGTAGATTTCTCTTGTCTTTAAAATTTTTATTACATCATTTGTTTTAAAAAGTTCTACAAGCGCCTCGCGGTATCGGTGTTCAACAAAATTCTCTGTTTTTCTTGCACGAACAACATGTTCCGCACAAATACCTGCGTGTTCTTTAAGACATTTTATTGCACAGGAAACCTCTTTCGATGCATCATACAGTGATTCAGCCATTTTCTTTATATAATTATCCGTCTGAACTTCAAAAAGTGTCATTTCCTCTACGGTTGATTTCGCATAATCAAGCATATCATCCACAGCACGGGATAATGCAAATATATCTTCACGGTCTATAGGCGTAACAAACGACCGGTTTAATTCATCAACAAGAATTCTTCTTACTCCATCGGCTTCTTTCTCGGCATCATTTACTTTTTTCCCATTTTCAGGTGTTGGGTTGTTCGCAAACTCTGTAAAACAAATGAGTCCTTCCTCCACTGCACTCACTTGAGCAATAAGCATTTTGTAGAAATCTCTTCGTTTAGGAAAAAGTTTTTCAATTAAACTCATTTTAGCCATTTGTTCTCCCAATGTTTTTAATTAAAATTTATTGGCAATTATTGAATTATTTAAAAATCTGCTCCAATATAAAGAAAGTTAGACCTGCAATAAACCCGCTGGCCGGAATTGTAACCAACCATGCAACCGCCATATCTTGAGCAACCTGCCATCTTACCATTTTTGGCCGAAAAGCAGCGCCGGCACCCATTATAGATGATGAAATAACCTGCGTTGTAGAAATCGGGAATCCAAAAACTGCTGTAATATATATTATTATTGTAGAAGCAGACTGTGAGGTAAAGCTGTGAATGGGTCTTACTTTATAAAGTCCGGAGCCAAGCGTTCTTATTATTCTCCAGCCGCCGGTTGCGGTTCCGACAGCCATGGCAGATGCACAGGAAATAATTACCCATTTAGGAACAGACACGGATCCTCCTTGCGGATTATATAAGCCAAGAATAATAAGAGTAAATGTAATAACTCCCATTGTCTTTTGTGCGTCATTAGTTCCATGCGCAAGGGATTGTGTAATCAATGAACCAATCTGTAATTTTTTGAATATCCTGTTTATTTTTGGAGTTGACCGCTGCGAAAATACAAGTGTAAATCGTGTGAAAATATATGTTATTACAAGTCCAATAATCGGAGAAACAATCATAATCAATATTATCTGCCAAACCTTATACCAATTTATCAGCTCAGGGCCCCAGCCAAAAAAGAATGCTCCTATAAGTCCGCCTATTAGAGCGTGTGAAGAAGAAGACGGTATTCCAAAATACCATGTTATGAGATTCCATAAAACAGCTCCCGTTAGTGCGGCAATAATTACAATAACCCCTATCGTTCCGGTATGTAAAATCCTGGGATCTACTATACTCTTCCCAATGGTTTCTGCAACAGCGGTTCCCAGAAAGTATGCTCCTATAAAGTTGGCTAAAGCCGCTAAAATTAAAGTTATACCGGGAGATAAAGTGCGCGATGTAATAACAGTTGCTACCTGATTTGCACTATCGTGAAAACCATTTGTAAAATCAAAAAATAAGGCTAAGGCGGTAACGAAAGCTGCAATTAAAATAGTTATGCCCATCTTCAATCTACTTTATTTCTATTCTGGATATCTTTTAGAAAACTTTTTCCGTTTTTTGAAACACAGATTACACAGATAAAATCAGAATAATTCCCTCAAAAAGCTTTTTCCATTCTTCAATTTATTTATTCCAAACAATTCTGCAATTGTCTGCCCCAAATCCGCAAAAGTTTTTCTTATTCCTAAATCAGCGCCCTTCTTTAATTTTTTGCCGAACACAAGAACAGGGACATATTCCCTTGTATGATCCGTATGTTTTATATGTGTAGGGTCACAGCCGTGATCTGCTGTAATAAACAGGATATCATCTTTATCCATTGCTTCATAGAAT
Source organism: Elusimicrobiota bacterium (assembly GCA_016928195.1). Lineage (GTDB taxonomy): Bacteria > Elusimicrobiota > UBA8919 > UBA8919 > UBA8919 > JAFGLF01. Next base: position 16,508 of record JAFGLF010000080.1, read on the forward strand.
TTAGGTAAGAAATCATCAAACTCTTTAAGCCCTCTGTAATACGCCTGAACATTACGGCGGTGACCCCAAAGCATATCAAAGTCAACCAAGTTAGTGAAGATTAAACAATGTTCTTGTGTTCTTGTGTTCTTGTGTTCTTGTGTTGACTTGAGAACTTGAGAACTTGAGAACTCGAGAACTGTTTTTAGGGTTTTTTCCATACCGTCTTTATTACTTAATGTTGGAATTGCCAGTGTAATGCCGTTGCTGTTAAATATATCCTTTATTTTTCCTATTCCTACAACCTTAATACCGTATTCAATTAATTTATCAAGTAATGTTGATTCTGGCGGATCAAGTGAATAATCATGTCTATTTGAAGTTCTTTTAAAATCCCCTGACCGGCCGATAAAAGGTCTGGCAATCACTCTTCCTACATTATTTGGAGAAACAAGTATTTCTCTGGCTATTTTACAAATTTTATAAAGTCTTTTCAGTCCGAATATTTTTTCATCTTCATGTGCTGCAACCTGAAAAACACTGTCAGCAGATGTATAAACAATGGGATGCCCGGTCCGGCAGTGTTCTTCACCAAATTTTTTGATTATCTCTGTCCCGGAAGATGCATAATTAGCAAGTATTTTTGTGCCAATCTTATCTTCAAACTGTTTTATAATATTTTCCGGGAAACCATCGGGATAAGTAGGTAATGGCTGCTCCGTAATTAATCCGGCCAACTCCCAGTGTCCTATAGTTGTATCCTTACCTTTTGACATTTCGGACATTTTGCCATAGGAACCATTAATGACGGCAGGGGGTAGTCCGCCAGCTGGCGGATAGGGGGCAGGGAGGAGTTTTCCAAGTCCTAAACTGAATAAGTTCGGAAGGTCGAAATTTTTAGTAGTCTTTGCAATATTTCCAAGGGTGTTTGCTCCGGTATCGTCATATTCTTTTGCATCAGGAAGGGCACCTACACCTGCAGAATCCAATACAACAAGAATTACTTTCACCCCAGCCCTCCAAACTTAGCCCTTCCTTTCTCTATTTACCATTTATCTCCTAGCTGTCTTTATCTATTAATTTCTCTGCCTGTTTTAATAATTCATCGGGTTCAAAAGGTTTCAACATATAGCCATCAGAACCAGCCATAAGCCCGCGCATAACCTCCACATCTTGTCCGAGTGCTGATAGAAACAATATCGGAATTTTAGCAGTCTGCTGGTCCGCTCTCAACCTTTTACATACTTCTATACCATCCATACCGGGCATCATAACATCAAGAATAATAATCTTAGGGTGAACCTCCTGGGCCTTTTTAATACCTTCTTCTCCGGAAGTACAAGTGACAATATCATAGCCGCGTTTTTTTAACAAAAATTCTAAAAGTTCTAATGTTACAGTATCGTCATCAATCGCCAATATCTTTTGCACATCGTCCCCCTTAACCAAAATGGTATAAAACAAAAACGAACTAATCTATGTCTATGCTGATTTGTCCGTCTTGACAAGTTTTTTATTTATACTTGTTGTTTTCTTTACTATCTTTTTTTTTGCTTTTGGTAATAGAAATGAAAAAGTAGAGCCTTTCCCTATTTCTGATTCAAGCCAAATCTTTCCGCCATGAAGCTTTATAATTGTTTTTACTATATACAGCCCAAGTCCTGTCCCGCCGGCAGTACGTGCATATGAAGAATCCACCTGGTAAAACTTCTCAAATATTTTCTTATGTTCCTCTTTTGGAATACCAACGCCGCTATCTGTTATTGCGGAAAAAATATAATTGCCCTTATCTTTTACAACAATTTTTATATGTCCATCTTTTTTACTAAATTTTATAGCATTAAAAATAAGATTATTGAAAACCTGTAAAAGCCGCGAACTATCGCCCTCTACCGGCAGAGCATCTTTGTCAATATCCACCTTGATTTCTATATTTTTCTCTCTAATTTGACCCATACTCGTTTCAATCGATTTTTTTACTATATCCGATAAATTAACTTTCTCCATTTTTATAGTAATAAGCCCGCTTTCAATTTTTGACAAGTCTAGCAAATCCGAAATAAGCATATTAAGATGATTTATGGATTGTTTTGCAATACCAAGAAATTTTTTCTGTTGTTCATTTATTCTTCCGACCTCTTCTTCTAAAACGACATGAACAAATCCCTTTATCGCAGTAAGCGGGGTCCTTAGTTCGTGCGACACCATTGATACAAAATCATCTTTAACTTTATTCAAACGATCCAGTTCTACGTTAATTCTCTTAAGCTGTCCGTAAATCCTTGCGTTTTCCACAATAACAGCCGAATGGTTTGCAACCAGCTCCGTAAAACGTATTTTTTCATCATTAAATAAATTCTGCTTTTTGGAATATAAACAGAAAAATCCTATTTTTTTCTCCTCGACCCTTAAAGGAACAAAAAGATATGATTCAAAATTATATTTTTCTTTTAATTTATCAAATCTGTTGTCAAATTCATCGTTTTTTAAAACCCGTGCTTTCCCCTCAATAAAATACTTTATAATGCCTTCTGAATCTTTAATATCAAATTTCATATCCTGATTAACATATTCAGGCGGGAACAACGGAACCAATTTTTCTTCAGAATCATTCAAAAACCAGAAGATTATATAATCGGACCCTGTAGCTCTTACAAGTTTTTCTGCAACTACTTCAATAATTTCTTCTAATTTCGGAGCAGTCGTAATGGTATTGGATATATCCCTTAATACGACCAGATCATTAACACGGTTGGCAAGTTGCCCATACAGCTTGGTTCGGCTGATAAGTTCAGCAACCTGCGAAGTAAGTACTGATAAAAACCTCATGTCATCCTGTAAAAATTTCCCTATTATCTTATTCCCAAGTACAAAAAGTCCGCTAACCTTTTCTTCTATAAGTGGCAATGCAACTAAAGATGTTATTCTATAATCTTTATAAAGCTTTTGCAGGTCGCCAGCGGATTCAATAAATAATTCGTTCGAAATAAACGCCGATGCATTTTTAAATGATTTTATAAGAACATCTTCTTCCTTTAAGACATTCAGATTAAAACCTTTAATATCCCCGCAGCCTATAAGCATATTTGTCTCCTTATCATAAATCATGAATCCGGCGGTTGAAACATTTGTAATAACTTTTATTTTTTCTATTATAGTTAATAACATCTCATCCATATCAACCTTACTTGATGCTGCAAATATTATGTCATTCAACGCCTTCATTTCTTTAACTTTTGATATTAGGCGAAGATTTGTATTTGTAAGCTCCTCCGTAGTTGATTCGACTTCCTGTTCAAGCCTTCTGTTGAATCTCTGCATATCTTGATAAAACTGCGAGTTACCTATTGCTACTGCAAGGTAATCAGCGAAAGCTGTTAATGTTTTAACCATATCTTTACTAAAAAACTTTTTATATCCGGAAACAACAGTAAAAACTCCTGCCGATTTATCCCCAACTATTATAGGAATATGTATAAATGATTTTATGCCTTCTTTGTCCATAACTTTTCCAGTGGAAGGCAACTTCTTCTTAACAGCATCGTTTACTACGATGGTTTCTTTTGTCAGAAAGGCACGCCCGAGAAAACTTTCATTATTAGGCAATTCGCTATCTCTTACGGTTTCTTCCGATACTCCGCGCGAAGCTTTAATTTTCAAAAAACCCCGTTCGGTCGGAAAACTGACAAAAACTGCAGGCAGATGCATTTTTTCATATACCAAATCTAAAACCATATTTATCACATCATCTATTTCCACACGGGATGTAATTGTTTTCGAAGCAGCAAATAGAATATTCAGCGACTCTCGTAATATCATTAAATGGTCTAAAAGTAAATTGAAATTTTCTCCTGTTGCACCCAAATATTTCAGCTCTTTTTTTCTAGGAAAACTTCCTTTCAATATATTATTAACCGAATTTTCAATCAGGATTATAGGTTTAATAATTATAAAATAACCCATTGTTAAAACAGCCGTGAGACTTACAAATGTAAAAATCCTGTTCCTGATACTTAGCATAAGTAAATGCCACACCATCATAATAAGCAGAAATACGAATACTCTGATAATTAATTTTAAACCAATATTATATCTCATTCTCTTAAGAACTATTTCTCATGCATATGCAATGTTATATCTAAAGCAATGTTTAAATATTTATATTGCTTTTTTAAATCGGAATAGGGAACTATCTGTGCCGAAATATCATTGGTTTCACAAGTAGTGGTAAGCATATTTGTAAAATCATCTTCTGAAATTAACTTCATAGGAGGAGGTCCCAGCAAAACCATTATAGTCAGATTATTTGTTTTACAAAGTTGAGCAAAAAAAGCATAATTTACCTTCTTGTCAAATGCATAACTTTTTTCAAAAACACCTACAAGTTTAAATTTCAATTTATGTTTTTTTATAACTTCTCTAAATAAACCTCTCATTTGTTCAAAATCACTTTCATAACCCTCAGGATAAAAATACCCTACCTCTACTGGTTTTAATGCATCATATTCGGGGTCAGCGGCAGCAGATTTTGGCTGAGATTCTGATGACTCCAATTCTTTAGGTTCCGGCTCCCGAGGTTTCATTTCTGCGGGTTTAGACGGTGCCGGCTCTGCAGGCTTAGGTGGTGCCGGTTCCGCAGGCTTACTCGGTTCAACAACTGCCTTTTTATCAACAGGTTCCGGTGGTGAAGACGGTGCTTCTTTTGGTTTTGTTTCTTTTATCTCAGCATCAGCCTCGGGCAAAAGTTCTCCTAAAAATTCCTTGACAAGCTCCATGGTTATCTTGACATTAGTCATTGATGAATACGCTTTAAGCCGTTTCAGAAAACCCTCTAGTTCTCTAATATTTGACTTTAGTTTGCTTGCAATATAAATTAATATCTTTTCGTCAAGCATCAACTTTTCAGGCTGAGCTTTCTTTTTCAATATTGCTACACGGGTCTCTAAATCGGGCGGTTTTATATCCGCAATTAGTCCCCATTCAAAACGGGATTTCAACCTGTCTTCTATACTGGCAAGTTTTTTAGGCGGTTTATCCGAAGTTATTACTATCTGTTTCTGATTCTCATGTAAAATATTAAATGTATGAAAAAATTCTTCCTGGGTAGATTCGGCCTCCGATAGGAATTGAATATCATCAACAAGAAGCAAATCAAGATTCCTGTAATGCTCCCTGAATTCTGACAGTTTCCCGTTTTTTATTGCTTCAATAACTTCCGAAGTAAATTTTTCGGTTGTAATATAAAGTATCTTAGCCGATGAATTTTTATCTTTAACATTATTACCGATTGCATGCATAATATGTGTTTTCCCCAAACCTACGCCTCCATAAATAAAAAGGGGATTATATGTTTTACCGGGATTTTGGGAAACTGCATAGGCAGCAGCATGGACAAACCGGTTGTTGGCACCAACAATAAACTCATCAAAAACATATTTTAAATTTAACTTGGGTTTCAATAAACCGTCTTCACCAAACCTTGTCTTATGGGACGGCATTGCGGTTTTCTTTTCGGCGGGTTCTGTATCAGCAGATTTTATATCTTTTTGTTTTGGTACAGAGCTTTTTTCTTCAGATTCTTCTATCCCTGCGACTTTTTCCAAAATTTCTTCGAGGTTTTTGCCGGCCGAAGACTCCTCTACTTTTCCGGATTGACATTTACTCTTAAGAAATTTTTCAGTGGAACTCCTTTTTTCTTCCCGTAAATTATAAATATAGACAGCATAATTGTATTCTTGAGAAAGAGGTGTAAAAGGTTTCCCTACATCCTGGCCGAAAAATTCCAGTATATCAGTAAGGTCAGTATCTGTAGAAGAAAGCAAAAGTTTATACCTGCTTTTATCCCTGTCGCAGGGTGACGGTACTAAGTTCCATTTAGTAATCATTTACTTTGTTCCACCACCAATCCCTTTAACCTTCAACATAAAGTCATCGGGATTTGTTGTGTTTTCTAACGCATCTTCCATTGTTATCTTTTTTTCTTTATATAGTTGTATCAAACTTTTTTCAAATGTACACATCCCATAATATTCACCCTGATCCATTAATTTATAAATTTCTGCGGATTTACCTGCAGCAATATTTTTTCTGATAAGCGATGTCCCTATAAGAATTTCAATCGCAGGTAAACGGACATCGCCCTGAATAGAAGGCAGGAGACGCTGGGCAATTATTCCTTTTATAACATTAGAAAGCGTTATTCTTATCTGATGTTGCTGATGTGGAGGATATGAATCAACAATTCTATCTATTGTCTGAACAGCATCCATAGTGTGAATGGTTGATAAAACAAGATGACCTGTTTCTGCAGCAGTTATCCCGGCTGATATCGCCTCAAAATCACGCATCTCACCTATACAAACAACGTCAGGATCCTGTCTCAATACGTACTTTAATCCCTTCCCAAATGATTTTGTATCCGCACCTACCTCTCTTTGACTTATAAATGCTTTTTTATCCTCATGGAAATACTCTATCGGATCTTCAATGGTAACAATCTTACAGGAAATTGTCGTATTAATATAATCAATTAAGGCATTCATTGAGGTGGTTTTTCCTGCACCGGTTATCCCTGTGAATAAAATAAGTCCACGAGGCTCAGCGGCAAGTTTTTTTAATATTTCTATTGGTAAATTAAGTTCTTCGAACCCTTTTATTTTCAGAGGAACTACTCTCAAGGTAAGCGCAACAGAACCCCTCTGGCGATAAACATTTACACGGAATCTCGAAACACCTTCAACAGCATAAGACATATCAATCTCATCCTCTGCTTCAAATTTCTCTTTTTGTTCGTTATTTAATAGACTATATGCTATTTCTTCTATATGTTTTGCAGTAAAATTTTCTAAACCGGTCGGTACTAACTTACCATTAGCCCTTATTACAGGAGGACTGCCTGCTTTGAAATGAATATCCGAAATTCCCTTCTTTATCATTGTCTGTAAAAGTTCTGAAACATTCATAAGTAACTCCCTTTGTTAAATTTTACCTGCCCGCAGTGGCTACGCCACAGACGTTGCAGGCGGGCTTTTTACTTGCCTTTCTTGCCTGTAACAATTGCAACGGAGGCAGAAGCACCTATCCTGGTCGCGCCTGCTGCAATCATTTTCCTGGCATTCTCCTGAGTTTTTATACCTCCGGATGCTTTGACACCCATTCTTTTGCCTACTATTTCACGCATTAATTGTACATCCTTTACAGTCGCACCGGCCGGACCAAATCCGGTAGATGTTTTAACAAAATCAGCATCGGCTTCTTTTGCCAATTGGCATGCCTTAACCTTTTCCTCTTTAGATAAATATGCGGTTTCTAATATAACTTTCAGCATTTTACCATGAGTCGCCTTACGAACAGCTTTTATATCATCCAATACCAACTGGAAATCTCCATTTTTTAACGCACTGATGTTTATAACCATATCAATTTCATCAGCACCATTGACAATGGCATCCTTTGCTTCAATAGCTTTAACCGCGGATGTGTTAGCACCCAGCGGGAAACCCACTACAGTGCAGACTTTTACAGGTGACCCGGCAAGCAGTTTTTTTGAAAGCGTTACATACATGGGATTTACACAAACCGATGCAAAAGAAAACCTTTTCGCTTCCTCACAAAGTTTACCAATCTCTTCCCTGGTAACTCCCGCCTTCAGGATAGTATGATCTATAACGGAAGCAATATTATCTTCTATGTTTTTCGTATCCTCTGTCAAAATACTATCGGCACCTGATGCAATCATTTTCCGAATGGGCTCAGCTTTTTTTTTCGACATATTTACTGTAATTAGTGTTTTCAATATCGGATTCTGTAAATACCGGACATTTAACACAGACTTTCCCTGCAAACATTTTTATTTACCATCTATTACTTCGGGTTATCGATAAGATTAATTCTTTTTATATGCCGGCCGCCTTCAAACGGTGTATCGAGCCAAATATCAATAATCTCCAGTGCTGTTTCAAGATCCATCATTCTCTGGCCAAGAGAAAGGCAATTGGAATCATTATGCTGTCTTGCAAGACGTGCTGATTCCGTATTCCAACAAAGCGTACACCTGACACCGGGAACCCGATTGGCAACAATTGCTTCTCCGTTCCCGGAACCGCCGAGAACAATTCCGCGCTCACTCTCTTTTTTTGAAACAGATTCTGCAACCGGTCTGCAATATACCGGATAATCAGTCGATTCTTCCGAATCCGTTCCGAAATCAATAACTTCATGTCCTTTCTTCTTCAGAAAATTTTTTATTTCTTCCTTATACTTATATCCGGCATGATCCGACCCGATTGAGATTTTCATAATAGTATCCTTTTTAAATTCTTTACTAAGAAAATTTTTGATGTGCTTAAAATTACGGGGATTATTTGTTACAAAATTATTACTTTATCGCCGTTTTTTATTCCGGCAGCATTCGCTTCATCTGTATCAATATGAAATTCCAATGTCATATTTGCCCTGACACGGGTACATACATTATTAAAAATAAGCCCTCTTTCATTATCAACTCTCACCATTAAATTTTCACCGTCTTTTACCTTAAAAAAATCTGCATCCTGAATTGAAAAATGAACATGCCTTCTAGCAACAATACAGCCTTCTTTTAATTCGACAGTACCATTGGGGCCAATAATTGTTACCGGAGCAGAACCTTTTGTATCCCCGGAAATTCTTAATGGAGCATTTATGCCGAGAATGAATGAATCTGTTCTTGAAATTTCAACTTGGGTTGCTTTTCTGATTGGTCCCAATACCCTGACCTTTTTTATTTCGCCTTTATTGCCCTTAATAACCACAGTTTCTTTCGAGGCAAATTCACCCGGCTGTATTAAGTCTTTAATTTTTTTAAGTTTGTATCCTTTGCCAAAAAGCTTTTCCATATCTTCCTGGCAAAGATGCAAATGCCTGTTGGATACATTGGCTATTACAGGTTTTTGCGCTCTTTTCTCCCGGAGTTTGATTTTTTCCGCCGTCTGCTCCGTAAGTTTATCCATCTTAATACCTAACAAGCTTTATAAAATCATCTGCTTTGAGTGATGCCCCGCCAATAAGTCCGCCGTCAATATTCGGTTGTTTCATTATTTCGGAAATATTATTTGGTTTTACCGAACCCCCGTACAGAATTCTTACACATTCTGCGGCATCCTTCCCGTAAATTTCAGAATAAAGTTTCCTTATAAATGCATGCACTTCTTCTGCCTGCTGCGGAGTCGCGGTTTTGCCGGTCCCTATTGCCCAAACCGGTTCATATGCAACCACAAGTTTTTTTGCTTGTTCGGCATCCAATCCGGCTATTCCTGTTTTTATCTGTTTCTCAATTACCGAGAATGTTTCATTTTTTTCCCGCTGAGTCAATGTCTCCCCTATACAAACAATCGGGATAAGTCCTTCTTTATTTGCAACATGCAGTTTTTTATTTATACCTTCGTCAGTTTCACCAAAATATTGTCTTCTCTCCGAGTGTCCTATTATAACATAATCACAACCTGCATTTTTTAACATAAATGCAGAAACTTCACCGGTAAAAGCACCGGATTTTTCAAAATACATATTCTGGGCACCTAATTTTACATTTGAATTTTTAATAACCTCTTTGACTGCAAAAATGGATATATAGGTCGGACAAATAACTATCTCACGATCCTTTACATCCTGTAAATTCTGCTTTAACAATCCGGCCAATTCAACCGCTTCACCAACGGTTTTATTCATTTTCCAGTTCCCTGCCACAATCGGAATTCGCTTATCCACTAAAAACCTCCCATATTTTTCTCTAATATCTGCCAAAATCAGACAAAATTACTGCTGATTTACCGTCGACAGATATTATTATAATTTTCTATTTTAACACTTTATTATATGAAAAAAGTGGGAAAATGTCAAGCAAAAATTGATTATTTCTACTAGAACGCGAAGGATTGAATTATAAGGATTATTTAAAAATTTCGAAAACTGCTTTTTTAGCACTAAAAAGTGCTTCTGCAAGAGGCGAGCGAATGACCGGATGGATAGATGCGCCGGCTCTCTGACATGATTTTTCTGTAAACTGGGTAATAGTTTTTCCAAAAACCACTTTTAACGGGATTACCTCTTTTATATCGGGCAAATACGCAATTTTGGAAGTATTTGGTTTGATCTTTCTTGGTATTTTCTTAATTTTATCGGAATAATAAACAAGATCAGGATGTTTTTGTCCCAGAATACTTTTTACATAATAATCTGCTTTATCCTCTTCAATATATTCAATATCAGAAAGATATGCCGCATCTCCTCTGTTGATCATTTCATCAGCAGATTCAATATTTCCACGGTGTTCAGATACATTATCTTTTAATTGGAACTCACATTTATTTACTATTTCCTGAGTATTGTTTAAAAATTCCTGCGACAAACCTGTATCCAGCATCTCTTTCTCGGATTTAAACCAAAAGTGATGCGATTCAATTCTAAACGAGGAAATTCTGTCAAATCTAGTCTTTATAACTATATCATGCGCTAACCAGTCGTCAATTTCTAAATAATGAACATCATTTGTTGCAACCGGTTTAACGTTATATTTTTTAGCAAATTCCAAAAGTCCTCTGTTTGATATTTCCTCGTCCGGAATATTGTGTTTTCCGATTTCAACATAAAAATCATCTTTGAATATGCTTTTATATCTTAAGAAAATTTTTTCTGCTTCCGACAAATTATTTTTTATATACGCCTGCGATATCTGGTTAAAAAAACAGGCAGTAGTTGCTATAACTCCATCATGATATTTTTCTAAAAGTGTCCAATCAACCAGCCCTCTTTTTTCATAGTAGTTATTTTTTAACCAGCTTTCGGAAACAAGCGAAACAAGATTTTTATATCCCACAGCATTTTTTGCAAAGAGTAAAAGATGGAACCTGTTTTTGTCGTTTTTTTCGATTGATTCCTGGGCATCATCAACAAAATATATTTCAACACCAAAAATAGGTTTGAGCCCGTATTTCAGGCAGGCATCCGAGAACTCGTATACAAACGGCATTTCTCCGTGTTCTGTTATTGCGATAGACTGATAACCAAGAATTTTTGCCAGTTTTACCGTTTCTTCGATACGCAGAACACTATCGGAAAATGAACCAATAAAATGATTATGCAGCTGTGTAAACATTATTTTTCCGGGACATTAAACAAGTCAATTTTTATACCCTTGTTTAAATTAAGTCTTTTGAGTGTCATCGTTGTCTCTAGGTCGGCAGCTTCATTGATAAAGGCAAACCTTCGCGGGAAAATTACCTTGTCGATTAATCTATATTCCGAAAAACGAACTACTGACCCATCTGAAAATTCTGCCTCAGAAATCGTGTGCGATTTTTTATTAACTTCTATTTTAATAATATTATTTTTAAATATATATATTCCCTTCCGTTCTTCAATTAACTTCAAATCATTAAAATATTCCGCATCAAAAATATCGAAAATATCTTCAATCCAATAAAATTTATCGGTAAGATTATAGCTTTTCTTATCCGGGGTAATATAAACCACCGTTCCCTGTCTCATAAGAATAAGTCCATGTGGAATTCCAAAAAGACCTAAAATCTCAAGCCGTAACTGTTTTGGTTTTTTGAAAAAAAATGGACCATTTACAGCATATGTTCTATTCTTATGTGTCGTATTTGCATTCACAAATCCAGAAATATCAAACATATCTCTAAAACATCTTGTCGCCCGCAAACTTACAATTTCAGGAGACCATTTTATACCTTTTTTGTATTTTTTAATTTTCTTTTTTATAGTTTTATTTTTTTCAATTAAATAAGATGTCTCCCAGCTGTCCACTGCCATCTGCTTATCACCGAGAGCAAGATAGCAATCACCAAGATGATCAAAAATTACAGGATCGTATAATTCCCGTGATGCCTCCTTAAGCAGTGCCAGGGATTCCGTATACTTCCCTGTACGGTAATAAACCCAGGCTAAGGAATCAATATAGGCAGGATTTTCAGGTTCCATCTCCAACGCTGTTTTTATTAGACTTTCTGCCTGAGATAGTCTTATATTTTTATCGGCAAGTGTATATCCGATATAGTTGTATGCTTGTGCAGTACTGGAGTCAATTTCAATAACTTTGAAAAAAGATTTTTCTGCTTCGGCCGTCTTTTTTAACTTGTCATAAACAACCCCTAATTCGAAATGATATCTTAACTTACTAGGATCCAGCGCTATTGCCTTTTTAAGACATTCTTCTGCTTTTTTATATTTCTCCAGTATTTCATAATTTACTGCCAGGAAAAAATATATATCAGGAACCTCTGCTCCAAACTTTATTGCTTTTTTAAATGACTTAACGGCATTTTTAGTATCTTCCTGTATAGTATACACATATCCTTTTTGCATATGTGATTCGGCTGATTTTTTATTCAGATGGATTGATTCATTAAAATAATTTATTGCATAATCATACTTCTTTTCATCAACGGCAATAAGCCCGAGATAATAATATATCCAGTGGTTTTTTGGAGAATAATCTTTTGCTTTTATCAAATATTTTTTTGCCTGTGAGTAATCCCTCTCTAAAAGATAAAATCCGGCAACTTTTATCAACAACTCTTCATCTCCCGGAAAAACTTCCAGTAATTTTTCATATAATTCGAGTGCTTTTTTATACTCTTTCTTATCCTCATACATTTCTGCAAGGGTAACTAGTGGAATAATGAAATCGTTATCCATCTGTTGGGCTTTTTTAAGATATAGTTCCGCTTCGGCCGGACAATTGAGCTTCTGGTATAAAATTCCGATACTTGAATAAATCACAGGTGAATCCGGTTCAAGCTGGAGATATTTTTCAAAATATAGTATTGCTTTTTCATATTCCTTTATTTCTGCATATAAAACGCCTAAATTATAAAGAGTCTTTTTGTTATTCGGGTCGGTTAATAATATCTTCTCATACGAAGAAATTGCTTCTTCCGGCTTTTTCTGAAAAATCGATATCTCCGCCATAAGCTCCGTAGTCGCCTTATCACTAGGCTGTAACCTGGAAATTTCAGAAATCAGACCAGCTGCAGTATTAATATCTCCTGTTAAGATATACAAATTTGCTAATTGCTTTTTCAAATATATTGATTTATAATCGTAAAAAATAGACTTTTTATACTCATCTATCGCCTCTTTCGAATTCCCCCTTAACTCCGCAATATTTGCTAAAATATAATGGTAGTATGCAGAAGTCTGATAAGCAATCCTTTCCTTGTCACTAACAACAACCGGAGGAGCAGAGATAAGCCATCCCGTGAGAAATAAGAAATAAAAAGTAAGATAAAAGAAACAAAATACATAGTTCTTCTTCATAAACATTTCCCCATAATAACCGCATCGTCTGAATTTGAATAGTATTTTTTCCTGATACCTATCTTATTAAAACCGAATTTTTTATAAAGTATTATCGCAGGTAAGTTGGTTTCTCTTACCTCTAAAAATATTCTTTTTATTTTTAAGGATTTTGAAAAACTAATAACATGTCTAAGCATTTTTGTTCCTAAACCTTGTTTTCTATAATCCTTCGCTACGGTAATATTTGTAAGGTGTACTTCATCCATAATATGCCATAACTCCGCATAGCTAGCAATTTCTGAAACGACCTCTCCTACGAAAAAATGTGAAAAGTCTAACCTCAGCCCTCTTTCAAACATTTTTCTGGACCATGGATCCGGATAAGAATCCTTTTCAATATTTACTATTGTATCGATATCTTTAAATTGTAACTTTCTGATATGCAAATTGTTAATTAAACCAGATGGTAATGGATTTTTAAATTTTTGTACGTTCTTCTGCAAAAGCCCTCCTAATATACAAGGGCAGTATACCCTTATAATTTGTGCTATTTTGTTCTTCTGAAAATTTTGCTATAGCCAAAAATCCAACTGCCGATGCCGTTAACTTCACATTAATATATTTATTATTTATTTTCTCACAAACTCTCTTGTCACCAACAACAGTACATTTTCCGTTCAACATTTCCTTTAACTTTTTAATGGTTATTATCTTATACTCTTTCTTCCTCTTCAGCCCATCATATTCGCCCATATATACTTCTTCCCGGAGCGCATCGATTACTGAATAAATTTTTCCGGAAATATTATTCTTTGATACAGCATTAAAAACAAGGCAATCCAAACTTGAAATCCCTATAACCGGTATTTTCAGAAACTGCCCATATGCCCTGGCCAAAGAAACCCCTATTCTTATACCCGTAAATGAACCAGGGCCTATATCAACCGCCAAACAATCAAAAACTGCCTTTTTAGAAACAGTTTTTAGCATCTCGAAAATACTGGAAGAAGAATTTCTAGGCAGCACAGCATTCTTTTCGGCGATTATTCTATCTTTATTAAGCAGTGCAACTCCGCAAATATCACCTGATGTCTCAATGGCAAGTATCTTCATTTATTTCCTCCTTGACATTTGGAAATTAACCAGGCTGAAAGAAAAATCGAAAAAACTGAAAGTGAAATACCGATTGTAAAAGATACGGGTAAAAAAATAAAATATATTTTCTTAGAAATTCGGCTCACATTGACCAGACGGGTCATTGAATCTGTTGAATATATTTTAGAACGCCTACCATCAACAAAAACAGTCCATCCCGGATAATAGAGATCCGAAAGAGTAATATTTCCTTTAACATTTATATTTTTTTCAATTCTGATTTTATTGTTGCTGTAATATTTAACTTTCAGCGGTAACTGTTTTTGTTTTTCATTATCACTAAAAAACGCGTGTGAAACATAATCAGTATTGCGGTAAATCCTTAAATTTGGAAGAAATAACGGCATTTGTATCATCTTTATAAATACGAGATTTTTATCTGTTAAATCTGTTGATGAAAATATATATTTTGCATTGGATTTTGCCAGTTTGAATAATTTGGATTCATTAACCATTGAAAGCGGAGAATATATATTCAATGTAGGCATATTAAAAAATACTCCGATATTCGGAGGAACATAATTAAGATACCTCTTCTCTGTAAAATAGCTCGTTCCCGGAATAGTGGATAATATGTAATTACTTATACTGGCTTTTTTTTCATCATCTACAGTAAGAATTCTGAAAAACTCTTTATCGTCCTTTAAAAAGCTTATCGATTCCGGTGTATTAAAATATTCCATACCCACTACATTATTATATCCGAAACCAAAATTCATAAATTCTATAAAAATCACTGAAAAAACAACAAGTCTAAACTTTTTTAAGCATTGAAATCCGTATGCCGAAATAACAGCAAGTGCAAAAACAACAAATATCAAAAGTCTTTGCGGTAACCTGAAAAATTGAAAACCGGGTATATATGCAACCATCTTGGAGATAACCGGGAACACAAGTAAAAACCCGATAATGGTTATACAGAACACCGTAAAAAATTTAACCCATTTCACTTTCATATTTTTTATTATTCCAAAAGCTACCAATAAAAGTGTCATTATTCCAATAAAAGCACAATTTTCAGTCAAAATACTGTCTTTTCTTATATAAGTTCCAAGAACCGGATTACCAAAAATATACGGATGGATAAACAGTAATAAATCCTTAAAATAATACCCCCATGAAAACATATCCGAAGGATCAACCCCTTTATTGCGAACGGAGTAGGGTATGAGCTCAATCGTAGGAAGAATCTGGCAGAATGAGAGCAATACCGCGAAGATTGAAGAAAAAAGAAATTTAAATATATCGGTAACTTCTTTCATGTTGAATATCAGCCAAAAAAATAAAATTATTCCTGTATAATATGCTATCTGTGGAAATCCCGACAGCAACTGCAGGGCAAAAATCAATGAAATCATTAGGTATTTTCTTCTTAAAATAAAAAGGAACCCTAAAGGTATCCATACACATGCATTCAGCAGATTTATATGTTCTAAATGACATATAAAAAAACCTGAAAAAGCAAAAACCAGAGATGCAATTACCGAAGACAGTTTTTTAAGGTTTAACTGTCTGGTAAAAATATACATAAAAAATCCGCCTAGGAAAACATTCAAAATATTTACATAATTAAAAGCTGCCCACTGGGGAAAAATTCCAAACAGAATATTCAAGGGATAAAAAAATCCTCCTTGACCTTCAGCATGTATAGGGAACCCAAGAAACATATTCCGGCTCCATAACGGAAATTCTCCGATACGCAGTGAATGTCCGAGAAAAAATCTTGAGGGGAAATATAGCAATACTGAATCACCGGCTCCTGAATGCTGGGCGGTAAAAAGCCCAAAAAGGAAGATTGCTTTAAAATGCAAAACTATCAGTGCAAATAATAATACTATTGATACTGCTGCCATTTTATATATCTCTCGTTTTTATTTCTAATTTTTAATTCTATTTCTACCCTTTTTCTGGGAAGACTTCTTCTGTCTAACTTTTCAGCCCATTCTATTATTGTAATACCATCCCCGTAAATATATTCATCCAGTCCTATATTTTCTATCTCTTTGAAAGAATTTATACGGTATAGATCAACATGATAAACCGGAATTTTTCCGCTATATTCGTTTATGATTTTAAAAGATGGGCTATTCACGAAATCCTTTACTTTGAGTCTTTTACAAATCCCCTGTGTAAAAAGCGTTTTTCCGGCGCCAAGAGGGCCGATAAAACAAATAATATCCCCTCTTTTAAGCATGCCCGCTATTTTTACACCCAGATTAAATGTCTGCAAAGGATTTTTTGAAACAAATCTTCCAGTTAAAATCTTTGATTGAAACAAAATAGACTCCTAATAAAAAAAGTAATAGCGAACTGTACCCGTACTTCAAAGAAATATATTCAAGACAGCCGCCGAACATCGCACCGATTAAATTCGCACCCAAAGCAGACTGGGGATTGGCTGCTCTAGAGAACGATGTCGCAAAAATAACCCCGGCAAAAAATATAGGCAGGAATAACAATACTACCGATAATAAAATTCTCAAATAGTACGGAAAAATTAAAAACATTCTTAATGGAATAATAATATTGGTAATAATGCTTAAGAAAAGCAAAATATAATATTTTTTATTATTATCGGGCGTAAAAACTTTAGTGAAATATGCTGCAGTAAATGCCATAATCAATATTGCGGTTATCACAATAGAGTTTACAATCCATGTTGAACCAAACAAAAGTGCCATTCTTATAATTGCAGAGGTTTCTAAAATCATAAATCCGCAGCCAAGAAAGAAGAAATGATTATTTATTCCGCAGGAGATATCAGATGAAGTAAAAACAAGTATTCCGGCAAATAATAATATCATTATGATTGCCAAAATATAATGTTTAGGAATCGTTGGTTTTTTCATATATAAAAACGGCCAATCATCGGTTGTCGGCTTTAAATTATCGCTTGAAAGTGAACCGACAGGGACTATTTTTCCAGGAAAAAGTTCTGCTGATTCCGGAAATTTTAAATTCTTAATGCCCGGACCATTAAACATAACGGCAAAATGTTCGGTTTCCGGTTCATTATAAGCTACCGTCTCCTGGCCGAATACTTCTTCCAGCATATTTGAAATTCGTTCAATAACCCATAGTTTCCTGAATTGATTATAAATGACAACTACGCCCTTATCAGTAAGGTGTTCTCTTACATCTTCAAATGATTCTTTGGTAAACATGAAATTTTCCAGACGGACCGAGGAAAACTGTGAAAAAACAGTTAATGAATCCAATAACGCAAAAATTATTACATCATACTTCTCATTGGACTTTTTGAGAAAAGATCTGGCATCATCATTAAAAATTCTTACATTTTTGCTGCTATATGGCTTATTTGGATGGGAATTCCCGATATCAAGTATTATGGGATCAATTTCAACTGCATCGACTTTCCGTACACCCATTTTTAATGCCGCCGCAACATCATTCCCTGTACCAGAACCTAATATCAAAACTTTTTTTGGTTTTTTAACTGTCTGATATGGAAATCTGTACATTTTTATTCCTTTGTTTTCTACATTCCACATTATCTGATGAGGAATACCGTTAACCATTACCGCCCGTTTAATGGTATCAATCCTGTAATATGGAGAGAATACTGCACCATGACTTATAAATTCAATAAGGAATAACGAAATTATTAAGAAAATGATATTAATAATAAAAAACCGCTTTTTATAAAGATAAGGCACAAGGCATACAAATGCAATAATAAACCAGATAAGAGGAGAACTATTGTAAAAAGAAATCATAGTAAAAACACCTACGCCAAAAATCGATCCCAAAATGTTTATTATATATGCAGTAAGCGATTCTATACCTATAAATGCTCGCCCTATTTCCTGGCCAAGTGAAATAAATAAAAACGTTGTGAGAATAAAAATCGTCGGCAAAAACCACCAGGCACTTGCCTCATAAAGCGGTACACCCTTGCCGAATCCGGAAGCAGTAAAATATATGCTGATTTCAGATTCGACAGTTATGCGAATAAGCACTTCCCAGAATAAAATGCAGATTACAAGAAAAAGCATGGGTAAAAACACAAGGCAATCTATCTTTTTGGGAGCCAAAATCAACCCAATACCTAAACCCAAAAAACAGGCAAGTAATACAAAATTTGAAAAATATGAAAGCATCACAACATTTGAATTAAACCATCTTATGCATGCAATTTCTAAGAAAAGTGCAACAAAACTTATGAAAAACAATTTTAAATTTTCTTTCATTATTTCACTCTATAAATAATAAACCGTTCTATAGGTGCTTTTGAAAACGAATACGGCAAAAGCCCATACATATTCAGATGGAACCCTGCCTGAACAGACGGAGACATCGTTCTGAACGGGTTCTTTGTAGTTATATATTTTTTTTCGATAAATTCCATATTTTTTTTTATATCAGTAGTCAATTCTTTTGTAATAGAAAAATCTGATTTAACAATATAACTTCCTGATAAATTATTGCTACTATAAACATCAATGCATATAAACCCGTTTTTTTCCATATAATACTGAAGCCCTCGGAAACTAAGATCTCCTCTGAAAAATATTTTGTCCGGATAATTAGTTTTTAGATAATTAGCAGTCTCCCTATATGAATTTGCCAGCACACAATCGGAATGCGAAATAAAAATAGAAATAATAATTCCTATAACAATAGTAAAAATTAAAAATACCTTTCGATTTGAAACTTTTTCCGCAATCTTTACAAATAACAGTATTACAGCAGGTGCCAATGGTAAAAGATATCTAACGGCAATTATAGCCGAAACAGAAACAAAGAAAAAGATATATAAAAAAGACCATGCTGTAAGAAAAATTATTTCTCTCTGAAAATGGGATTTTTTAAGATAATCTATTATTATATAAATCAAGAAAACTGCAGAACAGATAAAAACCCCGAACAATAAATTCTGGATTGTTTTATATCCAAGCAAATTAAAAAATATATTGGTTATAATAAACATAAAAAGGAAAATTATTATGTTTATTCTTTTTCTCTGAAAACTTAGCCATAAAATACTTAAGGGAAAAATAAATGCTCCGCCTATATATGTAAGTACTGGTATCTCTTTCCGAACATCAAAAGACAGTCCAACACTTAATGATTTATTAAAAAGCTGGATTTCATCATAAGTTAATTTGTTATGTATAGACCAAATAATTAGAAACAAAATAGGAATTATAAAAAAAATAACATTTTGCTTAAGTTTTTTGTTTAATAGAAACCATACAAAAACTATAGGAAGATTTATTACTGCTACGAATTTAATTAAAAGAGCTAAACCGAGTAATATCCAGCCAATAAATTGCTCTTTAATCGCAAAATAAATCCCCCATAATGAAAACGCCATTAGAGGAATATCCAGCATTATATCCGTTGCGTTTACAAAAAACGCAGGACTTGCTATTAAAAGAAGTGCCGAAAAAAAAGAATCAATATTTAATATCTTTGCCAACATATATATTCCTATAACGGCAAATAAAGTAAATCCAAAAAATACTATATGAAAAATTTCTTCTTTTTCACCAAAGACTTTCATTAAAGCAGCTAAGAAATAAGATATTAAAGGCGGGTTGTTTGCTATATCCCAAGCGGCATAATTTCTATCGGCACAGCTTATCTGAAAATTAAACGGGTCCAGCGGTTCTTTTAAAATCTGTTTTGCCGTATAAATATAAAATATTGAATCAGCGGATATCGCCTTATTGAAAAAAGGTAAAAAAAGAACCAGCGAAAGAATGGATAAAAAAATTATCTTGGAAATGTCATTTCTTAAAATGGTCATACCCGTATTTTTTAAAATTTATTTCTTTATTATTTGAATCGATATATTTTATTTTCTTACTTTTTGTTATTTTCCCAATATAATGGAATTTTTTTTCAAAAAATTCCTTTTTATTATACGGAACAGTAAAAAGCAGTTCATATTCCTCTCCGCCAAATAAAGCATATTGTATAGCAGATATAGAACGACGGGAAGAAAAAACCTTCAAATATTTTGAAACAGGTATTTTATCAAGATATATTTCGCAACCCACATTTGATTCTTGACATATAAACCGTATGGAACTATCAAGCCCGTCAGAAGAATCAATCATTGACGTGGCAAGTTTCGATCTTGCTATAAACAAACCCTCTTCAATTTTTGGATAAGGACGAAGATGCTTTTTTACGAAATGTCTGCAGCCAGAAAGGTTTTTTTGAAGTATAAGGAGTCCGGCAGCGGATTCTCCGAAAGGGCCGGTGGCAAAAACTGCATCACCGGGACAGGCACCGCTCCTCAAAATACCTTTACCTGAAATAGCTTCGCCGATAACTGTAATTGAAACTACGATCCCCCCTGGAGATTCGGTTGTATCCCCGCCAATAATCTTAACGTCAAATTTCGACGCTAAGGTTGCAATACCGCGATAAAAATCATCGACATTTTTTATGTCGGTTTCTATAGGAAGTCCGGCACTAATAAGACAGTAAAGCGGCACTCCGCCCATCGCGGCAATATCCGATAGGTTAACAGCAAGAGATTTGTAACCAATGTCTAAAAAGCTGAAATATCTTCTTGAAAAATGAATGTTTTCTATAAGTGTATCGGTTGTAAGAAGTAAAAATTTCCCTTTTTTACTTTCTACCACTGCACAATCATCACCTATACCAACTTTTACACTGGAATTTCCGCTTAATCTTCTATTTTTTTTTCTGATTCTTTCAATTAATCCAAATTCACCAAGATGAGATATTCTCAATTATTTTTTTTCCTCGGCTTTGGCTTTATCTTTAACTGCTGAAATACCCGCTATAATAGAAAGTATTCCCCCAAGCACAAGTCCTGATGAAATAATTCCTTTAAGACAAACCAGTAAGTCATCCCACATGTAAATTGGGAGACCTGAAATTATTTTACCGCCAAACAACAAAACTATTCCTACAACAAACGCAATTATACCGCCAATCACTGCAAGCATATAATTCACCTCCTCTTAATGTATTTTAGTTTTTTATCTGAATTTCTTTTAAAGTACCGTAAATATTTAATTTAATTTTTTTCTTCCCAAAAACAATTATTTTATTTTTATGCAAATTTGATAAAAAAATCTCATTAATTAGTGCTCCGCTGCCTTCAATGCCTATATTAAAACTCATCTTTTCCGGATCAAAAAAATTTTCAACTTCTCCGCTTAAAAAAACAGATTCTTTATTACTTCTTATTATTGCTTTTTTAATTATTATTTTCTTTTCTCCAAAATTACATTCCGATCTTACATCAAAATTAGCACCCAGTGCATTAAAAGATACCTCTGTCGGGAAAAAACCTTTAATAGAAGCATTTCTGGTATTAATTTTTAGTTCGTCAATTCTGAATTTTTTTAAGTTAATCGCACCGTTTACAATACAAAATTTACTTAATATAAATGTATATCCGGCACGCGGAAATTTCCTCCTAAGCTTAAAAATATCGCCTGTATATGTTGAGCTGACCGTTACCTCCGGATTAATTATTTTTATCTCATTTATTGCTATCTGTTTTCTTGGGAACGGGAACAAATTCGGAGCAATTATCAGTTTTTTAACGGTTATCTCCGACCCATCTTTATAAAAAATTCTTATATCTGAAAATATAATTCCCTTTAAACTTACTGAAACATTACGGATTTCTGATTTATTGCCTGTAATTGAATAAATTCTTTTTTTAGCAAAATTTATTAATATATTTGAAGGAAAAACAGTTTTTATTAGAATTAAAGCAATAAAGAACAAAAAACATATTAAAACGAGAAGCGACAATAAAAATTTTTTAATACCTTTCATTCTTCTATTTTTTCAAAATTATGATTTCAACCCGCCGGTTCTGTTTACGGCCGGAATCCGTTTTATTGCTTGCAAGCGGATTTTCTTCGCCATAACCAACTGCTCTTAATCTTCTGGAGTCAACCCCATACTTTGAAACCAAAATATCATATACCGCCTGAGCTCTCTTTTCAGAAAGATTTTTATTATATGCTTTACTGCCCCGGCTATCTGTATGTCCCTCAATCGAAACCTGATTATCCGGATATTCCTGCATTAGTTTCACGACCTCATTTAGCATACTATGTGCTGCGGGTTTCAATTGAGCTTTACCGGAATCAAATAAAACAGAAGAAGCTAGATTTACAACAAGTCCTCTTTTTTCTTCTTTTACCTCAATCTTATTTTCAACCTTTTTTGGAACATCTACATTAATATTTATGGGTTCAGAAAGCGCTTTGTTGCCGACAATATCAAGAACAACCAAACTAATTTCATATTTTCCGTTAGGAACAACGCTTTTGTAATAATCGTCTTTACCGTTCCATAAAAAATTTTTCGGAGGATTGGAAGAGGCACCCCTTCTGGAAACCACCGCCGTTCCATTTGAACTTTTTATGCTAAATTCCCAAAGTGAAAAACCTAATGGATCATCGGCAATAAAAGAAATATCGCAATAATCATCAATACCGTCACCATTTGGAGAAATAGTATAAGTTGATACAGAAATACCTACAAATGGAGAAAGTGTATCAACATCTATCCATAAATCATTTGATCTGGCAGAATATTTAGCGTCCAAATCCATAACACAAATATACTTACCATCCGGCACTATAGCGTTCTTTTCATCAGTACCGTTCCATTCAAGTACGGCAGGAATGGTTTTCTCTCCCGTAAATGTTTTCACAGGAACTCCTAAATCGTTTTTTATTTCAAGCGCCCATTTCTTTATTTTACCTACATCTGCAGAAATAATAAATCTTGTTTTATCATAAAGGCCGTCCCCATTGGGTGAAATTGCTTTAGGAAGTGAATCTATGGTAACCGTACCAACTTTTTTTGCATAACTTAAATTAAGCATTTGAAAAAATACGGCCAAAAAAACTATGATTTCTTTCATAATTCCTCCAACACGGAGGTGAGAGGATTCGCCCCGCACTAAAACGGTGGGAGTGAGATTCGAACTCACGGTACCCTAAAAG
>JAFGLF010000013.1 GCA_016928195.1 Elusimicrobiota bacterium
AATATTTCAGGAGAGGAGTCAAAATTTGGCATCAAGCCCCGGGATTTATATGATTTCTTAATAGAAACATCCGGGTTTAAAAATATCCAGGTGTCCGGTTTAATGACTATGGCGCCTTTAACTGATGATTTTGGGCTAATAAGGGGGATTTTTAGGCAGTTAAGGATTCTTAAGGATAGTTCCGGCAGAGATTATGCCGGTGCTAACCTGACTGAACTTTCAATGGGCATGAGTAATGATTATAAAATAGCAATAGAAGAGGGCGCCACAATGATCAGGGTGGGATCCATTATTTTTAATTAATTTTTTAATTATAAAGGAGGTATTAATGAATAGATTTTTTAAGAGGACTCTTTCCTTTCTGGGTTTATCAGATGAAAATGAAATAGACTCAGAAAATACAGAAAAAAAAGAGAAAGTAAAGATAAAAAACAGAAGATTAAACGAAGAAAACAATACAATTGGAGCCATACAAAAAAAAGACATTTCAAGGAGGGAACATATTTTTACTTCAAAATCTCCGAGAAAAAGCCCTTTTATCCGGACAGGTAAAGACGGCTCGAAATCAAGAGTATTTATCGCGGAACCTGAGGAATTTGAAGAGATACAGATCATTGCAGATAATTTTAAGGATAATATTCCGGTAATAATCAATCTCCAGAAAGCAAACCAGGATCTGTCAAAAAGAGTAATTGATTTTTGCAGCGGGCTTACTTATGCGCTGGAAGGAAATATCAAAAAAGTAGCGGAAAAAGTTTTTCTGATTACTCCGTATAACGTTGAGGTTAGTTCAGAAGAAAAAGAGTTATTAAGGGAAGAGGGCTTTTACGACCAATTTTAAAAAAGGAGCTTTTTTGGATAACTATAAATTAGGAATAATTGGCTGCGGAAATATGGGTGAAGCTATTCTTAAAGGAATATTGGATTGTAATTTCTTAAAACCTGAAGAAATAATAATCTACGATAAGGATAATTACCGTGAAAGATACATCAAAAATAATTACAAAGTGTATGCTGCGAAAGAAATTGCCGAACTTGTAAAAAAAGCCATGCATATACTGCTGGCGGTGAAACCTCAGGACTTAAAAGTCGTACTCGAAAAAGTTAAAATCAATTTTAATTATAAAGTAAATTCAATAATCAGCATTATAGCAGGGATACCGTCATGTTATATTGAAAAAATGTTAAGTTCAGATGCCCGTGTTGTAAGAATTATGCCAAATACTCCCGCATTATTTAGAAAAGGGATGGCTGTTGTAAGTAAGGGTAGATATGTAAAAAACAGTGATCTGATATTTTCAAAAGAGTTGATAAAAAGTGTGGGTGACTATTTATTCATTGATGAGAAATACCAGAATATTGCGACTGCTTTAAGTGGAAGTGGTCCGGCTTATTTTTTTCTTTTCTGTAAATATTTAATTGACACAGGAATAAAAAATGGTCTTAATCCTGAAATATCAAAAAAGTTAGTAACTGAGACTATGATTGGCGCGGGAATAACTATTAAAAAATCAAAAGGAAGTCTTGATAACTTAATTAAAAAAGTCGCATCTCCGGGTGGAACTACCGAAGCTGCACTGGAAGAATTTATACGGGGTAAGCTTGACAAGATAATAGTTAAAGCTGTAGAAAACGCAAAAAAAAGAGCATATGAATTGGAAAAGTTTCTGGATTAAGCGGAGACATGCAAGAAATCAGTTAATTTTTTGAATTTTTATTGATATAATTTCTTTTATAGCTTATATCAGTACAATATTTAAAGAAATAATTATATAATAATTGGAGACAGATATATGATCGGTTAAAAGTACCGGGAGGTAATTATGAGTATAAATTCAGAAAGCATCCAAAAAAAAGAATTTCATGTTGTATTTAAAGGATATAAACCTGAGGAGGTTGATAGTTTTTTAGATATTCTGGCAGTAGAATTTGAAAGATTGCAAAGAGCATACCGGGAGTTAAAGAATAATGTGGAAAGGCTCAAATATGAGGGAAACAAAGAATCTACTGAAATGAAAAAGGTTATACAGGAAGCACTTGTCTCAGCGCATAGAATTGCGGAAGATATAAAGAAAAAAGCAGAAAAAGAAGCAGAAGAAATAGTAAAAACTAAAGTAATTGAAGAGGAAGAATCCTATAAAAAATTATTAAGAAATAAATTACAACTGGAAAAAGAAATTGAAGATCTGGGCAAGGAATATGAAGGTTTCAAAGGAAAGATTTCTAAACTTGTAGATGATTTCAAAGAAGCTGCTTCAAGATTAGAAGAAAATAAGTTTCTTAATATATCAAGAACCGGCAAAGAAGATATTAATATTGAAGAAAGCGGAATGAAGGAAGATTCCAGTGGAGAAAGCAAAGAGGAAAAGGAATTGATTTATTCCGGGGAGGATGAATCGGAGACTCCCAGAAGTACGGAAGGAGTAATTGAAGAAGAAGTGACCGAAGAAGAGGATTCGGAGAAAATAGAATTCGAACCATTCAAGGGAAAAGAAGAGACCGAAGGAAAAGAACTGCGGGAAAGCGGGTTTGAGGATATC
>JAFGLF010000081.1 GCA_016928195.1 Elusimicrobiota bacterium
ACTCCTCTGAAAAAAATGATTACAAGCAATGTCGGAATCATCCAAAAAATCTTTTATCAGAATACGTCTTAAGTACTTTTTACATCTCTTTATCATTTTCATAATATTGTTATATTATTTTTTAAACTTCCTAATAACACTTTTGGTAATATGTATTACTCTCTTAACATTCGAAATTGACATCTTTGGATATAGTGGTAATGTTATAACCCCTTTGTAGTATTCTTCTGCCTTTGGACAAAGCCCTTTTCTGTATCCCAGTTTTATATAGTATGGTTGCAGGTAAACGGGGATATAATGTACTTGCACACCCAAACCTTTGTTTCTCAATCTTTCAAAAATTTGTTTCCTTTCGTTTCTATATTTATCTTTCAGTTTAATAACATATAAATGCCATGATGACTCGGCATGTTTTTTTTCTGCCGGCAAATTAAAAAGACGGTTATTACTAAATGCCTTTTGATAGATTCTTACAATCTCTCTTCTTCTCTCAATAAATTTGTCAAGTTTCTTCAGCTGAGATATACCCAATGCACACTGTATATCCGTTATACGGTAATTGAATCCCAATTCCTGCATCTCATAATACCAAGAACCAACGAATGCGGAATGCGGAATGCGAAATGCGGAAGAATTTTTGGTTATACCATGGTTTCTAAACATTAGCAATTTCTCATATAAATCCTTTCTGTTGGTTAGAACCGCACCTCCTTCACCTGTTGTTATATGTTTTACCGGATGAAAACTAAAAATTGTCATATCCGAATACTTGCAGGAACCAATTTTTGAACCCTTATATTCTGCTCCTAAGGCATGTGCAGCATCTTCAATAACCGTTAAATTATGTTTCTTCGCTATGCTGTGGATCTCTTTTAATTCACATGGATGTCCGGCAAAATGAACAGGAATAATTGCTTTGGTTTTTTGGCTAATTTTCCTTTTTATTGCTTCTGGGTCAATATTTACGGTATCTTCCTGAATATCGGCAAAAACAGGCTTAGCTCCACAATACAAAACACAATTTGCCGAAGCAACAAAGGTTATTGGCGATGTTATAACCTCATCCCCTCTCTTTATCTCGGCAGCAAGACAGGCAATATGCAATGCTGCGGTACCATTCGATACTACTACCGCATATTTCACACCAGCATATTTACAAAGCGCACCCTCAAATTCATTTATTTTTGGCCCCTGCGTAATCCAATTTGATTTTAATGTCTTAAGGACCTCTTTGATATCAGTTGAATCTATGAACTGACGTCCATATGGAATTGTTTTCATAATTTATAATTTAATATCTGTCAATCATTTTCTGTAGTTCTTTTACAGTTAACCATTCATCATTTTTATCACTTTCATAAATAAATCCTTCTGGAACTGAAGGAAATTTCTCATATTTCTTATGAAATTCTTTGGTTTCAAAAAATTGAGGTAAAATTACATATGTTCCGTTAAACTCTTTTGTTTTCCGCGTTTCGGCATCAGAAATCAAAGTTTCGTGGATTTTTTCTCCTGGTCTTATTCCTATCATTTTAAACTTACAATCCGGCTCAATCGCCTTTGCCAAGTCAGTCATCCGCATAGACGGTATTTTGGGGACATAAATCTCCCCGCCCTCCGAACTTTCCAGGGCCTTAATAACTAAATCTACTCCTTGTTCTAAAGTAATCCAAAAACGGGTCATGCGTTCGTCTGTAATGGGAAATTCTTTTATATTCTGTTTTTTGAAATCTAAAAACAATGGAATCACACTACCTCGCGACCCCACAACATTTCCATACCTTACTACAGAAAATTTTACTGCCTCGCCTCCGTACGCATTTGCAGCAATAAATATTTTTTCTGCAACCAGTTTTGTTGCCCCATAAAGATTTATGGGATTAACCGCTTTGTCTGTAGATAATGCTACTACCTTTTTTACTCCTGCATCTATACTAGCATCAACTATATTATCTGCACCATCAACATTTGTTCTGACCGCTTCTGTCGGGTTGTATTCCAGTGCGGGAACCTGCTTTAAAGCAGCTGCATGAACAACATAATCAACACCTTCAAACGCTCTGCAAAGCCGGTATCTATCCCTTATGTCTCCTAAAAAGAAACGAATAGGATATTTATTGCAGGGAAAAACTTTACTCATCTCATGTTGTTTATATTCATCACGACTAAAAATAATAATTTTTTTAGGCTTATATCTCTTAAAAATTATTTCCGTAAACTTATTTCCGAATGAACCCGTGCCGCCTGTCACCAAAATTACCCTATTATTTAAACTCATAAAATTCTCCTTTTGATATTTTCGTCGACCGATATCTTAAACTTTTAAAATTTTCAACTCATCACTCCATCTTTTCATCCAATCATCTGAAGTATATGCAAACTGATGACAGAATTGGTTCTTTGCCGTTTGAATTTCCGGCTGCTGCCACCAGGAAATTGTATCTTCGCAAATTTCATTGACTTTCTTTGCAGCAGATTCCGGAGTATCATGAAGAATACCCACACGACGGAGTTCATCATAATACGGTTGCGCATCTGGTCTTAATTCCCATTGGTGAGGGTTCCAGAATATAATAGTCGGTATGTTTAATGTAAATGTTTCCAGGAAAGTAGTGGCATTATATGTACATATAACCAAACGACTTTCGTTAAATCGCTTATCAATTGATTGGCACCCCGTACAACATTCTACGTCAGGGAATTTATAAGACCACCGTTTCTGTTGATCACAAGCAAAATCTACCTGATATAGGCGAACCAAAAGCAGTTCTTTATTTCTATCGGAAAGATTTTCTACAAATTTAAATTGTTCATCAAGATAGACATTATAACCCGAAGAAGCAACACAACCGCTATACAAATGGTAGGAATACCGCGGCATAGCACTTAACACCATTAATATTCTCCCCTTTTTATTAGGAGAAACGCTTTGCTTTAGTGTATTTAATCTAGCCACAGGAAGCGACTTGGTATTATTGTGAGTTTTTGAACTCCAGCCCCAAGTATAGAACCTATCACAAACCTTTAGCTCATGTTCTTCTTGCGAATGCCATAGTGCACTGCCATAGAGACCTCCATGCTGAACCCCTGCCAACTTGACTCCGCGGTCAACATGATATGCCGCCCAAAATTTAAAAGCGTCAACACCGTAATGCGCAGTTGCAGTGAGAATAATTTTCGGATGAGCAGGATAAGCATTCAAAGAAATTTGTTCCGCACGATTGTATCCCTCTAAATAAACCATGGGAATCTGTTCCCTAAGTATTTTATTAAGTAATTGTTCAAATTCATTATTTGGCTGTTTACAAATTATTTTATTCCTTAAATCCCACTTAATATTTGAATTCGGTAGTGTTACTTTCACAGGAAATAAAAAAGGGAATTGACCTAATGAAAACTGAAGTCTTAGTAAATCCCGCGGAAAAAAATCGGCGATGACAAATACAATACGGTTAAAATACCTACATGTAAACTTTTCATAAAATCTGATAAAATATTTAAGGACTTTCTTAAATGTAAATGAAAATCCGCTGTTATAATCTCTATGTTTTGGATATGCACCGCTATTCCCTTTTACTTTAAGAACACTGAACGGAATTTTATCCAAATGCTCAATAATCCGGCTGTATAAATAGTGATTATACGCATCATCCGTAAACCATCTCATAAACTCGGAACTATCCTTAGGCAACCACTGTCCCTGTTCATATCCTCCTATTATTGTATCGGTTACTTTTTGGGATTCCACTGCTTTAACGATAGACCGATATCTGTCATATAGTATTTGAACAAAAAAGAGAAGCCATGGACCAATAAGTATTCTCCAGTACCGCAATGTATGGTTTACGCAATGGATTTGATTTAGACATTTTGAAAGATCACAAAGAGTTTGTTCATATAATTTGTTTAAATATAAGTAGTCCTGGTGCAGTTTCCTGCGGTCATCCCAGTGGTACGGCAAAATTTCATATGAAAGATTTTCCCAAATACCTCTTTGAGAAAAGAGTTTACACCATTCACCTAAAAAGAGAATCGGCTTATCGGTTTTCCAGAAACGCTGGTCTGCTGTTGTAACCAAAAACATTTTATCCACCAATCTTTAAATATTATTAAATTACTGTTTACCAAAAAATAATCGGTATACAATACTCGCCCCGGAATACTCCGTATAATTTGAATACCTTACTGCCTTTTCAAGCCAAGTAATTAAAGATTTTATGTCTGCTTTCATTTTTGCATCGCGCAAGGCATTCACTAATCTTTTTTTGAAATCAATTATTAGTTTCTGGCCGCCGCCCCATGACTGTTCGCAAGATTTATATGAAAGTGCCATGCCGAGTTTTTCAGCAATCTCTTCAAAATCAAAGGGACATAAAAAATGTACGTCGGTCAACGACATCGGAACCTTAAACAATAATTGTAAAGTCATCCAGATGTAACCGCGAGGATTTAAGAAGGATGGGGACTCTGTAATGATTTCTGAATTCTTATCCCTTAAAAGATTACTTTTAATATATCCCAGCATATTGAACGGTTTTTCAATGTGTTCTAAGACACCCTGCATTACTACGACATCGAATTTACTTTTTAATTTTTCGACCTGTGTACAATGAAAACTCAAATTTTTAATATTGAATTTAGACTTTGCAATTTTAATCGCCTCCTCAGAATAGTCTATAGCGGTAACGCTTGCTCCATGGTAAGCAATTATGGCTGCCAGATCCCCTTCGCCGCAGCCTATTTCCAAAACTTTACGGCCCTCCCAATTGGTACTTTGAATAATTGTCATGGACTCTTCATAGGGTAAAAATGTAAAACTGTGCTCGTAAGCACCATCCTTATACCATCTGTTATAAATCGCTTTTAAATCTTTTTTCTTATTCATTTTTTATTTCTCCCTTAAACCAGCTCCTAAAACATATATTTATTGTTTCAGCCATGCCTTCTATCTAAAAAACTGTGTTTTATACTCCTTAATGTCTCATAAAATCTAGGGATTATAGTTTTAAATCTCTCCTTTATCCTTGACAACATTGCATCTGTAAAAGTTAAATAGCATACCTTCTCGCAACAATTAACGGTTTTACAGGGTCCGCCTACAGCTTGAAATTCTTTATTCTCTAACAGCTGTATCATTTCTTTTCGCTGCCGGCTTTCGTATATTTCATCAATCCCGCTTTCGTTAACATTCCCTAAAACTAATTCATTTTTTGAATCATAACAGCATGCATACCATGTGCCTCCGGCCGATATGAAAGCCTCATGCCTTATCCTACCTAATTGCGAACACGAATATCTTCTAAAATCGATCTTTTTATAATCCACATTATCCCTTTCGGCCCATAAGAATATATCAAGAACTCTTGTAATTCTATCTTTATCAGAGTCTATCAACTTTTCCCAGTTTCTTTTTATAACGGCGAAATCATCCTTGATGTGTCTTAGCTTCTTATCTTTTAGCTTAATAGGCCATGTACCCAGATGATAACGAACCGTATTGATATAGCTTCTTAATGTCAGCACATGTATAAAAAGCGGGGTTTTGTTATTTAATTGTTTTCTTATTTCTAAAAAATCAATTAAATTTTCTTCAAATGTCTTATAGTCGGCCCTTTTTACGTAAAAATAATTCTCGCTATTACTTCCGTCTATGTTACAATGAAAACGATCTATCAGATTTTCACTTAAAATAATCACGGTTTTTTCTTTGGTTAAATGTAAAAAATTCGTATATACTTCAATTTTAACTTCAGGCAGTTTAGATTTTACATACCTGAGTATTTTGATTACATCCTTATTTAAAAAAGCATCGCCATTCTCTCCAATCTCAAATCTTTCAATTTTATGCTTTTCTTTAAAATATTGGGAACATATTTCATCCACGATCTTCTTTGCTAACTCAAGGGACATATGTTTCTGTTTAGCATTCTTCCCTCTGTCACCGGGACAATATATACAGTTTGCGCTGCAAGTTGACGATAAAGATAAATTTATAGACGTAAGCATATCCCAACTAAATTCCATTCGCTAACCAGCCGCCATCCACATACAGGTCCTGACCAGTTATATATTTTGAAGCTTCAGAGGCGAGAAATATGGCAGGACCGACAAGATCACTTGATTCACCCCATCTTCCCAGCATTATTCTCTCTGTCCTCTTTCGTCTCTGGCTCTTATCAGCCCAACTTTTTCGCGTCATCTCGGTCCTGAAATACCCTAACCCTAAATTGTTCACACGTATACCATACCTAGCCCAATCCTTTGCCAGAGCTTTCGTCAACTGTTTCAAACCGCCCTTGAACGCCACATAGGCAGGGTTATTAGAAAAACCCAATTCCGAACCCAGACTTGTTATATTAATAATAACGCCACCACTTTTTCTTCTCATATATCTGTTTACTAATTGTGAGAGTTTAAAGGGGGTTTTCAAGTCCAACAAATACGTTTTCTCCCATTTATTATCAGTATAAGTGTCTGATGATTCAGGAAGAGTAATCGCTGCATTGTTAACTAAAACATCTATTCTTCCTTCTCTGTTATAAATATTTTCCATAACTTTTCTTATCAATGAAAAATCAGTAATATCAGCAGTAATAAATCTTGCTTTATTGTTCTTCACATCATTTTTAACAGACATAAGTGTTTTTTTCAAAATATCTATGAAATAAACCGTAGCCCCACTTTGAAGAAAACCCTCCGCAATAGACCTGCCATTTCCTCTTGCCGCTCCGGTTACAACAGCAACTTTTTTGTCCAAAGAAAAAAGAGAATTTATACCAACTTTCATATTTCAATCTCCTTTAAGCCGACGATTACAGCTAACATAATCTACTACTTCGCTAATAACTCCCTGCCCTCGTTTCGATTTTAAAACAACCCCTGCAGCATTTCTTACCTTTTTATTTGCATCTCGTGGAGTAAAGCTATTTTTGAGGTATTTTAACAAAGGGATATCTTTTTCTGAATCTCCCACGAAAACAGTATCCGTCTTGCCGAATCCATACTTAGCCGACAATTCTTTAAAAGCCGATAACTTATCCTTACAGCCAGATATCAAAAAATCAGGGGAAAAACGCTCCTTAACATATTTACAAAAAGCTGTATTCTCACCGCTAATAAAACCGACTTTTATACCGCTTCTTTTTAATTCAAAGAAAGCATCTATATCAACAAATGAAATAACCTTAAATTCTTCCCCTCGTGAGTTTACAAGAATCTTTCCGTCAGTTAATACACCGTCTATATCGAAAATGACCGATTTTATCACTTTCCTCACCACCTCTTCAGTAATCTTCACTACATCTGTTGACAAAACCTAATCTTTCCCTTATCAACACCGGTTTCCCCTACTTTTCGGTTATATTCCTTAAAGTGCGATATTCTCTCAGTTGGTCTGTATATTGAATTCTGGTAACCAATTTTGCCTTTCCAGTAATATCTTCGCCATAAACACTCAGAGCATTCTTTATAATCCTATACCTTTCTTCCGGTAAATAAAACTGTACTGTACTAGGATTTTTAAATCTATATTTATTAAAGCAATCAGCGTAATTATTATCAACCCATGCTTTAACGTCATAATGAAGATCCGCTTCTGCGTTCGATAGTATTTGGGCTGAAGATTTTCCATTTGCAAGACGGTAACGCATGAAAACTTCGAGATCATTTAAAAAATTATATATATCCTTATTAGTTTCTTTATTTGTAATAAGTTTTCTTGCAACATTAAATGCATATTCAACAATATCCTCCCAAGTATGAAAAGTTGCTATTGAAAGATATTTCATAATCAAATTACCGCCAATCTCCCCCTTTAAAAGCCGCTGAAAATTGTCCTCCTTTGCATAAAATTCTGCACACTTCTCATAAGAATAAAAAAGTTCGTTTGTGGTTTCATCCAAAAAAGCATTTACCAGATTCGTAACATTCTTGTTCGCCTTATTCATATTTTCAAAAAGCTCATTTAACCAGGAAATAATATCGACTCCATAAAACTCCATTAATCTTATTAAAGGTTCGAAACGAAATCCGTTATAATAAATTATTAATATCAGATGTAATTTTCTTGCTTTTAAGTAATCCGAGAAAGGAAGAGTTGAGGTAGAAGAAATAATCTCTTCTACTTCGAATACTTTGTTTCCATTATATATACCAAAGTTACGAGGTAATATCCTATAACGTGTATTAATATTAAACCTTTTTCTAAACTCCTGGGTTTCAAGATAAGAACCTTTTAACATCATACATTGATAATTGGTAAATTGTTTTATATTTAAATTGATAAGTTGAAATAACCCGTCCCTATGGGATTCAAAAGTTTCACCCGGAAGAGAAAGTATAGTTTCCGTTAGTGTTTTTATGCCCATTTCCTTAGCACGTTGTTGGATATCCTTCATAATCTCAGGATTAATATTCTTACGGTTTATATTTTTTAAAACAACGGGACTCATTGACTGAACGGAATTATACATCACGAGAGCACCGTTTAAATTAACCACTGTCTGGAATGTGGAATCTTTCTTATTGTTTCCAGTTGTAGCATCGATAAATGTAGGCCAGCCATATTTTTCCTGTACCTCATTAATGATTTTTGAAATTTCTACATCATCATTAAATATGCCAAAATTGGAATCTGCTATAGACAAAAAACCCACATCCGGGGAATTTTTCCTGATTTTTTCGGCAATATAGACAATCTCTTTTTTTATCCTTTCGAGAGAGAAACGTCTAATTTTGCTGTAAAATTCCGTACCCTGTACACAGTAGGCACAGGTAAAAAAACATCCTCTGGTTGTCTCTATCAAAGGAGCAAGTTTACCGTCAAAAAACTCATCTAAATAACCGGATAGCCAAACAGAAGGAATATCATCTAAATTTTTTACTCCTGCTATTCTTTTTCCCTGATAAAACGAACCATCAGGCCTGATATAAACACAGGAATCTATTTCATGTGATTTCAATTTCTTTACCGATTTATTGTTGTCTATAAATAATTTTATTATCTCGGAAGACGGAATCTCACCTTCGCCCAATATATAAAAATCAAGGTTAGAATTCCTACACATGTATTCTTCCTGTTTTTCTCTATCTAAAGAAAAGTTTGGTCCACCCATAATGGTAAGTATATTGGGATTTATTTTTTTTACAAAAGACAATATAAAAAGACCTAAAGCTTCATTCCATACGTAATTCGATAACATCACCACATCAGGAATGTATTTCCTGATATTATCAATGAGAATGTCCGGATAACGAAATAACTTACAATCAACCTTATCATCAAGATTTTTTTTAAGATAGGCCTTAATATAGGCAGCATTTAAAGGCATGGTTTCATTTGATACCGTCTTATAATTGTGTGTTAAATCCGAAATATATATCTTTAACATAATGGCTTCCTAAAATTTGTGTTACGTTTTTTTAAACTGATAGGGTGAAGGACTTTTTACATTTCTTTCCTTTGAAGATTCATTCCAGTTTTTAATCTGTTTAACAATATCGACCCCGACATTCCCGCTCCATTTATCAAGTAACAACTTGGTAACCTTTTTATTTTTTTCTACGCCAATTTCAACATTATTCAAACTTGCTACAGGTAACATACAGAAAGGGGTTCCTGTCATAAAAGCTTCGTCTGCCGTATAAACGTCGTATGGTTCTATATCTTTTTCTATACATTTAAGGTTTAACTGTTCCGATAATTCAAAAATATAATCTCTACTTATTCCTCTCAGTATATTTCTCCCCTCAGGCGTTATAATCACTCCGTTCTTTACAATAAAAAAATTATCACCCGTACCTTCAGCTATAAAACCATCCGTATCAAGCAATAATGCCCAATTATTGTCCCCTTTATACTGTGATACTTCTATATTTGCCATCTGATAATGTATCCTACTTCTATTTTTTATCTTCGGGTCAAGCAAATATGCCGGAATCGCTCTTTGAGAAGGAATAATAGCGGAAATACCTGTATCAAAAAGTTTTCCCATCCCCACAACTGTCCACTTTAATGGAAAATCGGCAATAACCACAGTAGGTTCCAGCTTTTCTCCAAATATATGAGCATAAATACCCAATGGTCCCCTGCTTACGTTTATTACCAATCTATGTTCATCAGTAGAAGTAAAACTATTATCATTTCTCTCTATCACCTCATAACACAGCTTTTCCATTCCTTCAATTGATATTTTTAATGGAATCCTCAAAATTTTAATCCCTGCATATAAGCGTTCCAGATGTTTTCTCAGTTTAAACTGTTTCTTATTAAATGACCTTGTCATTTCAAATACCATATCACCAAACATTAATGCCGAATCGTATATGGAAACTTTTGCCTCCACTTCGGGGACAAACTCGCCGTTAAGATAAACTATTCTCCCGCTCATTCTTTCCTCCTTAAAAATATTTCAATAAACTGACTATCATTATCTATCCCTGTTATTTAAGTAAAAATGCCGTCATCAAAGCCTCGCACATCTTAAGGTCTTCCATGGAGTCAATTTCAAACATCTTCCAGAATTCCATCTGCGTTATTCCAATTTTGCCGCCAAAACGGTTGTTGTATTCTTTTAAAATTTTTGGCTTAAACAGGTAAAATGATCCGTTTTCAATATACTGTATAGAGATATCCTGACGACGTTTTCGGTTTTTATAGTCATAATTTATGCTTTTCAACAAACCAGTAGATGTCTTTTCCCAGAAAAATAAATCTTTTGCTATACTACAAGAAAACATCGAGTCGCATTTTTGCTCTTGGAAACCTTTGAGTCCCCGTTCTATATCATGGGGTTCCCGCAGGGGCGATGTCACCTGGGGGGCAACAACGATATCAATTTGTCCTATTTTACTTTCTATGATTTCAAGAGCATGAAGCCAACCCGATTCTGATGTAGCCGAATCAACAGAAATATCATCAGGTCTATTTATGATTTTAACGCCGCAAGCTTGACTTATAGAAAGAATTTCCTCACTGTCCGAACTCACCCAGATAGAATCAATTCCCTTTGCATGTTGCAGCTGCTCAATTGTCCAAATAATCAAAGGCTTTCCGCAAAAATTGATGATGT
Organism: Elusimicrobiota bacterium; assembly: GCA_016928195.1. Classification (GTDB taxonomy): domain Bacteria; phylum Elusimicrobiota; class UBA8919; order UBA8919; family UBA8919; genus JAFGLF01. The sequence continues at coordinate 11,070 of JAFGLF010000081.1, forward strand.
TTTTCTTGGGAATCCCCTTGGACCCACCCCTAGCAAGAATGATTGCGACTACATTTGCCATAGGTCTCCATACTCATTCATGAGATTCAAAAGGAATATGCGCCCTTAGTTTTTTAGCAATTGGAACTTCTTTCGGATGAATAGAAATCTTTCCATCCCCCATGGCTTTTTCAATTTTTCGCACGGCTCCTACCAATTGTATAAACCCTGCAGTTTCAACCGATGCTGCTTGATCCGAACCGTACATAGCCCGGTCCAGAGTAATATGCCTTTCTAATGAGGTTATACCGAGAGCAGCAGCCGCATATGAAACCGCCAGTCCAACCTCATGACCGCTGTATCCTACATTGCAGTGATAACGGTCACGAAGCGTTCCGATACAGTTCAGATTTGCATCCTCATCATTCATTGGATATGTTGAAACACAGTGCATCAACTCAAATGGGCAATCCGCTTTTTTAAATATTTCCACAGCCCGGTCGATCTGTTCAAATTTCGTCATCCCAGTAGAAATAAACGTGTGTTTCTTTTCAGAAGCCACTTCGTTAAGCAAATCCTCGTAAACAATCATTGCAGATGCAATTTTGTTGTACTTCAGATTAAACTGCCGCAGAAATTTCTGACTTTCAATGTCCCACGCAGATGCAAACCATTCAATTCCCTTTCCTTTACAGTAACTATCAATCTCCTTATATTCGGCTAGACCGAATTCAAGACCTTCCTTTTGTGCACGTTGCGTCTTTCCCCATGGGCTTTCGCGCAATGAATCCAGCATTTCCTTTGTATATACCAGATCAATAGTCCTCTTCTGAAACTTAACCGCATCAGCACCGGCTATTTTCGCAACATCAATCAACTGCTTTGCAATCTTTACATCTCCATTGTGATTGATACCAACTTCTGCAATAACAAATATCGACATTTCATCCTCCTTTCAAAGTTAAATCCTACAAATCTTCCTTAATATTTATTCCTATCTCCATTTTTAAAATAGTTTACTATAAGTACCAAAAAAGCTATAACCCCAAAACATATACCTGTTGTTTTAAAAAGGGTTTGGAGTTTATTAGACGCAATTCTATCTTTAAGCAAACATGGTGCTGCGACAAGCTCTGCTGGCCTAGTATCGTACTTTAATTCCATTTTTATTTTTCTTAAACCCTCTAACAAATTATCCCGCCTTACTAATGCATTTTCTTTTGATTCAATCAGCGATTGGTATACATATGACTGCGCTAGAATATCTGTTTTTTCTTTCTGCGCAATTTTCTTATTAAGCTGATTAACTTCCTTTTGTACAAACATAACCTGCTCTTCCATGCGAGTTATTTCTTTCTCTATGATTTTTAAGGCATTCTCAACTAGTTCATTCTGTCTTTTCAATATTATCTCACAAATCAAATCCGCCAGTCCCTTTGCCTTTTCCGGTGTTTCTCCTTTGGCTGACACTTCAAGATATTTCTCTACTTTTTTTATTTCAAAATTCCTGGTAATAGCAATCACTGCGGAATCCTTTAAATTCATTATTTTTGCAATATCCTTTAAATATGGATTTAATGGATTTTTAAGTAGCAGTTCTATTGAAGAGGTTGTCTCAATATTTTCTTTCTGTATCTTTGCAGGAACAATAAGTGCTTTTGACTCATATACATCCGGTAAATTACGTAAATGTATGAATGATAAAACACCACATATAAATGTAACACCCGCAATTAATTTCCAGTTTCTAATCAATACCTTCCATATACCCCTTAAATAGTCCCTTAAATCAATTTCCTTCTCTTCCATCATACACACCTCCATGTAAATTAAATTATACTGACCAGAAAATTACTTTTCTTACTTGCTTAAAACGTTCTGTTTTGCTATTATTATCTTACCCGTTCTACACCCGAGTCAACTGTATTGACCAACGGTACTCCCGATAATAAAGTATTGTTTATCATAACACAATCAAATTCTATGATACTTAGCGAAGCATCCCGCATCACCGGATACATCCCTGTAATATCAAATCCTTTCTCATTGAGTGTTTGAAGCACATCAAGATAGCCGGGCATGTTCCTATAGGTTCTTCTGAGCGCCAACTCTGTTTGGAGCGCCAAGATGCTTGGAAGCGTCTCTTCAGCACCCTTGATGACCTCCATATCGTAACCCTGTGTGTCCATCTTCAAGTAAACATTATTAATAAAACATTTAGCTCGGAGCATCCCTATAATAGAATCCAGTGTCTTCACTGTAACAACCTGTTTATAGTCAACTTTGTTTTCTTCTGCGAATTTAGTCACGACAGAATGGTCGGGTGTCAAAAAAGAACTGAAAGAGTGTTCTTTCATAACGTTGATTTCAACCTCAGCGATCTTGCTCCCTAATGCAAAATTGTAGGCTATCCATCTTGGATCCTTTTCTGTCTTTATTTGCAGACGGTCGAATAATTTTCGTACGGGCTCGAAGGAAATCAGCCAACCATCATAGCATATATTATTACGGAGAAACTCTCCAAAACCACCCTCGTTCGCTCCAACATCCAAAACACAGCAAATATCCAATTTTTTGAATAATTTTGCGAGGTGATAGGAAAAGGTCGAATCCTCCAAATATTCGGTTTTCTTTATTTCATATCCGAATCCATATCTTAAGATGCGATTAATGGCTCTTTTGATCTTTTCGGTATTCACAAGTTTTTCCTGTAATTAATATAATATCCCGACTCTTATACAATTACATCCTTTATTTTATCTGTTATATATTTTATTTTATTACCATCCAGTTCCGGATACATAGGCAATGAAAGCGTTTCATCCTGCATCCTCTCGGATACTGGGAAATCACCTTTTTTACAGCCCATTTCCTCATACACCTTTTGCAGATGAAGCGACTGAGGGTAATAAATCTGACATGCAACTTCATTTTCTAACAAATGTTTCTGGACTTTATCCCTCATAGCTTTGTTCTTAAACCGAATCGTATAATAATTGAATGAATGTCTGCAGTTCTCCGATACCGTAGGAATGGCTACTGTATCCTTAAGTAATTCGTTATACTTTTGTGCAACTTTATTCCTCATTTCTGTCCATTTATCTATATATTTCAATTTTACGGACAATATCGCTGCCTGAAGCGTGTCTAACCTGGAGTTAAAACCGTCCATTTCCGAATAATATTTTTTACGCTGGCCGTGGTTTCTCAGCGCCTTTGCATTTTCGTAAGTTTCATTATCATTGGTGATTACCATCCCTCCGTCACCGAAACAACCGAGGTTTTTAGCAGGGAAAAAACTAAAGCACCCCACATCTCCTATACTACCTGCTACCTGCCACCTGCTATCTGCTGTCATGTATTTCGCACTAAATGACTGTGCACAATCTTCTATGACCTTTAAATCATGTTTTTTTGCAATTTTCAGAATTTCTTCCATATTGCCCGGATGACCGTACATATGAACCGGCAGAATAGCTTTTAAATTTCGAATTCCGTCCGCCGCGGCGGACGAATTCCGAATTTTATGTTGGATACATTCTTCAACTTTTTTTGGATCCAAAGTATAGGTTTTCGGGTCAATATCGGCAAAAACCGGTACACACCCTGCCTGTACTATCGCCTCTGTGGTCGCTATGAAAGTAAACGGTACGGTAATAACCTCATCACCTTTTTTCAATCCGCAGGCAAGCACTGCAATCTTCAGTGCATCCGTTCCGTTTGCTACCCCTACTGCATATTTTACACCGCAGTATCTGGCAAATTCTTCTTCAAATATTTTTACTTCTTCGCCTAAAATAAAATTGGATTTACTAAGAATATTTTTCACTGCAGCATCAATTTCTTTACCAATCTCAGTATAACTTGCTTTCAAATCAACCATTTGTATCCGCATAAAACCTCGCTAAGACCTTTCTTATAGGCCTTCTGCCAATATATCCTGCATATGTATAATCCCTACAACCTTCTTTTTCTTGTTTATAACAGGCATAACAACTATTGCTTTCTCTCTGTTCCTCATAACATTCAGTACATCCACTGCTTTCATATGCGAATAGACAGCTATGGGTTTAGGATTCATAATATCCTTTATCTTCTTTGAAAATATATTTTCCCTTCTTTCAAGAATTTTCCTTACGTCATAGTCCGTTATAAATCCCAAAAGTTTGCCTTTTTTATCAACAACCGAAACAGCGCCGCACATTTTCTTTGTTATCTCAAGAAGCATATTACTTACCGAATTGTTGATATTAACCGTGGAGTTATTAGCCCCTGTCCGCATTATATCGGAAACAGTCAGAAGAAGACGTTTGCCTATTGTTCCTCCCGGGTGAATTAAACCGTAATCATCCGATTTAAATCCCCTCATCTTCATCAGCGTTATAGCTATGGCATCTCCGACAACCAGGGCAGCGGTACTTGAGTTTGTAGGAACAAGATTCAGCGGGCAGGCCTCCTGATTTATCTTGGTAAACAGTACAATATCGGAATCTTTTGCGAGGTCGGATTCCAAATCTGCGGTTATTGAGATTATCTTTGCACCGATTTTCTTTATAGCCGGCAGTATACCCAAAAGTTCTTCGCTTTTTCCTGATTTACCTATTGCCAGAATTATGTCGTTCTTCTGAACAATTCCAAGACTGCCGTGCAAACCTTCACCGGACGGCATATAGATTGCAGGGGTTCCCGTTGAAGCCAAAGTTGCAGCAATTTTTTGGGCAATATTTCCGGATTTTCCTACCCCTGTCACTATAACCTTACCCTTACAGTTAAAAATCATCTGCACCGCTTTCTTATACGAAGCGTCGGTACCCTTTTCTACAACTTTCAATGTCTCTATCTCGCTCTTAATAACATTCTTAATACTCTTCAATATACTCATGTTTAGGTACCTTCCTTTGAAAGATATGAGATTAGATTTATGGTGTTACCGTTCATCTTGCCTTCCGAGGTATTAAACACCAGAACTGAACCATTCTCCGCGGATTTTCTGTACTGAAGTTCTCGGGAATATTTTACGTCAGGAAGAGATAATTTATTAAATATTATTTCGGTTAAATCGGCAAGTTCATTCTCCCCAATAATCAAAAAGTCCCGCATCCCGGAATCATACTTTTCTATAATCAACTTCTGGATTCTTCCTCTCCACAAAGTCAGACGGTTTATCGTCTTTAACGTGTAATTATAGGATTTTTCTGCTTTCTCTGCAAAACCCTTAGGAGTCAGAAGATACTGTATTTTTCTCTGGTTGAGCTGTCTTATTTTGACATACCCGGTTTTAACCAGGCGTTTGATAATGAGGTTTGTAAGGCCAAGCGAAATACCGAGTTTTTTGGCGATTGTACGCTGGTCCGGCAGGTGATTGTTTGATATCTCCGAAATTACGGCAAACTCCTTTTCTGAGATATCTCTGTTCATATTCATACCCATAAGCCACTCCTGATATAACATACGTTATATCTAAATACAGGCATCAAAAGATGCCTTTGTTCAATAATTGAACATTATAACACAAGGGCTACCCATTGTCAAGGACTTTCTTTTAAACCCCTAAAAAAGTTTTTAGGCGGTATGACCTACACCTTCAAATGCTTATATGTAATCAATCCCATCATAACTTCGTAGTTGTTGGCGGGTAACATAACGGCGAGAACAAATGTCAGTTGGACAAAAGGTGATAGGGGTTGGTTTTTAAATAATCGGGTAGGTGAATTTCTATTAGAATGTCTTGGACTAAAAAATTCTTTTCATTTAAACCACTCTATTATTATAGTATCCGAGCAAATTCTTTTTAATTAAGAATTCTAATTCCCCCCTGAACTGCTCTGCATATTATATAGGTTCTTATATACTCCTCTTCTGGACATTAGCTCACCGTGTTTCCCCTGGTCAACAATTCTTCCGTGGTCCAGAACAATAATCTCATCGGCATTCACAATGGTTGAAAGACGGTGGGCAATAATTATAACCGTATAATCCTTAGATATTTTGTTGATAGCATCCTGAATCAATTTCTCGGAAATACTATCCAGAGAACTTGTCGCCTCGTCCAGTATTATTATCTCAGGATTCCTATAAAGTGCCCTTGCAATTGCAATCCGCTGTCTTTGACCGCCCGAAAGTTTTAATCCTCTGTCTCCCACTACTGTGTCATAACCATCCTTACATTCTCTTATAAAACCATGTGCATTGGCAAGCTTAGCCGCTGTTATGACCTTTTCCATGTCGATGTTTTCCTGACTGAAGGCAATATTCTCGGCAATCGTTGCATTGAAAATAAATGTATCCTGGGTTACAAACCCTATCTTTTTAAGCCAGCTTGCTATCTCAATATCCTTTAAATCGATATTATCAATCAGAATCCTACCCCTCTGCGGCACGAACAACCTCACTATCAGATCAGCAATTGTTGACTTGCCTGCACCGGATGGCCCTACGATTGCAGTTGTCTTGCCCTTCTTAAAAATAACGTTAAAATTGTCCAGAAGTTTCGCGCAACCGGGGTAAAAAAATCCGATATCTTCAAAACGAATTTCTTTTGAAAAAAACTCAATCCGTCTATTGCCGTCTTTAATCCGACACGACTGCTCATTAAGAACAGTCCGAAGCAGTTCTATAGCAGGCAAAATTCCCATAAGTTGTATTCTAAGATTACCCAAAACATTCATTGAAGGCATTATTCTCTGAAAAGCATAAGTAAAAGTACCCAGAATGGGCAGAATATTCAGATAATTTGCAGGATTTAATACCTTAACAATAATTATCAAAACCGCTATTAGAGAAATAACTATCACTTCCAACAGATTATTCGGTAAAGGTGTCCATAACGTCTCTTTTCTGGCAAGATAAAAATATTCCTTAGTATATTTATAAAATTCGGATATCCAGCGGTTAAGTGCTGAATAGATTTTTATCTGCCGGATTCCACTGACCATTTCGTTGGCGGTAACATTTTGCCTTTCACCTGCAGCAATTTTTCCCGAGCCGACCTTATAGGAAATATTTCTTGCAATATAATGGGTAAAATAGTAATGTCCGAGACATAGAAGTATAAGCATCAGAGAAGCGTAAATAGAAATATTAAAAAGGACTAACCCTACAACAAGAAGCCTCAAAAACTGAGTCATCATCTGTGGTACATAATCAAACAATGCTCCTATATGTGGAGGAGCCACAATAATATGGTGAAGCATCTCTCCCTGTTTATGGTTCAAAAAAAACTGATAATCTGCCTTAATATATTTTCCAAAAACCTTATGCTGAATATCCGCCCATATCCTATAGGAAGCAAGCGAACTAAAAACTGAATTTAAATATGTTAGCATACTCTTCAGAAAAATCGAAACAATAAGAAATATTACACTGGCAATCAGTTTATCCTGAACATGAATAGCTGTTATCAGCAGATTAATGTATTTAAAAAAAACCCTGTTGGATTGCATAACATCTACATCTAACATTGAATTTAAAACTGAAAAAAGAAAAGCAATACTGAACCCGTCAAACAAAGCAGAAAAAACAGCCAGAGCAGTAAGCCCTGCAACATAATAAGGATACTGTTTTAAAAATGAATATATTATCTTTATTCTTGTAAGTTTATCTTTTATCATAATATTACTTTTAGTCTCTTGCCAGGACCAGACAATGGATATTTCCGGCGCCGGATTTCTTAAGAATCTTTGAACTCTCCTCCAGTGTCAGGCAGGTTGTTGCTATATCGTCAATAATTACTATGTTTTTGCCCTTAAATTCTGCCGGGTCTCTTACAAAAAAAGAATCCTTCAGATTAATAAGTCTCTGCTCTCTGGAAAGCTCGAACTGCGGACTTGTATTTCTTATCCTGATAAAATTATCGGATACAACCATTTTATTAAGTTTTTTCCCCAGTATATCTGCCAAAAGCCCGGATTGGTTATAGCCCCTTTCAAACTCCTTTCTCTTAGACAGAGGAACCGGCACAATGAAGTCAATACTTTCAATATCCATATTTTTTGTCAATGTATCCAATAGAAGACCGGCTAATATGGTCTTTAAAAAATCTTTCTCTTTGAATTTAAGTATCAGTTTTCTTAAAATTCCGGTATATCTGCCTACAGCGATTACTTTTTCAAAATGGTACTTTGTTTTTCTGCACTGCCAGCAGTGAGCACCGCCGTCTGGTAACGGCTGAAAACAGGTAAGACAATACGGGGGTTTTATATACTCAATTTTATCAATACAGTCACGGCAGACTACCGACTTTTTATCATCCACATCCTTTCCGCAGGAAACACAAACATTCGGGAAGAAAAAATCCAGTACAGCATCTTTAATGGTTGATATCTTCATGGTATACGCTAATTTACGCTAATATAAAAACAACGCGAATACACGCGAATGATTTGCGATGATTTGCGTTAGATTCGCGACCATTTGCGTTCTTTTTTATTTATTGATTATTCCAATGAATTTATCTACTATTGAACCCTGCCATTGTTTATCACGGCCTTCTTTTAATATTTCAATTACTTTCTCTTTAGGCAGGGCTTTTCTGTATGCTCGGTCGCTTGTCATAGCATCATATGAATCAGCTATTGCCATTATACGCGCTTCCATCGGGATATCCTCGCCTTTAAGCTTATCGGGATAGCCCTTACCATCCCATCTTTCATGGTGATATTTGATAACATTAAGCAACTTCTGAAGAGTTCTTAATCCTTTACAAATTTTATAAGATACTTCCGGATGGGTTTTTATTTTTTCGTATTCTTCTAAAGTCAATGTTCCTTTTTTAGTCAGTATTTCCAGCGGAATCGCAATCTTTCCTATATCATGCAGTATCCCTGCCCAATACATATCTTCGGCTTTCTCCTCGGAAAATCCTAAAGCCAGAGCAATTTGTCTTGAATATTCTCCGACCCTGTTGGAATGACCGCTTGTATAAGGGTCCTTTGCCTCTACGGCATGCGATAATGCAATAACAATATTTTGTGCCTCTTCCAGCTCCAGGTATGTCCTTCTTAAATTAATAAGACTTCTTACTCGTGCCAAAAACTCCCATCTGTCAAACGGCTTGTTGATAAAATCATCCACTCCCATTTCGTATGCTTTAATTCTCTTTTCCCTGTCGGTCAGTACGGTAAATATAATAACCGGAGTATATTTATGAAGTGTCTTTGCAGTCTTAAGCAAATGGAATCCGTCTTTTCCGGGAAGCATAACATCGAACAAAAATAAATCCCATTCCCCGCTTATTATTAATTTTTCCGCATCGTCTCCCCTGTCGCATATCACAATATCATAAATTTCTTTCTCAAGAATATCTCTTACAAGCTGCTGGGAGGATTGGTCATCTTCTACAATAAGTATTTTCATAATTTTCCCCTGATATAATATTTATTATATCTGATTACACAGATTAGCAAACCGGTTTTATCTGTGTAATCTGACCTTTAATCTGTGTAATCAACCATCCTGATTTATAGGATGTTATACACTAACGTGTTTATTAACTTTTTCTGCTTTATTCTCATATGGCAGTATTACCTTAAAAACCGTACCTTTCTCAAGTTCGCTTTTAACTTCAATTTTGCCGCCCATCATGTTCACTAACTTCCTTGAAATACTTAACCCCAATCCCGTACCTCCGAACTCTCTTGTAACAGAGCCGTCTGCCTGGACGAATTCATCGAAAATATGCTCAAGATCCTCCTGTTTGATACCTATTCCTGTATCTGATACTTCTACAAAGAAACCCTCGGTCAGTTTGCCTGCTTTGATTTCCACTTTACCTTCTTTTGTAAATTTAATCGCATTTGAAAGCAGGTTCATAATAACCTGCCTGACCCTTAGATAATCATTAAAGCATTGTATATCGTTTTCCATATTAAGTATAAACTCAAGATTTTTTTCCATTGCCAGCGGTTTGACTTCCTCGCTAAGCTCTTTTAACAATACATCCACTCTAAACTTTTCAGGAATCAGCTTTATCCTGCCTGCTTCAATCTTGCTTAAGTCCAGTATATCGTTAATCAGTTTCAGAAGGTGATTGGTACTTCTCATAATTTTTTCATAAGTTTCTTTTTGTTTCTTTGAAACCTTCCCATAAACCTCGTCGCTAAGAAGCGCAGTAAATCCGATTATCGCGTTCATAGGTGTCCTTAGTTCGTGAGACATACTTGCCAGAAATTCCGACTTCATCTTATCCGCTTTTCTAAGAGCAACATTTTTCTCTTCTATTTCCTTATATGCATTTTCTAAATTTCTTGTAGCATTTTTTATCTTTTCTCCCAATGAATCGTATGATTTTTCCAGTTCCTCACCCATTTTGTTGAATTCTTTGGCAAGTTCTTCTATTTCATCGCCTGTATTAAGCATTATTCTATAAGAAAGGTTGCCCGAACCCAGAATCTGCGCACCTTTATTCAGGGCAGATATGGGTTGTGTTACTTTTTTACTGAAGTATGATGCAAGAAACAATGCAGTGGAAATACCGAGAATTACAATTATGATTGCAAGAGTCCCCATATATATAGAACTTCTATATATGACACGATACGGCGAGCTTAAAAGTATCTGCCAGTTTATTGACTCATTCTTCACATAATAAGCAAGATTCTTATCCTTTCCGTATTTTATTACCCCTTCACTGTCCGGTAATTTATGTTCAAATTTATCTCCTTCCCCCATAATTATACCGCTGTTAGGGTCAAGTATGATAAACCTGCTTTCTTCTATTGGTTTTACCTTCTCAAGAAGCTGAGACAGGTTATTTAAATCTATACCTCCTATTAAAAGAGCACCCCTGAGCGGATAAACAAGTATTACTTCCTTTTTATCCCTAAAATTATATGCATTTGAAATTCTTACCGAAGGATTATTGAAACTATATTTTAAATAATTATATATCTCTTCATATTCAGTTATTGTACTGTAATCATCAGGATAACTTGATAACATGTAAAACTTATTATTTCTTCTCCCAACAATCCCCAGAAAACTGAAATTTTTATATTTTACAAACACCCTTTTTAAATTAAGATTAATAAGGTCTCTTTTTTTCACACTTACTGCATACCTGAAGTTTTTTTCGCTTGCCAGAGTTGTCAGACTCTTTTGGCAGTTCAGAATATAGTGTTCAATCAGCTTATTGACACTTACAACAACCGCCTTTTGATAACTATCCATCTGCGAAGATACAGTTTTTCTGACCAGGGAAAATGTAAATACAATAAATACAAGAAAAGGAAGGGTTATGATAAAGAAAAGTACTAATAACTTATGACGAAGAGTCAGATTAAATCCTGACAATCTATTTTTAATATCGTAAACCTTATTCCAGTTTATCATATAAAGTTTTTAACTTTTTCAATGATATTTTTTGGAAGGCACGGTTTTGGGAGGTATGCATTACAACCCATCTTAATTGCTTTTTCCCTGTCGCCAACCATAGCATGCGCAGTCAATGCAATAACAGGAAGATTCTTATATTTTTTATCTTTTCTTATTTTCTTAATAATATCCCATCCGCTTATCTTAGGCAGGGACAAATCAAGCAGAACCAAGTCCGGGCTTTCCTCCAGCTTCTGCAGTCCGTCCTCTCCGTCAACAGCCAGAACCAAATTATAGCCCTCTTTTTTCAGCGTAACTTCTACAATTTCCCTGTTAAGAGGATTATCTTCAATAACTAAAATCTTTTTTCTTTTATTAGACATAATAATAAATAAAAAAACACGAATAAAGAACTCGCGATCACCCGCGAAAATTCGTGTTGTTTTTTATTCGCGTTCCTTATCACGCTTTGATTACTTTTTTATTCTTCTGTTTTACGGAGTTTCTTGTATCAATGATAAGTTTTGAATTCTCTATTATAAGATTATAATTATAACAGGTATGGTCGGTGGATATTATAACAGCGTCAAACCTTTTTAAATTGCTTACCGTCAACGGAACTGACTTCTTTTTTATCTGGTGACGCCGCATCTTGGGAGGGCATGGTATATACGGGTCGTTATAGTCTATCTGGTTTAAAGGAACCCCTTTTTTTTCCAAAACTTTAATAAGCTCAAGCGAGGGGGACTCCCTTGTATCGTCGGTATCTTTTTTATATGCCATCCCCAGTATTAAAACCTTTGCTTTTTTGAGCGGGATCTGTTTTTCCCTCAGTGCCGATTGCAGTTTTTCAATAACATATTCCGGCATTTCTGTGTTGACCTCCCCTGCATGTTCTATAAACTTTGTACGTAGTTTATACTGCTTTGCCTTCCATGAAAGGTAGAACGGGTCTATCGGTATACAATGTCCGCCCCAACCGGGACCGGGATAAAAAGGCATAAAACCAAATGGTTTTGTTTTACTTGCCTTAATTACCTCCCATATATCAAAACCCATCTTGTCAAAAAGAATTTTGAGTTCATTGACCATGGCTATATTGACTGCGCGAAAGGTATTTTCCAGCATTTTTGTCGCCTCGGCGACCTTTGCGGAAGATACCGTCACAACACTGTCAACTGCTTTTCCATACAGCAATGACGCTATTTCTGTAGAAATTTTATTTATACCTCCGACAACCTTAGGTATCTTTTTTGTTGTCCATTTTTTATTGCCCGGGTCTTCTCTTTCGGGAGAAAATGCAAGATAAAAATCCTTACCGGCTTTAAGTCCTGTTTTTTCCAATATAGGTTTCACAATTTCATCCGTTGTACCGGGATAGGTGGTACTTTCCAAAACAACCAATTGTTCCCTTCTTAAATATTTTGAAATTACTTTTACAGTATCAACCACAAACCGCATATCAGGCTCTTTTGCCTGTGTAAGCGGTGTAGGAACACATATGATAATAGAGTCGCAGTTCTTAAGTTTTGAAAAATCTTTGGTTGCTTCAAATCTTTTAATCCTGGTCAGGTCTTTTACTTTTGAGGACGGAGTGTATTGAATGTAGCTTCTGCCTTTTTTTAATTCTGAAATCTTTCTATTATCCACATCAAATCCTATTGTATAAAATCCGGAGGAGGCAAACTCAACTGCAAGAGGAAGGCCCACATAACCAAGCCCTATAACCCCTACTATTGCTTTTTTTTTCTTGATTTTTTGTTTAATATCCATATAGTCACGCGAATTATCGCTAATCTAACGCTAATAGTCGCAAATAACTGTTTACTGGCTAACGAATTTATTCGCGTATATCCGCGTTGACTTTCTTATTTGCGTGTATACGCGTCTTTAAAGTATTCTATTGTTTTTTTCATTCCGTCTTCAAAATTTATGGATGGTTTAAATTTCAAAAACTTCTTTGCCTGAGTGATGTCTGCAAGAGTATGCCTGACATCCCCGGCGCGTACAGGTTTAAAAACAAATTTAGGTTTTATTTTTAAAATTTTACATACAGTATAAGCAATATCCAGAACCGAATTCCTTTCATGGCATGCAACATTAAAAGCCTTTCCGGAAACACCTGCTTTATTAGAACTGGTCATTGCAAGCAGGTTCGCACTGACCACATTGGCAACATATGTAAAATCACGTGTCTGTTTACCGTCACTGTGTATCTCAAAAGGCTTTTTACGTAAACCGGAAAGAATAAATATCGGAACAACTACGGCATATTTCGAACCGGGGTCCTGGCGCGGACCAAAAACATTAAAATACCTGAGAGCTACTGTCTCCAGCCCGAAAACCTTTGCAAAAACATGACAGTAATGTTCGCCCGTAAGTTTTGAAGCTGCATAAGGGGAAATCGGCTGGGGAACATGGTCCTCTCTTTTAGGAAGTTCCTTTGCATCGCCGTAAATGGATGAAGAAGAAGCATAAACAAACCTTTTTACCTTTGCATTTTTGGCAGCAATCAAAAGATTCAATGTCCCGTTTATGTTAACATCGTTATTAGAAACAGGGTCGTCAATTGACCGCGGGACGGAACGCAATGCTGCCTGATGGATAACATAGCTGACACCTTTCATAGTCCTGGTTACAAGCCCTTTATTCCGTATGTCTCCTTTGACCAGTTCAATCCTGTTAAGAATATGTTTTATATTATCCATACTACCTGTACAAAAGTTGTCAATTATACGAACTTTATAGTTTCTTCTCAAAAGTTCATCGGTAATATGCGAACCTATAAACCCCGCTCCTCCTGTAACCAATACTAAGCCTTTTTTTTGAACCATTTTATCGTCCTCTCAAGTCCTTTTTCTACCGGTATCTCAGGACTCCATTTAAGAAATTTCTTTGCTCTTGCAATATTCGGCTGTCTTACTTTTGGGTCATCAACAGGAAGTTTTTCGAAAACCAGTCTGCTTTTTGAATTTGTCAGTTTTAATATCATCCTTGCGAACTGTAAAATAGAATATTCTTTGGGATTTCCGATATTTACCGGTTCATTTAAAGAAGAATTTAAAAGCTTTACTATTCCGCTGACCAGATCCGAAACATAACAAAAACTCCTTGTTTGCCTGCCGTTTCCATATACGGTTAACGATTTACCGCGCAATGCCTGTAATATAAAATTAGGTACAACCCTGCCGTCGTCCAGACGCATCCGCTCACCAAAGGTATTAAAAATTCTTACAATCTTGGTATCAATCTTGTGCACCCTATGGTACGCCATAGTAATGGCTTCTGCAAATCTCTTAGCTTCGTCATATACACCGCGCGGACCTATAGGATTTACATTTCCCCAATAACTTTCTTTCTGAGGATGGACAAGAGGGTCGCCGTACACTTCGCTTGTTGAAGCAAGCAAAAACCTTGCTCTTTTTTTAACCGCAAGTCCAAGTGCATTGTGCGTACCCAAAGAACCGACCTTCAAAGTCTGTATCGGCAGTTTTATATAATCAATAGGGCTGGCAGGAGAAGCAAAATGAAGGATTGCATCTACGGTGCCGTCAACACTTATATATTTCGTAACATCATGATTTACAAACCTGAATCTCTTTTCTTTTTTCAGATGAGCGATGTTTTTCAAGGAACCTGTAAGCAGGTTATCCATGCATATAACATAATGCCCTTTTGATATGAATCTGTCACACAGATGACTTCCGATAAACCCTGCCCCGCCAGTGATTAAAATTTCCATTTCATTACCTTCCAATACTTTTATATAAAAATCCCATTTTCTTCATTTTATCAGGGTCAAAAACATTCCTGCCGTCAATAATTATCGGATGTTTCATAAGCTTTTTTATTTTTTTCAAATCGATTTTTTTTACCTCATCCCACTCGGTCAAAATTGCAAGACAATCGGAACCTTTGGCAGCTTCGTAAGGATTACTGCAATATATGACATTTTCTAAAATTTCTTTTGCCCTTTCCTTTGCTTTGGAATCATATGCCTTGATTCTTGCGCCTTCACTCTGAAGAGAATTTATTATATCTATTGACGGCGCAAACCGCATATCATCGGTGTTCGGTTTAAATGCAAGCCCTAAAATACCTATTGTTTTTCCCTTGATAACCCAAAGGGTATCCTCGATTTTCTTAACTAGATGCTGTTTCTGTTTTTCGTTTATTTCTTTAACATTTTTCAGCAATTCGAAATTATAGCCGAGTTTTTTAGAAATCCACAAAAACGCTTCTAAATCCTTCGGAAAACAAAATCCGCCGAAACCTATTCCTGCATTCAGGAATGACCTTCCTATTCTTTTATCCAACCCCATACCTTCGGCAACCTTTTCAACATCTGCACCGCATCTTTCACAGATGTTTGCTACGGCGTTTATAAAAGATATTTTTGTTGCCAAAAATGAGTTTGACGCATGCTTTATAATCTCGGCACTTTTTATATCGGTAACCAGAATCTGCGTTTTTAACGGCCTATAAACCTTTTTCAAAATATCTTCTGCTCTCTTTGATGATACACCGATGACTACTCTATCAGGATTGAATGTGTCATATACGGCCGAACCTTCACGTAAAAATTCCGGATTTGATGCTACATCAAAAGAAATGTTCTTTTTCAGATTCCTTTTTATTGTTATTTCAACCTTTTCGCCTGTCTCAACCGGAACGGTAGATTTATCCACAATAAGCTTATAATTGTCCATATTTTTTGCAATTTCCTCTGCAACATTTTCAATATACGATAAATCAGCAGAACCGTCCTCGCGTGGCGGTGTTCCGACACAAATGAATATTACTTCCGACTTTTTTATCGCATCTTTGATATTTCCTGCAAACGACAAACGTCTGCTTTTAACATTTTTCTTCAGAATTTTTTCAAGTCCGGGTTCATAAATCGGAACTTTATTCTTTTTTAATAATGAGATTTTTTTCTTATCGTTGTCAACACATATTACGGTATGCCCGATTTCCGCAAGGCAAACACCTGTAGTAAGTCCGACATATCCGGTTCCAATAACAGCTAACCTCATATTTCCTCCAAATAATCAGCCAATGCTTTATCCCAGTTTCTTAAGAGTTTAAATCCTGATATTTTCCATGTTAAATTTTCTAAAACAGAATTTTTTGGTCTTTTTGCCGGACGCTTAAATTCCTCCGTCGTCACAGGTATTACCTTACAATTTGCCGCCCAATTTGGTTGGGCGAGCCTCTCGCCTCGCTTAAGCGAGAGCGGAGCGGGCGCCCCTTCGGGGCGGGGACCTTGGACTTTGGACTGCTTCACTATTTCCTTTGCAAATTCATACCAGCTGCAGCTACCGGAATTTGTAATATGATATATCCCGTATAAACCAGTAGAAAGTGAGCAGTAAGCAGTGAGCAGTGTTCTGATAGCTTCAGCAAGGTCTTTGGTATATGTAGGAGAACCGAACTGGTCGTTTACAATCTTCAGTTCTTCCTTTTCTTTTGCCAGATTTAAAATTGTTTTTACAAAATTCTTACCGTTCTTCCCGTAAAGCCAGGACGTACGGATTATAAAAAATCTATTCAGCAGCTGCTGCACTATACTTTCACCGAAATATTTTGATTTACCGTAAATAGATTGAGGGTTGGTTTTATCAAACTCAACATATGGTTCCTTCTTTTCTCCGTCAAAAACATAATCAGTAGAAATGTAAATCATTGAAGTATCAAACCGCTGGCAGGCAAGGGCAATGTTTTTCGTTCCGATAGCATTCAATCTATATGCATCTCCCTGATTTGTC
This sequence comes from Elusimicrobiota bacterium, assembly GCA_016928195.1. Lineage (GTDB taxonomy): Bacteria > Elusimicrobiota > UBA8919 > UBA8919 > UBA8919 > JAFGLF01. The sequence goes on from JAFGLF010000081.1 coordinate 28,127, forward strand.
TCTGCACCGTCAACATCTGTCCAGGCGGCGGTATGGATAACTATCTCCGGATTTATTTTTGTAATTGTTTTATAGGTTTTCTCGGAATCGGTGATATCTAAACAACTGAGAGAAGAGAGAGAAGAGAAAAGAGAGGAGTCTTTAATGTCAACACCGTGAAGTTCGTGTTCACTCAACGTTCTACATAAATCATATCCGAGCATGCCTGAACAACCGGTAATTAATATCTTCATTTCGCTCCGCTTCCGCCGCGGCGGACGGTTATTTGAGATTCTGCTTCCCTGTAATATCCTTAATAATTTTTTTCTTTAAAGGTTTCCACCATTTCTCGTTATTTTTATACCATTTAATTGTTTCCTTTAATCCCTGCTCAAATGTATGTTTGGGATACCAGCCAAGTTCTTTTTTGATTTTTGTAAAATCAATAGCATACCTGAAATCATGCCCTTTTCTGTCCTGAACATATTCAAGCATTTCATTCCCATATCCGAATTCCTTAAGAATCATATTTGTTATATCAATATTTCTCATTTCCGCGTTTCCACCCAGACAATATGTTTCTCCGATTTTTCCTTTATGCAGAATCAAATCCACTCCTTCGTTATGGTCGTCAACCTGAATCCAGTCCCTTATATTAAGACCTTTACCGTACACAGGGACCTTTTTACCTTCTATCAAATTAGTTATAAACAATGGGATTAACTTTTCCGGGAACTGAAAAGAACCATAATTATTGGAACAGTTGGAAATGGTTACAGGCAGTTCAAAGGTATGAAAATATGCCTTTACCAGATGATCCGCAGCCGCTTTTGAGGCAGAATAAGGGGACCTGGGCTGATACGGTGTTTTTTCCGAAAATTTTCCAGTTTCACCAAGCTCGCCGAAAACTTCGTCAGTAGATATATGATGAAATCTTTTTTTTCCATTTCTTAATGCTGCATCAAGTAAAACCTGTGTGCCTAAAACATTTGTTTTAACAAACTCATCAGCATGAAGTATACTTCTATCCACATGGCTCTCGGCAGCAAAATGAACTACAACATCAACTTCCTTTAATAAAGAGTTAACAAGTTCCTTATCGCATACATCGCCTTTTACAAACCTATATCTTGCATCATTTTCAACTGAAGACAGATTTGCTTTATTGCCGGCATATGTCAGTTTATCAAGATTAACTATTTTATAATCTTTATGCTTTCTTAATATATAAAGAATAAAATTACTTCCTATAAACCCCGCCCCACCAGTTACTAGTAATTTCATATTATTATATCCAATTTTAAATTTTAAATTGCAGTACTACCTACCATCCTTTGCTCTTTTTCCACGGGTCGTACGGCATGCTTGGGTCATCAAGTTTAATCCGGTGCTCATCAGGTTTATCGTACTTGTAAAGTTCAGTGGGAATATTCATAATCCAGCATTCATTCTCTGACATACATTCAAAACCGTGGATAACTCCGGGCGGTATGAATAGTAATGACGGTTTCTTATCCGAAAGTTCAAACTCCATAAATTCTTTCTTATCCGGGTCAACAAGCACTATTCTTGCTTTTCCTTTTACAACACAAAAACGGTCGGTCTGAATTTTATGATAATGCCAGCCTTTCACCCAGCCCTGTTTGCATACAGTGATGTAAGTCTGGCCAAATTTCTTAAACTCCGGCCAGTCACTGCGCATAATTTCAAACAATGCCCCTCTTTCATCCTTATGAACTGTAAGTTCTTTTACAAAAACACCTTTTATCATTTTTTTCTCCTCGCTATAGCTCGGAAACGCGAATTATCGCGAATCCAACGCTGATTGTCGCGAATAATTGCTTTTAATTAGCGTAAATTCGCGTTGCTTTTATATTCGCGTGTATTCGTGTTTCTATACGATTTCCACTCTTGAAGAATCGCCTACCATAATTCTGAATGCATGCGGTTTTTTGCCTGATTTCAACACCTCAACATTCTGACCTATCAAAGAATCTGTTATGCGTTTAACATCACTAACTTTTGAATTTTCCAATACTATAGAGTGTTCTATTTCGCTATTCTCAATTATAGTATTAAAATAAACAGATGTAAAAGGACCAATATATGAATTAAGTATTTTGCAGTTTTCGCCGATAATGACCGGACCTCTTACAGTCGAATTATTTATCTGCGCTCCTTTTTGAATAACGACCTTCTCGTCAATCTCTGAATCCTTTATTGTACCCTTATTTTCAGACTTAAGTGTATCCAGAATAATCCGGTTTGCTTCAAGCATATCTTCTAATTTACCGGTATCCTTCCACCAGCCCGTTATTATGTGCGGGGTAACAACAAACTTCTTTGTTACCATATACTGTATTGCATCCGTAATTTCAAGTTCATTACGCCATGAAGGTTTTATATTATTTACCGCTTCAAAAATATTCTTGTCAAACATATAAACACCTACAAGCGCTAAATCACTTTTTGGCTGTTTAGGTTTTTCAACAAGCCTCATAACCCTATCACCCTTGAGCTCAGCAACACCAAACTGCTGGGGATTAGGAACCTTTGCAAGCAGTATCTGTGCATTGGGTTTTTTCTTTTTAAACTCATCAACAAATGTTTTAATTCCATCCCTTATTAAATTATCCCCCAGATACATGACAAACTCATCATTCTTCATAAAATCCCGGGAAATTTTCACTGCATGTGCAAGACCAAGCGGGGCTTCCTGTTCAATATATGTAACCTTTATACCGAATTTACTTCCATTGCCGACAGCAGCCTTAATTTCGTTCTTGGTTTCACCGACAATTATTCCGACATCCTTTATTCCGCTTCGGGAAATAGCTTCAAGCCCATAAAAAAGAATAGGTTTATTTGCTACCGGGACAAGCTGTTTCGCTGACGTATGTGTAATAGGCCTAAGCCGCGTCCCCTTACCACCTGATAATACTAATGCTTTCATTGTAAAACCAATTAAAAAGATTAGAAAAATTCAAAAGATTACAAATATTTTAATCTTTCTTAATCTTTCAAAATTTTTTAATTGCCCCCTATACTCGTTCTCTCCAGTAATTGAGTGTATCTTCCAATGTTTTTTCAAAAGGTATCTCCGGTTTCCAACCGGTCTGTTTCGAAAATTTTGTATTATCTCCCAATAAAAGCGGAACATCGGAAGGTCTCATTCTTGACTTATCCTGTTTAATCTCAACTTTAACCTTCGACAAACTCAGCAGGTAATTCAACATATCTTTTATCTTCCAATCCCGTCCGGAACAAATAACATATACTTCACCTGCAATACATTTTTCAGTGGCCAGCCAATATGCACGGACAACATCCCTTACATCGGTATAATCCCTGCGGGCTTCAAGATTACCAACATGTATTACCGGCGGCTTCTTCTTTTTTTCGATTTCCGCTATTTGTTTGGCAAAATTGCTGGTTACAAAAACTTCACCGCGGCGGGGTCCCTCATGATTAAAAGTACGGGTGCGTACCACGTTAAGTTTATAACTCTGGTTATACTGGTATCCCAGCAGATCCTGTGCAATCTTGGATACAGCATACGGAGACAACGGACGCAAGGGGTTATTTTCATTTATCGGGACCTCATTTTCATGCACCAGCCCATATTCCTCAGATGAACATGCAATCTGTATCCACGGATTAATTTTAACTTCTCTTATTGCTTCAAAAATATTTAATTCTCCTATTACATTTGTAGTGATCGTTTCAGAAGGGGCATTCCATGAAGTCGGTACAAACGACTGGGCCGCAAGATGAAAAATTTTTTCCGGTTTTACATCGTCAATTACTTTTCTTACAGAATGAAAATCCCTTATATCACATTCATGAATGTTTAATTTATCCATAAATGATTCGATATTCTTAGTATCGCTTCTCCATCTCTCAATTCCATGAACCTCACACTTTTTAGAAAGCAGAAATTCCGCCAAATGGCTTCCGACAAACCCGGTAATACCTGTAACCAGCACTCTCATAACAACTCCCTTTTGAAATAATTTATCATGATATTAATACTAAAATACCAATTTTAATAGTATATAATATACGCAGGCAAAAGTCAACCCCGTGTATAAGTCCCGCCTATGGCGGGATATACGGGGTCAACATAAGTTTTAATCGAGGGGCGACGGCAGGGATTTAATTTTTTCTATAACATCATTCTTAATATCTTCTTTCAACTTCTTATAGTTTTTTTTCGAAAACGGTTTCATGGCAGGTGCCATAACTTTTTCAATTACAAAAGCTGCAAATGCAGAATCCTTCATATGGTGCTTTACTTTTTTAGACGGAGATATAACAGTAACAATCAAAACAGCGCCGCAGACAACAATACCGAGAACGACTCCCAGTAATATACTTAAAAATTTGCCTATCAGCCCATGCAGTAAAATTCTTCTTAATTTTGAAACTGATGCAATTATACAAAAAATAACAATACTGACGGTCAGAAATATAACAAAATAGCTTATCACCAGACTTGATGCTTTGGGAGGTAAAAAAGCAGCAAACTTTATATACAGCAAATTGGCTGTAATAAAACCTAAAAATCCGGAAGTAATACCTGAAATAGTGGCAAGTATACCAATTCTAAGACCTATCCATGCAAAAACAACAACCAAGATAAGAATTGATATGTCAATCCAGTTCATTATTAATCTTCGCTCCGCTCAGAAACGCAAATAATCGCAAATCTAACGCTGATGGTCGCGAATTTATTGATGATTTATTCGTGTACATTCGCGTTGCCCTTTTTATTTGCGTGTATCCGCGTTTATCTCATTAAAGACGATTCCTGTTGAAACCTTAGGATAGAAATATGTGGATTTTTGTGGTAACAAAAGCTTTTTCTTTACAACGAGTTTCAGTTCTTCAATTGATAACGGCTTTACAATTACCGCGGCAGGAAAACTACTGTTTTTGACTTTTGCGACTGCTTCATGCTTATCTTTAACATACTCAAGGTTTTTATTTTTTAGTGCTGTTAAATGCAGGTATTCTATAGGTAAACCTCTAAACTTCCTCGGAACTTTTAAGATAAACATTTTATTCTTTATATAAAAATTGAAATCACCTTTTTTATCAGGCCTAAAAAAATCCTGTAATTTACGGGTTTCATTTTCAGTCCATTCTTTTACCAGCCTGTGAGTGGGAAGTATTAACAGGCCTTTATCTTCAAAAGGACACAGGAATGTAAGTATGCCTCCGCCCCTGGTAAATCCATAAAATGTTTCATATCTATGATGACCGTCAGCAATTAATATTTTATTGTTTTTCAGAAGATTTTTAAGAATATTTATTATTTTATTATCATTTATAACCCACATTTTCTCTGAAATCTCGGCAGATTTTGAAAATGATGAAGGAGGTTTATTTTTTATTATGCGGGCAATTCTTTTGAATATATTTTTATTATCGCTAAAAAGGCAGAATATCGGGCTTGTATTGATTTTTGTTGTTTTTAAAAGTTTTAAGCGGTCTTTCTTAGGACCAAGATGTGTTTTTTCATGGGGAAAAATACTTTTACCGAATTTTTCAGTTTTAACTAAAGTAAAAAAGCCTGTTCTTGTATATTTTTTATTTTTGAAACAAAATTTCTGTTCATACAAATAAAAAGACGGTAATTCGTCTTTAATTAATATCTTTTTCTTTTTCCATCTTTCAAATTCTCTCTTTGCATTAAAATAAGTCGACGGAAGTTCTATTCTTACCGCATTATATAAGTTTCTCCCGCGAAATGTCCTTACTTTTTCTTTCGGAATAATATCATATGGAGGACAAATATAACTTGATATATTTTTCTTATTATATCTTATTGCGCGAAAAGGTATTATTATTGGCATATTTGATATTATACTTATTTTTATTTAAAAATCAATCCCACCACCTGTCTTTGGCTTGAAGAGCCAACCTTTTTGGTTGGCAGACAGGTGGTGGGATTGACAAAACAAATAAAAATGTTAGAATAGTTTCTATCAAAAACCTTTAATAGCGAGTAATTCTAACCCGCCACGGCGGGACTAATAGCACAAACAGACTTGTTTTTTCGTGTAATTAGTTTTTTCTAATTCGTGTAGTTCGTATAATATGAGAAAGATTAAATGGGTTTTTATTCTACTTATGTTTCTACCCACATTTTTCTGTGCTTCAAACAAGGAGGATAAAATGTTGAACGGAGAGAAATCCGCCTCTGGCGGGTTGAGAGAACCTGTGGTTGCTGGACAATTTTATCCGGCAAATAAAAATGAACTTTCAGAAATGATTGATGGATTTCTATCAAAAACAAAAAAACTGAATTTACAGGGCAATATTATCGGACTCGTTTCCCCGCATGCAGGTTATGTATTTTCAGGACAGACAGCATCATGGGCATTTAAGCAGATTGAAGGAGAAAAGTTTGATACTGTGATTTTGGTCGGTTCAAGCCATAACTATCCCGTAAAAGGAGCAGCTGTGTGGACCGGCGGCAGCTTTTCAACACCATTAGGAGAAATTTCCACTGACAACGAGCTTACAAAAAAACTTTTAACTTCAAAAATAATCCAGTCAAATAATAATGTTCATATCCCGGAACACTCCCTGGAGGTTGAACTTCCCTTTCTGCAAAAAGTTCTGAAAAAATTTAAACTTGTAGCGATTCTAATAAATGATAATAGATATTACAGTGATGTTGCAAAAGTAATTGCAAAAGCGGTTTCTGATTCTAAAAAATCCGTACTGCTCGTTGCATCAACGGATATGACACATTATCCTGCAAAAAAATATGCAGAAACCGTTGATAAGGATATTCTTAAAACAATAGAAAAACTCGACCCGGAAGAACTTATAAAAACAGATGAAAAATGGATGTCAAAAGGAATTCCTGAACTACACTGTACGCTTTGCGGGCTCACCTCCGTGTTAACAGTTATGGCTTCTTCCAAAATTCTGGGTACAGATAAAGCGGTCACTATTCATTATTCTAATTCTGCGGATTCGGCTTATGGAGATGACCGTAGAGTCGTGGGATACGGGGCTGTTGCATTCGTAAAAACAGCGCAGAAGAGCAGAAGAGCAGAAGAGCAGAAGTCAGAAGAGAAGGAGTTTTTACTGACAAAAGAGTCGCAAAAGGAACTTCTTAAGATTGCAAGAAGTTCTATCGAGGGTTATCTGTCTACCGGAAAGGTCCCAAAGTTTTCAACCTCCAATCCAGAACTATTAAATAATGGTGCTGTTTTTGTTACGCTTGAAAAAAATAACCGTCTGCGCGGATGTATAGGAACAACAGAACCGAGAATGCCGCTATATGAAGCAGTTTCCAGATTGGCGATTTCAGCAGCGGTTGAAGACCATAGATTCCATCCGGTTACAAAAACCGAATTAAAGGATATCCATATTGAAATATCGGTACTGTCGCCTATGAAAAAAATATTATCTGCCGATGAAATTATAGAGGGTAAACACGGCGTTGTTGTAAGAAAGGGATTCCGTTCGGGACTCTTTCTGCCTCAGGTATGGGAACATCCTGAACTTTCAAGAAAAGATGATTTCTTATCGGAGCTTTGCGAGCAGAAAGCAGGGCTGGCACGGGATATATGGAAAACGGGAGATGTTGATATTTATATATTTACGGTTTTTGCATTTGAAGAAAATTAAATCACGAGTAGAGTAAAAAGACAGGAAATAAGTGAACAAGGAATTTAAAAATTTTTTACTTATTACCTTATCAACTTATCAACTTATTTCCTGACTAATATAAGGAGTGTGTTTATGTCTAAGAGTAAAAGAACAACAAGAAGGCATCAAATCAGACAGCGCCGTCTAAGACGGCTGAAAAGGAAAAAAGCACAGGGGAAGTCAGCGGCAGCTCAACAATCCGCCGGCTAAAAGAATTTTTACCTGTCTTTCGGTCAGGTCGTGGGTAACAACAAAGGACATATTTTTTGTAGTATTTCTGACTACAAGATGTGTCTTTGAAGTAATATCACCTACATTTTCTATTTCAAGTTTATCGGAAACCGAAATTTTTTCATAGTCGGATATATCCCTGAAAATTAGAGGAAAAATCCCGAAATTAACAAGATTTGATTTATGAATTCTTGCAAATGACTTTGCAATAACTGCTTTTATTCCAAGATATTTGGGACATAACGCGGCATGTTCTCTTGATGAACCCTGACCATAATTCTCTCCTGCAACAACAATCCCACCCGCTTCGCCCGCGAAGCGAGGCGAGTCCTTTATCTTTTTTGCTCTTTTAACAAAATCTGGGGCAATCTTAGAAAATACATATTCGGATATAGCGGGAATATTAGAGCGCAAAGGAAGTATTTTGGCACCTGCAGGAATTATATCATCAGTAGTAATATTATCCCGGAGTTTAAGAATAACCTCGCCGGTTATGGTATTTGAAGGCTTTGTCCCTGCTACCGCGTGCTGTATAGGTTTTATATTCTCCCCTCTGCATACTAAAATACCTTTTTTTCTTTTTGCAGGTTTAATTATCAAATCATCCGCTATTATGATTTTTCCCGGCAAATTTATCTTAGGAACTTTACCCGAGGGTTCTGCTATCTCCCCCTTAATTGCAGAAAAAGCAGCAACAGCAGGACCTGAAATATAAATCTTTGCATCATCAGTTCCGCTTCTGCCTTTGAAGTTTCTATTGAATGTTCTAAGCGAAACTCCTCCGGAGTTTGGGGCGCATCCCATTCCTATACATGGTCCACAGGCAGGTTCAAGGACCCTGACACCGCTGGCAATTATGTCCGATAGTACTCCCATTTTCAGAAGGTTCACAAGAACCTGTCTTGAACCCGGTGAAATTATGGCAGGCACCTTTACCTTTTTGCCTTTTAATATTTTGGCAACTATCAGCAAATCCGAAAGTGATGAGTTTGTACACGAACCGATTATAACCTGATCCAATTTGGTACCTTTAACATCTTTTACCTTTTTAACATTATCCGGTGAATGCGGACATGCAATAAGAGGAGTAATTTTTTCCAGATTAATTTCAATTACATCATCATATTTCGCCTCTGAATCAGCAGAAATCTCTTTCCACTCTTTTTCCCGCTTTTGCAGTTTCAAAAATTTTTTTGTCTGACCATCCGAGGGAAAAATAGAGGTCGTAAGTCCAAGCTCAGCCCCCATGTTTGTAATGGTTGCACGCTCATATACGGAGAGTGTATCCACTCCCGAACCCGTATATTCAAAAACCTTACCGACACCGCCTTTAACACTCAGCCGGCTCAAAAGCTCCAGAATAACATCTTTTGCAGATGCCCAGCCGGTCAGTTTTCCGGACAGTTTTACATTAACAATCTTCGGCATTATAAAGTAAAATTTTCCGGTAGACATGGCATATGCCACATCCAAACCCCCTACACCAACCGCAAACATTCCCAGTGCACCCGCCGTAGGTGTATGTGAATCAGAACCTATGAGCGCTTCTCCGGGAACAGCAAATCTTTCAAGCTGAATCTGATGGCATACACCGTTACCATTCGGAGAAAAGTATAATCCGTATTTCTCAGCTATTGACCGTAGGTACTTGTGGTCATCCGCATTCTCGAAACCGTTCTGAAGTGTATTATGATCAACATATGATACAGACCTTTTTGTTTTAATCCTGCATGCATCTCCACCACGGAGGACTTTCGACCCTCCACTGAGGGTCTTCGACATTGCTTCGAATTCAAGACATGCAAGCGTGCCTGTTGCGTCCTGCGTAAGCGTCTGGTCGATTTTAATCCCGATTTCTGCTCCTGGACGCATATCGCCTTCCAGTAAATGCTTTTCGATGATTTTTTGAGTTAAATTTTTTTTCATATGTTATACGAATCACACTAATTAGAAGAAACGAATTACACGAAAAATATTCGTTACCTAATTCAACACAACCCTAAAACAATCAACTTTACTTTTAGAGAAATTAACTAAAATTCCAAGTTTATATCCACCAGCTTTAAGATAAGAAATTACTTGATTCCGGTGATAACTACAAAACTGTTGAACAGTTTTAAGTTCAATAACAATTTTACTTTCAACAACTAAATCAAGTTTGTGTATACCAATTTTTTTACCTTTATAAAATATACTAATCTGTTTTTGGGATTCTACATTTAATCCAATATTAACCAATTCATCAACTAATGCTTTCTCATAAACTGTTTCTAAAAACCCTGGCCCGAGTCGTTTATGAACTTCAAATATTGCACCCATTACTTTATATGATAACTCTTTATAAACGATTTTTTCTTTTTTATTTGACTCATTCGTGTCATTCGTTACCATTCGTGTTATTCGTATTCTTATAGTTTTATCATCTTTACGTTCTTAACTTCCGGTTGTTTCTTTATTTCAGATAAAACTTTTTCAGGTATGGCAGTGTCGACATCTATAATAGTAATCGCATCGCCGCCTACTGTCTTTCTGCCCACCTCCATAGACCCAATATTGATTGAATTTTTTCCGAGTATCATTCCTATCTTTCCGACAACACCCGGTTTATCGGTGTTTGAAAAAATAAGTATGTTTTCAACGGTTTCAACATCAACATAATAATCGTTAATCTTTACTATTCTAAGATCGTTTCTTCCAAAAACCGTTCCTGAAATTATATTTTCGCCTGCTTCAGTTTTCAGTTTTACTGTAATAAGATTGGTAAAGTTTTCAGATGATGCTGTACGGGATTCGGAAACCTTAATACCTTTTTCCTGAGCAACAACCGAAGCATTAATAAAATTTATCATACCGGCATCGCTCTTAGATTCAAGCGTACCCTTTACAGCAGCAATAGTCAAGGGTGACAGGTCATATTTTGCAACCTCTTCCGAATACTCAATTTCAATCGATAAAACCCTGCCTTCGCTAAACTGGGAAGCAAAACCCCCGAGTTTTTCGCAAAGATTTATATAGGGCTGCAACTTCTGCAGTATTTCCGCAGGTATAAACGGAAAATTTACCGCATTCCTTATCGTACCTTTCGTAAAGAACTCCTCGAACTGTTTTGCGATTTCAACCGAAACATTTATCTGTGCCTCTTTGGTGGAAGCACCCAGATGAGGTGTCATTATAACATTGGGCATCTCGAAAAACGGAGATTCGGTCAAGGGTTCCTTTGCAAAAACATCCAGTGCAGCTCCTTTTACCTTGCCGGATTTCAGGGCATCGGCCAGAGCATCTTCATCGATAAGTCCGCCGCGGGCACAGTTTACTATCCTTACCCCATCCTTCATTTTTTTAATTGTTTCGGCATTTATCAAATTTTTCGTCTGCTCTGTCTTCGGGGTATGTATCGTTATATAATCCGAATTCTTGAATATATCATCAAGTGAAACAGCCTCAACACCAAGCTGTGCAGCTCTTTCCTTTGAAACAAACGGATCATATACAAGAACCTTGGTTTCAAAAGCCATGAGCCGGCGGGCGACTTCGAGTCCGATCTTTCCCAAGCCTATAACCCCGATTGTTTTACCCAAAACCTCAACACCGACAAAATCTTTTTTCTTCCATTCACGCTTCTTAAGCGAAGCATTAGCCTGAGGAATATTTCTGGATAATGCAAGCAGCATTGAAACAGCATGTTCTGCTGCGGATATGGTATTCCCTCCTGGTACATTCATAACAACAATTCCTTTCTTTGAAGCTTCTTTGATGTCAATGTTGTCAACACCGGTTCCAGCACGGCCAATAACCTTCAATTTTTTTGCGGCATCCAGAACCTCTTTCCTGGCTTTTGTTTCACTTCTTACCAAAAGTCCTTCGTACTCACCGATTATACCGATAAGTTCTTCGGGTTTAAGACCGGTTTTTACATCAACAGTAAATTCCGGGTTCTTTTGAAGAAGTTCAATTCCATCCTTTGCCAACGGATCACTTACAAGAATCTTTTTCACCACCCCTCCTATTTAAAAAATTATAGCGAATAGCACGAATAGCTTTTGTTAGTGGAATTCGGGTATGGTATTCGTGTGGTTCGTAAATCGTTGATGATTTTTTCAACGATCTTATTTTACCAATTTTTTCATAAAAAGTAAAGCCCCCCGCCAATGTTAGTATATTGGCGGGGGGCAAACCCCTTACAATCATATCTATTTATATCTTACACAAGTCCCTGTGCCAGCATAGCTCTTGCTACTTTCAAAAATCCGGCAATATTTGCACCGTTTACAAGATTACCGGGAGTGCCGTATTCCTCGGCAGCCTGGCTTGAAACAGTATGAATATTTACCATAATCTGCTTCAATTTATTATCTGTCTCTTCAAAACTCCATGGAAGACGCTGGGAATTCTGTGCCATTTCCAAACCTGAGGTAGCAACACCGCCTGCATTGGCAGCTTTACCAGGACCAAAACTGACTTTATTTTTAATGAAAACCTCAGCCGCCTCAGGAGTACAAGGCATATTTGCACCCTCCGCTACAGCAACACACCCGTTTTTAACAAGGGTTTCAGCTGCTTTACCATCAAGCTCATTCTGTGTCGCACTCGGGAATGCTGCGTCACACTTGACATTCCATATACCGGCGCATCCTTCCGTATACTTGGCAGATTTATGTTCCTTAATATACTCTTTAATACGTTTGCGATCCACTTCCTTAAGCCGTTTGATTGTATCAAGATTTATACCGTCTTTATCATATATAAACCCGTTAGAATCGGACATAGCAACGACTTTTGCACCCAGCTGAGTGGCTTTCTGATGAGTATAGATAGCAACATTACCTGAACCTGATGCTACAACGGTTTTTCCTTCAAGAGAATCTTTGCGGGCTTTCATCATCTCCTCGCAAAAATACACAGCACCGTAACCGGTAGCTTCGGTTCTGACAAGTGAACCTCCAAAATCAAGTCCTTTACCGGTCAAGACACCGCTGAATAATCTTGTAAGTTTTTTCCACTGTCCGAACATATATGCGACTTCTCTTCCGCCTACACCTATATCGCCTGCAGGTACATCTGTATCGGCACCGATATGGCGATGCAGCTCATTCATAAAGCTCTGACAGAACCGCATAACCTCGGAATCCGATTTTCCCTTTGGATCGAAATCGGACCCGCCTTTACCGCCGCCCATCATAAGACCGGTCAGGGAATTTTTAAATATCTGTTCAAATCCGAGAAACTTTATAATTCCTATATATACCGAAGGGTGAAAACGAATACCGCCTTTATACGGTCCCAGCGCGGAATTAAACTGGATTCTCATACCCCTATTGACATGTATCTTACCTTTATCATCCTGCCACGGTACTCTGAAAATTATCTGTCTTTCAGGTTCAACAATTCTTTCCAGAATAGCAGTTTCCTCAAATTCCGGATGTTTCTTGATAACAGGTCTCAATGATTCCATTACTTCAGTGACCGCCTGAATAAACTCGGGCTGCGCCTGATTCCTTTTCTTAACCGTTTCCAAAACTTTTTCTATATAACCAGCACCTGCCATAACTTCCTCCTTTTTATTTAGGTCTTTTTACATTGTTTACATATAAAAAAAAAGACCTCATAACTTACCGGCTCTGGTAAAAATGAGGACCACTCTGTCACTCTGTTTGTTATTATAAATAATCTTTTATTTTTGTCAAGCCCTGTTAGAAATTTAAAAAAATATTTAGATTGAGATAGCGATACCAATATTTCTAATAGGGCAAGTACTTTTTTAATTAATATTCTTCTTTTCAGGGTAAAATATATTTATTGAAACCACATGGTTGTTATAAAGCAACCGGTTTGACCCGAAAGAATAATTTATTTCGTAACGTTTCCACTTTAAACCAAACCCGGCGGTTAACCCTTCCACATCAGAATTAAATTTATATCCTGTTCTTAAGGTAAAGACATCACTAACCGCGAATTCCATACCAACCGAAGGAACAATCAATTTGTCATTTAAAAGATAGTTCATATCATTGACAACAAGAACATTCTTTAACTTATAACATCCGGAAATTCTTAAAGACAATGGAAGAGGGTCTCCGGCTTCTATATATTTTAACTTTGTTCCGATATTCTGCAGAGAAAACCCGACCATAACAGGCGCATTGGAAAGATAATAAAAAGAACCTATATCCAAAGCAAAAGCAGCTGCTGTTTTATACTCAACAAGCGTTGATGAAAAATACTTTAACGTTAGCCCGGGATATACAAACTCGTCCCCTATTGTCATCATCTTTCCCCATGAAATAGCAAATGCCATATCCTTTTCGCCGGTTACTGTTCTTTTATTCCAATATGAATCATAAAATTCCAAAATACCCGAATCATAATAATCAAACGAATACGCAAGTGCTCCATACTTTGTCGGCATACCATATATAACACTGGCAAAAGTATCGTTTATCAAACCTCTATTGAACATCAAGGATAACTGCCTTTTAGAAATTGTTGCAATAAGCCCGGGATTATATTTTACACCTATAATATCACAATCAACTGAGCCAAAGGCATCCCCGAGTGCAGATGACCTTGCGGAAGGCGACCTTGTAAGTATATATCCCGCTGACCCACCTGCAGCATGCAATACAGAACAGACAATACAAAGTGTCACAATGAGTGAAACACCCGTACACAAATTGTTTTTTATCATTTCATAACGCATATTTTTTTGACTTCGTTAAAACCGGAACCTCTTATTTTTACAATATAAATACCTGAAGCTACGGTCTCCTCTGAACCGTTCTGCCCGTTCCAACTGATATAATCCGAAACACCGTAGGTTGTGCTCTTTGATATTGTTTTCACAAGTTGTCCGTTTAATGTAAATATTTTTACCTCTATCTCTCCTGACAACACAGGAGTATAATTTATCTTTACATCCCCCCCTGTTTCGGGATTAAAATATCCCCTGTCCACTCCCTCGCCGCTGGTTCCGATTTTTATTTCACCAAGTTCCGTGGGAACACTTCCGCCGGGCAGCACCGTAGGGGCTGATTTTTCACCGGTAACCGTTCCTGTTGTCGAAGTATTCCATATATCATATGTTTCAAAGTAATAGCTATAGTCGGCTCCGGAAGATAATATTGTGGAATATGTATAAACTTTACCGTCATAATAAGTAGTATCTCCGGCAACAAGTTCTTCCATAGTGAAAGGACTGCCGGAAATTTCATAACCCCCTTTTCTGATATGAACCTTTGGGTAGTCGGAAGCAGGGGGGTCATCGTCTGTATCTGTATACTTTATCCTATATTCATAAATCAGTGACGGACTTCCCATTTCCGGATTAAGCCCGTCAGAGACATAGTTTGTTTCTCCTGTCCAGGTCAATGCCGGGGTAAAATTGAGCGAATTATATGCATTAACCCTTCCTCCGCTGGAAACTTTATCAGATAAAGAACTCTTAACATCCGCACCGTCCATTATTAATGCTTTTAACTGTTGAACTGTAAGATATGGATTCTGGGATAGTAAAAGTGCTGCAATTCCAACAACATGGGGTACAGCCATAGACGTGCCGTCATAAAAAGCATGGCTGTACGATGCAATAGACATAGATTCTTGGGTAATATTGACATCATCAATATAAACACCGCCTGCAGTTGTAGAAGCATTGGAATAAAGTCTAAAACCACCATATAAGCTATTCTCAACTAAATATGTACATGTGGCTGATTTAGCCACAAAACTCCCTCCGCTTGAACCTGTCATGTAATCATAATAATACCAATTTGATTTATCCAATGAATATACAAAGTCTAAATAATCATAGTTACTTTCAAGGTCATATCTGACATCTAAGTTTGCTATATAACGACTATCTCTTGTGTATGAAACAAGGCTGTTGTAATATACCCAGGAATTTGTGTTATCTGCATAATTACCTCCGGGACTGTCCTCTAAGCTGTTCGGCGCTGAGTCAGAAACAGCATTATTTACAGCCCATGAAACATTCGTTCCTCCGCTGGACCAGCCAGAAGGCAGTTGTGTTACAACATCGGCATCAAAATTCCTGCTATACGCACTAACCGGATCACCATAACTGTATTCAGGAATTGTACTGTAAATATTCACACCAGGTGCAGCTACATCTACGCTTGTAGAACCATAGTTTGAAAAACTTGCAAGATTGTCATTCTGGTCGGTTGCAGCAACAGATATAATACAATTAAGCGAATAACTGCAAGGGTAACAAGGATTTGCATCATTATCATTTGAGTCATTCCCTGCAGATGCTACAAATAACACCCCGGCATCACCTGCTGACTTTATTGCATTATAAAGCAGGTCCCCGTCCGAGCCGCTGCTCCCTCCCCAGCTTGCATTTATAACCCTGGCACCGTTTGCTGCAGCATAATTTATAGCAAGAATGGCTTTATCCGTACTTACGGATCCCGACACACCTCCAATCTTCAATGCCATAATTTTTACTTTCCAGTTTACACCGGTTACTCCGGAGGTATTATTGCCTATTGCACCGATGGTTCCTGCAACATGCGTACCGTGTGCATTAAAATCCGTAGGGTCATTGTCACTATCAAAAAAATCCCATCCGTTGACATCATCTGTATAACCGTTTCCGTCATCATCAGCTCCGTTTACTGTTTCGCCTGAATTAACCCACATATTGTCCGAAAGATCCGGATAATTAAATGCTACACCACTGTCTATAACAGCGACTATAACACCGTGTGAACCGGTGGTTATATCCCAAGCTTCAGGTGCATCTATATCCGCATCTTCTGTTCCTGTAACGCCATCCAATGTTTGCCCTGTATTATGAAGCCCCCATAGATTTCCAAAATTGGGGTCATCAGGAACAGCATATAAACTGTATCTGTAATTCGGCTGAACATATTCAACCTCGGGATCCATTTTATATTCATTAACCGCATCATCCACCGATAGATCTTCTCTTATTTTTACACGATATACCAGTTTCTTTCTTTCATATGTGGAATAAAAAGTATTTACTGTGTTAAAATTCCTAACAGCATGCAGTACCTGTACACGGGAAGCACTGGTACCGGGTTTGTATACTACAAGGATTTCCCCGGGGATATAGTCCGGCGAGCCGTATCTGTTTATTTTTGGATTTAGCTTCTGTGCATTACTTACCCGGGAATAAATAAAAATTAAATTACCGGTTATCAAAACAAAAGTAAGTAATTTATAGATTTCTCGGGTTTTCAACATTTTTTATCTTCCATGTCGGACATTATCAGTATTGCTTCAGTAATGGCTTTCATCGATTTTCTTTTATTCATTGCTTCTTTCTGAATAAGCCGGTACGCGGCATCCTCGGAAAGGTTGTTCTTTTTCATTAAAATTCCTTTTGCCCTTTCAACAAGTTTTCTTGTCTCAAGCTCCTCCGCAATAACCTTTGTCTTGACCAGAAGCTCGGTATTCTCGATAACAATAGCCGCCTGATTCGCAACCGCGGTCAAAATATCCTCTTCCTTTTTGGTAAACTTATGCGGTGTGGATGTATAGACATCAATTGCGCCTATTACTTTGTTTTTAACCACAAGCGGAACACACAAAACAGAACATAGTCCTTCCTTTTTTGCAATTTCCTTATATTTATAAAATTCATTTTTAGAAACATCAAACACAGAAATCGGTTTTTTCTCCTCTAAAACCTTCCCTGCAATACCTTCACCGATTTTAAGCGGAGGTTTCCTTAAATATTCATCGGAGATTGACTGGCTTGCCTTTATAACAAGTTCGTTTTTTTTATCCAAAAGCATCAGTGAACATATCTTTGAACCTAACACCTGGGCGGTAACAGAAACAATAAGTTTCAGTATATTGTCAAGATACAATTCGGATGTTATTGCCTGTGATATCCTTGTAAGGGCTTTAATTATTTTCTGGTCGTCTGTTTTTCTCTTCATTTCACTTCATTCAAGCGCGAATTGTCGCTAATCAAATCCGCCGCGGCGGACGTGTATTCGCGTTGACTTTCAATATTTGCGCTTATTCGCGGCCTTTTACAGAATTGGAAGGTACTTATGTATCTCATATCCCGTTATTTGGGTGCGATACATATCCCATTCTATCTTCTTGTTTTCTATAAATTTTTTATATATGTGTTCCCCGAGGGCTTTTTTAAGAAAATCGCTTTTTTCTGCATGCTCTATCGCTTCAATAAGCGAACCGGGGAGTGAATCAATTTTTTCTTTCTTACGGTCATCATCGGTCATTCTAAAGATATCCTTTTCTATCGGTGCAGGAAGAGGATACTTTTTTTTGATACCGTCCAATCCCGCAGAAAGCATTACTGAAAACGCGAGATACGGGTTGCAGGCAGGGTCGGGAAAACGCAGCTCGATTCTGGTTGCCATCTCTTTTCCCGGCTTATACATAGGAACCCTTACGAGTGCAGAACGGTTTCTTCTTGCCCAGGAAATATAAACGGGAGCTTCATAGCCGGGAACAAGACGTTTATATGAATTGACCCATTGATTTGTAATAGAGCATATTTCTGAAACATGTTTTAACACTCCTGCTGTATAATGTTTTGCAAGCAGTGACAGATGATATTTATCCTTTGCATCAAAAAAAGCATTTCTACCACCACTTCCGCCTCGGGCGGATCCGCCTTTGGCGGAAAAAAGGGATTGATGGACATGCATTCCCGACCCGTTTTCCCCTGACAGCGGTTTCGGCATAAATGTCGCATAAAGACCGTTAGCATTTGCAACACGCTTAACTATCACTTTATATGTCATTACATTATCGGCCATAGTTAAAGCATCTGTAAACCTAAGGTCTATTTCATGTTGTGATGGAGCCACTTCATGGTGTGAATATTCAACCTTAATACCGACTCTCTCAAGCTCAAGGACGGTTTCTCTTCTTAAATCATGCGATTCATCCATAGGCACATAATCGAAATAACCGCCTTCGTCAATAATTTCGGGAAGTTTAGCCGATTTGAAATAAAAATATTCCAGTTCAGGACCCACATTAAGAGTAAACCCGAGCTTTTTAAGTTCATCCAGGTTTTTTTTCAGAATATATCTTGTATCGCCGTCATAATGTGTTCCGTCAGGATTGAATATATCACAGAATAAACGCGCAACTTTTTCATCCCTGCTTTTCCACGGCAGTATGGCAAAAGTCTCCGGATCCGGCTTGGCAATTAGGTCAGATTCGAATATTCTTGCAAAACCTTCGATGGAGGAACCGTCAAATCCCATTCCGTCCGCTAATGCACCTTCAAGTTCTCTCGGATTTATTGTAAACGATTTCAATTGGCCTAAAATATCAACAAACCATAACTTGACAAATTTAACATTTTCTTTTCTGACAATTTCCAGAATATCTCTGCTCTTTCTCATGGGCAATCCCTCCGTTCACATTCTTGTATTTATTAAAGGTTTTATTATATAAAAGAAATCATATAATGTCAAACTTTTTATGTAAATGTTTTAGATTTAATCCTACAGGTGGGTTTACCATATCTTTTATTTGAATTCGGTTAAGTGGACCTTTATAGCACCCATAACAAACTCTATTATATCTTTATCCAATCCCCTGCTCCGCTTAATAAATTCATCCGTAATTTTATTAAACGGGCATAAACCATCCTGGCTTACTACGGGAGACTTATTACGTCTCGGATCTTCTTCTCCGCTGTCTATTTTTTCATGAACTAAACCATCTTTATCCGTATAAGTTAACGAATGTTCATCCCCCTGTTTATCATAGCAAAGCTGAAAATTAATTATTTTATCATTATCATTAAACCATACGAATAAATCAAAATAATCGTCAGAATACCATCTTCTGAATGGTTCGCCCTTTATCTGTTTAGTATTTTTCTGTAATTTCATCATCTTGGTTTTTATTTGTTATATCTTTTATAATCGTAAACAGAATTATTCTTTAAGAGAATCTGATATCCAATATCATATTCATCAAAAGAATAATAGTACACCTGGAAACCATCTTTAAATGCTATCGATTTGGTTTTCGGCTCACCGAACCTTTTAATTATTTCTTCCTTCAGCATACCGGGTTTTACATATGATTCAAAACCTATTTCTTTGATTATATCTTCGAAAGTTACTCTTCCTTTTAACACATTAATTTTTAAAATAAAATCCTCTCCCAAAAAGTCATTTTTAACCGGAATTTCTATAATACCTTCTTTTTTCGGATACAGTCTGATATAAATACTTGTTCTATACGATTCCTCATTTCTATTTACGACTGTCTGGGACCCTGATTTGATACTTGAAATAGAATCAAAAGAGTCAAAAGGAATATCAAACTTTACTTTTTTTCTGCCTTTAACTAGAATATAAAGGATTTTTTTATCAAAAACCTTTAATCTTAAATTATATATTTTTTTA
>JAFGLF010000082.1 GCA_016928195.1 Elusimicrobiota bacterium
GAGCTCCCTATGATATAGAAGGACCATCGGAAGTTATCAATAATCCTGTTTATTCTACGGGGGTAGGTTTATTAAAATATGCTTATCAACTGGAAAATTATCTAAGCATGGACCAGATTGGAGAAAAGAAAGAAAAAGCCGGTTTTATGATGAGATTCAGAGAATTTATTATAAAAATTTTAAAGAATGAAAGCAGGTGATTATTTTGGGTTTAGATTTTAATAAAAGTTATTATGCGGTTATAAGAGTCATAGGCGTAGGGGGCGGTGGAAGTAATGCCGTAAATAGAATGATGGAGGATAATTTGAGCGGGTGTGAATTTGTAGCAATAAATACAGATGCCCAGGTTCTAATGATGTCAGTGGCTGATAGAAAGGTATTAATCGGTGAAACAGGATTGGGTGCAGGTTCAAATCCGGAAATTGGAAGAGTTGCTGCAGAGAAATCCATAGAATCTATAAAAGAAGTTGTAAAAGATGCAGATATGATATTTTTAACGGTAGGAGAAGGTGGAGGAACCGGGACCGGAGCTGCTCCTGTAATCGCAGGCCTCGCAAGAGAAGCAGGCTGCCTGACAATAGCTGTAGTTACAAAGCCGTTCACTTTTGAAGGTAAAAAAAGAATGTATCAGGCTGAGGAGGGCATTGAAAACCTTAAAGATAAAGTTGATACTCTTATCGTCATACCAAATGACAGGCTGCTGGAAATCGCCGATGATAATACTACGTTACTTAATGCTTTTAAATTAGCTGATAATGTTCTTAAGGCAGGCGTTAGAGGAGTTACTGATTTAATTACTCTGCCAGGACTTATAAACCTGGATTTTGCTGATGTGAAATCAATTATAAAAAACGCGGGGAACGCAATCCTGGGAGATGGCACAGCATCTGGTGAAAGCAGAGCCATTAAAGCTGCGCAGAATGCAATTGCAAGTCCTCTTATAGAAACTTCAATAGAAGGTGCAAGCGGGATCCTTTTAAATATATCCGGCGGGCCCGACTTAAAGTTATTTGAAGTAAACCAGGCAGCTGAGATTATACGAAACGCATCCGGTCCGAATGCAAATATTATCTTTGGAGCTGTTATTGATGAAAGCATGAATGAAAATGTAAAAGTTACCATTATTGCCACAGGATTTGAACAGCGTAAAACAACTAAAATAAAAACAGATGATAAAGTAAAAGCTGACGAGAAAATAAAAACAGATGATGAGAAGAGTAGAAAAATAGAAATAGAAAAAAAACTATTTGAATTTGAAAAAGACGTACTTGCTGAAAAAAAGAGTAAGAAAGATTTTAAAAAAATAGCAGAAAATGATTTCAGCTCTCTTGAAGAAGATGACTATCTTGATATACCTACATTTTTAAGAAAAAATAAAGAATAAAATATTTATTTAAAATGGCTATAATAGAAAAGGCGTTACTTGAAGGTCTTACATTATATTTATCTCCATATTTAAAAAAAGAGCATGGGATTATCTTTTGCCTGACAAACAGGTACGGCGGATGCAGTAAAGGCAGATTTGAATCTTTAAATGTAGATTATTACACAGATGACAGTAAAACAAATGTTGAAAAAAATAGGGCAATAATACTGGAAAAGCTTGGTATTAATAATGCGAGTAGAATATATTCAGCAAAACAGGTTCACGGAAACAGCATATTGAATATTAATGATTATATAAAATTAAATTTTGATAATATTACGGGAGAAGTAGATTGCCTTATAACAAATCTAAAAAATACCCCGGTGATGGTGATGGGAGCGGACTGTAATTTAATACTGATAGCAGATATAGAAAAAAGGGTAGTTGCAGCTGTACACGCGGGATGGAAAGGAACTTTAAAAAAAATAACAACTAAAACAGTTTTATATATGAAAAAAGAATTTAAGAGTAAGGTAGATGACATTATTGCAGTTTTTGGACCGAGCATACGAAAGTGCTGCTATAGCGTTGATAAATTAATTCTTGAGAAATTTATAGAAATGTTTGGATACGGGGATTTTTTTTCAGTTAATGATAATAAAATTTTTTTAGACCTGGCCGGGATTAATTATATGCAACTCCGGGAAGCAGGCATAAATGAGAAAAATATTTCTGTTTGTGGTGAGTGTACTTATTGCAACAACAGTTTTTATTCATACAGGAGAAGTAAAATAACTGGAAGGCAGGCTGCAGTAGCAGTTATTTTATAAGGGTATAAAATATGAAAAATTTAGATAGCCAGTCAGTAGAGGGAAAAATAACAGGGACAAAAGAAGGAAAAAGATTAGAGATAAATATTAATAATCTAAGAGAAGAAATAGAAAAAACCTGTAGAAAAATTGGCAGGAGTGCCTCAGACATAACAATTATAGTTGCTACAAAATATGCTTCCAGCCAGCAGGTAAAGTTAATTTATGAACTTGGAATCAATAATTTTGGTGAAAACAGAGCTGACGAGCTTATGGAAAAATATAATGTTACTGAAGGAGATTCAGTGTGGCATTTTATAGGGCATCTTCAGAGCAGGAAAATAAAAACGGTGGTTCCTCTGGTGGAATTCATACATTCAATAGATAAGATAAGTACATTGGATAAAGTAAATATTGAAGCGGCAAAACTAAATAAAAAACAAAAAGTATTGATAGAGGTCAATATTTCAGGAGAGGAGTCAAAATTTGGCATCAAGCCCCGGGATTTATATGATTTCTTAATAGAAACATCCGGGTTTAAAAATATC